>JBEHWI010000004.1:0-136311 GCA_040217815.1 Syntrophomonadaceae bacterium | reverse complement strand
TTTATCTCCAGGGCTTTGGATGTTTGGGCTTACTTCAACCATGTTCAACTGGAGTATTCCCGGCCAGGCAGGCCAATTGACAACGCCCACATCGAATCGTTCAATGGCAGCTTTCGGGATGAGTGCTTGAATACCAACTGGTTTATGTCCCTGGAAGACGCCAGGATTAAGATCGAGACGTGGAAAAAGGACTACAATGAGTTCAGACCGCACAGCGCACTAACTAATCAGACGCCGGCCGCTTTTGCCCAACTAGCCCGGGCTCAGGTGATTTAAGGATCAGATTTTTCTCGTAATGTCTGGACCTAATTTTGGGGGACACTCAATTTACCTCAAGACTAACATTGCAGGTGGATCAGTTTTCGGGGAGCAGGTCATTAATTCTTTCCCTCAAAATGCCGGGATATTAATATGAAATATACCCTCGATGGAATGTGTTTGTTTGGCACAAAAATAGTAACACAATAACTTTCGCGCCATAAGATGTTAGAAAGCTCACCAGTCTGTACGCTAAAAAGAGCACTTTTAGCAGGCTAATTTGAAAGGAGATAATTACTTATGGCCTATTGGCTGCATTGCCAATTTTGTAAGCAGTGGAGCAAATTTGCTACCGGCTTGTCGGAAGACAAGTCCTGCCCCTTCTGTGATAGTTTTTTCGTAAAGACCAAACCGTATCCAGTTCCTAAAAAGGTTATAGACGAAACAACAAACATAGACGAGATGCCCCAAAACGGAGCCATTCAGAAACAAGTCCAGGCACCTGAACTCAAAAAGATGAAAACATTTGCCGGTGAAAGTGAAGTTGAAACCACCGCTATAGCAATCGGCACCCCCTTGCTGCAGGAAGAAGTTGAGAGGAAAGAGGTGTTGGAAACACCCCCGGCAACCAATCCAAGGTTCGAAAAAACCGAAAGACAGGAAGTCCCCCAGTTGTCAGAAAAAGAACTGATTGGTGAAGTGATGGAAGCACCGGAGGAGGCAGAAAAGTTAAGTGCCATTGAACCCGATGCAACGATTCAAAATGATAATCAGCTGGAGCAGGAAGCCGCTGATAGTGCTCCGGTCAGAATTGCTTCGAATTCCGAATGGGTCAGCGGCCAGGATGTTGAAGAAGCCCTGCTCAAGACAGATGAGCAAATATTAGAATGGGAACGCGAAAATGGTAAATATGTCAGTGAAGAAGAACTTGAGATAGATTATGATCTATCAACTGAAGTTCCCAACGGTGACTCTGAAAATCAAGATTTGCATAAAACAGAGCAATCAGCCAATGCGCCAGAGCAAAGTGGAATACAGATAAACTTCAAGTATGAAAAGTCAGAATCAATAGAAAAAAGTAAGGAATCAGATGTGTCAGGCGTAACTGATCATGTTGGTGATATGCCAGTAGCTGCCGAAAACAGTGGCCAGGAAAAATATGAAAGGCACGAAATGCCTGAGGAGAATGGGGAAGTTATAGACTGGGTGCTTGAAGAGGATAATGAAGTTAACCAGGAAGAACTTATAGAGGACGAAGATTTAAAAAGTGATACAGATCAAATACAGAATGAACCAATGATGCAGGGGAAAGACGGCGGGTTAAAGCTCGACAAACCTGAAGTACTGGACAGCCTGCAACAATTAAAATTTGTTGATATTATTGAGCCAAATGGCGACTGCCAGATTGTTTTGGAAACCAGGCAATCTGGGAAATTTGAAATGCTGGAATTATCCGAGTATGACAGTGAAGTTATCAACGAGGAACTTGAAGAAGATGAGGGAATTAGAAAAGAGGAGTTAGAAGAAGATGTTGATTTAACCTGTGAAACTCATTCCAAAGGCCCTGAAACAGTTGAGGAATCTGAATTTGCTGTGGAAGAAAGTCCCCAACAACCTGAGACAGAGGGGCTCAATAATTCGGTTGAGTCTAATAAAGGTCTTGAAATATCACCGGCAGCTGAAGCACCAGAACCCGAATTTACAGATATGATAATATTGCCCGACGAAAAAGACGGAAAGATGAAAATAACTATTACCTATGACTTTTCCCAAAAATCAATTGATCATATTGATAACCTTGCACAAGAAGTTCCTGAAAATACTGAAACAGCCGAAATAGTAGATGAAGCAGCATTGAATGAGCTGGAGATGGTTGAGGAGGCAGAAGAGGCTACCGAGGCTGGGGAATCAGCTCAAGCAAATGATGATATTTCCCAAACAGGGGCTGAGCAAGAAGCTGCCGGTCTATTAGAAAAGCTGGAAAGAAATTTTTTAGAGGAAATGGACGAAGATCTGGAGCGGCCGAAAATGACAAGAATACATGAAAGATATATTGAAATGAAGAGGCGAATTAGTAAGCAACCCCAGTTGTGAATAAAAGGCGCTGGGGGATAATCCAATTCATAAATGCATGAATCTCGAAATGGGTGAGGCGAAATTTAAACGATCTATTTTATAAGAGAAGAAACCATGCGTTTATTGTTGACGATTTGAGCGTAAAGTGCCTATAATCAACATGCAAATAAATATTTCCTCGTTAGGTGAGGCTACTATATAGACATATGCCACTGCCCCGAAACGTCGAGAGACGCCAACGGGTGAACAGGTACTGCCGGATTAAGGCTTTACTTAATGTGGCTGGAGGAAACTCCTAGCTATACAGTGTTAAAGCTCAGACGAGAGAGGATAGTTGGTATCCGTGCGAACACGCCCATAACCGGGATTGTCTAGGCGCGAAAAGGATCTCCTCACTCGGAGGTCCTTTTTTAATTTTCGACCCGACCTCAACTTATGCTTCTCACCCATTGCGAATTTTCACCTGGTAAGTTTTCATTCCATAGAATGTTGTAATGGATCTTTCCTGGTCGTGTAAACGATTGGGCTTGCGGATATAGGGGGGATAAATGATGCTGAAGATCTTGAATAAGGCGATATACAGCGACACCAGCCACGAATTCTATATCAGCGAACTTATTGGACGGAAGGTCTATGACAACTATGGTCATAAGGTAGGCCAGGTAAAAGATCTGGTAGCGGTCTGGGAAGCTGCCAATCCGGATGTAGTGGGTATTAAAATGGCTTCTAGTACGGAAATTGTTCCACTTAATCTAGTGGCTGAATTCGGCCGGCAGGCTATATATCTCAAGAGCCGCATAAGTCAGGATCAGGTTCGCCGGGTTTTTGACAACGAAATATTTGTGAATCGCTGGCTTTTGGATAAACAGATTGTTGATATCCGGGGGGCCAAGGTAGTGCGGGTCAACGATATAAAACTTCGCTGGAGCAGTGTTGACGGGAAAATAAGCATCTCCCTGGTGGCGGTTGATATTGGCTTGAGGGGAATGCTGCGGCGCATGGGACTAAAAAAGCTGGCCCGCCACTCTGCCGAAAGACTTCTCATCTGGGAGCATTTTAAACCCTTAACCACTCGCACGGCAAACCTGGAGCTGGTAGTGCCGGCTGAATATATCGCCAAAATGCATCCGGCAGATATTGCCGACATCATTGAAAACCTGGATACCGGCCGGCAAATGGAGGTGCTGAGTTCCCTTGATACGGACACGGCAGCCGATACGCTGGCCGAGGTGGAGGCGGAGGAGCGCAGCCAGCTGGTGGAATCCCTCAATGCCGAGCAGGCCTATGTATTGATTGAGGCTATGTCCCCGGATGATGCCGCCGATGTTTTAAGCGATCTGCCGTCCGGCAAGCGGGCCGCGATCCTGAATTTGATAGACCCCGAATTTGCCACAGAACTCGAGGGGCTTATGCAATACCCGGAAGGTACGGCCGGTTCACTTATGACTACCGAGTTTTTGGCCTTCAATAGAGATACGACGGTAAAGCAGGTTTATATTCAGCTTCAGGAGGAGCAGCCTGATTTTGAAACCTGGAACGAGTTGTTTATAGTCGATGAGGGCAACTGCCTTATCGGGGTAGTTCCTCTGAGGGATCTGGTAGTATCGCCGTTAGACACCAGGCTAGGCGATCTGGTTAACGAGACGGTGCGGCTTACGCCACAAGACGATTACGGCAAGGTTCTGGAATATACGGTTAAATACGGTCTGCTGGCTTTGCCGGTAGTTGACGAACGTGATCATCTGATCGGAAATATTACGGTTGACGATGTGCTGACTTCCCTGGTGGAAGATCCGCGCAACCGAAGGCGGCTGGAGGACGATTCCTATCTGTCCATATTAAAGACTTTGAAGAAATGATCCGGGATGGGGGAGCAAGGATGTTTGAAAAACTTAAAAACAAAGTCTGGGCTCCTTTCCTGGTTTTCCTGGCCGTGGCCGGACCGGGGATAATTACCGGCAGTGTTGACAATGACGCGGGAGGCATCACTACTTATTCGGTGGCCGGGGCCCACTACGGGTACAACCTGCTGTGGACGCTGGTGCCGGCTTTTTTGGCCCTGGTGGTAGTGCAGGAGATGAACGCCCGTATGGGCATGAAAACCGGCAAGGGTTTGGCCGATCTGATCCGGGAAAGCTTCGGCATTAAAATCATGGTGTTTATATTCATCTGCCTGTTTATAGCGGACATCGGCAATACCACCGCCGAGTTCGCCGGAGTAGCAGGCAGTATGCAGATATTCGGCCTGAGCAAGTACATAGTGGTTCCCTTGAGCGGGCTGGTAGTATGGTTTCTGGTGGTAAAAGGCAATTACAAAATCGCCGAAAAAGTGTTTTTGCTGTTAAGCGCCTTCCTGCTGATGTATGTTGTCTCGGCATTGATGGCCCGCCCCGATTGGAGCGAGATAGGGACGGCCATGGTCCATCCCCGGTTTTATGGTACAGAAGAATATTTGGGGCTGGTAATTGGAGTCATAGGAACCACTATTGCTCCCTGGATGCAGTTTTATATGCAGTCGGCGGTAATGGAAAAAGGCCTCAGCGTGGAAGAGTACCGGTATGAAAAATGGGATGTAATCCTGGGAGGCGTTGCGACCGTAGTAGTGGCTTTCTTTATAATGGTGGCCTGCGCCGCCACTCTGAACAAAGCGGGGATTACCATCAATGAGGCCAAGGACGCGGCAGCCGCCTTGAAGCCCCTGGCTGGCTCCATGGCTTCGGTCATTTTTGCTGTTGGACTTTTCATAGCCTCGATATTCTCGGCTACCATTCTTCCGCTGGCCACCGCTTTCTATATTTGCGAAGCCTTTGGGTTTGAAGCGGGGATCAATAAGACCTGGAATGAGGCTCCCGTTTTCTACTGGCTGTTTACCGGAATCATTCTTATTTCCATGGCTATCATTCTTATACCTGGTGCTCCTTTGATCAGGATAACTCTCTGGACCCAAATCCTGAATGGAATACTCCTTCCGGTGGTTCTGATCTGTATGATACGCATGGTCAATAATTCTGATATTATGGGCGAGTATACCAACAAACTGTTTTCCAACATAGTTGGCTGGGCGACTATTGTGATGTTGATCGGGCTTACCGGTTATCTGGTTGTTATGCCGATAATACAAAAGTATGTACACTAGCAGTTAAGCGTTTTAATGAAGCGGTTGTATTAATATAAAACTTATAAAACTATGATTTAATCATCACTTATTATAGTATCGAAGTGCAATATCGTACACTGATACTATTGGCATCATGGAAATAGCTCCGAGTCCTAAAAACGTCACCAAATTATACTGATTAAGGATTTACTTCCTAAAAATGATTATGATAATATAATACGTGGGACCAGCTTGCTGCTGAACCGTTAGATAATCGGTGTACCGGGGAAGGGAGTAATAAAAGATGCTTATAGGTCGCGACGTGGCGGGTTTAAACATTGAACAGATCAATGGCAAGCCTAAAAAGACTTTGCTAAGGGAACAAACGGTTCAGCCGAAATCAGAATTCTCGAATGCAGAGAACCCTGATAATGTGCAAATGGAATACAGTTTTTCGGTAGATACAAATAATTACTCCGCGTACCAAAATCGCCGGGAATACACTGTAAGCAACCTGGAATCAGCATTAGAGCACCCTGGCCAAGCCAATTCCCGGGTCAGCGACTGGGATTCAGCCAGCGAGCTATTAGAATTAACCAAGGATGCTATTTTTTCGCAGTCTGCTGCAGCTATGCGGGCGCAGGCCAACCTTAACCCACAGACAGTTCTGGAGCTGCTTAAATAACTGTTTAATATTAAAGTTCCATATAGCCAAGCAAAGGAGTAACAGTTGTTTACTCCTACTCTATTTTCTGGCAGATGATCAAGGCGATTCCCGACAACGGGGAAATAAATTGGCACCAGTACATCCTGGTATTGGCTTTGTTTGATTTGCGCCAGCGTTTTTAAGGTTTATGCAACTGTAACACAATAATATAAGTGCCTTAAGATATAAAAAAGCAAGCGGCTGGCATCGCTGGAGGCATCGTCAATTATTATAAATTCAAAATTAGAGTAGGTCTGGTTCAATATGCTCTTGATGGCTGCTTTAAGGTAAGGTTCGCCGTTATGTACCGCCATCAATACTGTGACAAGTGGAGTGTTCATATTTAAGACTCCTGATTGGAAACCATATCTGCAAAAACTATCAAATCCCCCTGGGATAGATTATGAAGTCCCTTTATTAGGCGTGACTGAAAGGCGAAGGGAGCAGAAAATCCGGTGGGGGAAACGATATCCAATCGTTTTAAGCAGGTAATCAGTATCTGCTGTTCGTAAAAGTGCAAAAAAAGTGTAATATATATTAAGAGCGAGGCGTTAGTTGGGGCTACTTCGGAATAAAGCAGGGGGCGACTCCTGCCCCGCCTGACGGCGGTGGGTGCCTCAACGTCTTTTTTCCTCGCTCCTGTTTTGTTCACCGGTCTCTGCGTTTATATTTTTGATAAAACAGCTTCGGAAGGGGAGAACTATGGCCAGAGCCAGGCAGATTTTTGGGGGGACGCTGTCGCCAACGAATAAAGAAGGGTTTCCGGCTTTTGAAAGACCGCTTGAAGAGCAGTATTTACAGACCCTTCTGACAAACACCCTGGGTAATACATTTTACACTGACAGTACCGATTTACTAAAAGAAGCGATTGATATTCATACAGCGATGTTGGAACGAGACCCTGAGTTTGCCGCCCGGGCGCTGGTGTATGCGCGAAGCGAAGGTTTGATGCGGCTGCAGCCTCTGGTGGGACTGGCCTGCCTTGCCCAAAATGATACCAGGCTGTTTTCCGGGGTTTTTGACAGGGTCATCCGGATTCCGTCCGACCTGGCTGATTTCTTAACTATCTTATCCGGTATGGGCAGAGGCCAGGGCGGTCGAGCGGTGAAGCGCCAGGTGGCCCGCTTTCTAAATGATGTTGATGAATACTGGGCTTTAAAATACAATGGCCGGGGACGAGGATTTAACCTGGGCGATGCCATAGCTACTACTCACCCGGTTCCCAAGGACGAGAGACAGAATGAGATCTTCAGGTATCTGATGGGGAAGCAGGCCAGGTTGGAAGGCCTGCCGCAGATTGCCGCTTTCGAAGGGCTGAAAAGGGCGAATAACGATGAAGAGAAGCTGCGTTTGATTGGTGAAGGGCGGTTACCCCATGAAATCGTCACCGGTGCGGTAAAACCTACCAGGGAAATATGGCGGGCCATCCTGCCCCAGCTGCCCCTTTTTGCGTTGCTGCGCCATTTGAATACCCTGGACCGGGAAGGGGTACTTGATGAAAATCGGGACTATATAAGCAAACGTTTATCTGACCGGGAAGCCTTGAAAAAAGCCAAAATATTGCCTTTCCGCTTTGTAGCGGCATTTGAAAACGTTGATAAAGATTGGGTTAGAGACGTGCTGCGTCAGGCGGTGGAAGCATGCTTCACCAATCTGCCCGCGATACCCGGAAAGAGCGCTATATTTCTCGACGTATCGGGCTCCATGAGCGGAGAATACCTGCGCATTGGCTCGGTTTTTGCCCTGGCTTTATACAAAATATCTAAAGGCAAAGCTGTTTTCTGGCTGTTTGACGATCAAGTCTACAATGCCCATGCTTCAATGCACGATTCCATTCTGTCTCAGGCTGAAAAAATCACCGCCCGCGGGGGCACTGACACCGGGGCTCCTATGCGGGGGCTTAACAAGTATAAGATGAAGGTCGATAATATTATCATGATTACCGACGAACAGCAGAATACCGGAAGCCCTTTCTACAAGGAGCTGGAGAACTACCGGAAAAAATACAATGAAAAGACCAGGGCCTTTATCATTGACATTGCTCCCTATCGAAAAGCTATGGCGCCTCCCGCTGATGATATGACCTATTATATTTACGGCTGGTCGGATGCGGCTCTTAAGTACATATCCTATTCAATTAATAGCTATGGAAGCATGGTCGACCGGGTTCGCGAGCTTGAGATTTAATATTATTCAGAGCGGTCCGGGATTGAGCCTATAACAAGGGCGGTGAAAAAGCTGACCGACGACCCGTATCGTACATCTGCTTCCAGGCCCCGTTCTTTCATTGATTTTACTGCCACGTTTATCTCATTTCGTAATTCATCAGGATCCGTCTCGCATATTATAACTGTTTCGACTACCTTGCCTATGACGATTCACTTCCTGCCCGAAGTATTACTGCAATTGAACTAAATACGTATATTGTTTTGGTATAAATCAGGAGTATTTATACAATGCCATGAAATAATAGGGTGTTGTTTTTTGTATTTTTATTTATTGACAGCATATGTTACTGATAATATACTTTATAATATAAAGTACTTTGCAAAATAACTTAAGGAGCTGGTTTTGTGGATGAGCTGACTTTAAACGAAGCGGTCGAAAACATATCCTTGATAAAAGGGGTGATCGACCGGACGAGTAAATCCTTTGCCGCATTCAGTAAAATATTTATTTATTGGGGCTTGCTATTTATATTAAACAGCATAATTACAGTGGTTATGATTGCTAATAAAGAAAAAGTAATAGAATTGGGAACGAAGCACCCGGCGTTGGGCTATATTTTCCCCATAGGGGTTATTGCCTTATTTGCATTTATAATTTACCGGGCTATAGCCAAAAAGATACCTCTGGTGGGTTTGGAAAAGCATTTGATGAAATTGTGGCTGCTGGTATTGGCTATGAATGTCATTCCGCCCAGAATCACTATTGATAGCGCCAATACGGCAGGCAGTTTGGCTCCGGTTATAAAAATTGACAACCTTTCCGCAATGTTGTTTAGTTTAGCAATTGCGTTAATAGCAACTTCATTGTTTACAGGTTATAAGCAGCTTAGAAATGCGGGAATTGTTTATATTGTCATAAGTGTGGTGCATGCTTACTTTAACCTTAATATGTTTGACAGCCTGTTTCTGGTACTGGGGTTGATAGCGCTTCCCCTTACCTTCTTGTGCACGGGGTTTTTCCTGAAGTCCCAGCAGGCTGGGGGGAATTGATTTGAAAATTAATTCAATCCCGGATATATTTCAATCCAAACTCCGGATTGCTATCGTGGCCTGTCTGATGGCCGGGGAGAGGACCTTCAGGGAAGTAAAGGAGGTCACCGGGGCGACTGATGGCAATCTGAGCGTCCAGATATCCAAGATGGCGGAAAGCGGATTTATAGAAATCAACAAGGATTTTTTCAACAACAAACCCCGTACAAAATACCGGCTGACAGAACAGGGAAGGAATGCCTTTATAGACTATGTCAACACATTGGACGGAATTTTGAAGCAGTATATGAATAATGGGGTTAAAGACTGACTAACATATTTTAGAGCGGCTGATGGAAAAATATAACAACCATTTATTTTAAAGGCCGGAGGCGTTTAATAATGACCAGCGCCAACTGGCTTATTTCTTTTTCAATCTTTAGAAAATAAATGGACGGTTATGAAGGCGGTTGGCCTGCCGGTGGAGAATTATATTCGGCAGGAGATCAATGTTAATACTTGAAGGAGGTTGTTATGTATGTTTTGTCCGTCATGTGGAAGTGATGTGGGAAATGCCAAGTTCTGCAACCAGTGCGGAGCGTCCCTGGCTGCAACAGCACCTGCTGCTGCCCAGCAGCCCCCGGCCAGCGCACCGGCTGGCATGCGCCGGGCCCACGAGGTTGAATTTGAGATACATGGAAATGATCTTCAGTTTGTAGAGATTATGCTGGACCCGGGGGAGACTATCGTGGCTGAAGCGGGAGCCATGATGTACATGGACAGCGCCATCAAGATGGAGACTATATTTGGCGACGGTTCGGGCAAAGAAGGCAAGGACCTGATGGGCAAGCTTTTCTCGGCCGGCAAGCGCGTGCTTACCGGGGAAAGCTTATTTATGACTTCCTTCACCAACTCGGGAAGCGGTAAAAAGTGCGTATCCTTCGCTGCTCCTTATCCCGGAAAAGTGATATCCTTTGACCTGACCGACGTCGGTGGTATGCTGATTTGCCAGAAAGACGCTTTTCTCTGTGCTGCCAAGGGAATATCGGTAGGAATTGCTTTTCAGAAGAAGATTGGGGTAGGCCTGTTTGGCGGAGAAGGGTTCATCATGCAAAAGCTGGAAGGCGACGGTCTGGCTTTCATGCATGCTGGAGGGACCATCATTAAAAAGGAATTACAACCGGGAGAAACCTTGAAGTTGGATACCGGCTGCCTGGTCGCCCTGACCAAAACGGTAAACTACGATATTCAAATGGCCAGTGGGATAAAAACCGCTCTCTTCGGAGGCGAGGGACTGTTCCTGGCCACCCTAACCGGCCCGGGAACCGTTTGGCTGCAGTCGCTGCCCTTTTCGCGCCTGGCAGACAGGATTTACTCGGCCAGCAAAGCTGGAGGAAGCAGGGGCAAGGATGAAGGCAGCCTTTTGGGCGGCATAGGAATCGGAACCTTCTTTGGAGATGATTAAAACAGTTGAAGATTAGACATAAAGCATTTATACAGAAGGCCACCTTGATTTAGAGGGTGGCCTTCTCAGTTTGTAGACAAAGACTTCAAGCTGCTAGAGCTCCAATGAAGATGTATGACAGATTGATCCGAGTTCCTGGCATAATTTACTATAATCCATTTACCATCTCCTGCAATCCCAGGCCAATAGGACCCAGAGGCTCCATTTCATGTGTATGCTATATACAAATGCCCATATTTACCAAAAGGAAGAAAACTAAATGAGTCGAAAATGAGCTATGTGGGGCGTAAATGCTATTAAAATCCAAGCTAGTATTTTTATGGTCCGGGAACAGGAGGTTTTCCATGAGAAGAAACTTGTCAATGAAAAACAGAATAATTGCATATTTGTTAATATTGACCTTCATGGTTGGAAATGGAGTCGTTAGTACAGCACCAGCCCAGGCCGCAACTTCTACCAGCAGTAAAGTAAACAGCGCAGCAATAATTAGCAGCCTGCGCACCAACCATAACGACAGTCTGGCCAGTGCCATTGTCGGAAGGGCGATCTGGTATATGGAGTACGGCTACATAAAATACGGTCATACCAAATACGCCACTACCGGGTATTGCGACTGCTCGCAATTTCTTTCCATGGTGTACAAGGATTATGGGTACAGTATTACTTCGGCGTCTCGCAAATATGATACCGTAGGGGTTCCCGTAGAAGGTGTATACGTAAAGAACGGCAAACTGGTGGGAGTGGAAAAATTAAAACCGGGTGATATTTTTACCTTCCAGCGGGTCGATCATATTACTCATGTAGCCATGTTCATCGGGATGTATGGCGGCAAGCCCTGCTTTATTGGAACTACTTCCGGGTATCCAACTGCCATAGGGATCGTCAGCGGTTTCAACAACTGGTATGGGGATCAGTTCCATGGAGTGAGAAGGGTTTTTACCGACAAGGCCTATGTACCAGGCGGTAAAATAACCGACCGGGGACCGGTTATTCCAGCTGTATACCGGATAAAACCCACCCAGCCGGTAGTCATGCCCAAGAACCTGCCCACCGGGTTCTAGAAAGTAGGAGTTGATGAAGCTAATTTACGTCTCTAAAAGCCCTTCCCACCGGGGAAGGGCTTTAACTATGATAAAGTTGGATTTTAGCGGATGGCATTATAATCTTCAAATCGAAATGTGGCAAGGTAGTTTTTACTGAGCTTAGTAGGAGCTTTTCATAGGCGAGTTCCTCGAATTGTTGCATAATAGATTGAGGGGGGGTATGATGTTCGACTCAATCAACCGTTATATTAAAGTCCTCAAAGTACCTGGCAATGGCAATTTCCCGTACTGCACCTGCGTCCTGTTTGATGATGAGATGAAGGTGTTGATGGACAGCAGCTGCGGTTCGGATCTGGCCGCTAGACTTAAGGCACACGGGTTGGATGTTTTGCTCCATACTCATATGCACCTGGACCACACGGGGAATACGGGTGAACTGGGGCCGGTCCAATTGTGGTGCCACGGTCTGGATGCCCCGGGAATAAGGTCGGTTCAGACTTATCTGGACATGTATGGTTTTCACATGTTCGAAGGGGAGGAACTGGGAAGGAAGCTGGCCGAGCATTTTGGCCTGCAGTCCAGAACGGTGGACAGGGAGATAATTGATGAAGAGCTTTTGGACTTTGGACATATCAAACTGAGGGTGATTCATACTCCGGGGCACACTCCCGGGCACTGCTCATTTTATGATGAAGAAAACGACATCTTGTTCAGCGCCGATATTGATCTGGGCCCTTTAGGGCCTTTTTACGCCCACCTGTGCAGCGATATAGACGACCTGCTGGGGTCTATTCAGAGGTGTATGGACCTCAAGCCGGCCATGGTCATAGCCGGCCACAACGGCCTGGTCAAAGGAGATTTAAACGCCAGGTTTCTTTCCTATAGGGACAAGGTTTTAACCAGGGAAGAAAAAATCTATCAATCTATTAAAGCTCCCCGAAGTTTGGACGACCTGGCTGACGAACATAACTTTCTCATTCCACGCCTGGAGTTTGCCTATTACCAGAAGTATTTTAATAAACACGGGGTGTTAAAACACCTGGAGCGCCTGATCAAAATGGGGAGGCTGGCCAGTGAAGACGGCCTCTATTACCGGAGCTGATAAGTTTTAGGCTTTATACCGGCCAGGGGCCCACAGAAATTCTATAATCCGCTACTTTTTGGAGTTCTGGGGCGGGATGGTTACCTTGCCGCAGAATTTGCAGCGGTAGCCTTCTTTGAGCAGCTTTTTAGTAACCAGCTGCTCTCTCTGGCAGCGGGGGCATTTTACTTTGGGAAAAAAGGCAGCCATGACTGTCGCTAAAAAATAGGGATTCATACTAATCCTCCTTATCCGGCTCTTCAAAGAGCCAGTAAGCGCCGGTGATAAGTTCGGGCGTCCCAAGCAACACGGCCTGGTCCTCTGCTTCTATACGCTCGTCTCCACTTGGATTTATGATGGTTTCCGAACCCCGCTGAATAAGTAAAACCGTCACCCCGAATTTAATTCTCAGGTCAATTTCCTTGAGTGTCTTGCCTGCTATTGGTGAGCTGCCGTCCACCCGGATAGTGATCATTTCTGCATCGTGATAGTGAAGCTTGATATCCTGAAGGCTGGGTGATTTTTTTGACAGGCTGCGCAGCATTTCATAGCCGTCGGCCCTGATTTCGGCAATAAATCTTTCGATATCCACTTTGGGAACCATGTATTTCTTAAGCACCAAAGAAAATATCTCCACAGAGGTTTCGAATTCTTCCGGAATGACCTCGTTGGCGCCAACTGTATACAGTGGATGAATCTCCTGGATATAGCGGGTGCGGACAATGATATGGACCCCGGGATAGGTTTTGTGAATTAGATCAGTTACCCTGATGGTAGCAGCTGGATCGGATATGGCCACCACTACAACTCTGGCTTCGTTTAGATTGACCTGATCAAGCACTTCTCGATGGGTAGCATCGCCAAAAAATATGGGCTCATCATTTTGCCTCTCTTTTCTTACAATATCAGGATTCATCTCAATAACCAGATAGGGTATTCCGGATGCGGAAGCCGCCCGGGCCAAGTTCTTGCCGTTTACCCCGAAACCGATAATTACCAGGTGATCATTTAGCTGCTGCACTTCTGTTTCCTGGGTGTCTTTTATACCGGATTTCAACCGGGCTGGCAGGGGCAGCTTCAGCATTACCCGGGCAACCCGGGGCGCGAAAGTAATGCTGAAGGGGGTAATGGCCATGGTGAGCACCGAGACGATTATGAACATCTGGTAAAAACCGTCATTCAGCAGCTGATATTGCAATCCGACCCGGGAGAGAATAAATGAGAATTCTCCTACCTGGCTCAGGGCAAGCCCGGCTAAAACCGCCGTGCGCAGAGGAAAGCCCAGGGCCAAAACTACCAGACCGGCCAGGAGAGCTTTAGTGATCAGAACCCCCAGGGCGGCACCGGTGAAGGCGGCCGGGTTGTGCAAAAAAGTTCCCATGTTGAAGAGCATGCCGACAGATACAAAGAAGATGCTGGTGAAAACGTCGCGAAAGGGAAGGATGTTGCCCAGAGCCTGGTGGCTATATTCAGATTCGGATATTATCAGGCCGGCCAGAAAGGCCCCCAGGGAAATAGAGAGCCCGATGCTGGAAGTCAGCCAGGCTACTGCCAACCCCATGGTTATAATGCTTATCAGGAAGAGTTCCCGGTTCTGCTGGCGGGCGATCTTGTACAACAGGTAGGGGGCTACCCAGCGGGAGCTGATAAATAAAAAGCCCAGCACCAGGACTACTTTGAGCAATAAAACCCACACTGGTCCGGCAGCCGTTCCACTGGTTTTGGCCAGTATAGGGGCTAAAAGAATCATAGGAATTATGACAATATCCTGAAAG
This sequence comes from Syntrophomonadaceae bacterium, assembly GCA_040217815.1. Classification (GTDB taxonomy): domain Bacteria; phylum Bacillota; class Syntrophomonadia; order Syntrophomonadales; family Syntrophomonadaceae; genus UBA5314. The sequence goes on along the minus strand of JBEHWI010000004.1, from coordinate 121,613 downwards.
ATCAGAATTCCCAGGGTATTACGGCCATAGGGTGTGTCTATTTCAGAGCGGTCTTGAAGAAGCTTCAATACTATGGCGGTGCTGCTGAGCGATACCAGAAAACCGACAAAAACGCCTACTTCCCAGGAGTAGCCTATCTTCATAATTATAAACATGGTCGCCAGGGTGGTGACCAGTACCTGCAAAGCGCCTCCTAGAAAAACGCTTTTCCTTATTTGCACCAGCTGCTGCAAAGAGAACTCCATGCCGATGGTAAAAAGCAAAAGTATAATTCCCAGTTCGGCCAGAGCGTCAACGGTTGCCACGTCCTTAACCATGGCCAATCCGTGAGGACCGGCCAGGACACCGGTTATAAGAAGCCCTACCACGCTGGGAATTTTCAACTTTTGGCATAGATATATTACAGCAATGGCAAGACCAAATATGAGCACAATATCATTGAGCAGGTGTATCTCCAATTCAATACTCCCCTTATATCCGGATGTTAAAAAAGCAGTCCTACTAAAGGACTACCCCAAAAAAAATAGTCAGTTACTCGCGGCTGTGATAGAGACTGAAGTGCAGAACAAATTGAGCGATTTTACATCAATCTAATCAATTAAAAAGGTTTTATTATACATAGTATACTATATTTTCGGCCTGGCCGGCCACTGGGGGATGGCGGCAGTGCCGCTAAAGCCCTTAAAACGAACCATATGGACTGTCCACCTGGCTTTAAGAGGGATTGGCGGCGGGTAGGATGTTAGACAACCGCCAAACGGTAGCCCACTCCGGGCTCGGTTAAGATGATCCTGGGCTGGTTGGGATCAAGCTCGATCTTTTTCCGCAAGTGGCTTATATATATGCGCAGATATTGAGAGTATTCCTGACTGTCGCCACCCCAAATGCTGGTCAGCAGATAGCCATGAGTGACCACTTTCCCGGCATTAGTTAGCAGTATTTTCAGCAGGTCATATTCTATAGGGGTGAGATGGACCTCGTTTCCGGTCATCTTAACCTGGCGCCGGGAAAGATCGGCAAACAATTCTCCTATTTGAATAACCGGTTCGTCTTTGATGTTGCCCTGGTGGCGCAGGGCAACCCGGATGCGGGCCATCAGCTCGCTCATGCTGAAGGGTTTGGTCAGGTAGTCATCGGCTCCCAAATCCAAAGCCTTAACCTTGTCCTGTTCCTGCCCCCGAACCGAAAGAATGATTATGGGCACCTGGCTCCATTCCCTGATCTCACTTACTACCGACAATCCTTCTAAATCAGGAAGCCCCATATCCAATACTACAATGTCGGGACGCAGGGTCGCGGCCTGAACTATACCGTCTTTGCCATTGGCTGCTTCTATAAAATCATATCCGTGCGCCGTTAACCCGACCTTGAGCAATCGACGTATTTCCACTTCATCATCTATAACCAGTATTTTTGCACCCATAGTCAATTATCCACCCCCTGATAATGGTCCCCGAAGCCTATTGCCATATCATTATCGACTGGTAGGGTAAAGTTCACCAGGAGCCCGCCGCCTGGCCGGTTTTTGGCCCATATAGAGCCACGGTGGGCTTCAATAATGCCTCGACAGATGGAAAGCCCCAAACCTGTTCCACTGATATTGCCGGGTGATTGAAGCCGGTAGAATTTATCAAAAATCCGTTCTTCATCAGATGCATCCACTCCGGGGCCTTGATCAGCTATGGAGACATTCAGTTCACTGGTTGCCTCTTGAACAGATAACTCTATTTCACTTCCACCCGGGGAATACTTGACCGCGTTGTGCAAAAGGTTGGTAAGAACCTGTTCGATCAAGGCATAGTCTACTTTGATCAAACTGATATTATCGGGAATGCTTACCTTTATCCGGTGCTCGTGCAGTATATCACGGTTTTCCCGCAGGGTAACTCCAATAATATCCTGTATGTCGCACCAATCGGTGTGCAGGCGAATGTAGCCGCTTTCCAGCCTGGCCATGTCCAGCAGATTGCCCACCACCCGGTTCATGCGCAGGGCGCCTTGTTTTATGCTGGTGAGAAGGGTGCTTTTTTGTTCCTCATTATAAAGGTCCTCGTCATCGACCAGGCTGGATACGGCACCCAGGATGGACGCCAACGGGGTCTTCATCTCATGGGAGATCGAATTGAACAGGGCGGAACGAAGACGCTCGCTTTCTTCCAGTGCTTTTATCGCCTGAGCTTCAGCGGCCAATTGTAATCGCAAAATGGCCAGAGCAGCTAAACCGGTCAGGGCTTCCAAAAGGTCGGTTTGCTCGGGTGAAAACAGCTGCCGGGTTGGTTTAACTCCCAGAACTCCCAAAGTCCTGGCCTCGGTTTGCACCGGCAGGTAGAATCCCTTGGCCCCTGGGAAGGCATCCGTTCCCACTCCACTGTGCTGGGAATTTTTAAAAGCCCATTCGGCAGCAGCCAGATCGGTGGGGCCTAAAACCAGATCGCTGAAGGCTCTGCTGGCAGCTGCGATTTTTAAGGAATCTGTTTCAGGTAGGTACAGGGCTACTTCGGTGGCAGTGGTCTGCGAAACATGATCAACTACTTTACGGGCCAAAAGGTCCATATCGGTTACCGCTGACAATCCCCGTGCCAGATGATAAAGAGCCCTGGTTCTGGTTTCACGGTGAAGGGCTTCCCTCATTCGGAACCGTAGATGGTCGGCAATATTGCCGGTGGTGAAAGCGACTACCATAAAAACGGCGAAGGTAATCAGGTAGCGCACATCGTTAACGGTCAGCCTGAAAACTGGCGGAACGAAAAAGATGTCAAAAGAGACCACGCTGACAAGAGCTATGATCGCTGAAGGGGTGACTCCCAGGCGGGCTGAGGCAAAGACAACCGGGAGCAGGTAAAGCATTCCCATATTGGTAACTCCCAGGTAATCACCATACCTTTTACCAAGCATTGTGACCAGGACGACCATAATCAGTGAAAATACCACTGACCAGGTCTTTTTTTCCCACCAGGGAATTTTATGGTCCGTTTTTTCTTCAGATGTTTCGAAATCGGCCTCAACATCATATGCCCAATAATCGGTCATAATGGCCTCCTAATCTTCACCAGGCGATTGATAATTATATATTAGCCATTATGGGTGCTGCCTTCTAGTACTGTGTTAATTCTAATTTCTATTTCCTGGGCTTTAGTTCGGCCTTTTTGGTAAGGCGATAGGCCTTAATATCGTCCAGGTAGAACGGAATAATTGACACAATTACATTGCGCTTTTTCAGCATGGCGTTGGCGATAAAAAGACTGGTATTGTTGTGCAGGGACATTTCCCAGCGATGGGAGACAAAAAACTGGGGTAAAAGAACGGTAATGACATCCCCGGGTTGGGAGCCATGCTCTTCGGAATCAATGTATTGGGTCAGGAGATTAACCACCTCCCGGTAGGGTGAAGACTTTACAATCAAGGGTATATCTGTGTTGAGTAAAGCCCACTTGCGGCGCAGTTTATCGGCCTCCCCCTCGTGAATTTCCACGTGAAAAGCCTCCACGTTGGGTGTAATACTGCGTGCGTAGCGCAGAGCCTTGACAACCATGGCATTGAGGCTGTCAATGGGAACGATGACGTGATGGGAATAGCTGGTGGTGAAATTCAGCTGAGGCAAGAGTTCATTGGGGATATCCAGCTGATTGGCGATTGATTTATAATGCCCCTTGATCTTCAGCATAATACCAATTATAGCTGGTACTACCACGAATACTATCCAGGCGCCTTCAGAGAATTTGGTCACACTGATCACCACAACCGCCACACCGGTAGTCAGGGCTCCCAATCCATTTACCAGGGCTTTGTACTGCCAGCCCTTTGAATGTTCTTTCCACCAGTGAACCACCATTCCAGTTTGGGATAGGGTAAACGAAGTAAAGACGCCCACTGCATACAGGTTGATCAGCAGATGGGTGTCTGCTTTAAAAATCCAAACCAGAGCCGCCGCCGCCAGGCTCAACATAATAATGCCGTTATTGTAGTTGAGGCGGTGGCCGCGCATGGAGAGCTGCCGGGGAACGAACCCATCCTGGGCGATGACCGAGAGCAGGGTGGGGAAACCGGCAAAGGCCGTATTCGCAGCCATTCCCAGAATTATGGCGGTTGTTGCCGAAATGACAAAGAACATCCAGTTGGTGCCGAAAACCGCCATGGTCAACTGGGCTATAACTGTGTATCTCCCGTTGGGAGAAATACTATAGGCCTGGGCCAGGTAGGCTATGCCTCCAAAACAGATTATGATAGCCAGGGCTAAAAGAAGATAAACGGTCTGGGCATTTTTTTGGGCCGGTTCCTTGAAGTTGGGAACCGCGTTACTCACCGCTTCGACTCCGGTCAAGGCGCTGCACCCTGATGCAAAAGAGCGCAAAAGCACAAACACCGTAATGGCACCCGTACCCAAAGCGAAAGAGGGATCCGGGGGAACCGAAACTACCGGAGGCATTCCTGACCAGTGTCTGCTCAGCCCGGCAATTATTAAGATGACCACTGACAAAATAAAAGCATAGGTGGGCAGGCTGAAGATCCGAGCTGATTCACGGATTCCCCTGAGGTTGCCGACCGTCAGCAGGAGTATTATTACAATCGATATGAGCACCCGATACTCATAAAAACCTGGAAAAGCAGAAGTAATGGCGGCAGTGGCAGCGCAAATACTAACTGCTACGGTAAGGGTATAGTCCACCGATAAAGATGCCCCGGCAATCAGACTGGAGATAGTGCCCAGGTTATCCTTGGCGACCATGTAGGCTCCGCCCCCGCCGGGGTAGGCATTAACCACATGCCGGTAGGAAAAAGTCAACACCAGCAGCAGTGAGATAATAGCTATGGCTACCCTGGGCATCCAAAGAAAGGATACAGCGCCGGCAACCGGAACCAGCACCCGCAATATTTCCTCAACCGCATAGGCCACGGAGGATATGGCGTCGCTGGATAGTACCGGCATACCCCAGAACACATTCAATTTTTCGTCACCCAGCTGGCTGTTGGCCATACTTCTCCCAAAAACGAACCTGCCCAACCTTCTAAAGAACACTTCGACAAACCTTCCTTCCTGCTGATTCCACAATTTGGGTAAATCAAATCTCGATTTGCCCGTACTTGTTCAGGATTAGTGTACGGTCTTGAGGTGTAAATTATCTGTAAGAAGATTGGGGCCCGGGTGTAAAAATTTCATATATGATGCGGAAAAGTAAAACTGGAAAACCAGGGGAACGGTTCTTTCGGTTGCTGAAAACAACTGAAAGAACCGTTCCCCTGGTTTTCAACTATTTCAATATTAGTTAGATTTCTAACAGATGTACGAGTTTCTCAAAGCCTTCTACATCACCATTTTCTTCGGGTATGGGTCGCTTGAGCACCAGTTCGTCCCGTACTTGTTTTTCTTTCATGGCCGTAAAGCTCACAGTAAGTTCAGATATGACCAGGGCGTCCTTGCTTTTCTTGTCGGCAAATCCATAACTGCGGAAGCTTTTGGCGATCTCATCCAAGGGGTAGGTGTGAATTCCCAACTGCCCGTCATCGGCAATTTTAACCCACAGGATGACGTCGGTCATCAGGAAATAGTATTCTTCTTTAAAGAACTTCTTGGCCCATTGATTGGCCTCGCGATAGAATCTATACCAGGCCCTTATCTCCCCGTAGGTCAGTAAGCGTTCCTTGAGCCAGGGGAAAGTAAGTTCACTTTTGTACAGCTGGGATTCAATCAGTTTTAATTGCTCTTCCATAAACAACCTCCTGCAATTTTATCGGCTTCGGTGAGTAGGGATTGGTAAATGATAAATAAAGTGTGGGTGTTTCAAGTAGTGGCTTAAGACCATTACTGTAATGCTTTGATATGATGCCTGGATGTTACTCGGAATTCATTCTTTATTTAGTATAAACTAAAACTCGGGTTGGCGAGTGAAAGACAAAAATATTCCGGGAATACTCTTTTCGTTTAATAGTCGGGGGGCAGCTTTTGATACATTACTCGTTAAAGGGTTATGCTATACTAGTACTTGGTTGAGCTAAATAAAATGTTTTACGGTCAAAGTGCTTGTGGTGAAAGCCAGGAGTACGGGACCTTGCCGCCTAAGTCTCTTCCAGGGGATATGGAGGCTTAAGGTCATGAGAATACGGCTTACTGGGGTGGGTAGCCTTTTATGGGGGCTGCCCTTTTTATATTTTAGACCATACCGGCAAGTTGAAGGCAGGAGGTAAACCATGCAGTTTTGGATGTCAATCGTGATATTTACTGTGGCTTATGTTTCTATTGTAGTTGAGAAAGTACATCGCACTATTATTGCCATGGTGGGTGCGTCCCTGGTCATTGTGATGGGATTGATTACTCAGAAACAGGCCTTTTCAGCAATAGACTTCAATACTATAGGTCTTTTGATCGGCATGATGATTATCGTGGGTATAACCCGCCAGAGCGGGATCTTTGAGTATCTGGCCATAAAATCCGCCAAAATAGCCGGGGGAAGGCCCCTGGCCATCCTGGGCGTATTGTCATTAATAACTGCCCTGACATCAGCCCTGTTGGATAACGTTACCACGGTTCTTTTAATCGTCCCCATTACTTTTGCTATTACCGATCGCCTGGACATTTCTCCCATGCCCTTCTTGTTAAGCGAGATAATGGCCTCCAATATAGGAGGTACAGCTACCCTAATCGGGGATCCCCCCAACATTATGATTGGCAGCGCCACCGGTATGGGCTTTATGGATTTCATAAACAACCTGGCCCTGCCGGTATTTGTAATTTTCCTGATGGTCACCGGCATCATACTGTGGCTGTACCGCAGACAGGTTGCGGCTGCGCCGCAAAACATAAAAGAACTGTTGCAACTTGATGAAAAGGCCTTCATTAAGGATTGGCTCTTGATGAAGAAATCGCTGCTGGTGCTGGGGTTAACCCTGGTTGGCTTTCTGGCGCATCAGGCCCTGCACCTGGAATCTGCCACTATTGCCCTTCTAGGGGCCAGTATTCTAATGCTTATCAGCAATGAGAATGTCGACGAGACGCTCCTGGCTGTTGAGTGGCCGACTATATTTTTCTTTGCCGGTCTGTTTGTGATGGTGGGAGCCCTAGTAGAGACCGGGGTAATTGCCCTGGCGGCGAAGAAGATTTTGGCCTTAACCGGCGGCAAACTGGTGCCCACCGGAGTTCTGGTATTGTGGCTGTCAGCGCTTGCTTCCGCCTTTGTTGACAACATACCTTATGTAGCCACTATGATCCCCATGCTGCAGTCGGTGGGGCAGATGTCCAATATGCCCATGGAGTCCATCTGGTGGTCTTTGGCTCTGGGCGCCTGCCTGGGTGGGAACGGCACTTTGATCGGGGCATCGGCCAATATCATCGTTGCCGGAATTGCCGAGCGTTATGACACCCCTATAAGCTTTACCCGCTACCTTAGAGTGGGTTTCCCTTTGATGCTGCTGTCGGTGTTCCTGGCGATGCTCTACCTCTATTTCGCCTACTGGATGAAATAAAACCCGGGGCTGCTTAGATGCAGCCTCGGGCTGACTTCCGGGATACGAGCCCGTTGGATATTGCGACTATGTAATACTTCTAATGTCCGGGCAGCCGGGGAGTTTCAATAATGGTGGTTCCGGCCGGAAGGGTGAATAAGCCTTCATCCTGGGGACCCAGTTTGATGTTGCTGAATTCTGATGTGGCTTTGCCGCCAGCAACCGTTGCTTCCATTTTGAGCGGCATGCCGATCGCTTCGCTGATCCACATCTTATTTTCATCAGGTATATCAATATTGCTTATAATTACACACTGCTGCTCACTGATCTTTTCCCGGCCCAGAACCTTATACTTGGCTGGATCTTTAAAGGCCCACTGGTTGGCTGCTTCTGAGTCTATGGAGCCTATGCGGGTGGCCGTTTTATTAGCCGGGTTGTACAAATAGATAAATCCGTCAGCAGTAACGATGGTTACCGTTTTTAAGCCCATGGATTCTGTTTCCACGCGGACCTTATTGCCGGTAATCCAGTTTTTACTGGTCGAGGTGACCGTGCCTTGCCCGGTCGCGACGCTGGTCTTCATTTCATAGTAGGCGCCCTTGATGGACTGGGTCTGTTTCATGATATCGGTCAGAGGTACTTCAGGGGTGCCGGCGTCCTTTTTGGTTTCCGTGGCTGCCGGAGCGCTCTGCTCGGCTGGCACAGTGGTGGCAGTCTGCTTTTTAGAGCAGCCGGCTGCACTGACCAATATAAGCAGTGCGGCCAGGACCAGAATAGGTATCCTTTTCATCAAACAACCTCCCTTACAAACTGCGGCTTCAGGATTAGGGACAACGTTCCGTATATTGTGTATATAAGTTGGAGTAGGTTTTTTCGAAGTACAAGGCGGCAGCTCCTTGCCGTCCTGGCACCACTGCACTAGCCCGTCCATGGGCGTCGGAGGAATGAGTAATACTGGACGTATTGCGATTGACGACAACGCAGTAATTCGGAAAAACCTGCCCAAATCATGTACATGAATATGTGGAATGTTGTACTAATCTGCAAAATATTGCCTACGAGAACATGTTATCATTGGCTGCTTAAATCGCCTATGATGCTTTGGTCCTGATTTGCAGGTTAATTATCGCACGATTCCGGAGGGGCAGGACGGATTGCGCGGGGTAAATAGGGTATAGAGGATTTTTACTGGATAAACAAGAATTGCTACCACAGGTACATTAAACCATAGAGAGGGCGCCCGATGAGACGCTCCGATTCAAGGAGGAGTTGCCAGTGATAAATGAAGTCCTGCCCAATATTTTCTGCATGAAAATACCGCTTCCCCACAATCCCCTCGGGGTGCTCAATTCCTATTTAATCAAAGGCCCGGAGAGAAAGCTTTTGATTGACACCGGATTCAACTGGAAGGAATGCCGCAGAGCTTTACTTGAGGGAATTGCCGAGTTGGGTGTAAGTCTGAAGGAGCTGGAATTTTTAATCACCCATGTCCACGCCGATCACTCCGGGCTGTTGTTCGACCTGGCCCCGCCGGGCGCCGTGGTGTACGCCAGCAAACGAGACGCTGATGAACTCCGGGCCTGCTTTACCGAGAGCTACTGGCAGGAAGTTGACCGTGAGTTTGGGCTTCATGGATTTCCCCAGAACCGGGTGGGCAGTGAGGCCAATCAGATAAAATCATTTATTTCCGGACATGAGCTGGGATTTGTCTACCTGCAGGAAGGCATGGTTTTGGAGGCGGCCGGCTACTGTTTTACCTGTTTAATGACCCCCGGCCACACCCCGGGCCATGTATGCCTTTACGACCATAAACAAAAGGTTTTGCTATCAGGTGATCATATACTGCCGGATATATCGCCTAATATAACCCTCTGGCCGGGTGTCGAGGATCCGTTGGGAGACTATCTGCATAGCCTGGATAGAATCGACCAGATGGAGATTGAGCTGGTCTTGCCCGGCCACCGGGGATTTATCCGGGACTGCCATGGCCGCATTGAGGAATTGAGGGAGCACCACCGGGCGCGCCTTAATGAGATAATGGAAATATTGAAGGCCGGGGCCATGGATGCCTACCAGGTGGCCAGCCGGATGACCTGGGATTTGAGCTATTCATCCTGGGATGAGTTTCCCCCTTTTCAGCGCTGGTTCGCAACCGGCGAAGCCGTCGCCCACTTGCAGTACCTGCTGCTCCAGGAGAAGATTATAAAGATAACCACCCCGGAAAAGTACCTGTTTGCCCGGCCCGCTTGAGACGGGACGCTTAGGACCGGGGCAGAATTATCCGAAAGATTGTCCCCTGACCGGGTTGGGAGTTGACCTTGATAGCTCCCCGGTGTTGGGTTGCAATCCACTGGGCTATGGAAAGGCCCAGACCTGAACTACCGGAGTCGCGGCTGCGGGATTTATCAACCCGGTAAAAGCGCTCAAACACCCGGGGCAGGTCTTCACTGGCTATTCCTTCGCCGGAATCGGCTACCGAAAGTTCAACCTGCCGCTCCAGAACGCTCAGCTGCACACTCACTGAGCCCCCGGCGGGAGTGTATTTTATGGCGTTGTCAACCAGGATAACCGCCAGTTGTTTTATCCTGGCCGAATCCCCGCGGAAGTCAACCGGAGTGTCCAGGGACAGTTCCAGGCTGACCCCGTGATGGACGGCCAGAGGTTCCAGCGGCTGCAGGGCTTCGCGCAAAGCCGCATCCAACGGGAATATGGAGATGTTCAGGGTTTCCTGATCCGAATCAGCCCGGGCCAAAAACAGGAGATCATTTACCAGTCTGGTCATTCGCCCAGTTTCCGCCTGGATGTTATCCAGCCAGCGTTCCTGGCTTTCTACCGACTTATCCGGGTCTCCCCTGACTACTTCCAGGTTGGTCTGGATGACGGCCAGGGGGGTGCGCAGCTCGTGGGAGGCGTCGGCTATGAAGTCCTTTTGGCGCTGCCAGGAGTTTTTAACTGGGACCAGCGCCCGGTTGGCCATAAACAGTCCTCCGGCCAGAACTACAAAAAGCGCCACCAAACCCGTTATGGCAAGAGATCCCAACAGACGGGAAAGAGTACCCTCGTTCATCTCATTGTCCGCAAAAACCATTGTAATATTGCCGTTTTGAGCAGAACGAGACGTCTGAAAGCGGTAGGATTGATGATCATATTCGAGCAGACCGCGCGACTGCTGAGTGTGGGCGACTCCTGCAGCCAGTTCTTTTAAGGAACCGGCCGAAAAGGGCAAACTGGGGGAGGATTCCACCACATCACCGGTTGGGGAGACTACAACATAGAACAGGTTTATGTGGTGTTTGCGCGGATCAATCACCTGCCCGGAAGACCCGCTGCTCAATTGAACGGCAAAAGCCTGCAATACCTGATCAGATTGCTGGGCTATTCCCCATTTCGTCAAAAAGTAGATTTCAACCGAAAAGAGAATAAACATGAGTCCGACAACCATTACATTGATGAGAGTCAGGCGAAGCTTTAATTTCTTAAACATATTAACCTTCCTTAAGACAGTAGCCGATCCCGCGCACCGTCTCGATCTGGACGCCGCTCTTTTCAGGGTCTAGTTTCTTGCGCAAGTAGTGTATATAGATCTCAACAATATTTATTTCCACTTCGGTATCCAAGCCCCATACCCGGCTTAAAAGCTGTTCCCGGGAAAGCACCTGGCCGCGGTTCTTAATCAGATATTCCAGAAGTTGAGCTTCTTTCAAGGTCAGTTTGATGGTGGTCGGGCCGTAAGTGACTTCGCAGCGCATAGGCTCAAGGGTCAATCGCCCGACCTGAAGCTTCCCCTTGTTTAAGAGTTCCGGTGCGCGGCGGGCAAGAGCTGACAGGCGCGCTAGAAGCTCTTCGGTGGCAAAGGGCTTTACCAGATAGTCATCAGCTCCGGCATTAAGCCCCGCCACCCGGTCTTCTATAGCATCCCGGGCCGTAAGAATGAGAACCGGTGTTTTGAGCCCCCCGGCTCTCAGGGATTCCAGTACGGCGATGCCCTCTTTCCCGGGGAGCATGCGATCCAATATGATAAGGTCGTAAATGCCGGTTTCGGCCAGTTCTTCGCCGCTTATCCCATCAAAGGCAAGGTCAACCGCGTATTTGTTTTTTTTGAGTATGTAAGCCAGGGCTTCGGCCAGGCGGGTTTCGTCTTCCACCAGTAGTACGCGCATGAGAATCACCTCTTTAATATATAAGAGGATAAATGCTTTTCCTTAAAATGAGCTTTACAAACCGGCAATAAGGCAATCGAAGCTCTCTGCCAAAACCTGCTCAACCTTAATGGTTAGTGAAGCGAAATGATATCGTTGTGCCTGGATGGTGCTTTACCCTTCTTGCTCGGTCGGCCGGTTCATTTTAAGGTAATTTTAAGTCTTCTCAACCAAAATGTGAATTAGAACAAAATACATCAGGAGTTATAAGGAGTGGAATCATGAAAGACAAAAAGTGGGTGTACGGGCTGGTGATTGGTCTGGTCGTGCTTATCGCACTGGGTGCCGGGTGCTGCTATAAAGCACGCAGCTCCTGGGTGGCCAGGCAGGCTCAACTCTATACCGGAGTCAACAATCCGGTATATGGAGAGCTCTTTTTACTTAACAGCAGCAGTCTCAAACTCAATGCGGAGCAGGCCAGGGCTATCCTCCCTCTGGTTGAGCAAATGAAGAATGCCGACAGCGCTACGAGTCAGGAGCTGGCCCGGCAGGTTTATGTCCAGCTCAACAGCCAGCAGTACCAGGCCCTGCTGGCCCGGGGAAATTCCAGACAGAAGGCCAATTCGCGTGTGGAGCAGCATAGGCCGATAATGAACAGAAATAATCTTTATGAGAAAAATAATGGTCATTCCCAACTCCTGGCAGCATTGCCGGATCTGGTTGTAAAACAACTGCAGGAAATAGCAGCGGGGCAGGCTCCCGTCAGTCAAACGCCGACTGCGGCCCAGCCGGGACAGAATCAAACTGTGCCTCAAGCCGGGCCGGGGACTCAACCGAGAACCGCGCCTTAACGTCAATAAGATTTGAAAACGGGCTGCCCACCAGGGCAGTCCGTTCTTTTTTAGGTATACGTAAAAATATATTCTAATACGGTTTTAAGAGTTATTCTTCAGGTTCCTTTACCTCTTCAATATATTCAGGGCGGTCGTTTACGGGGCTGCCCACCAGGGGAGATACCCGGTAAGCCCGCAGCTGCGGGCGGGGATGAAGAAGGGTCAAAAAGCGCTTCATAGCTTCCCGGCTCTGGTCTTCAGGGCCCTTAAGCCATACTTCTTCCAGCTCCGGTGTTAGAATAAGCGGCATCCGATCGTGTATGGACCGGATCGAGTTTTGGGCCTCGGTGGTAATGATTGCAAAACTATCCATGGTTTTCGCATTGGGCCCCGTCCAGGTGTCCCAGATCCCGGCAAATCCAAAACAGTCGCCAGTCTCCATAATAATCCGATAAGGCTCTTTACCCCGCCCTTTTTTCTGCCATTCATAGTAGCCGTCAGCTGGGATGATGCAGCGGTGGCTTTGCAGTGAGCTTTTAAAGGCGGGCTTTTCGTCCACGGTTTCCAAACGGGCGTTAATAAGACGGCTCCCCATTTTGGGGTCTTTGGCCCAATGGGGGACCAGTCCCCATTTCATGGTTTTCAACTGGTTGACTTTGTCGGCACGAACTACGGCCAGGGTTTGCTGGGTAGGAGCTATGTTATAACGGGGATTCCAATCCAGACCCGAAGGTGGGCAGGCAAATCGGCTTTCAATGTCGGAAAGGGTGACAGTCAGGGTATAGCGACCACACATTGAATTTGAACACCTCCTCCACAATATACTACCGAGTCTCCAGATTGACGGGACTTTCCGGAATGTTTTTCCCAATAAAAGGGCCTTAGCAATAGAAACCATATCTGGCTGTCATTTTGGGGAGGAATCTTTAAGCCGTGTATGGTAGGATAATAAGTGATATCCACTAATAATACCCATTTTATTGCAGTAGGCCGACTACCCTGGGATGACAATAGGAAGAAGTCCGGTTATACTGGACTTTACCTGTAATTCTTTTGTTGTCGCGGGGAGTCTGGTCATTTTTTTGCACGTTTTCAATTCCCTATATTTTAAGCCTCAATAAACCGATAAATAAAAAGGCTGGCGGCTTCCCGCGACATCAGCGAGGCGGCCAGTTCTTCCTTGACCTCTTGCAGCCGGTGTTTGCCTTCCGCATCAAGTGAGCCTGACATGGCGGCTTTAGACAGAACGATGAATTCATCCGGCACCAGACCCGGGGCCAGAGCCAAGCCAAGCTTGTGCTCCTGATATCCCAGTTCAAAATAAAACTTGCCGCCATTGGCGCTTAAAGGCGCATCGGCTTTTTGCCCCTGAGCCGGATCAGCCGTCATATTCCCCCGGGACCGGGCCCGGGTAACCATCTCCACCCCATCCAAAACCCCGGTGGCGGCTTCCCCCAAAGCGGAGGCAAAGCTGAAACTGCCCCGGCGGGGAACGGCTACCGGCGATAAGAGCTCAAAACTGAGTTCCATCAGTTTAAAGGCTATGGCGACTCCGCCGATATGCAAACGCCCATGGTATTTGATCAGGTCTTCGTATGATATCTCCAAAAGAGTGTCCCGGTCCATGATCCTGAGAATGTCTTTCACGTTACCACCTCCGGTCTTTTTATCATTGTACCGCAAAGAGCCATTCAGTCAGTCCCTTAAATATTCAAAAAGAAGCCACTGGTTAGTACTCTGTTAACCTTAATTCTATATATTATCGTCGGTTAAATTTTCGCATAACTGCGTTGTCGTCAATCGCAATACGTCCAGTATTACTCATTCCTCCGCCTTGTTCTGCAAATATTTCCCTCGACGAGTAATACACAGAATTGTTCCGTTGAGAAACCGAAATGCCTTTCAACAAAACGTGTGATCTGATGGTTTTCGATATCCCTTTAGAAAACGAAACAGGTAGCTGGGCGGTGCTTGGCATGCGAAATAAAAAGGCGACCGGTTTGTCGTGGAACAATTTACCAGAAAAACCATAGGCTAAAGTATTCTATGAGAAAGGAGTGATGGTTATGCCCAATATCTTTTTCCCGACCCTGGCAGATACATTTATATCAAAGTTTCAACCCAACACCAATTTTAACGGATCGACCAATCTTTTTGTCAGCCAGTTTCAGCAAGTAGGGGACATTTATCGGAGTCTGCTGCTTTTCCGGTTGACCAATCCGGTTAACAGCTTGAACTTGATACCTCCGGGCAGCACAATTAATGAGGCTTTTCTTCAACTGACCATATCCCGGAATGAGCTGCCGGTAGGCGGTTTTATAACGCTAAGGGTATTTACCGCTCTGGAGCCATGGGACCCGGCAGTAGTTACCTGGAACCATCAGCCCAATTTTCCAGCGGTTGCCGAAGCAGCAGCTAACATTACAAACGGGCTGGGGACAGTAAATGTCAATCTTACCAACCTGGTCAGGGCCTGGTTCAGCGGTCAGATCGTGAACCTGGGGATCGTACTGGCCGGCAATGAGAATGCCAATTCACTGGTGGGATTCTTCTCAAGCTGGTCGAACAGCAGCGGGGCCTGGCCCAAACTTTATGTAAATTACTCAACAACCACTGACGGCGTACCTGCCTAACCGGAATAACTACCCGGAAAATCCAAGAGGACCTGCACTTTTTAAGCGCTGGTCCTCTTAGTGTGGAGTTCTCGTACTGTTCATGCAGTACCTCCTCCTGCGGTTTTCACCCTTTTGCTTCACCTTGTTCTTCCTCCAAGCTCTTCGGGTATACTGCCAGGTGATGAGGCTTTGCTTGCCCATTCTATCATCCTATCCTGCGTCCCTTGATTCTTTTTAGAAGAACTTTGGCTCCCCTTAAGGGTGTCCCAGTTGGTGATTTTTACATCACCTCCTGTTACCTTTATACTATGGTTAAGCTGTGAGCTTGTCAACATGCTAAATGCATTTTTCGCCTATTGTGAATGTTATCATTTTCAAAAGCTCAAAAGCCTATTTTTAGGCAATTATTTAAACCCCTGGGAGCTTTTTTCTATCGTCTTAGTTCTGGCCTTTTATATACACAAAAGGTACAATATGGGGACAGTAGACTGGAGGCAGCAGCAAAGGGCTTTATAAACAAAGTGGAGGCAGGCCGATGCGAGATACAGTTATTCAAGTTCGCAACTTGAGCAAGAATTACCATGAATTAAAGGCCGTGGATCGGCTTGATTTTAAAGTAGGGAAAAGCGAGTGTTTTGGCTTTTTAGGCCCCAATGGAGCTGGCAAGACCACTACTATGAAGATCCTGTACGGCAAAGCGCTGCCTTCAGCTGGAAAAAACACGGTCATTGACGTATTTGGTTTTGATCCCCGCCGGCAACCACTGGCCATAAAGGCTCTGTCGGGAGTGGTTCCCCAGGAAGACAACCTGGACGCCGAGCTGAACGTCAGCGACAACCTGCTGATATATGCACGGTTTTATGCGATAACCGGGCGTGAAGCACGCGAGCGTATTGACGAACTATTGGAGTTCATGGAATTAAGGGACAAAGCCCGGGTAAAAATCCGGGAGCTGTCGGGAGGTATGAAAAGAAGGCTGACCATAGCCCGGGCCTTGTTAAACGATCCCCGTCTGCTCATCCTGGATGAACCGACTACCGGGCTTGACCCGCAGGTGCGCCATCTTATCTGGAACAAGCTGCGTGAATTAAAAGAAGCCGGAGTTACTGTTTTATTGACCACCCATTATATGGAGGAGGCTTTCCAGATCTGCGACCGGCTCATAATAATGGACAAGGGCCGAAAAATAATGGAAGGCAACCCCCGCCAGCTATTGACCGACAACCTTGAGTCTTTTGTAATGGAAATGGCCAAAAGCCGCCGTCGTCCAGAGGTTTTACCCGATTGGCAATCAGAAGCGGTCAGAATCGAAGTTTATCAAGATACGGTTTACATGTACAGTAACGACGCCGGAAAGCTAAGGGGTATTGGGGAATCACAGATGAATCAGGACTACAACATCCGTCCCGTAAATCTGGAGGACCTTTTTTTAAAGGTAACGGGGAGGGGATTGAATGAACTACAATAAAGAATACCCGGTTCCTTCCCTGATCACAAGAATACTCAGTGTATGGTACCGGCACGAAAGAGTTTACAATTCCAATTTCATCAGCAACGCTTTTCCGCCGGTGTTGGAACCGCTCATTATGCTGGCCGGATTGGGCATCGGTTTTAAGTCCTACATTCAAACCATGGGCCAGATGAGCTATCTGCTTTTCCTGGCCACCGGAATTATTGTGACCAGCTCTATGTATACGGCAGCTTTCGAATGCACCTACAACACCTTTGTCCGTCTGGAATATGACAAGGTCTATGACGGAATGCTGGGGGCGCCTCTGTCGCCCCATGACTTGATCCTGGGAGAGATCCTCTTTGCCGGAACCAAGGGATTCCTCTTTGCCCTGTCGGTATTGCTGGTCACCTGGGTGGCTGGAATCATCAATTACCCCTTGAGTATAACAGCCGCCCTGGTAGGATTTCTCTGTGGAGTAATGTTTGGCACACTATCCCTGTGGATTACTTCTTTTATCAATAACATAAACCACTTCAATTTCTACTTTACAGGATTGCTATCTCCCATGTTCTTTTTTGCCGGGGCGGTGTTTCCTATTGAGAACCTGCCGCGCAGCATGCAGTATCTGGCCGAGGTCATTCCCCTCACGCATCCAGTTAGAATGGCCCGGGCTCTCTGCGTTCCAGGAATGCTGGACAACCGGCTCTGGTTGGACCTGCTGTATTGTATTGTGTTTATTGGAATTACTGGATGCTTGGCTATTAGAGGTTTAAAGAAGCGCATGATCGATTGAGCGTGCATTATTGAAGCACCACAGTCACTACACATGTTCCTTGCAGTCGCAATTAAAGATGCGAATCTCTTCGTCATTACGCAATTCCCCTCAATCGACGTACATCGGGGACATTCCTTACCTTGGGGACATTCCTCTCCCCAAGGGGAGGTGTGTCCCCGTAACTTAAGCGGGAAGGTGTGTCCCCACACCTTAGCCCGCCTCAATCGCGGATTTGCTTATTCCTCGACCTTCACTCCCCTAATACACGCTCGATTTTATTCCACGCTGTAAAAGCCCCAGCCCTGCCAGCGCATGACGAGGCGGGATGGGGGCGTGCCCAGGGGAGCCTTCTCGTCAAGAAGGCAGCCGTATTTACCTTCACTGATTACCAGTTCCTGTTTCCCATCGTTGTTTATATCAACCACCTGCAATGAGTTTATGGGCCGGGGTAAAGCCGAGGAGCACCAGAGCGGCTTCATACGGTCATTAGCCAGTTTGTAGACAAAAAGGTGGTTGCTCATTCCCTCGTCAAAGCCATGGTACCAGAAGGGTTTATCTTTACCGTAGCTACCGGCTTTCCATAGCAGCAGGATGAGCTCCTCCTGGCTGTCGTTGTTGGCATCGCCCCAAATGTAATCATAAACTCCCCAGGTTGAAGGGCTCTCCCAGAGAACCCGGTTTTCCCGGCTGATGGAAAAACGCCCCCCCGCCAGTTTATAGCATTCCGGGAGGCCGTCCCTGTCCAGGTCGTACCGAATGGCAGCGGCCTCCTCGTGCATTACCGAAACCGGTCGGGAACCCCCCTGGCAGCCGGACGCCGCCAGCAGGAGAAACCCGGTCACAACCATATAAATTGCCCGGTATAATTTCAGCTCTGACATAACTTGATGCTACTCGTAAATTTGTACAGGGCCTGAACCCTTGAAAGAGCCGGTCCATTCGGGAGCCTGGGGAGGAGCGTTGCCGCGCAACATATCCACCCAGGCTTGATCAGTCAGTCGCTGGTCGGCCGGCCATGCAAATTCATAATAAGAGAACACCGCTCCCCGGGCAATGCGCAGTGAACCTTCCACCGGCACAACCGCGTAGATGTCAGATACAAATCCGGTAGCTTCTTCCAATACCGTACCGGGGGCGGATGAAACGTCAGCCACCAGGGCCGAGGGGTGATCCCATAGATCCAGGCGCCCTTCGATGGGATTGGTGAGGGCTTCCAACCAGAAATGCTCCAGTTGCGCCCCAAAGCTGCGGATCAGATCGTATTCCTCTTTACTCAGAGGCTGGTTGGTCAATTCCTTTTCGGAAATGGACTTTAAGGACAGGGAGAGGGTTTCCATGCGATTCAGGCTTTCTTTATCCCGGTCGTTGAGCAGTCCGCGGCTGGCCAGGCCATCTCGGGTCAGGGCGGTAAGCGAGGCCAGGCGTCCGTAGAGATAAGGATTGGGTTCGACATAGCCCCGGTCATCGCTCATTTCCGGACCGCCTCCGGCTTCCGCGTAAGACTGTTTGGCATAGAGAATGGTGTCATGTTTCAATTCGGTCCAACTGGCCAGGTAGGTGCTAAGTTCCTTGCGGGTCCAGGCCTGATTTTGCATAAAGGAGGGATAGCCTTCCCCTTTGGGCTCGGTTAAGGGTTTTATGGTATAGAGCCAGGTCCAGTACAGGTTCTGGGTCCATACATCGGAATTGAGGCCCATAATATAGTTCTGCAGTTTCTTCATATTTTCCGGGTATTTCTGATACCCGGTCGCGCCCATGCCCTCCAGGAGCTGGTAGGCTTCGGCCGATCCCATGGCTGCCGGTATGTCAAGGCCTTTGGGAAGCATTCTTCTTTCCCCTTGCTGATTTTCGCCCACTTCCCGGTAAATCAGGCGCTGGAAAATGGAGGCGTCCAGGGTAAAGCGCTGGCCCATAAACCGGAAGCCCTTGATTTCTTTTTCCCGATCCGGTTGGAGGTTGGCGTCAAAGATAGGAATAGAGTTTATAGCCGGGGGCTGCAGCTGTTGGGACTGTTCCTGAAACTGCTGCCATTTGGCGGCATCTGAGGTGAGCTGGCTTATGGTCAGGTCTTTGCCATAGATGCTTTGCAGGACGTCTATATATTGATAGTAGCCAAGGTCATCGCTCTTGCCGACGAAGAAGCTGGTGGGCAGATAGATTTCCACCCAGCGGGGCAGGGTATTGTTGTCGTTCAACATCACGGTGATGAGGGCCGCGGAGCGGGTCTCGTCAACATCTTTAAGCCGGAAGGTAAGCCTGCCGTACCACATCATGGACTTGAAGTAGTTTTGCATTTCAGGCGACGAAGCGTAATGACTGCGCGGTATGTACTGGGTGTAATCTTCTTTGAGATTTTCAAGTTCGTTCTGATTGGCGGACATATTCATCACCGGGGACACCGCCCAGCCCTGGTGGGCGTTTATTAAGGCTAGCTCTTGTTCAACCACCGCCTGGACTTCATAGGGAGTTGCTACGGAGGGATCCATCAGGCGGCTGCCCACCGCGAAAAAGGCCAGGTTGCGACGGGCGGCATTCTCCCAGGGGCTTCCTTTGAGCTGCTGGTAGACCTGGGTGGACTGGCTGAGCAGGCAGGCATTGAGTTGTTTTAGTGAAGGAATCAGTTTCTCCTGCTCCACTGTTTTTAATAGATGAGTGAAAAACAGGTGGTAGTTGTGAAGCATGGCGTCGGTAGTGACGAAGTTGGGCACTTTGTCATAGCGGTTGGGTTCATAGAGGCCGAAGAATTCGAGGCCGTTGCCGGGAATAATTACAAACCCGTTTTTAACCAGCAAAGCCTGGGCGTCAGGAGAAAATTCAAAACGGTTGCGGTTGGCTATATTGGATAAATCGGGAGCAACCTGGTAGGGGGGGACGCATGGTTTGATATTGACCGGGTGTTCCTGGTAATGGCCGAAGTCGGCGGCTGAAGCGGTCAGGGTCAGCTTGGACGGGGTTTCGCCGGTGACCGTTTTCTTATTCTTGCAGGAGCCAAGGGTAAGACCGAATAAAATCACTAGTGTGAGCATGAGGACCAGGGTTAGGAGGCCTTTGTTTCTCATCGACAACTCTCCCTTCATTTGTACCGACGGCTTGAATCAGGTGGCCTAGTACTCGGTTAACCTTAATTCTGAGTATTGCTCGTCGAGGGAGACTCTCGCATACTGTGTTGCCGAGTACTAGATTTCCAAAATGAAGTTATAGGCGCGTTTGCAGTATCCGTACCTTTCGTAGAAGCGGTGGGCGTCAACCCGGTGCAGCCCGGAGTCCAGTTCCAGGTAGCGGCAGCTATGATCGAGAGCGAATTGCCGGGCGTGATCCATGAGCATGGCACCTATCCGGCGGCCGCGCCACGGTTCAGCTACAATCAGATCATCGATGTGCAGCAGCCAGCCCTGGGCCCAGAGGTTATTTTTAATACCCCAGGAAATAAAACCGACAATGTCCTTGCCCTGCCGGGCCACCCGGTAATGATAGTGCCCGGTTTCCAGGGTCAGGTTATATACCCGGTTTATCCTGTCTCTGTCCATCTCTTTTCCCGGCCAAAGCTGTTGTAGTAGGGCGTAAACCCCATCAAAATCCTGTGCTGCGGGTGAATTGACAACTACTTCGGGCATACCATTCTCCTAAATATTCTCTTGTCAAAATATACTATAATTATAGCCTCTCCCTTATAGGGGCGGGGAGAAATAATTAGAAAAGCAGGCGGCCCAGCTGGTAAAAGATCACTCCCAAAAAGTAGGCCAAAGCCAGGGAGAAGCCAACCGAAAAAGCGGCAAAAGGAAGGCTGTTGCTCTCACGGCGGATGGTGCTTACCGTGGCCAGGCAGGGGGTGTAGAACATGAACATGATCAAAAAGCTCAAACCGGCCAGGGGGCTGATATGGCTGACCAGGATAGTGGACAGGTTACCCAACCCTTCAGAGGCATGGAAGAGTATGCCCAGGGTGGAGAGGGTGGTTTCTTTGGCGAAAAAGCCCAGAAACAGTGCCATAATCAACTGCCAGTTCAGACCGGCCAGGGCGCCCAGCGGCTCTAAAGCCCGGCCCAGCATAGCAGCATAGGACTGCTCAAAGCCCGCCCCTTTAGGAAAGCTGGATAGAAACCATACCGCCACCGAACTGATGATAACCACGTTCTTAATCTTATTCAAAAAGTCCAGGGTGCGCTGTATGGCGGAACGCAAAACAGCCCTGAGATTGGGTTTATGCAGGGGAGGAAGGGTCAGCCTTATTTTTCCGTTTTCCACCCGGGGGTAGCGTGATTTTACCAGCAGGGCAATCAAGCCCTTGACCAGCAGGCTGAGAACGATCAGCCCGCTCATTACCAGGGTCGCAGCCAGTGGAGAGAAAAAAGCGGCGCTGATATAAAGTATGACCCCAAAACGCGCTGAACAGGGGGTAAAGGTGGAAAGCAGCATCAGGAGCAGGCGGTCCAGACGCCGGGGTATATCGCGGGTACTGACAATTGATGGCACATTACAGCTGTAGCCTACCAACAGGCATGAGAATGAATTGGCATCCATATGCAAACGGTTCATGGGAGTCTGCATCAAACGTGCGATGCGGGAGGTATAACCGGTTTCATTGATAAGCGTATAAAAGGTAAAAAATATCAGCATCTGGGGAAAAAAGGCCAGGGCTGAACCGATGCCCCGAAACAGCCCGTCTGATACCAGGCTGGCCAGGGCAGCCGGCAGGGCTGCGGCCAACTGAGAATTCTCAAAGAAAAACGCCAGTTTGTCTAAGCCCAGGCCCAGCCAGTTAGAGACAGGTTTGCCCAGGATAAAGCTGGCCGCAAACAAAGCTGTAAAACAGAGCATCATAATAGGATATCCGGTATAAGGATTTAAAAGGTAACGGTCTATTTTCAGTAGGGGATCGGTGATAAAGACTGGCCTTTCCCCGGATATAGTATCATTCATGCTATGCTTGCCCATTGCGTCCTCCTTATAAATGATAATGATTATCATTATTAATCATATTGTATCTCATGACGTAGCTGACTTCAATAGTATGAGCACAAATAGGCCAAGGGGCAGCAAGGGCTTGTTAACACGACTTAACATCCTGAAGAAAGTTAGGGACACGACCCCGGCCGCGTGGCCGAAGGCGTGTCCCTTTACGGTCGGTCACTGTCAATTACTTGAAGTAATCCGCGGCCAGGGCGGTAAAGGCGGGGAAGGAGTTTACGATTGTCTTTTCGTCTACACAATAGGCCAGGCGGAAGTAGCCGGGACAGGCAAAACCGCGGCCGGGGACCACCAGCAGGTTGTATTTTAGGGCCTGCTGGACGAATTCCACATCATCAGGAATTGGGCTCTTCGGGAACAGATAAAAGGCCCCTTTAGGCTTGACACAGGAAAAACCTAGCGAGGTCAGGTGGTTGTAGAGCAGATCCCGGCGCCGCTGGTATACCGAGGTGTCCGGGGTTTCTTCCAGACAGGCACCGGCCAGCTTCTGGAACAGTGATGGGGCATTGACAAAGCCCAGAGTGCGGTTGGCAAATGTCATGCCTCCCACCAGGCTTTCCACGTCTTTTATCCGGGGGCTCAAAGCAATGTAGCCAATTCTTTCCCCGGGCAGGGCCAGGGACTTGCTGAAGGAATTGACCACCGCGCAGTGCTTGAAGTAGTTCATCAGGTTGGGAACTACGGCTCCTTCATAGACCAGCTTGCTGTAAGGTTCATCGGAAATCACCAGGATGGCGGCACCCAGCTCTTGCTCTTTTTGCTCCAGAACCAGGGCCATCTGCTTCAATATTTCCGGGGGATAAATAACCCCGGTGGGATTGTTGGGAGAATTGAGAATAATGGCCTTGGTGGCTGGGGTTATGGCTTTTGCAAGGGCTTGGGGGTCGGGCATGAAGTCCGCTCCGGTCGCCACCGCTACCGGTTTGCCCCCGTGATTTTGAGTGTAAAACCCGTACTCAACGAAATACGGGGATAACAGGATGACCTCCTCCTGGGGATTCAATATGGTCTTTAATACCACGTTGAGGCCGCCGGCGGCTCCGCAGGTCATTATAATATGCTCGGCGGCGAAGGGAAGTCCGGTTTCAATTTTCAACTGGGCGGCAATCTTATCCCGTACGTCGGGATAGCCTGCATTGCTGGTATATTTGTGAATGCCCGGGATGTCAAGCAGCCGCTTCATTTCTTCCCGCACTGCCAGAGGCGGTTCATAATCAGGATTGCCCAGGCTGAAGTCAAACACCTGGTCCGCACCGTGAATTTGACGAAGGCGCTCCCCCTCTTCAAACATGGCCCTTATCCAGGAGGCGTTCTGGACATCATTTTTGATCTGTTTTGAGATCACCGCTATCACCCTTTCCTGATAATTAAGTAGTTACGCTTTATTGCTGAGCCCGGCGACCATCGCTCGTAGAGCCGCCAGGACCCGCACCAACTGCGGGTCGGTGCCGATGCTTATACGCACATAATCCTGCAAGCGCGGCTGCTCAAAGTAGCGCACTAAAATGTTTTCTTCTTTTAGGGAGTCATAAACCATCCGCGACGGCAACCGGGGGTGGCGCAGCAAAACAAAATTGCCGTCCGAAGGAAGATAGAAAAAGCCCATTTCACTTAGGGTCTGCTGGAAGGCCTCCCGGCTGGTTTTGATGCGCCGGGCATTGGCTTCCATATAAGCGACATCCTCCAGGGCGGCAATAGCCGCCACCTGGTTTAGATAGGCAATATTGTACGAGTCTTTGGTTTTGTCCAGGGACTCGATCAGGCTGGGATGACCGAAAGCAAAACCGACCCTGATTCCGCACAGGGAGTAAGACTTGGAAAAAGTCCGCATGACAATAAGATTGTCATAGCGGGTGGATAGCCTATAAACGCTGGATGGATGGGAGCAAAAGTCGATATACGCCTCGTCCACCACCAGCAAACCATTGAAATCAGCCAGAAACGCCTCAATATCCCGGGGAGGAAGCAGCAGCCCGGTTTGAGCGTTGGGATTGGCCAGAAACACGATTTTGGCCGGGGAGTTTAAAAACTGGTTTAGGTTTAACCTGAAATCCTGGTCAGTGTCTATAGATTGGTATCTGGCCCCGTGTATTTCAGCCGCCGTCTGATAAAAAGTATAGGTTGGATAAGGGGACATTATCAGATCGTTCTCATCGACAAAGGTCCTGAAGACCAAGGAGATGATTTCATCCGAACCGTTGGCGGCAAAGACCTGGGTCTCATCCACTTCATATACCCGGGCTAGTTGGCGGCGCAGGCTGGTGCTGCGCGAGTTGGGGTAAAGGCGCAGCACATCGCTTATATTACCGTGCAGGGCCTCAAGTACTTTCGGCGATGGGGGATAGGGATTTTCGTTGGCGTTTAACTTGAGCACCGATTCCGGGTTTTCGGGCTGGTATCCGGGGATGTAAGGATCAAGCCTGTTTATATTGTTCCGGGTAAGATTTCTTGGTGGGTTCATATGATTGACTCCTTCCGTCATTACCATATTATCCCCTGAAGTACCGTTTTCCTGCCCGGATTATAAGTTTTTTACTTTAGGCTTTCGCAATTGACAGAATTATGGCCGCAGTGATTTATTAAGGGCCTTTCTTTTATATTCCAATTCCAAACGGGGAGGCTTTCGTCCGGAGGGGGGATTCCTGCCGGCCAGGGACAGGAGCCGGTTGTGCTCTTCGTCCCCGGACAACAACAACCCGTAGTTGCTTAATGTCCCTTGCTGCCAGCTCCTGGCTAAATCGGTCAGATCGAACTCCAGGCTGCCGGTGAACCCTGCTCTTACCGGGCAGGAGATTTCCGGTGAAATGGAGAAGAGCGGCTGGGTAAGCCAGCTTACTGTGTTCTCCAGCCAGGCCTGCCAGACATTGTGAACCGAAACCAGTATATTACCCCGGGGTATGTCGTTGTGGATAATATCTAGTTTTAAGCGCACCCGCTCTGGAGTAGAAGCAGACACCGGTCCGTAAAGGCCCCGGGATAGAGGAAATTGCAGCAGGCTGCGGTAAACGTCGCCGGTGTTTTTATAGCGGGATACGAATAAGGAAGGTTCCTGAATAAAATTGCGGTCCGAATAATATTGGGCGATATAGACGCATTTTATGGGGCCCAGTTCAGTGCTTGGCATGAAAACCTCTCCCCGGCCGATTTTACTTTATCATACTCCTGTATAGACGGGGATGGTTCCAGTCGTAGGGAGTAATGGGCAGGGGTAAAAATTATGGATTGGCTGCCATGATCAGGTGAAAGTATTCAACTGGCCTGAAGTATATCTATTAAGTAGGCATAGACTTTTCCTCTTCTTGGGATAGCCGCCTTGCCCCGGAGATGCGCTCAAAGGGACAATAGGCGGTTGTTCTTTTATTTGAGTTTGGGCCAGATTATTTTTCTTAAACCATACCATCTTACTTGCGAAACCGAGATAACCAGTGCCTTTATGAACTGCTGTTTAAAACAAACCGGTATAGCGATTTTAAATAAAGTTATGAAAATTTAAAAAAGATTGCATTTTTACCGAAAATATATATGGGATGATTTACAATAAGCATACAATATTTACTAATATGACGTTATATGGCTTTATGGGGCGAAGCTGGTACGTATCTGGAATGGACTTCCCCCGGGGTGCTTGTCAGTATGAACAGACTTAAACTTTTGAAAAAGCTGCGTTTAATTGAAGATGGAGAAGAGATCAGACGGGAACTTAGCTTCTTCAATTTGGAGCGCGCTCGCTTATTTATAATTATCATTCTACTTCTAGAATTTCTCTTATTCCTAATCGATGACTATTTACTGGCCCAGACTGGCGCCAACCAAGCCTCGAGCGCTTTTACCATGTTTTTATTGGTTGTCTTGTTTGTAGTATCGGTAGTCTATCTGTTTGTCTTTGATCAACTTGGTAAACTACACAGGGCCAACAAGGTAAAAGACTCAACTATAAAGGCATTGCTGGTGTCTTATTTAACCCTGGCCATGATCTGGGGGGCGCTTTTTACCTTCAGTGCCCAAAATACCGGGGGGAGCCTGGCTTCCTTTTTGATAATTCTGCTTTTGGGCTCACTCTTGATGTATATGGACAACCGGACCTTGTTAATTCCATACCTGGCTTCAGTACTGGTTTTTATTATCGGTCATCAATTGGCCCGTCCCCCGGTTCAGGCATTAGTCAGGCATTATATGAATCTGGCTATCTTTTTGGTGTTGGCCTGGTTTATTTCAAGAAACCTGTACAAGGCCTACACCAATGAATTCAAAGCGCGGGGATTAATTGAAGTGCAAAACCGGCTTCTCAAAGAAGCCAACCAGGAGCTGCTGCAGGAAATATTTGCCCGCGAGGAGGCGCAGAAGAGCTTGGAAACGGCCAACCAGGAGCTTGTCCAACTTTCTCTGGTTGACCAGTTGACGGGCATACCCAACCGCCGCAGTTTGGAGCTGTTTCTGAGCTTTGAGTGGCGCCGGGGGCTTCGTGAGCACTCCAGCGTCGCCATTATCATGATCGATATTGACCGGTTCAAGACCTACAATGACAGCTACGGGCATGTGCAGGGCGACAAGGTATTGGCCCGAGTTGCTGCCGCGCTTGATGGAAGCCGCGGCCGTTCAACTGACTTCGTGGCCCGCTACGGAGGAGAGGAATTCCTCTTTATAGCTCTAAACATTGATAACGCAGGGACCTTTACCCTGGCTGAAATTATTCGCAAGAACGTGGAGACTCTGCAGATTAGGCACGATGCTTCCCCGTCTTCGCCCTGGCTTACTATTAGCCTGGGCGCCCTTTCTATAGTTCCTGGAGCGGTTGAAGGCTACAGTGAAGCTATAAATATGGCTGATCTGGCTCTTTATGATGCTAAAAGAGCCGGTGGAAACCAGACCAGAATTTATCGTTCGCCCCAGGAGACCCTCTTTTAAACAGGTATTACACCCGCTCTGTACTACACCAGACCGGGAAAGTCCAGAAGCTGACGGGTCATGAGCAGGAGCTCCCAGGACTCTGGAAGGCGCAGTTGTCTGGCATCGAGATCCATGATTCTGACCCGGTCCAGACCATCGGCGTCCTTAAATACCCTGAAAAGATGCAAGGCTCGCTCCCTGTCAACATCCGGCCACTCATCAAGCAGTCTCATACCCGTCTTGTCATCCATACAATGGGTTTCAATCAGAAACCGCACCAGGCTCTTTTCCTGGTCGGGAGTTTGAAATAAATGCAAATTCGTTGCTTTTTCATAGCTGGCCTTGCCATGTTCCGGGTCAAAGTTGTCATTGCTGCGCCCTATGTCGTGATACAAAGCGGTTTCGGCCAGGATCTTAAGGTCATTAAGGTCCGAGTTGGTAAGCCACCCCAGCAGCAAAGCCATTAGGAGTACATGGCAGGTATGGGCCAGACCGTGAATGCCGGCCGGCCGGTAGAATATTTCGGGCTTGATCCGGGAGGCGTAATCCTTATACAAGGACCATATCCCGGCTGATTTCATTTTCTTAATATAATAGGCGGCTGAATGAAAGGTGATTTCTTCAACATCCTTCACCGTGCCGGGGAACAACACTATTTCGTATTCCTTTTTCCAGGGCATAAAAGCCAGAACCCGTTCGTGGGGAATCCGGGTTCTAAAAACCCGGCCCTTTTTTTGCAGACGGGTGGCGTAATAGATGGCCGTATTGATGTCCAGGGTCCAGGAAAAGGCTTCATGAACTGAACGCAAGCTGTGTAAGCTCCCGTGATAAACAGTCAATCCGCCGGGAGCGGCCTTTAAGGGGAGACGAGTTTGCTTAACGGTTTTAATAAATTCCGCCGGAAAGGTATTTAGACGCCAATCACAGCGGGCGTACAGGCGCCAGAAAATACTGCTTCTCTGATCGGGTAAAACTGACTGGAAATGCTTGATGTACATGAGGAGGGCCAGGCGGGTATCAAGCAGGGCAAAAAAGGTTTTATAATCGGCAACTGCCAGCGCTGCGTCCAATTTGACCCGGGCTAGTTTAATGCTGTCAACCACCCCGTATTTTATCATGGTTTCTGCTGTAAACCTGGGAAAATCCACTATTAAGTGGTCTTTAAAGTAGCAAAAGGGGGCCAGGGGATTATAGTGATTGTAGTAAAAATCAGCAGTGCTGAAACCGGCTTCAGCCAGGTAGTCTGAGCCTTCCTGATAATGAAATCTCCCTCGTCTATCGCCCATGAGGCGGGCTTCTTCAAGGGGAGCCAGGCTGTCCACGAAAAAGACTTCCGGATGAGTGCGCAATACGTCATTTAGATCCACATTGAGTTGCTCCTTTTAAGCACACCACGATGCTGCTTTACTGTCTATATATTAACAGGATCAGCCTGCCCAACCAAATAGGCATCTTTACCTTGAGACTGCTTGAGAAAACTTTCTTTTGCTCCGAAATATACGCATAAGGTTTGCTATGAAATGCACAAACCCGGTAATAATGATAGTTAAAGGCATGCACCGATTTAAATCGGGTGGATAACAGGTCCGGGGAGAAAAACGAAATGTAATACTCCTGTTTTACAGGCTGTGAGCCTGTGCTAAACTATTATGGTAGAAAAAAAGATACTACCGCAGGCAGCCTTTTTACCACCGGCCTTTCCCTTTTTATCCACAGTTATCTTAGCTTAGGGGTATCTTTGCTCTAATTTAAGGATTGGGAAACGATGGTGCAGGACCTAAACCACCGCTTTGGCGAATTAAGACGTCCCAGGGAATGGGATGTTGATATATTTTGAAACTGGAAAGGAAGTAAACAATGAACCTGTTTGACCTGCCTCCTTTGAATCCGGACGAGGAGATCTATGAAGATTTGATTCCCGATCAGGGGATTCACATTGAGCGTATAATATCGGCCGGGCAGGCGTCGCCGCCGGGATTTTGGTATGAACAGAACCGCGATGAATGGGTGGTCTTGCTGCAGGGGCAGGCGGTTATGGCCTGGGGTGACGGGTATTCGCAGTTTATGGAGCCCGGAGACTGGCTGTTGATCCCGGCTGGTGAGCGGCACCGGGTAGAGTGGACCTCCCAGGAACCCCCCTGCATCTGGCTGGCGGTGCACGGCAAACTGACCTGAGCCTGATAAAATCACATCTTGTATACAATGGAATACATCCCCAAATACCTTGACACCAGGTCAAGGTATTTCTATTATTGAACCAATGGGTCGAAAAACTGAACTGATTGGTCGGAAAACGGGAGAATAATTATGGCTCAAAAAGAAGCCGTTCGGCAGTTTAAAAAGGGGCTTATCAGCGAGGCCTGTCACCAGCTGTTTTGCGAACGCTGCTATGAAGCGGTGACGGTTCAGGATATTGCCGATGCCGCTGGAATGGGCAAGGCAACCCTATACCAGTATTTCGAAAGCAAAGAGGAAATTCTTTTCAGCCTGTTAAGGCGTTCCTCAGACGAAATCAACCGAATGATTGAAGCCTGCTGCGATAAAGGGCAGGACCCGTATATAACTCTGAAAGAAGTAATCAGCCTGACCTACCGCCAGTATTTAGAAAACAACCGTATATTTCTGACCTATCTGGCACTAAAACGAAACGCTGCCTTTAAACGGGAATGGGTGGGAGAACTGCATGCCTTAAGAGACAGAAAATTCGAGCTCCTGGCAACGGTGCTGGAAAAGGGAACCAAGCAGGGCGTTTTTATTCAAGTAGACAGCCGGCGCTTTGCAAGGGTATTAAATAATATACTGCGCGGCTTCAGCCTGGAACCTCTGGAAACCTGGCAAGGGGAGCCAATCAGAGAACTGGGTGAAGAAATCATCCAATCAATTATATTTAAAGGAATTTTGGCTGATGGGGGAGGATTAACCAGTGAGTGAAGAATTGCAGGAGGCCGGTCAGGAAACTCGAAAAACCATGGCATGGGCGAGTTCGAAACGGCGCCTGAGTGTGATTATACTGCTGGCGTTTATCGGTCTGGCAGCCGTTGGGGGTCTGGTCTGGCACGAATATGCCAAAAAGGTTGTCTCAACCGACAATGCCAAGGTTGCGGGAGATATTGTGGATATAAGCTCCAAACTGAACGGCCGGTTGGAAGCTATTAAAGTTAAAGAAGAACAGTATGTAGAACAGGGCCAGGTTATCGCCGAGTTGGACCTGATTCCCCTGCAGCTGGCTCTCAACCAGGCTGAAGCGGCCCTGGAGCAGGCCCAGGCCAACTATGACAAGCTTCCTGAAGACATTAGGTCGGCAGATGCTGCTGTCGTCAAGGCCGAAGATGCGTTAAACGCCGCCCGGGGAACCGAGAAAACCTGTGAGATAGCCCTGGCTGAAGGCGAAAGAGCCATGAAGCAGAACGAAACCCTTTACCAGGCTGGAGCACTGTCGGAAGAAGCATATAAGGCGAGCCAGGCCAAGGTAGACAGCCTGGGAGCTGTACTGGATACAGCCCGGGCCAACACCGGGGCAGCCCGGGCCGCCCTTGAGGACGCCGTGGCCAAAGAAGATGCAGCCCAAAAAACCTCGGGCGCCATATATCAGGCCCAACTTAAAAAATCCCGGGCTGACTATGAAGTGGCCAAATACAATTTGGACAATGCCTCGATTAAGGCTCCGATTTCAGGCACGGTGGTCCGGGTGTCGGTTCAGGCCGGTGAGAATGTCTCCTTCGGACAGACCATTTTAAGCATCTGTGATCTTGAAAATGCCTACATTACTGCCAACATTGATGAACAGGACATTGCCCGCGTAAAACCAGGTCAAAAGGTGGAAATAAGCATAGATGCCTATTCCGGTCAGACCCTAAACGGCCAGGTAGACACCATAGGGGGAGCTGCTCAATCAGTCTTTTCAATAATCTCCACCGAAAGTTCTTCTGGCAACTATACCAAGGTGTCGCAGCGCCTCCCCATAAAAATTGCGCCCGAAAAAGGCAAGCTTCTTCTTCGACCGGGAATGTCCGCTGTTATAAAAATTCACACGATCTAATACAAACCGCATGAGAGAGAACCGGCCTATGAACGAAAACACGCCCGGCCAATTTAGTTGGACCAGCATAATTGTAATAGTCATCGGGACCTTTATGGCTATACTGAACAACAGTATAGTCAATGTTGCCCTGCCTAAAATAATGCTTATCTTTAACTGCGGCCAGGACTCCATCCAGTGGGTTTTAACCGCTTACACCATGACCCTGGGAGTTGTTATGCCCATCTCCGGATACCTGGGTGACACCTTCGGCTATAAACGCATTTACTCTATCGCACTGGCTCTCTTTACCCTGGGTTCTATCATTTCGGGACTTGCCTGGGGGGTCAACAGCCTGGTGGCAGCCAGGATAATTCAAGCGGTTGGAGGAGGAATGATGCAGCCCGTTGGTATGGCCTTCGTATATCGAGTGACACCGCGGGATAAAATCGGTATGGTTATGGGTGTATACGGAATTGCCGCCATGGCCGCTCCAGCTATCGGCCCCACCTTTGGTGGATATCTGGTTGAGTACATCAGCTGGCGTTTGATATTTTATGTCAACGTACCTATTGGAATAATCAACCTCTTCCTGGCTGGACTCTTGCTTAAAGAAAGCCCCCTGCTGAAAGGCAAGCATTTTGATTGGGTGGGCTTTATCTCTTCAGCCACCGGCCTTTTCTGCCTGCTCCTGGCCACCAGCCAGGGCTCTAAATACGGCTGGACCTCCACCTACATTTTGGGGCTCTTGATAGTGTCTGTAACCACCCTGAGCATTTTTGTGTATAACGAATTGAACCACCCTGAGCCGCTCCTGGATCTGCGTATTTTCAAAGACGCTATGTTTACTGTATCCGTGGTAGTTGGATCGGTTTTAAATATCGGGCTGTTTGGAGCCATGTTTTTACTGCCCCTGTATATACAAAACGTCATGGGGCAGACTGCCATGCAGAGCGGGATGCTGCTGCTTCCCGCGGCCCTGGCCACAGCGCTTGTCATGCCCGTATCCGGTAAAATCTTTGATCGCTATGGAGCCCGGGGGGTGGTAATGACTGGCCTGGTTATCTGTTCCTTTACAACTTTTAAAATGGTGAGTTTTACAGAGCTTACCGCCTTTTCGATTTTGATCGGGTGGACCATGCTGCGGGGTGTGGGGATGGGGCTATCCATGATGTCCGTAACCACTGCCGGGATGGTGAAAATACCGATGGAAAAAATCAGCCGGGCATCGGCTCTGGGCAACGTTATTCGCCAGTGTGCGGCTTCTCTGGGGGTGGCTTTTTTCAGCGCCGTCTTGCAAAACCGCCAGGTGTTTCACTATGCCAATCTGGTTCAGAATAGTAATTTGGGGAGCACAACGGCCTCAGGGTTTTGGGCCTGGCTTAGCCAGACCGCTGTTTATCAAGGATGGTCTACATTGCAGTACCAGTATGTAGGACTGGCCCTGGCTGCCAGGCAGATGGCCAAATTATCGCTGGTAAACGCGATAGACGACTGCTTCCTGATCGCTTCGGCAATAACCCTGTTCGGGGCCATTTTAGGGGTGTTTTTGGGGCCGCGGCCTTTCAGCAAGGCTGTGCCTGAGAAGGGGATGCCCCAACTGAAAATGGAAGCATAAATAGCTCCCAGGTTTTAAACAACCTGCCCATAGTTTTATAGACACCGAGTGAGTTTGGAGACGGTTTTTCAACTCATTTTTTTCCCGTGACGCTGATTTACGCTGAAGTATTATGATGGACGCTGAATATTTTTTTTAATCTGCGTCGATCATAAAGAAAAGATATTAATATTAAGAACTCCTGGATACCAGCAAAATGGCTGGTTTTTTAATATGTGGAATATAAGGAAATAAATGAGAGAATCCTATATAATGATCATTGAGTACAAAGAGAAGGGAGCCAGTAATTTGCCACTAACGCGCATAACCTTGATCGAACCCCGGTCTCCAGGGCGGCACGTTTACAGCCTGGTGAAGATGCCCCGGTTGGGTCTGCCCTTAATAGGCACTCAATTGAGGAAGCGGGGATATGAGGTCAAATTTATATATGGTGATTTGTCCAGGATTAAAGCTGCAGATATAAAGGAAGCAGACCTCATAGGTGTTTCCACTACAACCTCGACCTGCTACGAAGCTTACAAAATCGCCAGCTATGGACGGCAAAAGGGCATCCCGGTAGTTATGGGAGGTGTGCATGCCAGTTTTGTCCCCGAGGAAGCGCTCCGGTATTGCGATTATATTTGCCGGGGAGAAGCAGATCATAGCTTTGCGGACCTGGTGGATTGCCTGAATCGGAATGAAGCACCACAGGATATACCCGGGGTCTATTATCGGCAGGACAACAAGTTGATCGATAATCCCTGGCCGGACTATCCTGATATGAGGGAGCTACCCCCAGTGGATTTCGACTTTTTGGAATCCCTGAGTGTTTACCCGGTCATGACTTCCCGGGGTTGCCCTCATAATTGCACATTTTGCAGCGTAACGCAGATGTTCGGCCACCGCTATCGCCACCAGGATCTGGAGCAGACTCTGACCAACCTTATCCCCTATGCCGGGAAAAAGGTGTTCTTCTGTGATGACAATTTTACGGCTCGGCCCCGGTACAGCAAAGAGCTTTTAAATGAAATGACCATGCGCGGCGTCTGCCCCTCCTGGTGGGGAGCTCAGGTGCGGGTTGACACTGCCCGGGACGAAGAGCTGGTCAGCCTGATGAGCCAGGCCAACTGCCGGGTGGTATATGTTGGCATGGAATCTGTCAATCCCCGCACCCTGGAAGCTTTTAATAAAGGGCAGGGAGTAGCCGATATCGAGCGCTGTATTGAGACCTTTCACCGTTACGGTATAATGGTGCACGGTATGTTTGTGCTGGGAAGCGATCAGGATGATCTGGCTACCGTCCGCGAAACCGCTGAATTTACGATATCTTCCGGGTTGGACACCGTGCAGTACCTGTCCCTGGTGCCCCTGCCAGGTACGCCTATGTATGAGCAGTTGAAGAATGAGGGTCGGCTTCTTTCCGGGGACTGGCGCTACTATGACGGCCATCATGTGGTTTACCGGCCCCAGAACATGAGCCCCTGGGAGTTGCAGGATGAGACCATTAGGGCCTTTCATCGTTTCTATTCACCCCTGCGTTGGGGCAAGGGCCTGGGCGGCAAAAGAAATCAGGCCTGGACCTTCCGGGCGGCCGGCTTTTACCTGTCCCGGCTTTATTCCCGGGAAAGCCGGGCCTGGAGCCAGCATCTGCGGTTGGTAGACGGGTACGAAGCCCGGCCGACCATTCAGGTTAACCGGACCTTAAGAGAAATAACCTTAAAGGGATTCAAATACTTTTCAACCACCCGCATACTGGATGTGAAGGTTGAGGAGCAAAAAGACATACTTCTGGTTGAACTGCGCGGCTGCCTCAATAAAAAGGCCTTGCATGAAGTGCTGTCAACCTTTAAAAAACTGGCGGGGCACTATAAAGATGTAGTGATCAATATCGGGCAGCTCAATTTTCCTTCAGAAGACCTTCTCAAGTCATTTATTAAGGGCCTTGATAAAATCGCCGGGAAGGCTTTGAAGGTCAAACTGAACTCGCAGCTGAGCGCAACAATTATGCAGATGATTGAAAAGGATAACCTGTCTTTGCCCAACTTCGAATTTTAGCCTACTCTCAAAAACCAAAACCGCACTGCTTGCATTCTTCCATAAGTAATTGGGAAGCCCCGAGGACCAGCCTCCGGGCTTCCTTTTTATGGGGTCCTACAGGGCCAGCCGGACAATTATAAATAGGCAAACGAAAAGCGTATAATCAATTTTTATGCTGCAAGAGGTACCGTGGATGGTTTGTTTACCCTCAATAATACAATCCAAAGAATAGAAGGATAAACATAAAAACAGCTAATCCGAAGGCTAAAGGCCTCCAGATTCGTTGTTTTCTGCCCCGTTAAGGTACTGGAAACACCTATCCGGACAAAAGTAAGCTTGTCCCATTTTTGCCCTTTTTGAGGGATAGTCTTTTACTGCCGGACATGTTATAATAATCTCACAATAAACTCTAGGGGGGTATGGGTATATGGGAAAACTGGTGGATGATGTGAAAGAGGAACTGAAGCAGCGCTTTAGCAATCGGGTCAGTTTTGATGAACTGGAAAGAAAAATATATGCCCACGACATGGGAGCCATGCCGTCTATGGTGAAACCCCTGGTGGGTAATCCAGTTCCGGAGGGTATAGTTCAGCCGGTAAATGAGGAGGAGCTGAAGTACTTGATAAAGACCGCCCGGGCTGAATCGATAAGCCTTACGCCCAGGGGGAAAGCCACTTCGGGGTATGGCGGAGTCCTGCCCGTGGAAGGCGGGCTGGTGGTTGAATTCAACCGGATGAAGCAGATCATTGAAATCAACCCGGAGGAAAGAACCGCAACCGTCGAACCGGGTGTGGTGTGGAATGAACTGGAATACCACTTGAATCAGAAAGACCTTACTCTGGTGGCCTACCCGACCAGCGCCCCTTCTTCGACGGTGGGCGGCTGGCTGGCCCAGGGGGGAGCCGGGATCGGCAGTTATGAATACGGGTACTTTGTTGACAACGTGGTATGGGCCAGGCTGCTTCTGCCTGATGGACAGGTTAGAGAATTGCGGGGTAAAGACCTGCAGCTGGTTTCCGGTGCCAACGGCATAAGCGGGTTTATAACCCGGGTCTGTTTCAGGGTCAAACCGCTGCGGCCTATGCATATCACCGCCGTAGCGTTTACATCCATCGACGACCTGGGGTCTTTTATGCAGGGACTTTATGACCGCAAGGTGCCTTTATGGTCGGTGACCTTTATAAATCCTGATGCGGCCATGATGAAAAACAAGCTGCCGCCTCATCTTCACCACGGGCGTCCGGTGGAAAAAGAGCGTCTGATAATTCCGGAGAAATATATTGTCGTTATGTCCTGCACTGCGGAACGGTGCGATCTTATCCGCGATGATGTGCTGAGCCTGGCCCTGCGCAATTCCGGAGAAGTGCTGCCCGAGGAGATTGCCTGGCATGAATGGGAAGCCCGCTTTGAACCTATGCGGGCCAAGCGCATTGCGCCTTCCTTAATCCCCAGTGAGGTGATTGTTCCAATCGAAAATCTGGCCCGGGTGATCAAGGAGACCCGCGAGGAGATTAAACAGACTTTTATTTTAGAGGGCTTTGCCACCAACCACAGGGAAATCGTACTTTTGGGCTTTATTCCCCATGATGAACGGAGCTTCAACTACAACCTGGCCTTTGGCCTTTCCCTGACCGCTCTGCGTACTGCTCAGAAATACGGAGGACGGCCATATGCAACCGGGCTGTATTTTACCGGGTTTGCCGACCAGGTGTTGGGAAGTGAAGCAGTTTCGGCTCTGCGCCAGTTTAAAAAGGAAGTTGATCCCCAGGCCTTGATGAACCCGGGCAAGGTGCTGGACGCCAGCCTGGTAGCCCGGGGATTGAAGCTGGCCAACGCCTTTGAGCCGCTTATCAGGGTCTTTGGCAACTGGGCCCAGAGCAAAGAGCCCGGGGAGGTTTTCAAGGAAAGAGATGGAATCCCGGGGGATATTGCCTGGTATGCCTACGCCTGTTCCCAGTGCGGCTATTGTGTTGATCACTGCGATCAGTACTACGGTCGGGGATGGGAATCACAGTCGCCGCGCGGCAAGTGGACCCTGATCAAAATGGTGCTGGAAGGTGATGCGGACTTCGATCAAAAAGCGGTTGAGAATATACTGGGCTGCACCACCTGCGAAATGTGCAACCGCACCTGCCAGTTGGATTTGCCCAATGAGTCCTCCTGGCTGAAAATGCGCGGTCTGCTGATAGATGGAGAAGGTTATCACACCTTCCCGCCATTTGAAATTATGGTAAATACCATGCGCCAGCAGGGCAATATCTGGGGCGGATACAAGAAGGACCGGGACGCCTGGATCACCGACGAGATTAAGCCCCTCATCAAGGATAAGGCGGAATATGCCTTTTTCCCGGGCTGCACATCTTCCTTCGTGGAGCAGGATGTGGCGCAGTCGGCGGCCCTGGTGCTTGCTAAAGCCGGTGTGGACTTTTCATATATAGGAAAAGAAGAAAGATGCTGCGGTATTCCAATGCTGGTAGCCGGGCGCTGGGAGGTTTTCGATGAAACCGCTGCCGCCAATATAGAGAATATGAAGAAGCTGGGGGCAAGTAAAATAATAACCACATGCCCTGCCTGCTGGTTGGTCTGGGAAATATACTACCGCCACTGGGCTGAAGAACACGGCATCGACTACCCTTTCCACGCCATGCATTATGCCGATGTTTTGGCAGAGAAGATCGAGGCCGGGGAATTTTCGATCCCGGGTGATATAAACCGTAAGGTCACCTATCATGATCCCTGCCATATGGGAAGGGCGGGAGTGCGCTTTGCCGGGCCGCGCACCTTGATAAACGCCATACCGGGCTCGAACTTCCGGGAGATGCGCTTCAATAAGTTCGATGCCCACTGCTGTGGTTCGGTCCTGTCACTGGTGGCTGATCCAGATGTTGCGGAAAAAATAGGAGTCATGAGGGTTCAGGAGGCTATTGACACCGGAGCAGACACCCTGATTACGGCCTGTCCTTGCTGCCGGGTTCAGCTCAAGCGTTCGCGAGATCTCGGCCAAATGCCAATTGAAATCAAGGATTTAGCTGCTCTGACGGCTGAAGCCTGCGGCTATCAGGTACCGCCTTCCGATGCGGTGATTGATGAGAAATGGGCGGTTTTTGAGGCTATGATAAGGATGATGACCCCCTGGGGGATGGCGGATATGATGGCCGACATGATTCCCGATATGATTGAGGCTATGCCGGAGATGTATCGTGGTATGATGCATATGGTCATCAAATCGCCGGAAGTATTTAAAGAGCCCATGATCGCCATGATGAAGACGGTTATGCCTTCGCTGTTCCCCAGCCTGCTGCCCGGTATATTACCGAAGGTAATGCCCCGCATGCTGGAGAAAGTGAAGGAGGCCATTCCGATGCCGGCTTACCTGGAAGAGCAGATGCCGGATCTCATGCCCAAGACTATGGATGTTTTAATGCCCAAAATGCTGGGGGAAATAATCCCTTACTTTATGCCCCGCATGGAGGAATACCTGCGCAAAACCAGCTAAATAACCGAACTTCTTAAACTTCGTTGGGGGACCTGACTTTGCTTCGCGGCAGGCAGGTCCTCTTTGTATAAATTAAAGTTATTTGTAATATAACTCTGCTTGTGATATATTTTGGGCAAGTGGGAACACGTTAAGAAGCGCATATTTATGCTGTTCCTGGTAAATATGCCGGGGGATAGGGCCTGTTTAACAGGCATGTATAAATTTTATAATACTGTAGTACAATGTATGGTTGAAAGGGAGCGAAGCAGCATGGATGAGATAATTGATGCCAGAGGTCTGGACTGTCCGGAACCCGTGATCTTGACCAAGAAGGCCATGGATGGAGGTCTTATCAACCTGACGACTATTGTAAACCAGGATGCCGCTCTGGAGAATGTAAGCCGCCTGGCCAAATCCCAGGGTTACAATATTGATGTTGAACAGGTGGGAGCCGACTTTCATATCCATATGAATAAAACATCGGACCTGGAAGTAGACCAGCAAGAAATGCCGGGAGATGTAGCGATTCTCATCAGCAGTCGTCTGTTTGGCAACGGTGATGAAGAACTGGGGCAGATTCTGATGAGGAGCTTTATTTATGCTCTAAACGAACTTGATGGCCGGATAAAAAACATTATATTTATCAATGCCGGCATATTCTTGTGCACGGAGGGCTCACCGGTTATTGAACAGCTGAAGGCTCTGGAAAAGCGGGGAGTGGAGGTCTTATCCTGCGGCACCTGCCTTGATTTCTATGGGCTCAAAGAAAAATTGCTGGTGGGCAAGGTAACCAACATGTATTCAATAGTCGAGATAATGACCGGTGCAACCCGGGCACTGACCTTTTAACCATAATTTTCATTGACGATAAACAACAACACTATAACTTTATACGGCCCTGAGGGTTAACAGAGTATTTGCCGCCTTCGGGGTCTTTATTCAGGTTATTCAATTTAAGGAGTCATCCCTATATGAAAACGATTTATATGGACAACGCGGCTACTTCCTATCCAAAACCGGAGAGTGTTTATCAAGCTATGGATTATTTCAATCGCTATCTGGGTGGAAATCCGGGGCGGGGAAGCCACCAGCGGACCCTGCAGGCCGGAACGGTTCTTCTGGACGCTCGTGAAGCTCTGGCCAGGCTATTTGGCATTAAAGATTGCAGCCAGATTGCCTTTACTTTAAACATAACCGAAGCTTTAAACCTGGCCTTAAAAGGCCTCCTAAATCCTGGAGATCACGTGCTGACCACCAGCATGGAACACAATGCCGTAGCCAGGCCCCTGCACGCTATGACACAGCAGGGAATAGCCTGGACGGCTGTGCCTTGTGCCCAAGACGGCAGCCTTGATCCGGACGATATGCGCCGGGCAATTCGGCCTGAAACCAGATTGATCTGTATGCTGCATGCCTCCAATGTATCCGGTGCCATTATGCCGGTGGATGAAGTAGGGCAAATAGCCAGGGAAAATGATCTGCTATTCATACTGGACAGTGCCCAGAGCGCGGGCATGCTTCCCATTGATGTCGAGGCCCAGAATATTGATGTGCTGGCGTTTACAGGGCACAAAAGCCTTTTCGGGCCCCAGGGGACCGGGGGACTTTATATCCGTCCGGGGATTAAGGTGCGGCCTTTAAAAGAGGGGGGAACCGGTTCGCTTTCCGAGTATCTGGAACAGCCTGAAGTAATGCCGGACAGCCTGGAAAGCGGCACCCCTAATACGCCGGGACTGGCCGGGCTGCTGGCTGGTGTGCGGTTTATAGGCGAGACTGGAGCGGACCAGATAAGGTCGCAAGAGCAGGCTCTGACCGGGATGCTGCTTGATGGTTTGAAAGAAATAAAAGCTGTTAAGCTATACGGACCGGCTGATGAAAAGAAACAAACCGCGGTCCTGTCGTTTAATATTGGGGACATGGACTGTGGGGAAGTCAGCTACCTGCTGGATAATGACTTCGGAGTGGTTACCCGGGCTGGTCTGCACTGCGCGCCGCTGGCCCATCGCACCCTTGGCACCCTGGAGGTCGGCAGCTGCCGTTTGAGCCCCGGGTATTTTAACACCCGGGAGGACGTCGAACAGGTTGTCAAAGCGGTATTTGAACTGGCCCATCGCCACCTATAGAGATATCCACCAAAAAAGTATTGCCAAAGGGTTAAGCATGATTTAATATAGACTAAAGAGACAAAATAAGTCAACTTGGAGGATGGCATGCAGATAACCCGTCAGAGTGAATATGCGATTCGCACCATGTTGGAGCTGGCCAAGGCCCCGGCTGGCGAACTGCTGTCCACCCGATATGTTTCAGAACAACAGGATATTCCCGAGGACTTTTTAAAAAAGACGGTAAAACTGCTGGTCCTGGCTGACCTGGTCTACACCCAGAGAGGCACCAATGGGGGTATCAGGCTTCTTAAATGCCCCGATCAGATTACCATTCTCGATATTGTCACTGCCGTAGAAGGGCCCCTGGCTTTAAATGTATGCCTGGCACCGGGCTACCAGTGCCCCAACAAACCAGGCTGTCCGGTTTCTGCCATCATGGCCCGCGCCCAGCAGGCCCTGGCCCGGGAATTATCCGCCAGCACTCTGGCCGATATATTATCTCAAGCAAAGTAAGCGATTTTCTTTTTGCCTAAAAGTGGACAAAAAGAGTCAAATTTATCAAGTATTTGAGAGGAGGACTTTTATGTTTTGCAACCAATGTGAACAGACTACCAGGGGGGTGGCCTGCACCACCCGGGGCATTTGCGGAAAGGATGAGGAGACTGCAGCTCTGCAGGATGTCCTTACCTGGGCTTTGCAGGATCTGGCCGTATATGCCGGGGAGGCTCAGGGCCGGGGAAGTGTATCAAAGGATATTAAGGAACTGGTCTTGGAAGCTCTCTTTACCACTCTGACCAATGTCAATTTCGATCCTGACAGCATTTACGGTTATATCAAAAAGGTCCGCCAGGCCAGTGAAGAACTGAAGCAGCAGCTGAACGGGGATAAAGGTCTAGGTGTTGCAGGACTGGATTACAGCAGCAAAGAAGCCCTGATAGCGTGGGGTGTTAAACAAGGCCTCCCGGTGAGCCGGGTTCAAAATCCTGATGTTCGATCCCTGCAAGAAATACTACTGTATGGGCTTCGCGGGGTGGCGGCCTATGCTTACCATGCCCTAAAACTGGGCGAGGAGGACCAGGCCATATATGAATTTATCTTTGAAGTATTACCAGTCCTGGGCAGCGAAAAGAATGAACTGGATTATTGGATAGGTCTGGTTTTAAAGTGCGGGGAAATAAACATTCGGGCCATGGAGATCCTTGATCGAGGCAATACCAATACCCTGGGTCATCCAGAGCCCACCGCCGTACCCCTTGGCCACAAGGCGGGCAAATGCATCCTGGTTTCCGGCCATGATCTGCTGGACTTGAAAAGGCTTTTGGAGGCCACTGCCGGGCTGGGTATAACCGTTTATACCCATGGAGAGATGCTGCCCGCGCATGGCTATCCCGAACTTAAAAATTACGAACATTTCTACGGCCACTATGGACGGGGCTGGCAGAACCAGCAGCGCGAGTTTGCAGCCTTCCCTGGCCCCATATTGATGACCACCAACTGCATTCAAAAACCGGGTCTGCAGTATGGGGATCGTATATTCACCACCGGCCCGGTAGCCTGGCCGGGAGTATTGCATTTACCTGAAGGTGAATTTAAGCTGTTAATAGACAAAGCTCTTAATACGCCCGGTTTTGAGGAGGACCTGGATGCCGGGCAGGTTATGGTGGGTTTTGCCCGGCAGGCGGTTTTATCAGTGGCCGGACAGGTGATAGATGCCGTTAAGGCTGGAAAGATCAAGCACTTCTTCCTGGTGGGGGGGTGTGACGGGGTAAATAAAGAGCGCAGCTACTACAGTGATTTTGTGGAGCAGGCACCCGCCGACACTATTATTCTTACCCTGGCCTGCGGCAAGTTCCGCTTCTTTGATAAGCAGCTGGGTGATATCGAAGGTATTCCCCGGCTCCTGGATATAGGGCAGTGCAATGACGCCTATTCCGCGGTGCAGATCGCATTGGCCCTGGCTCAGGCCTTTGAATGCGGGGTAAACGACCTGCCTTTGTCGATGATCTTATCCTGGTACGAACAAAAAGCGGTTTCGATACTTCTCAGCCTCTTCTA
This sequence comes from Syntrophomonadaceae bacterium, assembly GCA_040217815.1. Taxonomy (GTDB): domain Bacteria; phylum Bacillota; class Syntrophomonadia; order Syntrophomonadales; family Syntrophomonadaceae; genus UBA5314. Next base: position 79,216 of record JBEHWI010000004.1, on the reverse strand, counting down.
TTTGGGCATCAAAGACATCAGGCTGGGGCCAACGCTGCCGGCTTTTATCAGCCCGAATGTACTACAGGTACTGGTGGATACGTTCGCCATCAAACCAATCACTAAACCGGAGCAGGATCTGGCTGCCATCATGGGCGGCAAGTAAAAGCAGGCAGCGATTTTTGAAAGGGGTAGTTTTGTGCAAGATATGCCCAGGTATGTCGGACCCTTGAGTGAACCAGTAGCCCTTGCCAGTTTGGTGGAATGGCAGGAGGACTCCATTGTGAGCAAGACCCTGGTAAAACGCGGCGGGGGCAATATTACCGCTTTTGCCTTTGCAGCGGGTCAGGGACTTTCCGAGCATACAGCGCCCTTTGACGCGATGGTAGTGGCGGTTGAAGGACGGGGAGAGATTACACTGGAAGGGTGCACGCGCACTCTTGAGAATGGACAGGCTCTTTTGATGCCGGCCGGAGTACCCCATTCGGTAATGGCCCGGGAGGCTTTCAAAATGCTGCTTATTATGATCAAGGCTTAGCCAGGATAAAAGCAATTGAGGAGGGATGTATAAATAAAACATCTCTCCTCAAGCTTAATTCTTAAAGTTTGATAAAACAATAAAAACCGGTGGCTAAACCACCGGTCCTTATTATACCCTTCTATTAAAACCTTATTTGATCATCGGTCCACCTAGGGGCAGTATCTGTTTGCCGAAGGCCGAGTTTATCTGAATCCCGGCGGCGACATAAATGCCAAGTATACCAGTGATCAGGAGGCAATAACCGCCATACATTCCTGCAGCATGAGGATCCATTAATATTTTAAGCTTATCACAGGTAACAAAGAATACACCGATGTCTAATACTATTACTGCTAGTGAGAGTGCAGCGGGGGATGTTTTCATATAAGGTGCGGTCCATAAAACCAGTGTAATCAAAAGAACCAGCCAGGCCCAACCGCCTATAGCAGCACCAGCTTTGTCAGCTTTGCCCAGTGTTTCAACCCAGAATTCCAGAGCACCCTCCAGCATGAAGAAACCGGAGAAGAACAGGAATACGTTACCGCCTAATAAGGCGCCTTCGCGAAGTTCAATAATACCTACAACAAGCTGTACAACAAAGCCACCCATCAACCAGCAGGCCAGGAAGGGAAGCGCAGAACCGGGAACTTTTCCACAAAGTACTGCATAAAACGTAAAACATGCAACTGCCAATGCTGTCAAACCCGCAGGCCCGGGATTGGCCCAACCACCTTCACCACTAGACATTAAAACTCCTCCTCTTCTTGAATAAATTTTTACACAATACAGGAAAATCTAGCTGGGAACCACCCCCCGGTAAGTTATCTGCTTGACGGTAAGGGTTACCGTTCAAAGCCAAACCATAAACCTGGGCCTCGAGGAAAAGCTTATAATAAATTGAAGATAAGTTGCTTTTAGAAAGGTATTACAATTTTTCGGAATATTCGGACAGATTTTTTTCAATGATATAGGCAGATGAAGATTTTGTCAATAGCATTTGTCGGAATGAAAGCTGGCACTAAATGCGATAAATGGTAGCGCTTGGCCTATCCTGCTTTACTATATTATTTTTATTCGCTATTTATTACCGAATCCCTCTTTGTTTAGAATAAAAACAGAGAAAAGGCTTTTTAAAAAAGGAATAAGCCAGTTAAATCAGCAATGCAAAGGAAGTGGAGCCATGCCTAAAAGAAATATTATAAAAATAGACGAGGATTTATGCAACGGCTGCGGATTGTGTATCGGACCCTGCAGCGAAGGGGCTCTGGTGCTGGAGAACGGCAAGGTGAAAGTCGTTAAAGAGGAGCTATGCGACGGAGCCGGCCTGTGTATTGGCGAGTGCCCGGTGGGTGCTTTAGAGATCGAGGAAAGAGAGGCGCCGGTGTTTACACCCCGGGCAATTCTTCCGTTAGACGAAGTAAATAATGATATTAACTGTCTATTATGCGGTAAGAATGACGAAAAAGCTTACCTGCTCCAATTGCGGAAAACAGGGGAAATTGTGTGGGTTTGCACCGGCTGCCTGCCGCGCCTCATACATGGGTGATGATGGAAATAATACCATATAAAGATAATATTTATTGATTGAAGAAACGATGGGTTTGGATTATAATATATTCAGGTGGCGGAGAAGTCTTATTAAAGTCTTTTAAAGTTTTATCAGATTTCCTAGGTCGCCAGATAATTGCGTTAGTTTCCCATTTGAGTTAATTCCCGAGTATCTTTTCATATAAAAAAATGTTCAGGTGGTTTGTAAAAAGCGAGTGGTGTTTATATTTCCCGGTATGCTTCTCCGCCACCCAGTGAGTTTTTAATATCCCCACAGCAGTGGGGATATTTTTATGGGCTTTTTTAAGAAGGACAGACGGGGAATAATGTGGTATAGATCAATAATGATCAAAGGGGAGGTTAGGTAGTGCAGCTTAAAGAGGGATGCCGCGGTAAAGTATGCCTGGTTACCGGGGGAAGCCGGGGTATAGGAGCGGCTGTCGCCCGCGAAGCAGCCCGACAGGGTGCTGCGGTTGCCATCAACTATTTTCGGTCCCGGAAGGCCGCCTTTGACCTGGCGGACGAGATTCAAAAGAATGGCGGCCAGGCTATTGCGGTTCAGGCTGATGTTGCGTCGGCTTCCGAAGTTGATGATCTGTTTTATCAGGTGGAGCGTGAGCTGGGGCCGGTTCAAATTCTGGTCAACAATGCAGGGGTTGCGTTTCAAGCCCTGCTGGTCGACACCAGTGTTGAACAGTGGACCTCCCTAATGGATGTAAATTTGAAAGGACCTTTCCTGTGCTGCCGGCGGGCGCTGCCTTCCATGATGGAACGGCGCTGGGGGCGCATTATAAATATGGCATCGGTTTGGGGCCTGCGGGGGGCCAGTATGGAAGCGGCCTACGCCGCCTCCAAGGGAGGCCTTATCGCTCTTACGCGCTCCCTGGCCGCCGAGATGGGACCATGGGGTATTTGCGTCAACGCTATCGCCCCAGGACCAGTGGAAAGCGACATGCTCTACTCTTCACTGGACGCCAATGAACTTAAGGATCTGGCCGCAGAAGTGCCTCTGGGCCGCCTGGCCAGCAGCGTTGAAATTGCTGCTGCCTGTTCATTTCTGATGTCGGAGCAGGCCGCTTATATAAGCGGAACGGTTTTAAGCATTGACGGAGCATGGAAGGTTTAGTCGAATTATAAAGAAGATGGAAAAAAGATGTGTGATTGTGGGAAATGCATCAGCCTGTTAAAATGTTAACTGGACCCATAATGAATCTAAAAGGCCAAATACAAGCAAAAGTGGGGGTATAGCAGTGCATAAGAAGCTTTTTATTCCCGGTCCGGTTGAAGTGCGCCGGGAAGTTTTGGACAAGATGGCTACTCCGATGATTGGACACCGGAGCAAGGATGCTTCAGCCCTGCAAAGGGGCATTAGCGAAAAGCTGCAGACGCTTTTCTATACCAAAGAGACGATTCTCCTCTCGACCAGCTCTGGCAGCGGCTTGATGGAGGGAGCGGTGCGTTCCTGCACAGCAAAAAGAGCAGCGGTTTTCTCTATTGGCGCCTTCGGAAAACGCTGGTATGAAATGGCGGCTGCCAACAATGTGCCGGTGGATCTTTTTGAATCGGAATGGGGCCAGGCAACTACCCCGGAAATGGTGGATGAAGCCCTGGCCACCGGGAAATACGACCTGATAACCATAACCCACAACGAGACGTCAACCGGAGTCAAAAATCCAATTGGTTCACTGGCCCCGGTCTTTAAAAAATATCCTGACGTTGTGGTGTGTATGGATACTGTTTCTTCCATGGGGGGCAGCAAAATAGAGGTCGATGCTCTGGGTGTGGACATCTGCATAACATCCACCCAGAAGGCTCTGGCCCTGCCGCCCGGACTGTCTATCTGTTCATTTTCCGGCAAGGCCCTGGAGCGGGCTCGCCAGGTTCCACATCGCGGGTATTACCTGGATCTGCTGTCCTTGTATGAATATCTGATGGACAAGGATTTCCAGTATCCATCCACTCCATCACTGCCGCACATGTTTGCTCTGGATTACCAGCTGGACTGCATACTCCAGGAGGGCCTGGAGCAGCGCTTTGCCCGCCACCAGGAGATGGCGAAAAGGGTTCGCGACTGGGCCGGTGAGCATTTTGCCCTGTTTGCCAATCCCATGCACCTTTCCGACACCCTGACCACCATAGCCAACACCCGCAATATCGACGTGGCAGACCTGAATAAAGAATTGGGTCAGCGCGGCTATCAGATTTCCAACGGCTATGGCAAAGCCAAAGACAAAACCTTCCGCATCGCCCATATGGGTGACTGCACCCTTGCGGAAATAAACCAGCTGCTGGGAGAGATAGACGATATCTTGAAGCTGTAATAAAGACAGAAATGCCAAATGGGTAAAGTGAGTTGAGGGACGGTTCTTCAACTCGCTTTTTATTTTGACGCTGATTCACGTAGAGAGTATATGAAGAACGCTGATTATGATGATGCTGGTCTGTTAAGCCGCAGCCCCTTCTATTTTTCCGGAGCCTTTAGGAATGTGCAAGGCGGCCTGCAGGTTGAAAAGGGCAATAAGGGCGGCGGCCCAGAAAACCCACTGAAATCCGAAGTGAGTCCATAAGATACCACCAACAATAGGAACGGTCATGGATATCAGGTGGTCCAGGGTGATGCCCATAGAAAGAGAAGGAGCAACATCTTCCGGACTTTCGGCTATCCGGTTGAGATACGTGGCCCTTGAGATAGTAACTGCTAATAGCAACTGGTCGATGATAAAACAGATCATTACCAGGACCAGACCTGCGGTTTTCGGAAGCCAGATGGGAGCGGCGCCGTAAACCAGGCAGATAACAATCAGGGAGAGTGACTCTAAAGCAATGATTTTCCGTTCCCCCCAATTATCAATAGCCCTGCCCAATAAGGGTCTGAAGACCAGTCCCAGAGCCGTACCCGCCATGCCCAGCAGGGCAAAGGTGCCCACAGTGCAGTTGAATAGCTTGATGAGCACCCAGGGAGCAAAGGTGAGAAAGATCTGTTTACGGGCTCCAAAAAGGATATTCAATATGTAAAAGAGGCTGTAGCGCTTCTTAAAAAGCAGACGCCGGGCGCCGGGTTTAATAGGTTGAGGCTTAATGGCAAAAAAGAGCAGGCTGGCTGCCAGGGCGCAGATTCCCGCCAGTCCAAAAATAACGCCAAAAGAAAAATTAAAATAAGCAGCGCCCAGATATAGAACCAGGCCTCCCAGCAAAATACCGATTGCCTCTACAGCGCCCAGGCGTCCCAGTAGAAGACCGGCCTGGTTATTATCCGCCAGGCGTAGGGCTATAGAAGACTTGAGCACCAGAAACAGGTGGGCGCCTATGCTCCAGGCTAACATCCACAAGACCACCCAGCCCATACTCGGGGCCCAGTGCCCCTGCCCCCAGAGGGACACACCCACCAAAAGGGCAGCCACCATGGCTATCCGGGTGTCTGGAAGAAAGGCCAGCAGGGCAAAAATGAATACCATCAGAAACCCAGGCAATTCACGTGAGAATTCCAGACTGCCCCGGGCCAGCGGGCTTAAATGGTGCACCTGGGACAGGTAGTTGTTAAAGGATGGATCGTAAAAGCCCGAGTAAACACCCATCATCAGCTGGGCGGCGGCAAAGAGCAAAAGCGGACTGGCCATCCGCTGCAGCATGCGCATAAGGAATCCTCCTGACGGTTGTTGAAATAAGTCCCAATGAGTTCTCTATATACTCAATACCTTATTCTATTCCTAAATGATCAGGGTGAAAAGCGGCCGGCGTCGTTTTTGGAGGCGCCAACATTTTATGGTAAACTGTTCGATAGTGCTAGCCTTTTGTTATACATATTCAAGGAGGATGATTGATGGCCGTCAGGATCTATACCGACAATGGCTGCGACCTTGACCGGACAATGCTGGACGAATTGGGCGTAGGATGCTTTTACATATCAACCATGCTGGGCGGCGTTACCTATCTGGACCGGTATAATCTCGACCCACCCGAATTCTACCGGATGCTGCAGGAAGAGGGCGGTGTGCCCACTACCGCGCAGATAACCCCTCAGACATTTCTAGCCGAGTTCGAAAAGACGCTTGCCCAAACGAAGGACGATATCATATATATCGCTTTTTCCTCGGGTTTGAGCGGCACCTACCAGAATGCCTGCCTGGCCAGGGACCAGCTGGATAAAAACCGGATAACGGTTATTGACAGTAAATGTGCAACGGTTGCCCAGGGGCTTATAGTCGTGCGGGCTGCCCGGGCCCGGGTCCAGGGGTCAACCAAAGAGGAATTAATTGCCCAGATTGAGAATGATGTACGGCGCATAGAGATGCTTTTCATAGTAGGTAATTTCGAAATGCTGAAAAGAGGAGGTCGGGTCAGCGCTACATCAGCTACTCTGGGAAACCTGCTCAATATCAAGCTGATCTTACACTTTGTAGACGGGAAAATTTTCCCTTTGGAGAAGGTTCGCGGTTTGAAAAAGGCGCAAAAAAGACTGCTTGATCTGGTCGATGAGAGGCTGAAAGACCGCACCCGGCCTCTGCCTCTAATCGGGGTTAACCATTCTCAAGATGAGCAAGCGGCCAGGGATTTAAAACAATTACTTGAGGAACGGTTTGGCTATCAGGATTTCCTGGTGAGCGAAATCGGTGCGGTAATCGGTTCTCACGTAGGCGCCGGGACGATGGGGGTGTATTTTCTTCGGTAGTATTTAATAAAAATCCATATGCCGGTCATACTGGATAAACTCCAATATGGTAAAATAATGAAAAAAACCCGGGGACCATATAGTGATTTGTTCAAGGAGGGCGGATTATGGGAATCAGGATTTACACTGATAACGCATGCGACTTGGACCGAAAAGTGCTAGAAGAATTAGGTGTTCACTGCCTTTACATCACGACCATGTTGAACGGAGTAACCTACCTGGACCGCTATGACCTTAATCCTCCCGACTTCTACCGGATGCTGCAAGAGACGAGTGGCGTACCCACTACTGCTCAGATCAATCCCCAAAGATTCATTGAGGAATTTGAACCGGTTATCAATAATACGGATGATGATATAATCTATATTGCCTTTTCTTCAGGCTTAAGTGGAACCTACAACTCGGCGTGTATAGCCAGCGATCAGATCGCTCCCGGGCGCATTACCGTCGTCGACAGCAAGAGCGCCTCGGTGGGTATGGGCTTGACCGTGATAAGGGCGGCGCGGGCCGCTGCCCGGGGTCTGAGCAAACCGGAAATTATAGCCGAGATCGAAGATAATGTGAGACGGATTGAACATATTTTTATTGTGGGCAATTTCGAAATGCTGAAAAGAGGGGGGAGGGTCAGCGCCACAGCTGCCACTCTGGGCAATATTCTGAACATCAAACTGATCCTCCATTTTGTTGACGGGAAGATCGTACCCCTCGAAAAAGACCACGGGTTGAAAAAGGCTAAAAAGCGCCTCCTTGAAATTATGGAGGAAAGGGGCTCTGATCTTAAAAACCAGCTTATCGGGATAAACCATTCCCAGGATCTGCAGGGCGCAATGGAGCTGCAGGAGATGATTGATCAGCATTTCGGGTGCCAGGATTTTATCATTTCCGAAATAGGTGCAGTTATTGGCTCCCATGTAGGGGCTGGCACCATGTCGGTGTTCTTTCTTCATGCTTGAGAACGATACCGTTTCTTAGAAGCTCATCTGGTTTAGGCTGTTCCAGGATGAGCTGGTAAAGTTTTATATAATCATTTACCATGCGCTGCCGGCTGAATTGACTTTCGACCCACTGCCGGCAGTCTTCCCTTTTTATGGCATCAATACCTTTTACCTTCATGCAGGCCTCCTGCACGTTCTTTACCAGGTAGCCGGTCTTCTCATGCAGGATGACTTCGGGCATCGAACCACGGTTAAAAGCTACCACCGGAGTCCCGCAAGCCATTGCTTCAATGATGCTCAACCCGAAGGGCTCGTTAAAATGGATGGGATGCAAAAGAGCCCGGGCTCCGCCCAGCAGTGAATTGCGTTTTTTCGGGCCCACTGAGCCCAGGTAGGTGATCTGGCTATTGTCAATAAAGGGGGCCACCTGCTGATTGAAGTAGGTCTTGTCCTGAATAATTCCGGCTAAAAGAAGCCGACAGCCGCAAGACAGGGCAATGTCAATGGCTTCCCGGGTGCCTTTATCCGGGTGAATCCGCCCGAAATAGAGCAGGTAGTCGTCTGGCCGGGGATTAAACTCGAATTCAGCCAAATCAATGCCATGGTAGACGTTTCCCAGGTAGCTGAGGTCAGGATGGCGATCGGCAAAACTAATGGAAGCGTAATAGGTGTCCTGGTTGTATTCCAGGTAAGCCGGCAATATGCGGCTGGAAGAAAAACCGTGAATGGTGGTTAATACCGGGGTGGAAACCATACGGGAATAGGTGAGAGGCAAAAAATCATAGTGGTTGTGAATCAGATCATATTCATCGGCCTGCTCAAAGAGATTGGCTATATGAAGAGACTCCCAGACTTTGGGATCTAATTGGGGATTTTCTTCGTAAGGCGCCAGGCAGCGGTATTTAAGCCGGGCTTTGCTTATTGAATCACCGGTGGCAAAAAGGGTGACATCGACCCCGGCTTCGATCAATCCTTCGGCAAGAAGGGAAACGACCCGTTCCCAGGGACCGTAATGGCGGGGTGGAGTCCGCCAGGCTATGGGAGATAAGAGTGCTATTTTCATCTGACTTGCTCCTTTAACATTACCTAAAGGGTGCCTGATAGAGCACTAATAATAATTATTGCCTGCCGGTCTTCGTTTAATCCTCTATTTTACTCCTACTTCAGTAAATGCGGCCATAACGTAGTCCCCATAAACACAGCACAGAACTTTTACCGGGCGTCCCAGGGTATTTTTTAACTTCAGATCGGCTCCTCCCCAGGAAACCGTGGCATCCTGTCCGGAGGGGCAATAGGTGACCGGCAGGGTATGCCGGTAGCGTTCGATAACCTTCAGGCCCGCTTCCAGGCCAGCATTGTAAAGAGTAGTAGACGTCTGGCAGATGCCCCCTCCTAATCCGTTTTGAACGGTCTGGCCGACAAATATCTTGGCTTCCTTATAGCCGGCTTCAATGGTTCTTTGACCGACGGTCCGATTGAAAGACAAGACTTCGCCACTCTGCAGAATCTTGCCGTTTAACTTGGCGCAGGAAAGGACGATGTTGTTGGTTCGGCCTTCCGGACTGTTGATGAGTTTTGTGTAATACGCCCCAATAATCTGTTCACCGTCCCAATACGGAGCCAGTTCATCGTTTAGTGGACCCCAGTTGGGCAGGTCCTCAGGGGGCGACGAAGGCTCCTTTTCTTCATCTTTCGGGGCAGCCAGAAAGTCGGGATTGGCCTTTTGAAAAGCGGGGCTCAAAAGGTAAAAGACGGAACCCTGCTCTTTGTATATCAGCTGGTAGTCAAATCCGAAGGCTACATCTTTTAGAGGTAAATACACCGCTTCCAACCGCTGCAAGGGAGTGTATTCATCTATTTGACCACTGCAAAGATACTGCTCAGAGGAATAAATCTGCTCCTCGTCCAGGTGATGCAAGAGCAGCAGCCCTTGGCCCGGATATTCCAAATGACATGAGAAAAGCATTACCACATCGTACAGGCAGACCATGGTACGCCCATCCTGATCTATGTACAGGGAAATATAATCAGCCGGCTGGCCATTCAGGTTCATCAGGCTGGGGCTTGTGTTCAACCCCGCCTCAGAGTAGTAAGGGTTAGTACCATCTGTGGCAAAGACTGCCGGGCATACCAATAACATAAAGGCCAGGCAGCTTAAGAGCAACTTGCCCAAAGATTGTCTAAGCTTCATTTGCATCCTCCCCAATTTCAACTGCATAATCATTATATGGTCGGAGAGGCAGATCTATTACACGATCTTTTAAAGTATATTAGATAAAAAATGATGGGCTGCCGGCCCGAAGATAGTTTTAGGTTTTTGATTTGTGTTATATTAGAACGGGAGGCCAATGGTCGCAGAAAAGGAGGCAAATACAGGCTTGGAAGCAACAGAGTTTAAAGATATGGGGCTGAACAACGATCTCCTGTTTATGATCAATGAAAAGGGTTTTGAAACACCAACGCCTATTCAGGTTAAAGCTATACCACTGGCTATGCAAGGGCTTGATGTGATGGGTCAGGCGCAAACCGGAACCGGCAAGACGGCCTCTTTTGGCATACCTATTTTAAACAAGGTCACCCGCGGAGCCGGGGCCCAAGCTTTGATAATATGTCCTACCCGGGAGCTGTGCCTGCAGGTTCGAGAGGAAATCGCCTTCCTGGGCAAACGCCTTAAGATCGGAGTTCTGGCTATCTACGGGGGACAATCTATTGAATTGCAGATACGAGGCCTTGAAAAACGACCGGAAATTATAGTAGCCACTCCCGGCCGTTTGCTGGATCACCTGGGGCGAGGGACCATCAAGTTGAACGGTATGTCCTACGTGGTTCTGGATGAAGCGGATGAAATGCTGGATATGGGTTTTTTACCGGATATCGAGATCATTCTGGCACAGTGCCCCAGGGAGCGTCAGACTTTTTTGTTCTCCGCCACCCTGGTGGATGAAATAAGGGACCTGGGCCGCAAATTTATGGACCATCCACGGGAGGTTTTGATTGAGCCGGAAGAGCGCACCGTAGCTGAGATCGACCATTATTTCTATGAGACCAGCGCCCGCTACAAAGTTCAGACCCTGTGCCGCATTATCGATGCCCATCAACCGCCTACCAGCCTGGTGTTTTGCCGCACCAAGCGGAGCGTTGATCAACTGGCCCAGCGACTGCAAACCAGGGGCTACAATGCGGACGCGCTGCACGGCGACATGTCCCAAAAAGAGCGGGACAACGCCATGGGCCGCTTCCGCCGGGGGGCGGTTCGTATTCTGGTTGCCACCGATCTGGCGGCGCGCGGTCTGGATATTGATCTGGTCACTCATGTTATAAACTTTGATCTGCCGGAAGATCCCGATATATATATCCATCGCACCGGGAGAACCGGACGAGCCGGCCGCACCGGTGAGGCCATCTCCATTGTGGAACCGGTGCAGAGGCGCCAGCTTCGTTTGATCGAACAGCATATCGGCAAGCGCATCCGCCGCGAACTTATGCCGGATCGGGTAGAAGCGGTGGAAGGTCGCAAAGAGATACTGCGCAGCCGCATCATGCAGGGTATGAACAACTCGCTTGAATTGTACCTGGGTATGGCTGATGAATTGTGCTCCGAGTATGAGCCTAGGATTCTGATGGCCGCAGCCTTAAAGTTGTTGGACGGCGACCAGCAGGAAGAAGACCTGGAGGAAACCGTAGAAAGTGCCGTTCTCGATACGGGAGTGCATGTGGAACTTCCCATGGGAAGGCTGCACGGCTATACACCCCGGCGCATGGTGGATTATCTTTTGGCCAACACCTCTTTGACCGCGGAACAAATCGGTGAAGTAGAGGTAAACAGCAGCAGTTCTTATGTTGAAGTACCCATGGACCGGGTTGATGAAGTGTACGCCTTTTTATCCGATAGCAGCCGACGGCGCAAGAAGCCCGGTCGTCATAAAACCGAATTACAGGTCAAAACACCGGGACCACCCCATAAGAAACGTAAAAAGGAATAGGGGCCTATAAAGGAATAAACCCGGATCACGAATCGATCCGGGTTTTTTACGTTAAATCAGGAACTGAGCTGAGATTTAACCATCTGGATATCCTGAGAGCTGGCATCGGTGGCTGGTTTATAAAAACCCCTCTGCTCAGCAATCTGGAACAGCTGATACTGGAACTGTTCATCCGAATTGCGGATCTGCTGCAGGGTCTGGCGTAGCTGCTGGTTGGCGCTCTGCGAAATGCTCATGCTGTAAGTGGTTAAACTGCTGTTTACCATGGAAAGTATGTCATTTACCATCTCTTTATCGGTCATGTGCTTCAAAGCTAACACCCTCCTAACTTAAAAATGACATCAATTTCTGACGGGTCTGGCTGGCCGATTGGGCCGACTGCTGAAACAGCTGTTTGACCTGGGGATCCTGAGCACTGTCGGCATAGAAGTTCAGCTTCTTTTCTGCGGTCTGATGAGATCCGATCAGATGTCTGAGATTCTGCAGTTCTTCTTGATTAAGTTTCAACTCTAGCACTCCCTTCGTTTTGATAATTCAAGTACCAATACTAGGGTGCCAAAGTAAACAGCCGCTTATACTGCCAAAAAAGAAAAAGCCAGGGTGGTTACTTTTGATGTCTTTGGTGGTGATGGCGGGCCAGGAAGCTAGTCAGTCGTTCGTGGTAGATAATTCCTAAAAGAAATATGGTTGCAGCAGCCAGGCCGAGAATCCCGGCCAGAAAATACTGATGCTTTTCCAGTTGAGCTCCAATAAGGGATGAAACCAGTATTCCCGGGAAGCGGCCCAGCATTGCGGCCAGGAAGAAGTGGCCTGAAGGGATGGGAGTGGCGCCGGCGATAAAGGTTAAAATATCTTTAGGCGCTCCAGGAACCAGAAACAACACGAACACAATAACTTCAGCCCGGTTGCTGTTCAGCAGATCGTGGAAGTGTTCCAGTTTTTCTTTGCTGATCAGAGCTTGAAGCAGGGGATAACCCAGCCAGCGGGCCAGGTAAAAGGCCATCAGGCTACCCAGCAGGATTCCCAGCATGGAAAGCAGGGTTCCGGTGAATACACCATAGACATAACCCCCGGCTATCTGAATAAGTTCCCCCGGCAGAGGAGCGGCTATAACCTGCAGTATCTGCAGGCCTATAAACACTGCCAGGCTCCAATTCCCAAAACCGAGCAAGAGGCTGCGGAACTGTTCGGGGTTCTTGAACAGGTGGGTGACCTGGGGCATTAAATGCCAGGAAAAAAAGGCAATTAGACCGACCAGCAAAAGCAGTGCGGCTATGCGAACGATCAGGTTGTTTTTCAAACGCTCCACGGCTATCTTCCTTAACTAGGGTTAACAGAGTACCAGACTATATAGCATTATACTACATTGCCAACTTTAGCAAGAGATTGAGCGGGCATTTTAGAACCGGGCTGCATATTTGTTTACCTGCTAATAAAGACTATGAAAAAAGTGAGGTGTTGTATTTTGGCGCAGTTAGGCGATCCATTTGTAGGCAGTGTGCCTAAAAAACTGGGCTTGCCCGAGATGCTGCAGGCATTACGGGTGGATATAGCGGGAGAACTGGAGGCCATAATGGGTTATGAAGCTCATATAATGGCAACCGATGATCCCCGTATCAAGAAAGTCCTCTCCCACATAGCCAATGAAGAACGCCAGCATGTAGGTGAACTTCAGCAGTTGCTTATGCTCTTGAGCTCGAATGAAAGCACCTATTTCCAGCAGGGGCAGCAGGCCATCCAGCAGCAAGAGGCCCAGAATTTTCAACCACCCCTCCAGTAGAATAATCAAAAACCATATATGGCTTAAAAAAGGAGAGGGTTCTCAGGTAGAATCCCCTCTTTTCTTTGAATATTGTTTCTTTTGTCTATTTAAGCCGGTATTCTGACGGTTGCCGGGTAAAATTCGATAATAGTCGGGCGTTTTAAAAGTATGACATATCCGATATAAGCAAAGCCTCAAGTTCGTATGTTTGGAATCCCCCAATACCAGCATGGTTATAGTTCACAAACAATGTGAAAAAGCCGCAGCCAATTGAGGGGGGTATTCCGTGAATAAGGCCCGCCAACTAATCTGATCTATAATATGAAAGGGGGGATTAAAACGATTGTTGTATTTGACATGGACAATACGCTGGTTGACGAGCTGGGAAGTAAAGTCAGGCCTGGAATGCTTGACTTATTGACCAGGCTAAATGAGGATGGGCATACCTTGATTCTGTGGACCAGTTCCAAAAGGCAAAGAGCTCAAACTATCTTGCACTTTCACAGGTTGGACAGTTTCTTCACGAATTTTGTATATCGTGAAGATTATGATCCTAAAGAGGAGTGGGTCAGAAAAGACATCCGAATGGTGAACGGAGATGTTTTGATTGACGACGATCCCAATGAGATTGACTTTACAATAGGAATAAATAAAGCCGGTTTTCTCATCTCAGCTTTTCGGCAGGGAAAGAATCCACCATTGGAAGAGCTTGAGGAAATATATCGCTTTATTCGGAAAAAGTCCGGTTTCTTCGGAAAGTTATGGGGAAGCTTTCGAAAATGAGGACAAGCCTTATTTACATATATATAGCTAATTAGCTTAATATTTAGAAAAAAGAGGAACGGCTGATTTTGTTAAAGAAGATTTAATGAAAACCATAGGTAATAGAAACTGACTGGTTGATTTGGTCATTTATTCGAACCTACCTGCATACCAGTTTAGAGTTTTATCGAAATGATATTGTTGCTATCATGCTGAGGTGATCAAAATGAAGTTATTGAGACACGCAGATGAAGAAGACAATATACGCAGCCTAGCCAATGAATCCTTTTCGGGACGCCAACCTCCCTTGATAGGACGAGATACTGAGGTAGCGGCCCTCAAGGAACGCTTGCTTCAAAAGGAGGTGCGGCTGCTGACCCTCACCGGTGCAGCTGGAGTTGGCAAGACCCGTCTGGCCTTGACCTTATTGAACGATTTGCAGTCGTTGTTTGCGCATATTGTTTATGTTGATCTGGCACCGTTGAACAGTCCTTTTCAGGTACTTCCAGCTATTGCCCGTGCCTGGGGTGTCATTGAGGGAATTCCCGACCTTCTTCCCCAGCGTTTAGCCCAGTCCATCGGTTCCTGCCAGCTGCTGCTGGCCCTGGATAATTGCGAACATATACTTAAAGCAAAATCCGAATTGGGAGTTTTACTAAAGCATTGTCCCAATCTAAAAATCCTGGCGACCAGCCGAGAAATTTTTCGCTTGAAATGGGAGTTGGTCTTTCCGGTCGCACCGCTTTCAGTCCCCGATCTGGAGGCTTTGCCCGACCTTAATACATTGTCTCAGAACCCTTCGATAGATCTGTTTGTGCAGCAGGTGAAAATTCACAAGCGGAATTTTAAACTTACCGAAAAAAACATGAATATGGTGGCAGAACTCTGTGTCCAGCTGGATGGTTTGCCCTTGGCTATTATTTTAGCGACCAGCCAAATTAGAATCCTGAGATCGGCGGGACTTTTGGAATCTCTAAACAGCAGACTGGGCTTGATGGATTCCAGCAGACGGGATATCCATTTCCGACACCCGACTTTGGGAGCGGCTATTGATTGGAGTTATGATCTACTTACCGATCAGGAGAAGCTGCTTTTTGGCAGGCTTTCGGTTTTCCCCGGGCCATGGACACTCCAGGAAGCAGTGGGAATCTGCTCCGGGGACGGTCTGGAAGATAAAGATGTATTTCCACTGCTGGAGCGTCTGGTCGATCGCTCTCTTGTCAACATGAATAAACATGCCGGCCAGGGAAAAAAGTACCGCTTCTTGGAGACCATCCGCGAATATGCCCGGACCAGGCTGCAAGAGTCAGGAAAAGGGGAGGTGCTGCGGCGTCGGCACCGCGACTGGTTCCTGGTCTGGGCGGAACAGGGAGAACTCAATGTTTGGGGACCTGAGGCACCGGAGTGGCTGGAGCAGATTGAAACCAATTTAAATAATTTTTGGGCGGCCATGGAATGGTGCCGGGATACTCCGCAGGAGGCGCAGACCGGCCTTCGTTTATGGGCGGCCATTGTCAGCTTCTATGATCTTAAGGGGCATGTTGCCGATGGATTAGCGATGGCCAGCAAACTCCTGACCCTGGCGCCAGGGCAAACCGTCGAAAGAGCTCGAACCCTGGTGCAGGCAAGTGTTCTGGCCAGGAGCCAGGGTGAATTGGAAGCCTCCCGACGTCTGGCTGAAGAGTGCCTGTCATTTTCCGCCGACATGGGTGATATAATGGACACAGTTGCTGCACTGTGCACTCTGGGCTCTGTGGAGCAGATCCAGGGGAATCTGGAAAAAACCGAATCATATTTTGGACAAGCCTGTTCTTTGGCGCGAATGCAGTATGAGCATGAGCCCCGGACCTTGTATGTGGCACTTTTTTGGCTGGGCGTATTCTACTGTTTCCAGGACCAGAATGAAAAGGCCACATCCGTATTTAAGGAAGCTTTGAACGAAGCGCGGCTGCAGGGAGACGTATTATTCGAGGCCAGGATTCTGGCCGTACTGGGACGGTCACTGGTCGGCAAAGGCGACCTTGCGCAAGCGGAGTCCATTCTGTCCGAAGGAGTCCTTGCCGCCAAGAAACTAAAATATTATGAAATAATCGCTCTTTGTTTTGATTATTTAGGTCAGGCTGCCCGAGAGCAAAGACAAAAGGAGCGCGCTGTACAGCTTTTTGCAGCCTCTGCGGCCTTGAGAAACCATGTTGGGGTTGTTACCTGGCTTCCTGATCCCAATTATTCATTGGTTGCGGTCGAACTGGGGAAAGAAGTAGAGCAGGCCGCCCGGTCCCTTTGCGATAACCTGATGCCGGAGCAAATCACAGCCTGGGCTTTAAGCCCGGTTGAGACGCTAATCCCAACCCCGGGAGCGACAAAACCCGCTCCTGTTTTACCGGGATTGCTGACCCGGCGGGAATTGGAAATTACTCAGCTGGTTACCCGGGGGCTCAGCAACCGCCAAATAGCTGAGCAGCTTTATATTTCCCGCCGCACTGTCGATGCCCATGTCCGGCATATTCTCTCCAAGCTGAATCTCAGTACCCGCGCCCAGGTATCAGCCTGGTACACCGAACATCACAACACTTTACAAAAGTAGCTGTTTCCACTCAACTGCAGCCTATACACGCACCCTCTCCAAGCGGTTTGGTTGGCTTATTGGTCCTGCCGAATTGTTGTGCATCCCTCTTCACATACTCTTTCCCGTGGGTCCACTGTGGTATTCTTATCCATTGATCACCTTGTTGAAGGCTTCCTCCACACTGAAAACTGAAAACTCAGGCTTATGCAGGGAAGCCATAAATAGGTTATTGTACCGATGTTAGTCAATTCATGCTGTGCAATAATTCAATTAGGCGATGTCCCCGCTTTGAGCGGTTGGTAAGTGAGGTGAACATAACAAGCGCATACTGGCGAAACCCGCAGCAAGTCAAAAAGCGAAATATTTCAAAAATGGAGGGATGCAAATGAAGACAAGTCACAGATGTTTTTCGATCCTGGTAATGACGGTTTTGCTATCAGTCCTGGCCCTGGGCAGTTGTTTCGCGGCAGACAACGGGCTTATGGCCCAATTCAAGCTGAGCGGCGACTGCTATGACGCCTCCGGCAATGGAAACAACGGCACAGCAGTGGGCGATGTCTCATTCGTGGATGATCCTGTAGTAGGGAACTGCGCCGTTTTCAACGGAGGATACATTAATATACCGAGCAGTCCCGGGTTAAATCCGGGCGGTAATTTTACCATCTCCGCCTGGGTGCTGGTGGACCCAGTCGAAGGGCCTAAAGTAAACGGCTCGATTGTCTCCCAATTGGATTCTGATGGCACCTACAACGTTTATCATGCTTACGCACAGGGTACCTATGGCGTTAGAATGGACACGCGATACAGCAAAGCCGGTGAGAGATCAGTATTGGGCGGAGGATTTGACGATTACACGTTGAGCGCCAGATGGACCAACGTGTTGTTTTGCTATGATGGGCAGACTCTTTACATGTATGTAAACGGAACCTTGGAAGGATCCTGTGACATTCCTGGTGACTCGATTATGCCGTCCAGCAATAAAATGAGGATAGGAACCGGAAACGATATAAACAATAAAAGCCTGTTCTTCAGGGGAAAAATGGCCGATGTGAGACTGTATAACAAAGCCTTGAGCTTTGCGGAAATTAAGGCCCTTAACAGCGCAGGTGCCAATGCCGGGACTACAAGCTCAGCCGGGTCAGATTCAGGAAGCAATACTAACGGCGGCACCAACCCGACCGTGACTCCTCCCGCCACGACAACTCCAACTCACGTAGTTGTCCCAAGCGACCCCAACACCGTCAATGTCGTGATCAACGGCCAACCGCTGGTATCGGATGTTAAACCCATTGTCAACGAGGACGGCAGGACCATGCTGCCGGTGGGAGCTATCGCCTCTGCCCTGGGCGCACAGGTGCAGTGGGACCCAGCTACCCAGACGGCGACCCTTACCCGCGGTACAATTATTATAAAGATATCTATCGGCCAGAACGTGATCAATGTCAACGGCAGCCAGGTGTCCATGGATACGGCCGCTGTAATCAATAACGGCCGCACCCTGCTGCCGGTGGGAGCAGTGGGGAAGGCGTTGGGAGCCGAAATCGGCTGGGATGCGGGAACCAAAACGGTGAGTATCTCAGCGCCGTTGACTGTGCTCCCCTTCATTGATCTCTCTTCCTGGACGGGCACTTGGACGACAAATTGGGGCAAGATGGTTTTAACTCAAAGCGGCAATTTGGTTTCCGGTAATTATGAGTATGACAGCGGAAAAATCACTGGAACAGTTGTTGATGGCATTTTGAGCGGTACCTGGTCGGAATCCCCCTCCTATAGTCCACCGGGTGACGCTGGAGATATTATTTTTACTATGAACAGTGACGGCAAGAGTTTCAGCGGACAATGGCGTTATGGTTCTGAAGGCAGCTATTCCACCTGGACTGGAACAAGGGATACGGCAGTGGCCGACAGTACCGATCCCTCAGCCTACACGGAAATCGCCCATCAGGATAAGGGGGAAGGTCGTACAAAGACCAGTGAACAAGAACGCGATTATCGTGGTGAATGATCCTGGTTTGTTGCATTAATCAAATGAATTGGAGCAGGGTATAAAAACAACGATTTAATCCCAATGAACCATGTTTAGCCCGCCGGGTTCATTGGCCTATTTTTGATGTGTTGTTTTAGGTATTCTGAATGTTTTAAGTATTTAACGCCTCAGGATTCTGAGGCGTTTTCTATTGAATGCCTTATGGTAGTGCTAATATATAATATATCCAGTAAGGTGCTATTTGAATAAATTGCGGTTAACTTTCCGCAGTTTTACATTAGTTATAACTTTATAAAAAAATCTAATTGAAAGTAAACACTTTGTATACAAGTAAGATTATTGCCTTTACAGGAGAAGTACATGAAGACTTTGCTCATCACCGAAAAACCTTCTGTGGCGCAGGATATAGCCCAATCCCTCCCTGGGAATTTTAAAAAACACGACGGATTTCTGGAGGGTGACACAATGATCATCTCCTGGGCGGTTGGACATCTTTTGGAGCTGGCTATGCCGCAGGATTATGATGAAAAGCTGCAGCGATGGAATATTAGTATGCTTCCGGTTCTTCCTGAACCTTTTCAATTACGTCCGAAGCAATCCACCATAAAACAGTTGAAAATTCTGCGCGATCTGATCAAAAGGCAGGATGTTGAAGGGCTTATCAATGGCTGCGATGCTGCGCGGGAAGGAGAACTAATATTCAGGTACATAATTCAATTCCTTAAATGCAGAAAACCTCATTCTCGTCTCTGGCTGTCCGAAACTACCCCGGCAGCCATTCGCGATGCATTTAAAAATCTAAGGCCGGATTCAGAAATGCAGAACCTGGCCCGGGCTGCCGTATCTCGCAGTCAAGCGGACTGGATTGTAGGGATTAACGCCACCAGGGGCTTTACGGTTCAGTTCGGCGATAAATTGACAGTGGGGCGCGTGCAAACGCCCACCCTGGCGCTTATTGTCAACAGGGAAAGGGAAATCGAAAGCTTTGTTCCCTCCCCGTATTATGAGATTGAAAGCCTTTTTGCGGTAAATGAGGAGCTGAATTTCAAGGGTAAATGGTTCAAAGGAAAGAAAGATCGCTTCAACGATAGGGAGCAGGCCGAAGAGATTCTTAAATTGTTGGAACCAGGTTCCCCGGCGCTAATAACTGATGTAAAGCAAAAAGAAGTTCAAGAGAAGCCGCCCCAGTTATTCAACCTCAATGACCTGCAGAAAGAGGCCAATAAAAAATACGGCTTTACTGCAGAGCAGACCTTAAATATTGCTCAAAAACTCTATGAAAATCATTTGATAACCTATCCCAGGACCGACAGCCGGCATTTGACTGCTGCCATGGCCGCTACCTTGCCAGGAAGGTTAAATGCCCTGACGGGCACGGAATTAGGGCCGGTTATTGCTGAGATCAAGACCAGAACAAGCAAAGATAAGAGATACGTCGATGACAAAAAAGTCTCTGATCATACTGCCATAGTGGTAACTGATTCGGCTCCTGCGAAAATGAGCCAGCGGGAACAACAGATCTACATGCTGATTGCCAGGCGCATGCTTGCTATTTTCCTACCGCCGGCGAGAATTAGGCGGACGACTGTAATAATTACCTGCCAGGGTGAGACATTTATTAGCAAAGGCCGCGTTATAGCGGAATTCGGATGGAAGGTATTGTATGGCAACGCAGCGGTGGATGACGAAGAAAACAAGGAGCCAACCCTGCCGGTATTGTCCCTAAACCAGACTCTTAATCTAGAAAAAGCGGAGATTCTTAATAAAGAGACCAAAGCACCCAAACGATTTACCGAAGCCGATTTGCTTAGCGCCATGGAAAACGCCGGCCGCAGAATCGACGATGAGGAACTGCGGGAAGCCATGGCTGGGAAGGGATTGGGTACGCCGGCCACCAGGGCGGCGATAATAGAGAAGTTGATATCGGTTGGATATATAGATCGTCAGAAGAAGATATTAATTCCTACGGATAAGGGGAAGCATCTCATAGATATCGTTACGTCGGAGCTCAAAGACCCGGAACTTACCGCGGAATGGGAGAAGAAGCTGGCGGATATCGAAAAAGGACAGTATGAGAGAGATGTTTTTATGCAGGAGATTAAGGAATTCACCGGACAGATAATTGCCAATTTAACAGTTAAGGAAACCGCCGCGGGGCCGGACCGTAATGATGTGGTAAATTGCATCGGGGCTTGTCCCGTCTGTGGGAAGCCGGTGATTGAAAGCCAGAAAGGCTATGGCTGTTCCGGTTGGAAGGATGGCTGCAAGTTCGTGATCTGGAAGGTTGTGGCCGGGATGAAGATCAGCGAGTATCAGGCCAAAAAACTGCTTAGAGAAGGTAAGACGGCGGTTTTAAAGGGATTTAAATCTAAGACCGGGAAGGTATTTGATACCGCTTTGAAGATCGAAAAAGGACAAGTGGTCTTTGACTTTCAGCAAACTGGCAAATAGCAGTAATCTTGAAGATGCCGGGCGGCAGGGTATTATAGATGGGTAAATGATGAACATTGAAGCCCGGCTGAAGAAAGGCTTATTTTCATGCCCATTTGGAAGAGAAATTTATTGGTTTGCTGGTTCGGAATGTTTGTGGTCGGCATAGGAATGAGCCAGATCGCTCCGGTATTGCCGCTCTATATAAGGCATCTCGGAGTAGACAGTACCGCTTTAATCGAAAAGTTTTCCGGGATTGCTTTCGGTGTCACTTTCATAGTGTCTGCTGTCTTCTCCCCGATTTGGGGCCGGGCGGCCGACAAATGGGGGCGCAAGCCTATGCTTTTACGCGCCAGTCTGGGAATGGCGTTGGTGGTATTTAGCATGGGTTTTGCCCGGAATGTCTATGAACTGATAGGATTGAGATTACTGCTGGGCGTTATTACCGGCTATAGCACCGCGTGCACCACTTTGATCGCCACTCAAACCGAAGCGGGGCACGCGGGATGGGCTTTGGGGACGCTGTCTACTTCTTCGATTGCGGGTTCCTTGCTGGGCCCCATAATCGGCGGCTATATAGCAGAGAACCTCGGCCTGCCCGATGTGTTTTTTATAACCGGCGCTTTGGTGCTGATTTCATTTATTGCCACCGCTTTGTTCGTAAGGGAGAGCTTTACCCGTCAAAATGAAAAATCGACCGGCCTCAAGGATATGTGGAACGATATCCCGGAAAAGAGTTTAACTATTATGATGTTTGTAACGCTTTTGGTAATATCGATGGCATTTTACTCGATAGAACCGATCATAACCGTATATGTAGCCGAGTTATCCCCGGGCAGCGGTCATGTGGCTCTGCTGGCTGGAATAACCTTTTCGGCCGCCGGGCTGGCCAACATAATTGCTGCTCCCCGGCTGGGAAGGATTTCGGATAAAACCGGGCCCCATATAGTAATGTTGGGAGCGCTTATAGCGGCAGGGTTGCTTTTTATCCCGCAAGCCCTGGTAAGGAGTCCCTGGCAGTTAATTGTCTGCCGTTTTCTATTGGGATTGGCAGCAGGCGGGTTGATACCTTCGGTTAATACCCTGATTAAGAAAATCACCCCGGATTTTTTAACCGGCAGAGTTTTCGGTTTCACCATGTCGGCTATGTATTTG
The DNA here is from genome assembly GCA_040217815.1 of Syntrophomonadaceae bacterium. GTDB lineage: Bacteria > Bacillota > Syntrophomonadia > Syntrophomonadales > Syntrophomonadaceae > UBA5314. The sequence goes on along the minus strand of JBEHWI010000004.1, from coordinate 56,920 downwards.
GGCGCATTTGGGGGAGCGGTTTTAGGCGGGCAGTTGGCGGCCCTTTGGGGTATTAGAAGTATTTTCTTTGTCACCAGCACATTATTACTGATAAATGCAGTGATGGTTTATTTTAAAGTGTATAAAAGGCTCGGGATAAAAGAATTAACTTTACAAAAAGCGGGATAGAAGATAAAGGAAGGATATACATGCAAACCAATAATCAGATAATCTTGGTTATGGATGGTCAAAACGTAATGCAGGATAGAACTGCAACTAAAGAATTGAAAATTAAGTAGGGTGTGAATAGCACTCTCGCCGGTTCGAATCGGCCCTCTATGCCATCATAGAAAAATCAAGGGGTTGCTGAATTCGGCACCCCCTTTTTGTATGCAGAAAGTTCTGTTTTAATAAAATACGAACATGAGTAGATAATACTAAAGAAACGCTCCTTACTTATTTATAATGGTTGGGGAACGTTTTCATATTTCTTGACATTCTCTTCAATGTAGCTTTTAACATCGTCTATGGGGATATCTAATACAAAGGCAAACTCGCCGTAAAGTAATTCTTCTGCCAGTTTTAAAAAATGTTCATCTATTTTGCCAAGTTTTTTTGATTGCCGCTTTGCATATAAAGACTTGATCAATTGAAGCAAATCTGCACAGTCATGAGTCTGCAGCAGTGCCTCATAGTGATTTTTAAGGTTGCGGTTTTCATCTAATATATTCGTTCCTAAATGAGGGAGTTGCTTTATTAAATACTGCACTTCCTCATAGGTAATAACAGGACGCATGAATACAGCGGTGTCAACCGGTATATATATTAAGCTGTCACGGTTGTTTGGGGAAAGGGTATAGTACAGTCGATCATCATTGATGGAAGTTAAATCCGGAGTGCCAATCGCATCAACACGGCAAACGCCTTCCATTCTGTAGACAATCACATCGCCAATTTGATACATAAAACTTCACATTCTCCTTTTTCGCTTTGCCAGGGACCTGCCATCGTAATTCGTGCGTGCTATTTTTCTCTGTGACTTTTCGTCCGGGCTCGATAGTTTAACCTTCTACGGCAGATTTTTCTTCTGCGGCGATTCTTAAACTACAGCTGTTGTCTTCACAATGAGAAATCTTTGATTTAAGAGCAGGGGCCATTTTTATGAGCCCACGCAATCTGGCGGATCAGGCCAATTTAAAGGATGACAATCGCGATATGGCCATATTTCTAACTACTTATTTGGCTAGTATTGGGGCGGATGAAATAGCCACCGTTCTATCTACGGAAAGACCTTAAAAGAAAAAAGTGCAGCTCTGACAACTCGAATTACGTTTGCCAAAACTACACGTTGCAATGCAATTATATCACATAGGTTTGTATAATGTAATGGAACATCTTCGGCGATGACCCGAAGTAGCTAAGGAGTAGCCTAAATCGGTGAACCCATCCGCGCATAGATAGGATTAGCTGCATAACTCTGCAAATGCAGAGAGTGACATTAGCTGAATGGTTGCGAAAACGCTGCGAGAATTTACATTAATCATTCAAGGCACTTTTTGTATAATTCAATACCATAAGAATCGATTATGGTTCCATTAAGAAACCTGGAAGGGTTCTTTTTTATTGAGTGCCCTTGGCGTATGGCTAATGTATAATATATCCAGTATGGTGAACCGGAGTAAATTGTAGTGTTGTGTGCTCTTAACGTACGGTAATTGTCTATAAGGGATTAAGAAATGCTGCGAGATAAGACCTTTATCGGTCTAAATATAGCCGTCTTTTTAATGATGTTAGGTGTTGGTATGATTGTTGCTTTACTGCCCCAGCGAATTATTACTTTATCAGGAACCGGGGCAACTGTAGGATATCTTGCCTCTGCTTTTGCCATCTCCTATATTCTTTTTCAATTGCCCATAGGCTATTTATCAGACAGATTGGGATTTAAACCCCTGCTTTTAGCAGGTTACATCTTATGTTTCATTACTGGGGCAGTATATTATTTTTCAGCAAGTGCTAATTCTATCTTTCTAGGTAGAATGATACAAGGAGTAGGAGAAGCTCCGGTTTGGGCACTAGCTCCAGCTTTATTGTCGATAAAATACCCTCTTAACAAAGGTAAGGCCATGGGGTTTTATAATGCTTCACTCCATACCGGTCTCACAATTGGTCCCATACTAGGAATAATTCTGAGCAAAGAAATGCTGAGAAATCAGCCCTTCCTTTTTTATGCTTTGGTATGCTTAGCGGGAGCAATAATCCTTTTCTTTACCGTAGAAAATGTATCGCCAATCAATTCCTCTCAGAAAAACTCTATGAGCCTAAAAGAGCTGAAGCTGCTTGTTTCCAGCAAAAGCGTCCTGATATCATTAATAGGTATATCTCTGTATGGAGCAGGATATGGTGCATTTTTAACGGTTATCCCAGCCTTTTTACTTAAAATGAAGAACTTCGGTCCGACAGATATAAGCATCTTCTTTTCACTTTTCTATGTAGCCATCAGTATCTCCCAGCTAATTACTGGCCCATTATCAGATAAAATGGGCCGTAAAGTATTTATGATAATCGGATTACTGATTGCTGCTATTAGCATCTTTATCTTTCCCACCTTAACACAACCATGGATAAGCCTGCTGCTTAGCTTGGGCAGCCTTGGACTGGGATTGTTTTGCATCTCTTCCATGGCTAATTTAAACGATATTGTTCCGGATTCATTAAAAGGAACAATATCTGGAGCATATTATCTCTTCTGGGGTATTGGAATGTTCTTTGGACCAGCACTAATCAGCGGTCTTCTCAGTAATTCCAATACTATTATCGGCTTTTATAGTATGGCAGGCATGATGATTGTAGCAGCGATATTTATGTGTTCAAATAGTACAGACAATAAGACAGGAATATCAATAAAGAGTTAACTATGTATGAGTTATAAATCATCGTGATACATTTGACGCCGTAATTGGCTCTTGCCTAATTGAACACATTTACGTGATTAAATACATATTCCTCATCGTAACTCCCAAACTAAGCCATAGAAAATCACGAAAACGGGAGTTGGCTCCATGTCCATATCAAATCGCCTTATAAATGAAAAAAGTCCCTATTTGTTTAAACATGCAAAAAGGGACGATAAGCCAGTATTCCTAAGTATCGGCTACTCGGCTTGTCACTGGTGGCACATACACAAATGATACTTAAACAGACTGGTATAATATTGTTATTAAGTCCCTGGGGGTGAAAATAATTAACCCAACAGACCTAATCCGAAAGCATCTGCCTGAGCTACGTTATACGTGTAAAGTTTCTAGAGTTGGAATATTCGGTTCCTTTGCCAGAGATGACGCCACTGAATCTAGTGATGTTGATATCCTTGTGGAGTTCAGTCAAAATGTAGGTTTATTTCATAGACCTCCAGAACCGCCTTTCTCAGATTTTGGATCGTAAAATTGATATTGATACTCCCGATTCGTTGCATCCTATCATTAAAGAACAAATCTTGCGTGAGGTATTCTATATATGACACGAACATCACATATATTAGCGATATCCTTGAGTCAATTGAAAAGTTAAACGATATACCTTGACTCTTACGTTTGAAGAATTTGCTAACAACCCCAAAGGTATAGATGCAGTTGTTTTTAGGCTGGAGATTGTTGAACGAGTTTTGTCTGGGGAAAGTGCCTTGGCTGTAAGCCGTGAATTGGGCTAAAGTGACGGGATGATCAGCGTGTATGTGCGCAAAGATAAGGCTGGTGGACTAGAAGTACTCCAGAACAAGAAAAAGCCTGGTAATCCCTCGACAAAGAATTCAAGCAAAAAGGATATTCTTAATATTGGATATTACAGCCGCGCTCGGAAATACTAGAGTTCAGGAATCGACTGCACAAGGAGTGGTAGGCATTTGGAGAATCCAATAATTGAAAGCAAACAGCTGGTTTCGGTAAGAAATCTTCGCCGGCCTAAAGGATATATAAGCTCCGTTGCCACCAACATGCTCCATCTTAAAAACCCCTGGGTGACTGCCTGGTGGTCGGCCGCTTTTCCCGGCTTTGGGCATATCATTCTGGGCAGCTATGTCAAAGGCTTCTTACTGGTGGTCTGGGAACTGATTATCAATGTAGAAGCCAAGCTAAACCTCTGCATATTATATTCCTTTGGTGGTCAATACGAGCTGGCCCGGCAGGTAGTCGACACCCGGTGGCTGCTGCTCTATGCGCCGGTCTATATATTTGCCATCTGGGATGCCTACCGCCGGACTGTTGACCTGAATAAAAAGTCGATCCTGGCTGATAGGGAAGATTCAATTGTTTTACCCAGTAAAATCAATACCATAGAAATTAATACTTTGGATAAAAAGCACCCCTGGCTGGCCCTGGTGTGGTCGGCTATTATACCAGGCGTGGGCCATCTCTATACCCACCGGGTTCCCACCAGTTTTTTTGTGCTTATATGGTGGATATCAGTAAGCTATCTTTCGAACATCCTGCCCGCGATCCATCTAAGTTTTACCGGGCAGTTTGCCATGGCTAAATCTGTGGTCGACATGCAATGGCTTTTATTTCTACCTTCCATGTACACCTTTGCCATCTATGATTCCTACGTAAACTGTGTAGAGTATAATAAGCTGGCTGAAGCCGAACAAGCCCGGTTCTTAAAAGACAATTACCAGAGCACAGATGCCCTAATGCCTGTATAAGGAGAGAAAGTCTTTTATGTTCATTACAGCTACATTTGAATATTCAGAATACCTGGAGTTGGCCATCAGCGAACTTGAGCAGCACGGTATTATTAGAGAGCGAATCGTAGCCATTCCCCTGGATAAAAAGGTGGAAAAGAGAAAAATACTGGACACTATTCACCGGGCCGATGGAGTCAGTCAGATAGATGGCGCCATGGTGCTGGGCGCAGTTTTTATGGAGCTGGGCGTAGTATACGGGTACTTTTGGAAGCTGGGGCCGGTACTATGGGGGCTCATTGGCCTGGGATTTGGAGTCGTATTGGGTTTCCTGCTGGATTACTATGTAGGCAAGCTGCTTAGCACTGGAAAGCAGGCCAGAAATCCCGGTAAGAACGCATCTGGAAATAAAGCCGCCGAGGTGGTTTTTATTATCCACTGTGAAGATAGTCAGGTCCAGATGGTTGAAGAAGTCCTCTGGGACAATCTGTCACTTGGAGTAGGCAAGTTGAAAACCCCTTGAGAATCCCTCTCCCGCCAGATAACTCTCAAAAGAGCTAAAGACGCCGAATTTGCTTTTAATTAGTTGAGGTGTTAAGCTTAGTTTAAGTGAGTAGTCCTTCAGAGCTTCCATTGCGCATTATCAATCACTACCCTCAACCAGTCTGAAACAAGACTGGCAAACTAACAAGACGAATCCGCACTTTATATCTTCTAAGTTTTATCAAATTAAAAGAATACACGACAGGCTAATAGCCGTATTATTTGCCTTTGCCCTGGGGTGTACAAGAGCGGTTGTCGACTCCGTATTCCCAGCCTCCTAAGCAAATGGCAGAGAGCAGATTTTATAGAACCTGGCTACAGGTTAACTACAAAACGGAGCTGCAGGTGTCAAAATAGGCTATCAAGGAGTCGGAATTCCAATAAAGGAGAAAACATATGTTCAGGCAAAAAAGGATTATTAAGGAATATACTTACAACCAGCAAGGTGCAAAAGTATTTTTAAATATAGACCACCAGCCCAAGCTGGCGATACCGGTTCTTAAAGACAATAAAATCAGGGGGGTGGTAATCGAAGTTCTTTCCGTGGCTTTTCATGCTCAAAACCATACACCGATGGTGACCGTTAGGAAAAACAAGACTATTAAATCATACTTGTTACCGGACTGGTATCGAGAGTGGGCTAAACTGAATATTGCCTCACTCCACAGTTCAGCTACTCCTTTCCCATGTCAAATTGAATTTGGCTACCTACCGGATGAAGAAAGATACTATGCTGAAGTGCTATAGGTTCCCTGACGGTTTGCAGACCCATAAGAGCATTTGTTAAACAAACGTCCTTATAAAAGGGGGGGGGAATATGGAGCGCAAAGCTGAATATATACTCAAGTTGAAATCCGAACTAAAAGAAGTAGATAGCGAGATTGGTAAGTTAGTAATCAGGAGTGACAAAATAACAGTAGAAATTAAGCAGGGCTATGATGCGATGGAGACCGCCCTGCGGAATCAGCAGTCGTCGACTAGGGAAATTCTAAGTGAATCCCTAATGTCGGGGAATGAGGCCTGGGATTTGGTATGGAAGTACGTCTGGTCTGCCATTAAAGAGTTCAATAGCCAAGCAGCAACCGACATTAACCTGCAATTTAAGGAACTGGAACTTTCTCTAAAGTCCAAACAGTCAGAGATACGAAGACAGCTTGATGACTCAGAGATTACGGCTGATGAAATTTATAATGAAATATGGAATGAAGTGTGGAATGAATTCTGGAATGTAATTGAGGAAATAGACCGCCAAGCAGCAATAGAAATCAAGCAGGTTGGAGAACAGCTTGAAGCTCTGACGCTTAAGAAAGCAGCCTTGACCACAGAAATTCATGAGTTACTGATGACGGGCGATGAAGCATGGAATGTATCCAAGGAAATAACCAGATCAATGGTAGAATGAACATCATTACGTTAAATGGATTCGATTTACCCGGGAAAGATTACGAGAACAGGCCCGGCTGATCGGATGGTGCCTTAAACAATACCGAAAAAGTCGTCCCATCGCTGCCGGTGGCTACCTTGATCGAAGCACCATGCTTTTCAGCCACATTGTAGCAAACCACCAATCCTAAGCCGGTGCCATTGTCTTTGGTGCTTAAAAAAGGAGTACCCAATTTTTCTAATATATGAGGTTCAATACCTTTTCCCTCGTCCTCTACCGCAAAAACCACGTGGCTGTCTGCCAAGAAGGTGCGTAAAATAATCTTATTGCCAGGGTCTGATGCTTCCAATGCGTTGCGAACCAGGTTTAATATAAGCTGGCGAATGTCATTTTGGCTTAACTCCAGGTCGGGGATATCAGCCAGTTCCAATTGTACCAATTTGTAATCTATGATGGCTTCGGCCTGAATAAGGGGAGCAATGCTCTCAATGATCCGGTTGAGATTTTCTTCCCCGACTTCCATTGCTCTTTCCTTGGCCAGGGACAGAAAGCCGGAGATGATAGAATTAGCGCGGTCCAGTTCATTAATCATTACATCAAAATAATCTTCATATTTAACGAAATCGCTGTTGATTTTAAGAAGTTGCAGAAAACCGTGCACGGTGGTCATAGGGTTTCTTATCTCATGAGCAATCCCGGCCGCCATTTGGCCTACGACATTTAACTTGTCCAGGCGAGCCATCTGCTCTTCCATTTGCTTGGTCTCCGTAATATCGCGAAATACCATTACTACCCCGATAATGGCCACGCTGTCGTTGCGGATGGGAGCGGCTGAATCGGCAATAGAACGAGTCTCTCCATTTTTGGTAACCAGGCCGGTATGATTGGCCAGGCCAATAATGAATCCTTCCTTAATTACCCGATCTACCGGAATCTGGGCCGGCGCCAGGGTAATTTCGTTAAAGATCCTGAACACCTGGGCAATAGGTTTGCCAAGGGCTTCTTCCCGGGTGTATCCGGTTATATCTTCGGCGACCGGATTCATAAAGGTCACGATGCTGTGAGTGTCAGTGGTAATTACTGCATCGCCAATGCTAGACAAGGTGACCCTGAACCATTCTTTTTGATCCCGCACCTCATTATTCGCAATCCTATGCAGGGTGCTCAGCAGCTCATCATGAATCTCACTCTTTATAGAGGGGATGAATTCACCAATGTTATCCTCAAGGATACTTTCTTCTACGCCAAATTTAATGGTTTTTACGTAGCGTTCTCCGTTAATCCTTTCCGATAAAATCAAGCAGGGCAGATTCACTCCGCTTTCTTTAACCAATTTTAATACTGATTGTTCATCGAACTGCAGGGCGCTGATATCAACAATCACAATATCCCAGGGCCCCTCTGCTAAGGTTGCAATAAGATCGTCTATCCTGTCTACCCTTTTATACATCTGTTGATAGCCATTGCTATGCAGGGCCTTTAACTGCAGCATCGAATCCATCTCTGCTTCTTCAACGATTAAAATCCGGAGTGGAATATTCAAAAAAATCTCTCCCCCAAAAATGCAAGCATTACATAGCTATTAATTTAGCTAGAAAGTGCTTTTAACCTTTAGTGTAAATTTTATTGTGGTAGAGGCTTAAAATACCGAATGTAGTGTATATCAAGTCACTGCAGCAGGTCAATTGGTTATAAAGAGGAGGGAAGAACAGTTCATCCCGCAAGGTGCTACATTACTACTATTTTGTTTTAATTAAATACATGCTGCAGCTTGCCAATGGTCAGTTAAACAAATCGGAACTTGATGATTGGGTATTCAAGCACTGTAAAGATTTGACCCGTTGTATCACTTCCAGGTAGTACATAGTCTTACACTAAACTCTCAAACTAAGACGTAGAAATAATAAACGGGAGTTGGCCTAATGCCTGAAAATGAACAATCAAACCGCCTTATAAATGAAAAAAGCCCCTATTTGCTTCAACACGCCCATGATCCGGTCAACTGGTATACCTGGGGGGAAGAAGCCTTTAAAGAAGCCACAAGCAAGCAATTGCCCATTTTTTTAAGTATTGGATACTCGGCCTGCCACTGGTGCCATGTCATGCATCGGGAATCTTTCCAGAACGCTGATATAGCAGCTGTGTTAAACGACGGTTTTGTGTGTGTCAAAGTTGACCGGGAAGAGCGGCCCGATATTGACTCAATATATATGTCGGTCTGCCAGGCTTTAAACGGACATGGCGGCTGGCCCTTGACTATAGTAATGACTGCGGAGAAGCTGCCCTTTTTTGCCGCCACCTATCTGCCTCCTCACAGCCAGCGGGGGATGACCGGGCTGGATGAGCTTTTACCCCGAATCCTTGATATATGGAAAAACGATCGTTCATCAGTAGAAACATCCGGTGAAAGGATCCGGGATTGGCTCAAGCGGGACGCGGATATTGACAGACAGGGGGAATTGGAGGATAAAATGCTTCGCCAGACTTTTCGCTACCTTGAAAAGAGCTTTGACCCAAAATATGGCGGGTTCAGCCAGGCGCCCAAGTTTCCATCTCCCCACCAGATGCTTTTTCTGCTTCGATATTACCACCATTACAAGGAGGAAAAAGCTCTGGAAATGGTTGAGAAGACATTGGAGGCCATGTTCCGGGGCGGCATTTATGACCATCTGGGGGGCGGGTTCGCCCGTTATTCAACAGACCGGCAATGGTTGATTCCCCATTTCGAGAAGATGCTCTATGACAATGCCTTGCTGGCAATGGCTTACTTGGAGGCCTTTCAGGCCAGCGGTCGGAAGCTTTACCGCCAGGTGGCTATCCAGGTATTTGACTACATCCTGAGGGATATGCGCTCAACTGAGGGAGGCTTTCATTCAGCTGAGGATGCGGACAGCGAAGGGGTTGAGGGGCGTTTTTACGTCTGGCGGCCGGAACAGGTGGCAGATGTTCTAGGGGATGAAGCAGCGGAGTTCTGTGCAACGTATGGAATCAGTCAGGAAGGCAACTTTGAAGGCAGCAGCGTGCCCAACCTGCTAAAAGGTCTGCCTGAAGCCGAAGCAGAGGGTAAGTTGAGCAGGATGAAGGAGGCCCTGCTTTTAAAGCGTGAAGAGCGCCCCCGGCCCGGGAAAGATGATAAGATCCTCTGTTCCTGGAATTCCTTGATGATAGCTGCCCTGGCTATGGGAGCCCGGATTATGAAGGCACCGGCCTACCTGGAGGCAGCCAGGGAAGCGGTCCAATTCCTTCTTACTCACCTGCGCCGGCCAGACGGGCGATTGCTGGCCCGCTACCGGGAGGGAGACGCTCGTTATGAAGCCTATATTGACGACTATGCTTTCCTCATTTGGGCTTTGATTGAATTGTATCAAGCTGATTATGATCCGCAGGACTTAAAAACTGCCCTGGAATTAAATCAGGATATGATTAAATACTTTTGGGATGAGGAATCGGCTGGCTTTTTCCTCTACGGCTCCGATGCTGAGGACCTTATTCACCGCCCCAAAGAGGTTTATGACGGCGCCCTGCCATCAGGAAACTCGATGGCAGCCTTAAATCTGCTGCGTCTGGCTCGTCTGACCGGTGATTCAGGATTAGAAGAAAGGGCTGTTCAGTTAATGCGGCATTTCGCCGGTCAGGCAGCGGGTGCTCCCAGCGCTCACACATTTTATATGATGGCCCTGCTTTATTATCTGGTGCCGGCAAGCGAGGTAAGCATTGTCGGTAGCCGTAAACAAAGGGATACGGTTCAGATGCTTGATGAAATAAGCTCTGCCTACCATCCTTTTACTCATGTTATTCTCAAAGAAGAAGGCCTGGCCCCATCTGAATACGACATTTTGTCCGGACTTCGCGCCCTGCCGGGGAATGATGGCAGGGCAGTTGCTTACCTCTGTTCCGGGCATACCTGTCAGCCTCCTATCGATTCCCTGGCTGAACTACAAGAACAAACCAGAGGTCTATAGCTTAATGGATTATTGTTTTGCCAACAAAAATAGTTATATTTTTTCCTGCCTAAAAATAGATAAATAAGGGGTGGTATCCCTTTGCCCGGATTGGGAGTCTGGGAAAGAACCAGGGAGGGTGAGGTATTTGAGAAGCCGTCTGAGCGTCCTTTTATTGATGCTGGTAATTATCACAACGGGTGTCTGCCATTTAAAGGCCAGCGCTTTATATAATGAGATCGGACCGCAACCGGAAGATGCAAACCCCAGCATTGACAGAACTGATTATCCCGCCCTTTTTGTTAAAGACCCACCTATGCACGGCGATGCGGTGTGGATGGTGCAGGCACGTTTGAAGGAACTGGGCTATGATCTTGAGACTACTGGTTATTACAACCTTGAAACCAGTTCGGCCATCCGCCTGTTTCAGCTGGCCAACGGCCTGGAGCCCTCCGGGGCGGTTTCTGACGTGGTGTGGAAAAACCTGTTCTATGGACCTGACGGGGAACCGAATCTGCCCACCGATAGTGCCATACCCAATAAAAAGCGGCTGTATTTGGAAATCGACGTAGCTACCCGAATTATAAAGCTGATCGAGGAGGGTAAGGAAATAGCAAAATATCCGGTAGCGGTGGGGACCAGTGAGACTCCCACCCCTCTTGGTGAATGGAGAGTGGTTCAGAAATGCCTTAACTGGGGAAACGGATTCGGCACCCGCTGGATGGGATTGAATGTACCCTGGGGCATTTTTGGGATCCATGGAACCGACAAGCCTTATTCGATAGGAACCTTTGCCTCCCATGGCTGTATCCGCATGTTCAACCGGGATGTAGAAAAGCTGTATCCCCAGGTGCCTTTGGGGATTACGGTGAGGATAGTTGAGAACGGCAAAATGTTTCCGAAGAATATGAAGCCAGTCAAGGTTAAAAAGAATTCCTACGGTCAGCAGGTAGTTTACGTTCAAAGCCGGTTGAAGGAACTGGGAATTGAATTGGACCGGGCCGATGGACGCTTTGGCAATATGACCGAACTGGCCGTAAAGTACTACCAGGTATGGCACGGTTTGAAGGTTACCGGAGAGATGGATGAGGAAACCTACCGGGCTATGGGCATGATTAAATAGAATGAACTACGGGGACGGAGTTTTTGTTGCATTCCTAGTATATTAAAATGCAATAAAAACTCCGTCCCCGCCTTGCATCTAACATAGTGAAAACTAAATCGTAATCTTGGCCCGTTCCCGCATAAAAGCGATCTGATGGTCTATATCGCCTTGAATTTCGGCAATCCGCTCGGGAGCGTCAGGGCCCTTAAGCAGGCGGTTGAAACGACCCTGCTTCATTACGTATTCATCCACCGGAGCAGCCTCTTTTTTACCGTTGATGATAAGCGAGGTGGGGCTGTTAAAGCTGATCTTGCCATTTTCCGCTTCCCATAACAGCCACGCACCGCTGCGCACCGCCATACGGCTCAGCTGCACGGTTTCAGCCATATCGAACTGCCAGCCTAAATAGCAGGGGGCTAGAATTTCGATGTATTTCATTCCCCGGATATTTTTGGCTTTCACCACCTTGTCGTACAGGTCTCCGGGATAAGCCACGGTGGCGGTAGCCACGTAGGGAATATTGTGCTCAAGCATCAGCTGGGCCATGTTTTTCTTGGGCTGGCGCTTGCCGGTGGGAGTGGTGGTAGTCCAGGTGCCGCGCGGGGTGGCGCCGCTGCGCTGTATACCGGTGTTGCTGTAGGCTTCGTTGTTATAGCAAAAGTGAATAATATTTTCATTGCGCTCGGCTGCGGCTGAAAGCGCCTGAAAACCGATGTCATAAGTGCCGCCATCGCCCACCCAGCTGAATACGGTGGGCAGCTCGCCTTGCAGGCGGCCCTTTTCCTTCATTATTTCAACCGCGTTGCTAATGCCGGAGGCCGAAGAGCCGGCGGACGCAAAGGTAATATTTATGCAGGGCCAGTTGTAGGCCAGCCTGGGGGTCATGCCCATGCTGGCTACCGCACAGGCGGGGGTCAGCAGCATGATGGCGTTGGGCCCCAAAGCCTTGCCCACGATGCGCAGGGCCATTGTAGCCGGGCACCCGCCGCAGGCCCCGTTGCCGCTTAAAACCTGCTCATTATCCGGTAACTTTTTAATGCTGGTAGCCATATCTCATCCATTCCTTTCATGGTCTATGTTTTTTATTCATTCATCATGGCGCGAATCTCGTCGGCCATGAAGCGGCGGGTCAAGTCGATGCCACCAATGCCTATTACCCGATTTTTAATCGTGATGTCGTTGCGGCGGCCAAAGAGCACGCTTTTCAACTCTGAAGCCAAAATTCCGCCGGGGTGGCCGAAGTTATAGTTGCGATCCAGCACCATCACCTGTGCATTTTGCGGCAGAGCCTTGATGATATCCTCGGCCGGGAAAGGTATATACAGGCGCGGCCTGAGCAGGCCGGCTTTGATGCCCTGCTCACGCAGAATATCGACGGAAAGTCTCAATTCTGCCGCCATACTGTTGACGGCAAAGGCCACCACTTCGGCGTCTTCCAGCCGGTAAGTGTCGATGGTGTCTCCATCCCACATACCGGTGATATCTTTATATTCCTGGGCCGCCTGCTTCACCAGCGGTATGGATGCCAAAATGTCGTCGGACAGCATCTGCCGGAAGGGTGCGTATTCGGCCGCCATGGTCACATTGCTGAAGGAAGAGGGATGAGCCGGGTCGAGCCGCCATTCCGGTTCATGCGGGGGCAGGAAACGGTCGATATCCTCCTGTGCTGGCAGAGTTAAGGGCATCAGACAATGAGAAATCGCAAAGCCGTCAAAATTAACCATCACCGGGATATTGATCTGTTCGGCTACCCGAAAAGCCTGCAAAATGGTGTTGAACACCTCCTGATTGGAGGAGCAGTGATATTGGATCCAGCCGGTATCGCGCTGAGCCATTGAGTCCTGATGATCGGCCCACAGGGTCCAGGGGGCAAAAATACCGCGGTTGACGTTGCACATTACCACCGGCAGACGTCCTCCCGAAGCCATATGCAAAACTTCGTGCATATACAGCAGACCGTTCGCCGAGGTGGCTGTGAAAACCCGGGCGCCGGCAGCGGAAGCAGCTACGGCAGCGGCCAGAACGCTGTGTTCGCCTTCCACCGGAATGAAGCGTGCGTTAAGCTCGCCACTTTCAACCATTCCGGCTACCGCCTCCATTATGCTGGTCTGGGGGGTGATGGGATAGCCAGGTACTACGTCGACCCGGGCGCTTTTTACGGCCAGGGCCGCAGCATAGGCGCCGGTTTCCATTCTAACTTGAGCTGCTTTCATACTGCTAATCCTCCTCCTTTACCATGGTGATGGCGCCGGTGGGGCATTCTGTAGCGCACACGCCGCAGCCTTTGCAGTAGCGGTAATCAATCGTTATTTCATTGCGGTCAATGACCGCTTCTGGACAATATACCCAGCAAAATTGGCATCTGTTGCATATCTGTGGGTCAACCACCGGACGGTGCACTCGCCAGGAACCGGTGTCACCGCCGGCTCCCATCATCGGCCAGGAAATGGGCCGGTAGGCTTTCGTAACTGATTTCATTTATTTACATTCCTTTCGCTAATCCAAATATCGAGCGGGTTATACGCTGACCTGCTTCACAGTGTTATAGGCCTTGCCGGCGGCGCCCAGATTGCGCTTGCCGCTATTGCCCGGCCATTTGTTCAGGATGGTTTGTTCCATAATATTCTGCGGGATATTTAACACCCGGCACACTGCTCCAAACAGTGGGATATTGATTAAGGGTCCGTCGGCCGAAAATAACTCGGCTTCGTGAGCTATGGCGTCGGCGTCAATCTGCCAGGTGGTGTGTTTAGCGATGGCTGCGGCGTGGGGAGCATTGATGATCACGGTGCCGCAATCAGAAATACCTTCATTGACCGCCGCTTCGGTGAGCTTTTCGCTCATCACTACCACGTAATTCGGCAGCTCGCATTGACTGTGCGCGTGGATAGTGGTGGGGGACATGCGTACTGCTGCTCGCACCGGCGCTCCGCGACGTTCCACCCCGAAGAAAGGCAAGGCCTGGCCCTGCTCACCGTTTTCCAGTGCAGCCTGCGCCAACAAGTGAGCCAGGGTAACGGAGCCCTGCCCGCCAAACCCGTTGATTCGTAGTTCTAACATATTTCTCCTCCATCCTTGATAAAAAAATAAACCCTTCGCTCAGAACTCTGAGACGAAGGGTTTAACTCCGCGGTACCACTCAAATTAACGGCTAGTGCCGTTCACTCCATCAGGATGCGGGATCTTAAGATCCGATATCCCCTTCCTTTTAACGGTGGAAGTTCCGTCCGAGCCTACTTTCTAAATGATTTCGGTCGGCAACTCCAGGATGAGTTCGGCTTGCCTCTTCGACCGCCTCACACCAAACAGCGGTTCTCTATAGCCCGAGGATCAGCTTACTATTTCCTGTCATCGTCATTTTGTATATTGAGGAATTAAACTAATATTACAGTATTTTTAAGTTGGGGACAATATGCAAATATTCCGATTGGGGAAAGATGATACGGGGATAAAGTCGGTAGAAATAAATGCCGCAGAAATAAGTGGTATATCAACTATTATCAGATGTTATAATGACGGAGCAAAGTCGCGGTGGTATTCTCGAAATTTGGCCCGGCTCATAAGGGCCACCGTATCATAACCGCTGAAGGTGACTTCAAACGATTGATTGCCCACGTCGCGAAGGAGATAAATTTTATCCCGGTTTACGATGAAAGACTTGTGGGCCTGGATAAACTGTTCGGGTAAAAAAGGCTCCAGTTCATGGAGTAGACACCTGGCTTTGCATACTCCATGCTGGCCATGAATTAAAACCCTGCGGCCTTGCTTTTCGATAAAGTAAACCTCATTCCAGTCGATAAAGGCGAGCCCGTCGCTGGTTTTTATAACCGTTTTGCAGTGGTCCAGATAGGGGAAAGTGGCACTCAGTTGCATTTCAATACGCTGGGCGGCTTCTTTTATTATTTTTTCAAGCCGTTCTTTATTGATTGGCTTTAAAAGGTAGTCAAAGGGGTGAACTCTGAAAGATTCCAGGGCGTAGCTGGCATAGCCGGTGACGAATACCAGCAAAATGCCCTGATTGGACGCATATATCTGTTTAGCCAGATCGATTCCATTTAGTGCTTCACTCGGTGCGAGCTCTATATCGAGAAATATGATGTCCGGCTGGTGATTTTGAAGGGCTTCGCATAGGCTGGAACCGGAAGAGAATCCCCGGACTGATTCCACGTTAGGATGCTCTGAGATCAGCTTTTCAAGGAAGCGCAGAGTGTAATTCTCATCCTCTAAAATAAACACATCCAGCAGCATCATTAACACCTTCTCCCTATGCCTAAACTTAAACGATGATAATATATTTGAATCAGGGTTGATATACTAGGTTAATAATACCAAACCATGGTTATACTTTCCATATAAACGCTTATGCGCGCAAAACACTCGCCAAGTACACTGTCAACCCTAATTCTATGTATTACTCGGCGAGGGAAATTTTCGTAGGACAAGGCGGAGGAACAAGTAATACTGGACGTATTGCGATTGACGACAACGCAGTAATACGTAAATTTAACCGACGTTAATATATAGTATTAGGGTTGACAGTGTACTAGCTTAATTATGACCGTTGAGTAACCAATCTCGACCGTTTGTGTTCTAAATCCGGTTGTTCGTGCAAAGCGGCAGGAATTCGGTCTTTGGTAACAAAGAATAAGAATTGGGAATAAAATGAGAAGTTGTTTATTTATTACGCTTGCCACGGAAAAAAAGTAAGGTCGGTGTGGTTAAAAGATGGTAGACAATAATCCTCTACGGGACAAATCTTTGCCGGTGCAGGCTGTGAATATAGATGAATTTGATAATATAAGCATTGCGACCAGCCTGGGCTTTGACCTGATAAGGCAGCTGCAGCAGGCGGTTTTGGTATGTGATCAGATGTGGCGGATAAGGGAATTGAGTCAAGGAGCCCAGGAATTGTTGGCCAAGCCCGGCGAAAATATCCGGGGGCAGCATTTAATGAGTTTTGTGCCCCTGGCCGCACTTGGGCCTATGACTGCAAACAGAAAAAGGGAGCCGCGCCTGATCGAACAGGTCAGGCTGCCCGGAGGCCGGACCTGCAGTTTGAAGGTATCGCTCAGCAACATTTTTTTTGAAGAAGATGAGCTTTTATACCTGCTGTCTTTAAACGACGTGACTGATATTGTAAACGCAGGCCAGGCGGACCGCAAGGCCAACCGGGCCAAAAGCCAGTTTTTAGCCCAGATCAGCCACGAAATTCGCACTCCTCTATTAGGCATACTCGGCTATTGTGAGCGTCTAACCCGTGGACACAGCGATGAAAACCACCGTGAGAGTGTGGAGACTATTGAATACTGTGCCAGGCAGCTCCTGCTGCTGGTCAATAACCTGCTTGACATTTCCAAAATTGAAGAACAAAAAGTGGAATTGAATGAGAACCCCTTTGATTTAAAGACCCTGGTAAAACAGATGATCCTTATGATTCAGCCGCATATGGAAGGTAAACAGCTCAAGGTGGAACTGGATTGGGATGATGCGGCTCCTCCCCAGGTGATCGGTGACGAGGGAAAAATACGCCAGGTGTTGATAAACCTGCTTACCAACGCATTGAAATATACCGATCAGGGATTTATTAAGGTAAGCGTAAGTCTTGATCGCACCAGGTTCATTGACGGCGATGACAAGTGCGCCCTTCTCTTTTCGGTTTCAGATTCAGGTATCGGAGTAGCCGGTGATGCAGTGGCCAGGATTTTTGAACCTTTCGTTCAGATAGATCAGGTTCGCAACGACCATGGCAATGGTTTGGGGCTGGCTATCTGCAAACAGTTTGTCAACATCATGGGCGGAGAAATATGGTGTGAACCCAACCATCCGGTTGGCTCGGTGTTTTCTTTCGTCTTGCTGCTGAAAAAGGCTTCTATGGGCAAAAATGTATTTGAACAACCAGGAGCCTATGAAACGAGCTATCCTATTTGGCAGAGAAGTGTCCGGCCGCAGGTCTTGCTGGCCGAGGATATAAAAATAAACCGCAAACTCATTCAGTACATGCTGGAGGACCTGGGCTGTGAAGTGATTTCGGTGGATAATGGCGAAAAGTGTGTAGCCATGTTAAATAAATTCAGGCCCGATGTAATCTTGATGGATATGCAGATGCCAGTTATGAACGGATTTCAAGCCACGCAGATGATTCGCCAGAATGAAATTTGGAGCTATATACCGATCGTTGCTTTAACTGCCTACGCCATGACCACTGATGTTGAACGCTGTCTGCAGGTGGGATGCAATTATTACCTGAGCAAGCCTTTTACCAGAAATGAGCTTTACAATATCATGCAACAGTGCCTGGGAAGCCTGGTAAACTGTGACGAAATGTGCTAAGCCCCTTCTGTACCATCCCCAAGGGCCCTTCTCACAATTTGTTTTCCATGAGGTAAATTTGACAATCAAAAGAAATTTCGACCTTTCTGAAGGAAAAATGTAAATCAAGAGGTATAATTTCTGGTATAGGATTTACCCGCGCTTAAAAACGGGAGCGTCGTAATATACGGTGTTGCCTGGAGGGAGGAATATTGGTGGAACAGGAAGTACAGCTGGTTGTGTTTAAGTTGCAGCAGGCCGATGGAGTCATCGAATATGCCATACCTATAACCAAGGTACAAGAGATCATTCAGGTCAACGCTCCAACTCGTTTGCCACAGACCCCTGATTTTGTAGAAGGAATTATGAGTTTACGGGGCAAAATAATACCTATAATAAATCTAAAAAAGAGATTTAATTTAGGTTCCAGCGCCCAGGAGGCGGGGACCACCAGCGCTGTTGTAGACGTTAACGGCAACACCGTCGGAATAATGGTTGATGAAGTGAGTGAAGTTTTACGCCTGTCCTCAGATCATATTGAAGCTCCACCGGCTGTAATAAAAAACATTTCCGCAGAATACCTGGTCGGTATTGGTAAGCTCAATGACCGGTTGTTGCTGATGCTGGATGTGGATAAAATATTCAATGCCGAAGAGCGAGCCGAACTGGCCAGCCTGGCTAAACAAAATATTTAGACAGACATAAAGGGGCCAAAAGCCCCTTCAACTTATAAATGTCGTTGTAAGCAATTAGAGTGAACGATGGAAGAAGCCTGATTTTTATATCGCTCTGAAAGGGGTGATGGGGTGCTGGCGGGAGTAGATATAATTGAAATCGAACGCTTTAGACAAACCGTAGAGCGTACTCCCAGGATTTTGGGGCGGGTGTTTACCCAGGCCGAGCTTGATTACTGCTACCGGTTCAACAACCCGTACCCTTCTCTAGCTGCTCGCTTTGCCGCCAAAGAAGCCGTAAAGAAGCTGCATAGTGGATTTATGCAGGGGGTGCGCTTTCAGGATATTGAGGTACTTAACGACCCGGATGGCAGACCCCGGGTTCATCTGTATGGCCGGGCTGCCGAGTTTCATTGTGAATCCGGGATAAGCAGCATTGGACTCAGCCTCAGTCATTCCCTGCAGCAGGCAGTAGCTATGGCCGTAGCGCGAGAAGGAGAGTGAGCCGTGAAGATCGCGAAAGTTCAGGAAATGAAGGATATTGATCAAAAGGCCAGCCTGGATTTTGGGATACCCAGCATAATCTTAATGGAAAACGCAGGGCTAAGAACGGTTGAGGCAATTGAGGATATATTGGGAAGCTGTCCGGGAAAGAAAGTAAGCGTTCTGTCTGGAAAAGGAAACAACGGCGGGGATGGCATGGTTGTAAGCCGTCATTTAATCAATGCCGGAGCCCAGGTGGATACATTCCTGCTGGGGGATGAAAACAACCTGACTCCCGACGCCCTGACCAACTATCAGATACTTAAACGAATGCAGGCGGCTGTATACCCCTTGCAGGCCGAATCAGGGCTGGACCGCTTTATGATGAGCATTTTATCCGCCGATCTGGTAGTTGACGCAATCTATGGCATAGGACTTAAAGGGGGAGTTAACGAGTTTGAATCCCGGGTGGTAAACATTTTGAACTGGAGCCGCCGGCCGGTAGTTGCGGTTGACATCCCCTCGGGGGTGGAGGCAGACACAGGCAAAGTTTACGGTGCTGCGGTACAGGCCACCCATACGGTAACTCTGGCCCTGCCCAAACTCGGATTGTTGTTGAAACCGGGTCGGGATTATGTGGGAACCTTAAGTGTTGCTGATATTTCCATACCTTTACCGCTGTTAAATAATCCAGGTCTGAAACATAATCTGATAGATGATAAGTTGATCAAATCCCTTTTGAAAAAGCGCGAACCGGAAGGGCACAAAGGCACCTACGGGCATGCCATGATTATCGGTGGTTCGCCGGGTATGAGCGGTGCGGTGATGATGAGTTCTTGGGCTGCCCTGCGTTGTGGAGCCGGGCTGGTAACGGCAGCGGTCCCCGAGTCGCTGGTGCCGGTTGTTGACAGCGCTCTGTTGGAAGTGATGGCCGCCCCACTGGCCCAGAACGGCGATTGCGTGATATCACCGGAGGCTTTGCCGGCTATCGATAATCTTCTGGGAACGGTCTCGGTAGGTGCGGTAGGGCCGGGTATGTCACGATATTCGGAAGCAAGGACCATAATCAGTTTTATACTTCAGAATTCCGGCATTCCCCTGGTGATTGACGCCGACGGTTTGAACGCCCTGGAGGGCGATACCGATATCTTAAAAAACCGTCAGGTCCCCCTGGTTTTGACACCCCATCCGGGGGAAATGGGGCGTCTTACCGGCAGAACAATAGAAGAGATCCAATCCCGGCGCCTTGAAACAGCCCGGGATTTTGCCGAGGAGCACGGGTTGACCCTGGTGCTCAAAGGGCACCATACGGTGGTTGCTACTCCCACCGGGGAGGTATTTATTAATATGACGGGTAATCCCGGTATGGCCACCGCCGGAAGCGGGGATGTCCTCACCGGTATTATCACCGCCTTGATTGCCCAGGGTTTAAACCCCCAGCAAGCGGCCGTAGCCGGAGTATACTTGCATGGCGCAGCGGGAGACCAGGCGGCTCTTGACAAAGGTGAGCGGGGGCTGGTGGCGACTGATTTGATCCATTATCTGCCCCAGGTGATAAGGCGGTTTGAAGTAGAAGCTTAATGCTTTAGAGTTCACTGTAATTTTTAAAAGTAATTTGGGGTAGTTATAATAAATCTATTACACTATAGAACCTGCGTTTTAAGCAGGGAAAGAAAAGAGGGATACCATGCTGGCAAAAGATGTTATGACCAGAGAGGTTATAAGCGCGGGCCCCAATGACCGGATAGAGGATGTGGCCAAGATTCTGATTGACAACAAAATCAGCGGCCTGCCGGTAGTTGACGGGCAGGGGCATTTGCTGGGTATTGTGACTGAAAAAGACCTGATAATAAAGGCTGCCGATCTGAAAGTGCCCTTTTACATTACACTATTTGACAGTATTATTTACCTGCAAAACACCATACGTTTTAATGAACAATTGAAGAAATATACGGCGACCCTGGTCAAAGAGGCTATGTCCAAAAAAGTTGTGGCGGTTGAAGAAGACACCCCGGTGAGCAAAATTGTGGAAATGATGCAGGGTGAAGAGATCAACCGGGTTCCGGTGGTAAGACATGGCAAATTGGTGGGAATTATCACCCGCAACGATATTCTGAAAGCACTGGTAAAGTCCAATGGATAATAGAAGACCAACCTGGGCAGAAATAAATTTAACAGCGATCAGCCACAACGTCGCACAACTTCAAGAAGCAGTGAAGCCTGCCAGGGTTATGGCGGTAGTAAAAGCGAATGGTTACGGACACGGTGTTGTTGAAGTAAGCCGGGTATGCCAGGAGCAGGGCGTAGACTTTCTGGGAGTGGCCAGTCTGGATGAAGCCATGACGATTAGAGAAGCCGGCATGGAGCCGCCCATTCTGGTGTTGGGATATATCCCACAGGAATTTGCCCGTACCGTGGTCAGCGAAGGGGTAAGGGCCACGATCTTTGAAAGTGGTTTGGCCCAAGCGCTTTCCAGGGCTGCGGTTGAAACAGGGCTTACCGCCCACGTGCACATAAAGATTGATACCGGCATGGGACGCCTGGGCTATCAGGCCGATCCGGAAACCGTACAGGAAATAATCAGACTTTCCCGGCTTCCAGGGCTGCATTTGGAGGGAATATTTACCCACTTTGCCCTGGCTGACGTGCCTGACAAAAGCTATACTTTTGAGCAACTGAGGGTATTTGAAGAATTGCTGGACAGTTTGACCAGGGAGGGAGTGGTCTTTGATATAAGGCATTGCGCAAACAGTGCTGCCTTGATGGAAATACCCCAAACCCGTTTTAATATGGTAAGGGCAGGTATTGCCATATACGGTCTGTATCCGGATCCAGAGCACCGTCCGCCCGGTTTCAACCTGATACCGGCCATGCAATTGAAAAGCCGGGTAAGCTTCGTCAAAACCCTGCACTGCGGACAGAGTGTCAGCTATGGGCGGACTTATCGATGCACCGGCGATACCAGAGTGGCAACCGTCCCGATAGGCTATGCTGACGGCTATAGTCGGCTTCTTTCCAACCGGGCCTGGGCGTATATTAACGGCCAGAGGGCGCCCCTGATTGGAACCGTATGCATGGATCAGGTAATATTTGATGTAAGTGCTATACCCGGGGTTAAAGAAGGAGATGAGGTTTTTTTATTCGGTCGGCCTGAAAACGGGGTGACGGCTGACGACCTGGCCGGCATCATCGGCACCATTAACTATGAAATCGTGTGTGCCGTAAGCTCCCGGGTTCCCCGAATTTACGTCAAGGGACTGCGTTGATGTAATTATTGGATTTGCGAGCTTAAAGGGTTAAACCATATAATATGGGTATGCGGTTGATATCTAAATACCTTGGAGGTGCTCGCTTTTGCCAGCCTCGCGAAGAATAATTATAACCGTCCCGGAAGCATTGCTCTATGAAGTGGATGATTTTACTGCAGCTGCATCAATTAATCGGAGTGAGCTGGTGAGAGAAGCCATTAAGTTTTATCTTGGGGAGCGTAAAAAAAGATTGGTTATAGAGCAGATGAAAAAGGGCTATCTGGAAATGGCTGAGATAAACCTCAGTTTAGCCGGCGAAGACATGGGAGTGGAGGAAGAACTCTAGGTAACTCTTAGAAAAATACTGGAGTGATTGCCTTTATGATCAAACGGGGTGAGATTTACTTTGCTCAATTAAACCCGGTTGTCGGATCCGAACAGGGCGGTATACGCCCGGTGCTTGTTGTGCAGAATGATGTGGGCAACCAGTATAGCCCAACCACCATCATTCTTGCTATTACCTCTCAGATCAACAAAGCCAAGCTGCCTACTCATATTGAGATCAAGGCCGATGACTATTCCCTGGAAAGGGACTCTGTTATCTTATCGGAACAGATCAGAACTATTGACAAGACCCGTTTAAAACAGCGCATCGCCGTTTTAAGTGAAGAGACCATGAACAAGGTAAATCAGGCGCTGGCGATCAGCGTCGGGCTGCACGAGGTTTAAATACATAAAACCAGGTGACAACAATTGATCACACAATAAGCGAAGCAGGTTCATCATGGACCTGCTTTAATTCATCTAAAGACCATCAATAATTTCTTCTTTATTATTCGGCTCAATATGTAATCTTTTTTACTACCTGCAATATGCTATAGGCAAGAAGAAGGGGAGGGATGTTTTGGTGAAGCCTATCATTGGCATTACCTGCAGTTGGGAGAAGGATGAACAGCTCTATCAACTAAAAAAGGCCTATGTGCAAAGCGTGGAAAAGGCAGGTGGAATTCCTATTGTGCTTCCTTACCTGGGGGAGGAGTCCATCCCCAGGGTGGCTGAATTGTGTGATGGGCTGCTCTTTTCCGGGGGTGGCGATCTGGACCCGGTTTACTGGAGGGCTCAACCTGCGCCGCAGCTACGGGAGATCGATCCGGCCCGGGATTTATTTGAAGTTCAGCTGGCCGGTTACGCGTTTGATGTTGGCATTCCATCTCTGGGAATATGCCGGGGATGTCAACTATTTAATGCGGCTGCCGGAGGTAGTCTGATTCAGCATATAGAGAGCCATGTTTGTCATGAACAGAATGCCCCCCGTCACCATCCCATTCATGATATATTAATTAAGGAAGACACCCTTTTGAGCAAAACGGTTCACTCTACCGCCCTGCGGGTAAACAGCTTTCATCACCAGGCAGTTGACGAAATTGCCCCGGGGCTGCTGGTAAGTGCCTGGTCAGCCGACGGCATTATTGAAGGGATAGAGAGCAGGGACCATCCTTTTTGGCTGGGCGTGCAATGGCACCCCGAATGCATGCGGGACGATTCTTCCAGGAGGCTGTTTTCCGCTCTAATAAATGCAGCATCTCTGGCAGTGCAGGCAGGGAATGGCAGAAGAAGCTATTGAACAGCCGGCCACTAATCAACATAAATTAAGGTACAGGGGGAGCAATGATGATAGCAATTAAGGGCGGTACTCTTTTGACTATGGATACCCCGGGAATTGTTGAACGGGGAACCATTCTGGTCGAAGGCGAGCACATAAAGCAGGTAGGTGGCGTGGTGAGAACGCCACGGGACTGCACGCAGATCGATGCAGACGGCCTTTTTATCTGCCCCGGTTTTATCGACGCCCATACCCACATCGGCCTGGAAGAAGAGATTTACCGCCTCGAAGGCAATGATGTAAATGAAATTAATGATCCGGTTGCTCCCCAGTTGAAAGCGGTAGACGGGGTTAATTTCCTCGATCTGGCCTTTAAAGACGCCCTTCGGGGTGGGGTTACCAGAACACTATGCCTTCCCGGCAGCGCCAACATCATTGGTGGTCAGGGAGTAATGCTCAAAAACTACGCCAGCTTGCCTGGCGATATGGTTTACCGCGAACCCTGGGGTTTGAAAGCCGCTCTGGGAGAGAATCCCAAGCGGGTCTATGCGGGCCAGAAAAAAACTCCGGCTACGCGGATGGCCAATGCCAGCCTGCTGAGGGAGGCCTTGTTTACCGGACAGAGACTGCTGGAAAAGGATAAGCTGGAATCCCGGGAGGCTTATAAATACCAGGCCGTATTCCGGGTTTTGAATAAGGAAATACCACTGCGGGTGCATGCTCACCGGGCTGATGACATCTTGACCGCCCTGCGCATAAAAGATGAATTTGATTTGGAACTGATTATTGAACACGGCACCGAGGCCCATCTGGTGGCCGGTGAACTAGTTCGCCGGGGGGTTCCGGTGTGTCTTGGGCCTCTGCTCGTAAACCGGGCCAAGGTGGAGATGAAGGAAGTATCCTTCAAGAACGCGGCCCGCCTGCGGGAGTTGGGAGTGGAATTTTGCCTCATTACCGATCACCCGGTAGTGCCTGTTGAGCACTTGCGAGTGTGTGCTTCACTGGCGGTCAGAGCAGGATTGGACGATAGGGCCGCCCTGGAAGCTATCACGGTTAATCCGGCTCGAATCCTCAAGCTAGACGATGAACTGGGCAGCATCCGTCCAGGCAAAAGAGCAGATCTGGTGGCTTTCGAAGGACACCCCCTGGATTTTAATTCCCGGGTAAAGTGGGCTATGGTTGATGGCCGTTTATGGAGGGATCTGGATTGAATAAGGGAGACCTGTTCACCGTTTATATGGAAGGTACGGCCATGACGGTATGCGTCCTGGGTTTTTACGAAGAGGAATACAGTGGTGAAGAAATGGTTATCCTGGCCGTGGTCAACCAGGATAACATGGTGTACGTTCCTTTGACCGATCTGGAAACCATATTCCCCAAAGATAAAAATATAAACTAAATACTAGTAGTCTGTAACACCTAAAACTTTAATTACCGCCGGCCAAATTTCCGCAGGGCTTTGATGTCGTCAATCGCAATACGTCCAGTATTACTTATTCCTCCGCCTCACCCTGCGAAAATTTTTCTCGACGGATAATTAAACTTTTAAGTGTTACAGACTACTAGGCTAGCACCTTTTGCCACCTTAACCAGGAATTACTTCAAGGATATGGTATGGAAAACGCCGAATCCATAGGTAATTTCGACAAATGAGGTGGTTTCTTTGCGCAAGCGATGTCTTGGCTTGTTGTTACTATTGCTGTTATGTCCCTTTTACATACCCGGTTATACATATGAAGCCCTGGCAGTAAGTCCCGATACATATATAAATCAAATCAAAATTGATGGAAGCATTACCCCCTTAAATCCCCCGGCCTTTATTAACAGCGGTCGAACTATGGTTCCGGTGGTGTTCATGGCCGTCAATCAGTCCATTGGCGCACAAGTTGCCTGGGATGGACAGCTGCGCAAGGTGTCCATCAACTGCCGAGAACACCGGATTGAACTGACCATTGGCCAAAAGACCGCCCTGGTTGACGGCCAGAGATGCACGATGGATGTGGCCCCGCTCATATGGCAGAACCGCACTTATATCCCCTTGAGTTTTGTGGCTGCCCACCTGGGAGGAAAGGTGCAGTGGAACGGTGTAAACCGCGAGATAAGCATCAATTTACACTACCAGCCCCGGGTTTTTGCCTACTATTATTACAGCCCCATGGAAGAGGTCAAGGCCAACAGCCATTTGTTTACCGACATTGCTTTCCGGTGGCTGGCCGCTGATGGGAGCGGAAACCTCTCTAATGAATATAAGGATGAGTACCGGGAAAAGATTGACTGGGTACGCCAGCAGGGCATTGCCGCTCACGCCAGTGTTGCTTTGATGGAGCGTGGTCAGCTGCACCAGCTCTTGAGCAGCCCGCCCAATCGCAGCCGGCTGATTGAACAATTGAGCGATCTGGCGGTCCGGGATAAATATGACGGAATAAATATTGATTTTGAATTTATTGCCCCCGAAGACGGACCTTACTTTACCCGCTTCCTTCAGGAGCTAAAGTCGGCCCTGGGTCCTGACAAGATGCTGTCGGTGGCGGTCTTTGCCCGCACCGGGGAAGAAAAATGGGCTACTCCTTATGATTATAAAGCTATTGGCGAGACCGCCGATCTGGTGGTGGTAATGGCCTATGACTACTGTTACCTGGACAGTGAGCCGGGTCCGGTGGCCCCACTCTGGTGGGTGGAAAAGGTGGCCGGGTACATGCAGAGTCAAATGGCCCCGGAGAAAATTTTAATGGGAATGGCTACCTACGGTTATGATTGGGGCAGCGATGGGGAGGCAAAGACGGTCAGTGCGTCTAAACTGCAGCAGATCATGGGTAAATACACGGTAGTTGATCACTTTGACCAGGCCAGCATGAGCCCTTATTACACCTATTATGATGAAGACGGTCACGCTCACCAGATATGGATGGAGAACAAACAGAGCTTGAAAGCCAAATGGACTATGTTTCAAGCCGAGCAGTTAGGTGGGACGGCCTTCTGGCGTATCGGAACCGGATTTTTAGAAATCTATCAGGTACTGGCCGGGTTGTGAGTGAAATCCCCAGTAAATAAGCGTATATTGCTTTTTTCCCTTCCTGAAGTACAATAAGTTAAGGAGGGAGAATTAACCATGTTTTTCAAAAGAACCCCCAATCCGCTCAAGGAATATCTCCATAAATGCAATACTATCGCTATTGTTGGGTTGTCGGACGATCCCTACCGGGCCAGTCATCATATAGCTGCCTACCTGCAGAGCAAAGGCTACCGGATTATTCCGGTAAATCCCTATGTGAACGAGGTACTTGGGGAGAAGGCCTACCCCGATCTGGAATCCATTCCCTGTGAGGTTGACCTGGTTGATATCTTTCGTAATGAAGAGGAACTTCTGCCCACCATTAATCAGGCGGTAAAGAAAAATATTCCAGCCATCTGGCTGCAGTTGGGCCTGACATCGCCGGAAGGTGAGGAAATAGCCCGGGAAAAGGGGATCATGTTTGTTCAGGACCGCTGCATCATGCAGGAGCACCGGCGCCTGATAGGTTAAAGGCCCTTTTACTTCCGGATTGACGGGACAGTGAAGCTAAGAATCCGTTTTCAATGAACCGTTTGGATAAGTAAAACACTTGTTAAGGGACG
This sequence comes from Syntrophomonadaceae bacterium, assembly GCA_040217815.1. Lineage (GTDB taxonomy): Bacteria > Bacillota > Syntrophomonadia > Syntrophomonadales > Syntrophomonadaceae > UBA5314. The sequence goes on along the minus strand of JBEHWI010000004.1, from coordinate 29,364 downwards.
TACCAGGTTAAGAAAAGGGACGGACCTCCCTACTTAGCAGCATGGTCACGTCCCTTATATAATGCCGCTTTGGTTATATCCCGGTTTTATTTTTATATGGAGGGGTAAGAATGAGTATTGAGCAGCCTGATCTGTTTGGAGATGCGGCCCCGGAAAAGGACCGGACCGTGCCGGAAAAACCGGTTGTTCCTGATCCAACCCCCAAAGAGAATAAGCAGGCCTTTCTTCCCGGAGTAAAGTGGGAAGCGGCCTTTCCGGAAATAAATGACTACCGGAGCCTCCAGGAACGGGCTCATGCCTGCTCGGCCTGCCGGCTGCGCACCACTTGCCAGCAGGTGGTGTTTGGCAGCGGCGACCCCCAGGCTAAAATCATGTTTGTCGGCGAAGGACCGGGGCGGGATGAAGACTTGCAGGGTGAGCCCTTTGTCGGAAAAGCCGGACAGCTTTTGGATAAAATCCTGACGGCAGCCGATTTCGAGCGCCCCAGCGTATATATATGCAATGTGGTTAAATGCCGGCCACCGGAAAACCGGCTGCCTAACCCGGACGAAGTCAAAGAATGCAGCCGGTTTTTGGAAGCCCAAATCCGCATCATAAAACCCCGGATCATAATGTGCCTGGGGTCTCTGGCCAGCCAGGTGGTGATCGATCCCAAGGCCCGCATAACTCAAATCAGGGGCCGGTGGTTCACCCGGCAGGGTATAAACATCATGGCTACCTTCCACCCGGCCGCGCTGCTGCGCAATCCTTCTTATAAAAGGCCGACCTGGGAGGACTTTAAACTGGTTCGAGACGAATACCAGCGGCTTTTGGAGCTTTGATTAAGGAGTAGATTTGAATTTGGAAGCCAGGATAGTCAAGCAAATTGATACGGAAATGGATATGGAAGCCCTGGGAGAGATGATCGCCCCCTTACTGAAACCGGGCGATCTTGTCTACCTGGCCGGGGAGCTGGGGGCGGGCAAGACCACCCTGGCCCGCGGCATTGTCCGGGGACTGGGCTACCAGGGTCGGGTAAACAGTCCGACTTTTACTCTGATGAATGTGTATCAGGCCGGGTGTACGGTCTATCATTTTGACTTCTACCGCCTTGATGAAGCCGGCCTATTAGATCTCGGCCTGGAAGATTATTTGGGACGAGAGGGCATATGTATAGTCGAATGGCCTCAAGTCGGTAAAAACCTGCTGCCCGACGATGCCCTCTGGATCGATATAATACTTGAAGATGATGACTATGAAGGCCCCCGGCAGGCGATAGTAAGAGGCACTGGCGGGGGCGCCCAGCTAATAATAGAAAGGTTGAAGACGCTTGTTAATTCTAGCTGTTGACAGCGCCACACCGGTTGCCGGAGTGGCTTTAATGGATGAAAAAAGGCTTATTAAGGAAGAGTTTTCCAATTACAAGAAAACCCATTCCGAGTCCTTGATGCCCATGGTCGACCGGGTAATGAGGGAAAGCGGGTGCCAACTGGACGATCTGGATGGGATAGCTATAACCATCGGACCGGGTTCGTTTACCGGGCTGCGGATTGGTCTGGCGACTGCCAAGGGACTCTCCCTGGCGGCTGGGATTCCGCTGGTTGCCCTCTCTACCCTGGAAGTACTGGCCGCCAATGTAATAGGATGTGACGCCCTCATATGCCCCATTTTAGATGCGCGGCGCAATGAGGTATACGGAGGCCTGTACCTGATGAAAGGCTTTACCCCTGAGAACACCTATCCCCCCGGGGCCTATGAACCGGAAGCGTTTTTTAACGCCATTAATGAGCAGGTTTTGATGTCAGGCACCGAACGCTGTATGATACTGGGGGATGCGGCGGACGTCTACTGGGATTCTGTTAAAAGGATTATGGGTAAAAGGGGGATTAAAGCACCGACCCACCTTTCCCTGCCCCGGGCTTCCGCACTGGCCAGTCTTGGATTAAAAAAACTGGAGCGGGGGGAGACAGAGGAGCCGTTGAACTTGAGTCCCACCTACCTGCGCCTTTCCGAGGCCGAAATAAAACGCCAAAAAGGAGAAAAAGCGTGATTGAGACCGGGTTTATGATGCGCAAGATGACTCCCCTGGACCTGGACCAGGTAATGATCATTGAACAGGAAGCCTTTTCTCTTCCCTGGTCCCGGCAGTCTTATGAAAACGAACTGAAGAATCAATACGCCAATTATCTGGTTATCGATTATCAAGGAGATGTAGGCGGTTATGGGGGGATATGGGTTGTCTTTGATGAAGCTCATATTACCAATGTGGCGATAGCTTCCAGTCTGCGAGGGCGGGGTTGGGGCCGGGTGCTTATGTTGGAGCTGGAAAAGCTGGCCAGGCGCAAACGGGCGGCCCGCATATTGCTGGAAGTGAGGCCGTCGAACCGGGCAGCCATAACCATGTACCATGGTTTAGGTTTTATAGTCAGCGGTTTGCGTAAACAGTATTATTCTGATAATAATGAAGATGCCATCGTGATGGTCAAACATCTGGTTGATTAAAGTTTTTTGATGCGGTTTGTTATAAACGCTGATTACTATTCAAGTTGTTATCTGCGATAAAAACCATCTAAGGAGATAATATGAATTCGATCAAAATACTTGGAATAGAGACTTCCTGTGATGAAACGGCTGCCGCCATTGTGCAGGATGGTTCAGTTATTCTATCCAATATAATCAGCTCCCAGATCGCCATCCATCAGCCTTATGGGGGAGTGGTCCCGGAAATTGCATCCCGCCATCATGTTGAGAACATCGGTCAGGTGGTCAACCAGGCTGTTACTGAAGCCGGTCTCCAATACCAGGATATTCAGGCGGTTGCGGTAACCAATCGGCCCGGCTTGATAGGAGCCCTTTTAGTTGGACTTTCATTTGCCAAAGGCTTTGCCTATGCATTGGATAAGCCCTTAATTGCTGTGAACCACCTGGAAGGGCATATCTATGCCAACTTCCTGGAGCATCCCGGCATCGAGTTTCCCCTGATATGCCTGGTTGTATCAGGGGGGCACACCAGCCTGCTCTACATGTCGGGGCATGATGAATCCCGGCTCCTGGGAGAAACGCGGGATGATGCAGCCGGTGAGGCCTTTGACAAAGTGGCCCGGGTTCTGAATTTGGGGTATCCCGGTGGACCGGTGATTCAGAAAGCCGCCGAAAGCGGCCGGGCGGGCAATATCAAACTACCCCGGGTATTTTTGGACCGTGATGATTTCGAGTTTTCGTTCAGTGGATTGAAAACCGCCACCATAAACCAGTGGAAGAAGCTGGGCGCCGCGGGGGAACACCGGGCTGATCTGGCGGCAGAATTCCAGGCTGCCCTGGTGGACGTTCTGGTTGAAAAGACCATGCGGGCAGCGGAAAAATATGGGGTTAAAAGTGTGTTAATGGCAGGTGGGGTAGCAGCCAACCAATATTTACGCACTAGGCTTGAAAAAGAAGGACAAAAACGAGGGTTTTTAATCTGCTATCCGAGCTTAAAATTGTGCACCGACAACGCGGCCATGATTGCTGGAAAGGCCTACTTATCCTATATTAGAGGAGATTTCGCCGGACTATCGCTCAATGCCTACCCGGGGCTATAGTCCTTGTGAAAAGTGGATGTGGATAATGTGGAAAAGTCTGTTGATAACTACTTAATTCGGGGTTTGCGAAAACTGACACATATTCTCTATATACGGTGCATAAACTCCGGGGCGAACGGATGTATTGTGGATAACCGATAAGGAGCGAAAAAAGTTGAAACCTGTCATATTCTCATTAGGTAATTTTAATGTATACTCCTGGGGTTTTATGATGGCTCTGGCGGTAATAGTTTCAATATGGGGCTGCGGAAGGCTTTTTGAAAAAGAAGGCTACCAACGGGAATGGGCCATGGACCTTATTGTATTCATGGCTCTAGCCGGCCTGGCCGGATCCTACCTGCTCTATTTTGTCACCTACGATTGGGATTTGTTCTGGAGATCACCGTCCCAGTACTGGGCCATGCACCGGGGAGGGGTGCGGGGACTGGTTTGGTACGGCGGATTTATTGCCGCATTCATTCCTTTGACCATCTATATACGTCGTAAAAACCTTTCTATTTGGAAGTTAGGGGATATATTCGCACCGTATCTGGCCCTGAGCTACGCACTGGTGAGAATTGGCTGCTTCCTGGCCGGATGCTGCTACGGAAAGGTTACCAATTCATTTCTGGGTGTGGTATTCCCTTATGTGGATTCCTGCACCCGCTATCCCACCCAGTTGATGAGTTCAGCTGCCAACCTGTTGATATTTGCCTTTCTACTCTGGTCATATCACCGGAGGCGCTTCAGTGGGCAGATAATGAGCTTATATCTTATGCTATATCCTACCTATCGATTTATCATCGAATTTTTTAGAGAGCCGGAAGCCATGATAGGTCCGCTTACCCAGGCGCAGTTTATAAGCATCATCATCTTTTTAATAGGAGCATTGCTTTATGCCTGGCGCAGCCAGCAGCAGAAAAAACAGCAGGAGTTGGCGGAAAATGGACCTACCAACAACTAAAGCCGGGCTGCGCAAGGCAATACTCGCTGCCCGCAGTCTTATATCCCCAGACCAGGTTGGAAAGAAGAGCAGCAGCATAATTAAACGGTTGGAAAAGCTTGAACCCCTGCGGCAGGCCCGGGTTATTATGGCCTACAGTTCGATACGAAATGAAGTGGATCTGTGGCCCTATCTGGAGGAAATGCTGGGGCAGGGCAAAACCATACTTCTGCCCCGGGTTGAGGGGGATAAGATGCTTGCGGTTCCGTTTGAAGGCCGGGATCGATGCCGGATCAGTTCCTTTGGCATCCAGGAGCCCTGTGGTTCCGAACTTCCGATGGAAAAGATTGAGGCTGTTTTAGTACCCGGTGTGGCTTTTGATAGGAATGGCCACCGCTTGGGATATGGCCGGGGATTCTATGACCGCTTTCTGCCCGGGCTTTCCGCTTCCGTTTTCCGGTGCGGAATCGCCTATGATTTTCAGATAGTGGACAGTGTTTTCCCCGAAGAAAATGACGTACCGATGCACTGGATTGTCAGTGATCAATTGGAACTAGTTGTACAGCGTAATTGGGGAACAGAGTGAGTTCAGGGATGGATGAGTTGAAGAACCGTCTCCCAACTCAGGGTCATTATCCCACGGGTTTTAGTTTTCTGGTGAGTCAGACGGGCGCCTTTTAATCTTACGAAGGACCAGGGGACGGACGAAGAAAAGCAAAATTGCTGATATTATCATAAAAGCCAGCAGTTGATCGGCCAGGGCCGGAATAAATCCAATTTTAACTGCCAGGGCTACGAACAGGCCGGCAATAGCCAGCCAGACGAATCTGAAACTAGATAGCAGGAATTCAAAAACCGCACAACCGGTTGCTATGAGAATCCATGTTAGAGCCGGCATAGTATATCTTCCTTTCTTTGTGCATCCCAACAGCATTCTATTTCGTCTATAATATCACAATCAGGGTTTAAACTGATAAACTGGAGAAGCGCGGCCCCATAAATAGGGGAGCCTTTCCTGTAATATTGCCCTTCACCTGTCGCGTAAATCCCTATTATCAAATCTTGTTGCCTTTTTTGTAAAATATTTTAATATTTATTATTAAGAACCATATATCAATTGTGCAAAACTTTTCACAATCTGATAAAATTGGAGGCGTGCCACGTATTATTCTGAATTTTCTACAAAAATTTTGGGGGGATATCTTAATGCCCGGAGGAATTGAATTGAATACCGAGGTTTTAAATAGTTCGGCCTGCACTCTATGCGGTGCCTGTTTGGATTGGTGCCCTTATTTAAAAAACCTCGAAGACAAACTGGTTATGCCGTTTGCCTGTTCGGTACAGGACGGCCGCTGTTATTCCATCTGCCCCCGAACCTTTACCGATTGGCAGGAGATAAATGCGGCAATTTTCCAGTCTGCTCCCTGCACTTTAGAACTGGGAACATTTAAAGCCATTTATAAAGTCAGGAGCCTTGACTCCCTGAACGGACAGCAAGATGGTGGAACCGTGAGCCGCCTGGTAAAAACTGCTTTGGAGGATAAAGAGGCGCAGGCAGCGCTATTAACCGCCTCTGACGATAACATCACCCCGGATTCCTTGTTGGCTACCACCGTTGCCGAGGTTGAAAAAGCGGCGGGTTCTCGCTTCCTGGCGGCGCCAGGTTTAAGAAAAATCAACGAAGCAGCCCAAAAAGGCATTGAAAAGTTACTGGTAGTAGGGCGCCCCTGCCAGATACAGGCTTTGCGCAAGTACCAGATGAAGCCCGGTAATCCCCCCATGCAAATTCTAAGTATTGGCTTATTCTGCATGTGGTCCTTATCCTGGACTTTCAAAGACTACCTGGAGAAGACCTATCCCGGCATTATTATCGATAAAATAAGCATTCCCCAGCACGGGGTGGAAATTGCCAGCAGCCAGGGGACTAAAGTTTTACCTACGGAAAAAGTGAAGGAGTATGTCCAGCCGGGCTGCAGCTATTGTCTGGATATGACTTCAGAGCTGGCTGATATTTCGGTAGGCGCTTTTGAGGCCGAGGCCGGTTGGAATACGGTCCTGGTGCGCACTCCCCGGGGAGCAGCGCTTCTGCAAAAGGCAGTAGATAAGGGCTATTTAACCCTGGAAGAATATCCCGAGCAGCAATTACAGGGCTTAAAAAGAGCTTCTTTAAACAAAAAAGCCCGCAACCTGAAGCTTATAAAGGATGCTGTAGATAATGGCACCTTGAAGGCATTTATAGATTTATCACAACCAGAATATGAGCAAATTCTGGCCCAGGCAGAAGGGACGGTGAATTCCTGATGGAATGGATGATTACTGCTGATGAACCGGGAAAAACCTATCTGCTTCAAGGCAATGAAGCGATGGCGCGAGGCGCTATAGAAGCCGGGCTTCAATTTGCCGCGGCTTATCCGGGTTCACCATCATCGGAAATATTGACCATGCTGGGGCATGTAGCCAAGGATATGGGTTTCTACGCGGAATGGTCCACTAATGAAACCTGCTCCTTTGAGGCTTGCATGGGTGCTTCCATGGCGGGAGTGCGCTCTCTGTGCATTGCCAAGCAAAACGGGCTGCTGGTTATGGGTGACGCCCTGCATACCGCCGCTCTCTACGGCTGCAAAGGCGGAGTGGTATTGATTGTGGCCGACGATCCCAGTGCCCATTCCAGTACCAACGAATTTGATGCCCGGCATCAGGCCCGTTCAGCCAGCCTTCCGTTACTGGAACCGGCCACTTTTCAAGAAGCCAAGGATATGATAAAGTACGCTTTTGATCTATCTGAAGAACTGCAGCAGGTGGTGATGGTGCGCGGAGTCACCCGTATCCACCACGGCCGGGGCAATGTTACCCTGGGGGAATTACCAGTAAGCAAATCGCCCCTCAATGAGAAACCCAGCCAAATTGAAAACTGGGACAAGCTCTTTGCCATAAACTTTTTCCATGATGCTATGTATGACAAGCTAAACAGGGCCCAGGCCAGCTTTGAACAATCCCCTTTCAACTGGTACCGGGGCCCGAAAGATGCTGACTGTGTAATGGTCGTCTGCGGGATGGGATGGTTGTATGGTGAGGAGGCCATAGATACCCTGAAATTGAATGACCAGGTGGGTATATTGAAGCTGGGCTGCACCTGGCCGCTCCCGGAACAGTTTATTGTCAGGCATCTGGGCGGTGCAAAGAAAGTACTGATCGCGGAAGAAGTAGACCCCTTCCTGGAGCAGAATCTGGCCAATATCATTGCCCACCACCCGGAATTGAATGTGGAGATGTACGGGCGTTACCAGGCCCGGGCCTTTCCTCATTCCAAAGAGCTGACTCCGGATCTGGTGCTGAGTGCCCTGGCTGATATCATGAAAATAGAGCAGAGACCCAAGCCCTGCATCGACATTGAGCCCGAGCGCCAGGTGACGATTCCGCCCCGGGAATTGACCTTTTGCGCAGGCTGCCCTCACCGGGCTTCGTATTATATATTTAAACAGGCCCTGGGACTGCAGGCTCATGGCGGATTGATCATGGGCGATATAGGCTGTTATACTCTGGGCGCCCTGCGAGCCGGTCACTATGGCGTGAACTCCATGGGATGCATGGGCGAAGGAGTAAATATGGGCGAGGGACTGGGGCAGCTTACCCGCTTTGGTTTTGACAAGCCGGTTATGGCATTGGCCGGCGACTCCACCTTCTTTCATTCCTGTATTCCCGGCCTGATTAATGCCAAATATCACAATTCCAATATGCTGTTTATCGTCCTGGATAACGCGGCTACAGCCATGACCGGTTTTCAGCCTCATCCGGGTATAGGCTTGACGGCCATGGGCGATCCCGCCCAACCCATATCAATCGAAAAAGTGGTGGAGGCCCTGGGCTGTCCGGTAACTGTCGCCGATCCCTATGAAATTGAAAAATCGATCGCGGTTATTTATAAACTTTTAAAGGAACCGGGCTTAAAGGTGCTGATTCTCAAGCGGGATTGCGCCACCCTGACGATGCGCAAGGGCCCCAAACGCCGGGTATGGGTGGATACCGATTTATGCCGGGGCGACGACTGCGGCTGCGGCCGTTACTGCAGCACCACCTGGGGATGTCCGGGCAACATCTGGAACTCAACTAAAAAGAAAGCTGAAATAGATGAGGTTGTCTGCATCGGGTGCGGAGTATGCACTACTCTTTGCCCGGCTGGCGCCATAAAAATGGAAGGAGGGGAAGAGTAATGGAATTATATTTGCCCAAAGACCCTCTAAATATTGTCATTTGCGGAGTTGGTGGACAGGGAAATATTGTGGCATCGGAACTCCTGGCCTCCGCTCTGGTAAACAAAGGCTACTATACCACCGTGGGCGAAACCTATGGAGCCTCGCAGCGGGGTGGTTCGGTTATGAGCCACGTTAGAATCTCTACCATCAAGCAATGCGGCCCCCTGGTGCCCCTCAAGGAAGCCGATATTATCGTCGGTTTCGAACCTATAGAAACCCTGCGCATTGCCCGGGATTACGGCAATCCACAAACCCGGATACTCTTTGAGCCCCGTCCCAATTACCCTCTGGGAGTGCTGTTGGGTGAATCGCTCTATCCCAACATCGATGATATTGAAAAGGAACTTGGCGAGCTCTGTGGGACGGTACAGCTTATCGATGCCACTAAAATCGCCATCGAGGCCGGCAATCCTCAGGCAGCCAACATAACCCTGATGGGGGCCTTAACCGCTTTGCCTGAGATCCCCCTGGCCAACACCGACTATGATCAGGTGCTCCAAACCAGATTTTCGGGCAGGGTGCTGCAACTCAATCAAAAAGTCTTCGCGATGGGCTATGATCTGGTGAATCAGGGATAAGATTTTACTGATAAATTTGCTGACTGTTAAATAATACTGGGTGACACGAATGCTTGTGTCACCCAGTATTAGTATTAAGATGGCAGAATATCAAGGAGACAATATACCGGGCTTTGTAGACATTAATAATCACATTATGACATTTTATGACAAACGTTGACTCCTAATTGCAGTATACTTTTATATCGTATATAATATGTTAAGCTTTCCCCGCTAGAAAGAAGGGGCGGTTTTTTCTCCTTTTACGTAAATGACAAACTGACAAAAAAAGTGAGTATACAGTATACAATCCGATGGTCGACCAAAATGCTGGAAGTGTTAAAAGCAGGGGGGTCTGACTACGGGGGGAGGTATTCCTTGTGGATAAAAAGGACGTGCTAGCCAAAGTCATGGAGAAATGTCCGAATATGAAGATCGGTTGCCTGGAGGCCCGCCAGCTGGCAGAAGAGCTGCAAATAGATTCAAGGGAGCTGGGACGTATATGTAATGAAGCCGGCGTAAAAATAATCGCCTGCGAATTGGGTTGTTTTTAGGTCGGATGATTATGTAGGGTTCTTACTGGTAGGGAGATGGAGAATTTGCAGGATAACTTTGGCCGGAATATCGATTATTTACGAGTATCGGTTACTGACCGGTGTAATTTTCGTTGCAGATATTGTATGCCCCTTGAAGGGGCCAATTATTTGGAACATGGCAAGATTTTGTCTCTGGAAGAGACGGCTCATCTGGTGAGACTGGGCGCCCAGCTGGGCATAAAAAAGGTCCGCCTGACCGGCGGCGAACCGTTGGTGCGGAAAAATTTCGTTCAATTGGTGCATTATATTAATGAGATACCCCAGATAAATGATATTGCCATTACCACCAATGGCGCACTTTTTTCTGCCAATGCCTGGGAGCTGCAGAAAGCCGGGTTAAAAAGAGTCAACTTCAGCCTGGACACCCTTCAGGAAGAGCGCTATCGCTATATTACCAGGCAGGGAGATTTAAAAACGGTTTGGGATGCGATTTTCCATGCCATGGAGATGGACATGCAGCCGGTGAAAGTGAATATGGTGGTTATTAAGGGATTTAACGATGATGAATTATTGGATTTTGCCAACCTGGCCTATTACCACCCCCTGCATGTTCGTTTTATTGAGTTCATGCCCATAGGTGATCTGGAGTTCTGGCAGGGGGAACGGGTATGCACCATGGCAGAAATAAAACGCCGCATCAACCTGGAGTATGAGCTGACTCCGACCGACCCGGTGGAAGGCAATGGCCCGGCCCGGCAATTCCGGATAAAAGGTGGTCTTGGCACCCTGGGCTTTATCAGCCCGTTGAGCAATCACTTTTGCAGGGAGTGCAACCGCATTCGTCTGACTGCCGACGGTAAATTGAGAGTATGCTTGCATCACAAGATCGAAGTTGACCTGAAACAGCCCTTGCGTGAAGGCGCCAGTGACGAAGAACTACTGGAGCTCATTAAAAAGGCCATAGCCATGAAGCCCCAGCGCCATCATATGGATGAAGGTTGGGGCGGGCAAAACCAGCGTAAAATGTTTCAAATTGGAGGATAAGATATATGGATTTCACTCACATCAACGAACAAGGCCGCGCGCGCATGGTGGATGTGAGCGAAAAGAATGACAGCCAGCGGGAAGCCCGGGCCAGTTGCCAAATCAAGATGCTGCCGGAAACATTAAAATTGATCATAAGCGGCGGCATAAAAAAAGGCGATGTTCTAGCGGTGGCCCAGGTAGCGGGAATCATGGCGGCCAAACAAACCCACCAGTTGATTCCCATGTGCCACCCCCTGCTATTGAGTTCGGTGAACGTCAATTTTACAGTGGACGAAGAACAGAGCCGTATACTCATAAAAACCCAGGTTAAAAACACCGGAAAAACCGGCGTGGAGATGGAAGCTCTAACCGCTGCGGCCGTATCCGCCCTGACTATATATGATATGTGCAAGGCGGTGGACCGCTGGATGGAAATCGGGGAGCTGGTCCTTGACGAAAAGCTGGGCGGCAAGAGCGGACACCAAATCCGTGAATGAAAGTAAAAACGGGGGACGGACCTTTTGTTTACCAGACGGGAAGCAAAAGGTCCGTCCCTTTTTAAGGAGGCTGCAACATGTATAGTTTGGGCATTCTGATTTTGAGCGACAAGGGTTCCAAAGGCGAGCGGGAAGATCTGAGCGGGCGGGAGATCCAATCGATGCTGGGTAAAGCATACCAGTGTGAATATTATGAGATTATTCCGGATGAAATGGAACTCATAAAGTCAAAAATGTGCCGGGTATGCGATGAATTAAAGCTGGATCTGCTCCTTACCTCGGGAGGCACCGGCTTTAGCCTGCGCGACGTAACCCCTGAGGCCACCCTGCAGGTAGTTGAAAAGTCGGTGCCGGGTATTCCCGAGGTGATGCGCTCCTATGGCCTGGGAAAAACCCCCAAAGCAATGTTGTCGCGGGCTGCGGCCGGAATCAGGGGGAAAACCCTAATTATCAATCTACCCGGCAGCGTAAAAGGGGTGCGTGAATCCCTGGAGGCTATTTTACCGGCTTTGGACCACGGTTTGGATATTCTAATTGGCAGTGCCACCGAGTGCGGCCAGCTTTAAAATTCAAAAAACTGCGTTATTTAAAGGAATAAAAAGCAAAATCCAGCTACATACTATTAATTAAAAATATCGGGCGGATTTAGCTGGTAATGTGATTTGAATACATTCCCGCTCCCGCCTATATTATTATTACAGAATATTAGCACTCGCACTTAATGAGTGCTAACAATAAAACAATAAACGAAGGAGGTATACCTTTGAAAATTCAACCCATGGCTGACAAGGTGGTTATCAAGGTTCTGGATGTGGCCGAACAAAAGACTAAAAGCGGACTTTACGTCCCCGATACCGCCAAGGAAAAACCCCAGGAAGGCGAAGTAATGGCTGTAGGGCCGGGCGCACTCAATGACAAAGGCGAAAGAGTACCCGTCAACCTGGCCGTAGGCGACAAGGTTATCTTTTCCAAATATGCCGGGATGGAAGTAAAGATCGACGGCGAAGAACTGCTGATAGTTTCCGAGCGCGATGTCCTGGCCAAATTCAACTAGGAGAAATTGAAAACATAAAGGAGGTTCTTAGATGGTTTCCAAGGAAATCAAATTTAGCGAAGAGGCTAGAAGAGGCCTGGAGAAAGGCATCGACACCCTGGCCAATACCGTGAAAGTTACCCTGGGCCCCAAAGGCCGCAATGTTGTTCTGGACAGAAAGTTCGGATCCCCCACGATTACCAACGATGGTGTTACCATCGCTCGTGATATAGATCTCAAAGATCCCTGGGAAAACCTGGGATGTCAGCTGGTTAAAGAAGTAGCCATAAAGACCAACGATGTAGCCGGAGATGGCACCACCACCGCCACGGTTCTGGCTCAAGCCATGATTAAAGAAGGATTAAAGAATGTAGCAGCCGGCGCCAACCCCATGATTATGAGAAGGGGTATCGAGAAAGCCGTCAATGCTATCGTTGAAGAAATCAAGAATATAAGCAAGCCGGTAGAGTCCAAATCTGCTATTGCTCAGGTTGCTGCCATTTCCGCCGACGATCCTGATATCGGAACGCTTATTTCCGATGCTATGGAAAAGGTGGGCCGGGACGGGGTTATCACCGTAGAAGAGTCCCAGTCGGTGGGAACATCGCTGCAGGTAGTAGAAGGAATGAACTTCGACCGTGGCTATATTTCACCCTACATGATCACCAACCCTGAAAAGATGGAAGCCGATCTTTCCGAACCCTTTGTTCTGATAAGCGACAAGAAGCTGGCGGCTATCGGTGAAATCCTGCCTGTATTGGAGAAGGTTGTTCAAACCGGCAAGCCTCTGCTCATCATAGCTGAGGATGTTGAAGGCGAAGCCCTGCCAACCCTGGTGTTAAACAAGCTGCGTGGCACCTTTACCTGTGTTGCCGTCAAGGCTCCAGCTTTCGGCGAAAGAAGAAAAGCCATGCTGGAAGACATAGCCATCCTGACCAAGGGCCAGGTAGTTTCCGAAGAACTGGGCGTCAAGTTTGAGAATGTAACCCTGGAAATGCTGGGTAAAGCCCGCCAGATAGTGGTTAAGAAGGACGAGACCATCATCATTGATGGTGCCGGTAGCGAAGAAGATATCAAAGCCCGCATCAACAATATCAAGAAACAGTACGAAGAAAGCGAATCTGAATACGACCGCGAAAAACTCCAGGAAAGAATGGCCAAACTGTCCGGTGGAGTAGCTGTAATCCAGGTGGGAGCGGCCACTGAAACCGAACTGAAAGAAAAGAAGCACCGCATCGAAGACGCCCTGGCAGCCACCAAGGCCGCTGTAGAAGAAGGCATCGTTGCCGGCGGCGGAACCGCACTTATCAACGTGATTCCTGCGGTAGACAGCCTTGATGCAAATGCTGATGAGCTGACCGGTGTTAACCTGGTCAAAAAAGCCCTGGAAGAGCCCCTTCGCCAGATTGCCAACAATGCCGGAACGGAGGGTTCCGTAGTGGTCGAAAAGGTAAAGGGTCTGGATGCTGGAGTGGGCTACAATGCCCTGACCAATATTTACGAAGACATGTTTGCGGCTGGCATAATCGACCCGGCCAAGGTTACCCGCTCGGCTGTTCAGAATGCAGCCAGCATCGCGGCCATGGTATTGACCACCGAAGCCGTAGTGAGCGAAATAGTTGACAAAGACGCCAAGATGCCCGACATGGGTGGAATGGGCGGCATGGGCGGAATGGGCGGCATGATGTAAGAAGTGCCTAACATCCCCAAAATATTGGAGTTAAAAAACTAAAAAGGTTGCTGTGACCACATTTTGACCACGATTGGTTGAAATATATTTTAGAGACCGCTCATTAATTCAATGAATTTTTGGGCGGCTTCTCTTTTCATGTTCCTGGCAACGTGGAGATAGACCCGCCTGGTGGTGTCACTATCTGATTATTGCTGAAAACAGCACTTGGATACTTTTTATATTCTCTTCACGATTCCACGCCACTGCCAATCAATTTCAAGGGCAGGCATTCCCGGGGCTTATCAAAAATTGAATTATAAAAAGGTTGACAAGTTGTAGGACGGGTGATAGGTTGATGACATATAAATAGGTAATACATAAATAAATAGCGCATTATTAGATTGCGCGCAACGTTAATCCAATAGCAGCAAAGCGAATGGGTCACAGCAATAGAGTTTAGCTAATGAAGGTCAAGAACTATTGACGCGGATATGGAAGAACGGGGGGATTTTGCTAGTCTGGCATTAGTTCGCACGGAATGGTATGAAAAAAGGAGGTTAAGGATTATGTTTAATGATGCGGTGCTGTTTAGCAAAGAAAACGGGATAGCAACAATCACCATGAACCGCCCCAAAGTGATGAATGCCCTTGACGCTGACATGCTCAATGGGCTGGTATGGGCCTTCCAGCAGTGCTTTGATGAAAGCATCCGGGCGGTGGTTTTGACCGGGGCCGGCGACAAGGCCTTCTGCTTTGGGGGAGACATCGCCTCGGCGGCCAAGTATGGAGACGGCGATCTGCAGGCCTTTTTCAGGGATCTAACCGTTCCGGCGGCCCGTTTGATTGCCGATATGCGCAAACTGCCCAAACCGATTGTCGCCAGCATTAACGGCGTCTGTGTAGGCGCCGGAGTGAGCTTTGCGGCGGCCTGCGACCTGCGCATCTGCCATTCCGAGGTTATTTTCAAACAGGCCTATACCGGGGTGGGGATCAGCCAGGACTGCGGCTACAGCCAGATGGTGCCCATCATAGTGGGATTGGGACGGGCCAGTGAGATGGCTTTCCTGGATGATGTTATACCGGCTGCGAAAGCCCTGGAATGGGGCCTGGTAAACAAAGTAGTGGCTCCTGATGAACTGGCTGCTGCCACCGCCAAGATGGCCGCCCGTTTGGCTGCTGGACCAACCAGGGCCTATGCCTGGTCCAAGGCTTTGATGAACAAATGTCTACTGCCCTTCCTCGAACTTCAACTGGAGCTGGAGCGGGAAGGTGTTATGGCCACTTCTATAACCGATGACTATAAAGAAGGAGTAGCGGTTTACACCGGGCAGAAGAAAAAGCCTGAATTTACAGGCAAATAAAAAAAGGGGGAGATGACTGTGTCGACATTTGATTGGAAGCAAACTTATCAGAGCAAGCTGGTGTCATATGAGGATGCAGCCAAGCTGGTAAAATCCGGCGACTTTATCGCCACCTCACTATCCAATGGCTCTATGTCAGGAGATCTGGTCGAAGCCATTCTGAACCGGTGGCGGGAACTGGAGGACGTTACGATAAGCGACAGTCTTGATGTTTATCCCTCCCGGTTCCTCAACCCCGAATTTATGAAAGACCTGGAAGGGCATATTCAGCACATGCCCATTTTTGCGGTAGCCACGGTACGCAAGATGTATGCTGCCAATTTATCCGACTTCTATCCGGCCCAGACCTCCGATGCTGCAGACAAAGAAGGTGAACGCGCCGATGTTTACGCGCTGATGGTCGCTCCTCCCAACCGGCATGGCTATTGCAACCTGGGGCCGACTTGTTTTTACACCGCGGAGGCCATACGTTCGGGGCGTGAAAGAGGCAAACTGAGAACCGTAATTGCTGAAGTGAATGATCAAATGCCGGTGGTGTACGGTGACAACTGGATGCACGTATCCGAATTTGATTACCTGATCGAAAGATCAGCCCCCATTCCGGTTTTCGGCCGGGCTCCAGCCAGCGATGTGGAGCAGAGAATAGGTGAATTCGTCCTGGAACTGATAAACGACGGCAACACCATTCAGATGGGCCTGGGCGGCATCTCCGAAGCAGTGGCGGCCGGTCTCAAGGGCAAGAAGGACCTGGGCATTCTGACCGAAATGCTGCCCCTGGCCTTGCCCCAGCTGGTGGAAGCGGGCATAGTCACCAATAGAAATAAACCTATTTACAAGGGGATAAGTATTGCGTCATTTATTGCCGGTGATCAGCCCCTATATGACTATTGCACCGAAAATCCATCCTGTCAGGTTTTCCCGGGCTCTTTTACCAACGACCCGCGCTTTATTGCTCAGCATCCCAACGTCATAGCCATGAACACATCTATAATGATAGATCTGACCGGCAACAGCACCTGCGAAGGTGTCGGCCACCGGATGATAAGCGGGGTGGGAGGACAGCTGGACTTCCTTTTAGGCGCCACCTGGTCGCCGGGCGGCAAACCGGTCAACATGCTGTCATCAACCCAGAAGAATAACAAGGGAGAACTGGTTTCTTCCATCGTCCCCGAGCTGCCTCCGGGAACCCCGGTCAGCATACCGCGGACTATTACAGATTATGTCATCACCGAATACGGCATCGCCCGGTTAAGATATAAGAGTAGAAGAGAACGGGCTCTAGAGTTGATTTCTATCGCTCATCCGGATCTGCGCGGGGAACTAAAAGCCAGCCTGAAAAAGAATTTCTATCCCAATCCCTCTTAGGTAGGAGCCAGGGCTCAAATCGGACTATTAATTGCTGGCTGGCGGTCTGGCAGCGTTAGAACTAGTACGTTCGTAATTAGTATTGCAGCCAGCCAGAGTTTTTAACTGGTACGCCGACCTGTATCTATTGAGGCACCTTACCAGGGAGCCGCCGTTATAGGATTGTCATTCAGGTTGTTTTTTGCTGTAGACTCCCGGATATAATGCTCAACAAAAAAGCATCCTCCCTTGTTTACCGGGCGGATGCTTTTAATCCCTAAAGCAAAATCTATACAGCTGCGAATTCGGCCAGCAGTTTGTCAAAAATAGCCTGGACGGAGAGTATTTCTTTAATCTTAAAGACGTTTTTTCCGCTGAAAACCACGCCCTCATCGACCCGGCCTTCCCGGGCGTTGATCAACGCCTGCATAATGCAATATTCCTGTGAACAGTCTTTCAGGCAGACGTCGCAGGTATCGGGCTCAGGAGCCTCGTCTCTCTTCAGGGCATTTACGAAGGGATTGAGCAGGGCTCTACCTGGTAGTCCCACTGGACTTCTTATTATTACTACGTCTTCTTCGCGGGCGTTTAGATACATTTTTTTAAATTCATCAGCCACGCTGCATTCTTTGCTGAGGACAAAACGAGTGGCCATTTGAACCCCTTTGGCTCCTAATTTTATCATTTCCGCCATATCGAACCCGCTGGTAATACCACCGGCAGCCACTACTGGAATGGAAACGGTGTCTATGATCTCAGGCACGATCTCTTTAACCGATCGATCAGTACCTAAATGCCCGCCAGCTTCAAACCCCTCCGCAACTACAGCTGGAGCGCCTAATTTCTCAGCCAAGCGGGCTCCTTTTGAATTAGAAACTATAGGTACTATTGGAGTCTCGGAGTCTTTGGCCCAGCGAAAAATTTCACGGGAAAATCCTGCCCCGGTGAAAATAACGTCTATTTTTTCCCTGATGGCGGTATGCACCAGTTCCTTGAATTGGCGGGCGGCAAACATAATATTCACCCCGATGATGCCTCCATCAGCCAGGGAGCGGGACTGCGATATTTCCATGGCCAGTTCTTCCGGGGTCATGCCGGTTCCGCCTATAACCCCAATCCCCCCGGCTTTGGCCACGGCTCCTACCAGTGGGGCGGTGGACACCCGGACTGCCATGCCACCCTGGATAATAGGGAAGCGAGGGAGTAAATTCCCAATTTTAAGTACCGGTAATTGCAAGTGACTGCCCTCCCAAGATATTATAATTACTATAAAACTATAGGCATAATTCTGTGCCCAAAGCAAGATATAAGTAAAAATGAAACCTGATAAGCAATGGTTTATATTATCAAAAGTGGTTAAATATGCACAAAATGTAAGGAAATATTTGCCACAATATTCTGAATATACTTGACTTTTGCGGGACCCGCTGTTTTAATATACTATATCTTGCCCAAAATTTAAATATTGGTGGTGCTCGAATTGAAAATACAGGTAAAGGGTATCGGTTATTCCCTACCTTCGAACATTCTGAGCAACAAGGACCTGGAGCGTATGGTGGATACCACCGATCAGTGGATTGTAGATAGAACAGGTGTTAAGGAGCGGCGCATAGCTCCCTTAGGCACAGCTACATCTGACTACTCCTATGATGCCGCCCTGATGGCCTTGAAGCAGGCCGGGGTTAGTCCAGAGCAGATTGATTTAATAATAGAAGCCACATCATCTCCCGATATGTTATTCCCCTCCACCTCCTGTATTGTGCAGGAACGATTAGAAGCCTGGAATGCCGCGGCATTTGACCTTGCCGCAGGTTGTACCGGTTTTGTCTATGGAGTGGGAGTGGCAGAAAAATTTCTCCTTTCCCCCAGCTACAAAAATATCCTGGTTATTGGCTCGGACATGGTTTCCCGGGTGGTTGATTATACCGATCGGGGTACCTGCATATTATTTGGTGATGGAGCAGGTGCGGCGGTATTATCCCGCGGGTCTGATAAATACGGCATATTGGCTTCTTATTTGGGAGCCGACGGCCGGGGCGGCAAACATCTCTACATGCCGGGCGGCGGCAGTGCCATACCGGCTACCCCGGAAAGCGTGGAAGCCCGTCAGCACTATCTCAGAATGAATGGGCAGGAGATCTTCAAGTTTGCCACAGCCATTATCGACCAGGTGGCCAATCGCCTCCTGGCTGAAGCGGGATTGAGCTATGACGATATTGATATTTTTGTTCCCCACCAGGCCAATCTGCGCATTATCAAAGCCGCAGTACGGCGTATGAATATAGCTCCGGAAAAAACCCTTATTAATATTGACAAATACGGCAACATGTCGGCGGCTTCCATTCCCGTAGCCCTGGCTGAAGCTGAACGGGAAGGGCGGTTAAAACCCGGAGATGTGGTGATGATGATAGCCTTTGGGGCCGGCCTGACCTATGGAGGGATGATCATGCGTTGGGGGAGTGACGAAAATGCATCTTAGAACCCCGCTATGTGAACTGCTGGGTATTGAATACCCTTTGCTGCAGGGGGGGATGGCCTGGATTGCCGGAGGAAAATTGGCGGCGGCTGTTTCCAAGGCAGGGGGCCTGGGCATAATCGGAGGGGCCAGCGGAGATGTGGATTGGATTAAAGAACAGATAGATATAGTGCGTTCCCAAACCGATAAGCCTTTTGGGGTCAATATCATGCTGGCCAATCCCAATGTGGAAACGGTCGTGCAATTGATGGTTGATGAGAAAGTCCCGGTCATTACAACCGGGGGGGGCAATCCCGGCAAATACATGGAGCGCTTAAAAGGTGTCGGGTTACGGGTCATCCCGGTGGTGGCCTCGGTGGCCCTGGCTAAAAGGCTGAGCCGCCTGGGTGCAGACGCGGTAATTGCCGAAGGCATGGAATCGGGAGGGCATATTGGGGAAATGACCACCATGTGTCTGGTTCCCATGGTGGTGGATGCCGTCGAGGTTCCGGTTATAGCTGCCGGGGGCATTGCCGACGGGCGCGGTTTTATAGCCGCCATGGCCCTGGGCGCGCAGGGCGTTCAGGTCGGCACCCGCTTTATCTGCGCCGAGGAATGTGGTGTACACCAGGCCTACCAGGAAAAAGTAGTCAAAGCCAAAGACCGAGATACGGAAATATGCGGCCTGGCAACCGGACATCCGGTGCGGGCTATACACAATCGCTTTACCCGGGAGTATCTCCAGGCGGAACGGCAGGGTATGAGCAAGGAAGACCTCGAAGAACTGGGCCGGGGGCGCTACCCGGCGGCGGCAGTTCATGGAAATGTAGACGAAGGCACCGTTTTGGCCGGGCAGATCTGCGGATTGGTCCAAAGAATCGAGCCGGCTGGACA
Source organism: Syntrophomonadaceae bacterium (assembly GCA_040217815.1). Lineage (GTDB taxonomy): Bacteria > Bacillota > Syntrophomonadia > Syntrophomonadales > Syntrophomonadaceae > UBA5314. The sequence goes on along the minus strand of JBEHWI010000004.1, from coordinate 9,254 downwards.
GATTGTATTTGATATAATAAAAGACGCAATAGCAATACATGAAAAAATAGGGGGATTATCATGCGGTTAGCCTTTGTTTTTCCCGGTCAGGGCTCCCAGTACATAGGTATGGGACAGGAATTGGCACAGGTTTTTATGGAAGCAGCCGAAGTTTGGGGCGAAGCAGACGAAGTGGCCGGTTACAGCATCAGTTCGCAGTGCTTTTTCGGCGAACCAGCCGAACTGAACCAGACCGAATACGCTCAACCCGCGATTTTAACGGCCAGTTTAGCAGCCCTGGCGGTGGTTCGCAAGTTTAATATTGAACCGGTGATGGTGGCGGGCTTAAGCCTGGGTGAATACACCGCCCTGGTAGCGGCCGGCGTTTTGACGTTTAAAGAGGCACTGCCCCTGGTTAAGGAGCGGGCGCGTTTAATGCAAGAGGCGGTGCCGGTTGGACAGGGTGTGATGTATGCCGTTTTAGGCATGGAGAATACTGTAGTTGATGAGATCTGCCGACAGGGTTCGGGACAGGTGGTAATAGCCAACTACAACGCTCCCGGGCAGGTAGTGATTGCCGGTCCTAAAGACGAAGCCGAGGCGGCTGTGCAGTTATTAAAAGAGGCCGGGGGCAAGGTGAAAAAACTGGCTATGAGCGTGCCGTCCCACAGCCCCATGATGCTGGAAGCGGCCAAGAAACTGCGTCCGGCTCTGGATAAAGCTCCCTGGAAGCCGGCCGGGGTACCGGTGGTGAGCAATGTTACGGCCGGCCTGCATTCGGGTGATTATGCCGAGCTTTTGGAGCGGCAGCTTTACTCTCCGGTGCTCTGGGAGCAGAGCGTTCGCTTCATGCTGGACCAGGTGGACGGTTTTATAGAGATAGGCCCGGGCAACAGCCTTTCCGGGCTCATTAAGAAGGTTGGCAAAAACAAGGTAATGGGGAACATAGATGATTTCCGTTCCCTGGAAAAAATATTGGAGAAGGTGAACGAATAAATGGGCGAACAGGTCGCTTTGGTTACAGGCAGTTCCCGGGGAATCGGCAAGGCCATAGCTTTGATGCTGGCCGGCGATGGCTTCCGGATAGTCTTGAACTATTACGACAGTCCCCTGGAGGCAAAAGAACTGATCGAAGAAAATGAAGCCCAGGCTATTCAGGTATTGCGGGAAATAGAACAGATGGGTGGCCAGGCCATGGTGGTGGGGGCTGACGTAGCCGATCCGGATGCCGCCGCCCGCCTGGTGGATCAGGCTGCGCAGGCCTGGGGGAGACTGGATGTGCTGGTCAACAACGCGGGGATCATAAAAGACCAGCTGCTGGTGCGCATAAGCAACGAAGAGTGGGACAAATTGATCCGCACCAATCTCAACTCGGCCTTTTACTGCACCCGGGCCGCTTTAAAACACATGGTGAAAAAGCGCCAGGGTAGGATCGTAAACATATCATCAGTGGTGGGACTGGGAGGAAACGTAGGGCAGGCCCATTATGCCGCGTCCAAGTCGGGCTTGCTGGGCTTCAGCCGCACTGTGGCCAAAGAGTACGGCAGCCGCGGGATTACCTGCAACGTGGTGGCTCCTGGCTACATACAGAGTGACATGACCGCCCAGCTTAACGCGGAGCGCACCGCCCGCATCCTGGAAGGGGTGTCACTCCGGCGGATGGGCACGGTGGAGGATGTGGCCGGGGCAGTGAGCTTCCTGGTATCTGAACGTGCTTCCTATATCACCGGTCAGGTTATTCAGGTGGACGGAGGCATGGCTTCTATCTAAGCAAGCGCAGAACTGGTTTATATATGGTTTGCAGGTTATTACAGATTGATATATAGTTGGATCTAATTAAAAAAGAGGAGGTTTATTGAAGAATGGACGTTTTTGAGGTTGTCAGACAGGTAATTGTGGAGATAAAGGATATTCCGGAAGAGAATATCAAGATGGAGTCCAGTTTCGCAGAGGATCTGGAGGCTGACTCTCTGGATGTAGTGGAAATGCTCATGCTGCTGGAAGAAAAATTTGAGATCACCATCCCTGAAGAAGCAGCTGAAGAAATGAAGACCGTCAAAGACGCAGTGGAATACATCGAAGCAAAGTTAAAGGAAAAAGCATAATTTTGAGGTGATAATGTGCCAAATCGCAGGGTGGTAATTACCGGGCTGGGGGTTGTCACCCCTATCGGGCATGCCCCGGAAAGTTTCTGGGCCAACCTGGTAGCCGGGAAAAGTGGCGTTGGCGCCATCGATCGCTTTGACACTTCCCAGTATCCAACCAAAATTGCGGCGCAGGTAAGGGAACTGGTCATAGAAGACTACATCCCTCGCAAGGATGCGCGGCGTATGGACTTATTCGTTCAGTATGCCTGTGCTGCCACTCGCATGGCAGTAGAGGATTCGGGACTACCTATTGAAGCAATGGACGAAGGCCGGATTGGGGTTTGGATAGGATCTGGCATCGGAGGGCTGGAAACCCTCGAAAAGCAGCACTCGGTGCTCTTAAACAAGGGCCCCGGGGGGGTCAGCCCTTTTTTGATTCCCATGATGATTCCCAATATGGCGGCAGGGCAGGTGGCCATTATGACCGGGGCCAAGGGGCCCAATGGCTGCACCGTGACCGCATGTGCTTCAGGCACCAACTCTATAGGCGAGGCTTTCCAACTGGTCCGCATGGGCAAAGCTGACGCCATGATTTGCGGAGGTACGGAGGCTTCCATTACTCCAGTGGGGATCAGCGGATTTTGCTCCATGAAAGCCATGTCGACATTGAACGATGATCCCAAGAAGGCTTGCAAACCCTGGGATTTGAACCGGGGAGGCTTTGTCATGGGTGAAGGTTCAGGGATCATTATCATAGAAGAGCTGGAGCATGCCCTGCAAAGGGGCGCACGGATATATGCCGAGATAATCGGCTACGGTACCAGCGGCGATGCCAATCATATGGTTCAACCGGATCCGGAAGGCCGGGGAGCTATTCTGGCCTTTGCCATGGCTTTGGCCGACGCCGGCCTGAAACCGGAGGAAGTGGACTATATCAACGCCCACGGCACCGGCACTCAGCTAAATGACGCCATAGAAACAGCTGTGTTTAAGCATATTTTTGGGGAGCACAGCCGCTCCCTGGTTATAAACTCGATCAAGCCGCTAACCGGTCACATGCTGGGAGCGGGAGGGGCCGTCGAGTTGATTGCCACAGTTTTAGCTATGAAAAACAACCTGGTGCCCGCCACCACCAACCTGGAAACGCCCGACCCGGAATGTGATCTAGATTATGTTCCAGGCCAGCCCCGGGAAAAGGTGGTCAATGTGGCCATGTCTGATTCACTGGGATTTGGCGGCCATAACGCGGTTCTGGCGGTACGCAGGTATTCCTGAAGGAGATTCTAAAGATGAATATTGAGGAGATCATGAAGATCCTCCCCCACCGCTATCCATTCCTAATGGTGGACAGGATAATTGAGATGGTCCCTGGCGAAAGAGCAGTAGGATTAAAAAACGTTTCCGTTAATGAACCCTATTTTCAGGGGCATTTTCCGGGGCAGCCGGTGATGCCGGGGGTGCTTCAGTTGGAGGCTATGGCCCAGGTGGGAGCCTGCGCCCTTTTGTGTATGGATAAATACCGGGACCGTCTGGCCTACCTGGCCGGAGTGGACCAGGTGCGTTTCAAAAGGCAGGCCTTTCCGGGCGATGTGCTGACCATAAGTACCGAACTGGTGAGGATTATGGGCAGCATCGGGAAGGGACGCGGTAAGATTACCGTGGAAGGCGAACTGGTCTGTGCCGGTGAATTCCTGTTTGGCATTGGACCAGTAAACAGGTGAAAAAATGTTTGGCAACAATATAGGTAAAACCAAATATCATGAAGTCAGCAACTTTGTCCGCGGGGATTATGAGAAGGGGCGCGAATCTGGAAGCCCCAAAATGTGTCCCTCCTGCAAGGCACCGCTGGCGGAGCAGGATCTGATTCAGAATTTCCGGGTCTGTCCCAAGTGCCAGCATCATCTGTCCCTGGGAGCCTGGGAGCGGATCAGCCTGCTGGCCGATGAAGAGACCTTTCGGGAATTCAACGGGGACCTGTCATCATACAACCGGTTGCATTTTCCGGATTATGATGAAAAGCTGGAGCGCGCCCAGCGCGAATCAGGACTTCCCGAGGCTATAGTTACCGGCACCGCCTATATTGAAGGATATCAGGTGGTTCTGGGCGTGATGGATTCCCGCTTTATGATGTCCAGTATGGGAGCGATAGTGGGGGAAAAGATCTGTCTGGCCGCGGAGAGAGCGATAGAATTGAAGTGGCCCCTGATCATGGTGGTGGCTTCAGGAGGAGCCCGCATGCAGGAAGGCATGGTTTCACTGATGCAGATGGCCAAAACCAGTGCTGCCATAGAACGCTTGCACCAGGCCGGAGTACTGTATGTCAGCGTTCTGACCAATCCGACGACTGGAGGAGTCCTGGCCAGTTTTGCCTCCCTGGCCGACATCGTAGTGGCCGAACCCCGGGCACTTATCGGGTTTACCGGTCCCCGGGTCATCGAACAGACCATAAAACACAAGCTGCCGGACAATTTTCAAAAGGCCGAGTTTCTTCTCCAGCACGGCATGCTGGATCTGGTAGTCGATAGAGCCAGGTTAAAAGAAAACCTGGCCCAGTTACTGAGAATGCATGGAGGCCGCAATGACTAAACGGCAGTTCGATTTTGAAAACCAGTACCAGATCATGAAACAAAAAGTTGAAGATCTGATGGAAGAATCCCGTATTCACAACATTGATTTGAGCGAAGAGATAGCTCTCTTGGAAAACAAGATGGCTCGGATTCGCGAGTCGAAATACAAGAATTTGAGCCCCTGGGAGCGGGTCCTTTTGAGCAGGAGCCTGGATCGTCCAGGTGCTGAAGACTATATAGGATTTCTATGCAGCGAATGGATAGAATTGCACGGTGATCGCCTTTTTGGCGACGATCAGGCCATAATAGCCGGGTTGGGCATGTTCCATGGAATGCCCCTGACTATTGTAGGCCATCGCAAGGGCAAAACCACCAACCAGAAGCTGCAATACAACTTCGGCATGCCGCATCCGGAAGGATTTCGCAAGGTTATGCGCCTTCTCAAGCAGGCTGAAAAATTCAGACGTCCAGTCTTGAGCTTTGTCGATACATCTGGAGCTTTCCCCGGCATCGGGGCGGAAGAACGCGGTCAGGCTTCGGCTATTGCTGAAACCTTGATGGCTATGGTCAGTGTAAAAGTGCCGGTAATATCAATAGTAAGCGGCGAAGGCGGCAGCGGCGGCGCTCTAGCCCTGGCGGTTGGAGACCGTATTGTGATGCTATCCAATTCGGTGTTCTCAGTAGCATCGCCCGAAACCTGCTCATCAATACTCTTCAAGGACGCGGCCCGGGTGGAAGACATGGCGGAAGCCTCCAAGCTCACCGCCGCTGATCTTTTAGAGCTGGAGCTTATCGATGAGATCATCGAGGAGCCGGTGGGAGGAGCCAACCAGGACTTCGAAAACACCGCCCGCCTGGTGGAGGAAAGCATCCTCAAACACCTGCGGGATTTAAATGATAAAGAACCTGATATTTTGGTGCAAGAACGATTTATAAAGTACCGTCGTATAGGAAGTATCATTCAACCTTAACAAGTTGATAACCAGTTTATGGTACAATTAAACAAAGGCTGCGAGAATACTAATCTCGCAGCCTTTTATTTACGTATAAGTCCTTATTTTACAGGTCGTAGTATAATTCGAACTCCAGGGGATGGGGAATGTCGTTTACGCGCCGGGCCTCTTTGCGCTTGGCTTCGATCCAGATTTCAATCAGGCGTTTGGGAAATACTCCGCCGGCCAGCAGGAATTCATGATCCTTTTCCAGGGCATCCAGGGCTTCATCAAGAGACTTGGGTAGGCCCTTGATCTTGGCCTGTTCTTCTTTAGAAAGGGTGTACAGATTGACATCATAGGGGCCAAAGCCTTCGGCCATGGGGTCAATCTGGTTCTTGATTCCGTCTAGCCCGGCCATCAAAATGGCGGAGAAACCCAGGTAGGGGTTACAGGTGGCGTCTGAGGAGCGGAATTCAAAACGCTTCTGATAAGGGCTCTTGGCATAGGCCGGGACCCGGATGACCGCACTGCGGTTGGCGGTGGCAAAGCACAGGCTGACCGGGGCTTCATAGCCGGGCACCAGGCGCTTGTAGGAATTAGTGCTGGGATTGGTAAAGGCCAGGACAGCTGGAGCGTGTTTTAAAAGGCCGCCGATGAAATAAAGGGCGGTCTTACTCAAGCCGGAATAGCCAGCTTCATCATAGAACAGGGGCTCCCCGCCTTTGAACAAGTGCATGTGGACATGCAGCCCGTTGCCGGCTTCTCCAAACAGCGGCTTAGGCATAAAGGTAACCGTTTTGCCTTCTTCAAAAGCCAGGTTCTTTATGAGGTACTTGGCCAGCATGGTCTTGTCAGCCATTTCCCGCATGGGTCCAAACTCAACTTCAATTTCCACCTGGCCCGGGCCGCCCACTTCGTGATGATGATACTTGACCGGGATGTTGTTCTCCTCCAGCAGGATGCACATGCGGGAGCGCAGATCATAGAGGATGTCCTGGGGAGAAGCTATGTGATACCCGCCTTTGAGCGGAATCTTGTAGCCCAGGTTTTGAGTTTCGGTATTGCCGCTGTTCCATATGGCCTGCTCGGCGTCGATAGTAAATCCCACCCGGTGAGGCTGGCAGTCATATGTTATCTCATCAAACACATGAAATTCGTACTCGGGACCTATGCGCATCTCGTCGGCAATACCAGTTGACTTCATATACTCTTCAGCCTTGACCGCAATGCTGCGCGGATCCTGGTCGAAACGGAAGTTCTCCGGCTGGGCGATTACAAAGACATCGCCTATCATACTCAAGGTCGGAACATCGGTGAAGGGGTCAAAAACAGCGGAAGTGATGTCGGGGATGAAAACCATGTCGCTCTTTTCAACGGGAGCGAAACCGTAGTTGGAGCCGTCAAAACCGATACCGGTCTTTAAAGTCTCCGGTTTGAAGCGGCCTACCGGAATACCCAGGTGCCGCCACCTGCCCATCAAATCGATCATTTTAAAATCAATCATCTGGATGCCTTGCTCTTTACAGAACGCCACTACTTCTTCATAGCTCTTAAACACTTATATAAGCCTCCTTTGTCTTATACAACTGTGAGATTATAACGGATAAATTGTAGCAGATACAGTATATTGAGTAAAGTATATGGTACATGGTATACAGTATGCTTTATGCAGGTATGCCGGGGCTGGAATAAAATTCTACACCGGTCCCGGTATATATGCTCCCGCCCCTTAATAAGATGTATTGGATTACGGATAAAAACCATCGGGCAAGGGGTGAGGGGGATTAAAAAACGCTGGATAGTTGTTGCTTTGATTATATTGGCGGCCGTCGGGGTAGTTTTAATATCAGGGCAAAAGATGAAAGATTCCTACTATAAATCCAAACTAGATCCCCTGGCCGAACTCCAGGCAGCCATAAACAAGACGACCGCGGTTCAAAGCTATAAATACGAGATGAAATCTGAATTTACAGTTGATGAAAGGAGGGAAGTGATAAGTCAGGTACAGGGCGAAAAAAATCAAGCTAATACGCATATAAAGGGGGAGATGGTCAACACAAATATAGACATCTACTACATCAACCGTACCATCTATAACTACGATGCTTTTGGCAAGAAGTGGCTGGTTATTGAGAGCGGCAGCAGTAATTCTGAAGAACTGCTGATATCTGAGCTTAATCCCCTATCAAATTTCCGGTTTAAAGAAATTAACAACGTGCAAAAACAGGGCTTTGAGGATTTAGATGGTGCAGATTGTATGGTGGTTGCATGTAATCCTTCCGTAGAGGCCCAATTGTTGGACACCATGTGGAAGGACTTCCAGTACCGGATCTGGCTCGATTATAAGAGCGATCTGATTATGAAGTCTACTTTGACAGCGACCAATAAGAAGAACCCGGGAATAGTATTGAGTATTGATGTAAAATTAAGCAACTTTGATGAAAATATAGATATAAAAGCACCAGATGTAAGTGAGGTTAAAAAACCATAGTTAACAGTCCTTGGGAGGGGCTGCCTTAAAAACAGGCAGCCTCTTTTTGCGTGAAAACTGAAAGTTCGCGGCACATTTTTCCATACTATAAATGGGTATCATTACACCCTCTTTAACTTATGATATAATTCCTTTTGTAGGGAGGGATAACGTTGAATCTTGTGCAGATGGAAGTATTGTTTGACCGCGAAGAATTGAAAAACAAGGTGGCCGAATTGGGCAGTAAAATAACTGAGGAATACCGGGGACGTGAAGTTCTGGTAGTGGGTATCTTGAAAGGCGCCTTCATCTTCATGGCCGATCTGATAAGGGAAATCCAGATCCCTTTGGAAATTGACTTCATGGATGTGTCCAGCTATGGTATTTCTACTTCATCCTCCGGCGAAGTGCGTATAATAAAAGACCTGGAAAATTCCATTCAAGATAAGGACGTACTTATTGTTGAAGATATTATTGATACCGGGCTGACCCTGAAATATATAACTGAAATATTAAAAACCAGAAACCCCCGCAGTGTAAAGGTATGCTGCATGTTGGATAAACCTTCCCGACGCAAGACCGACATCCAGGCCGATTATGTGGGATTTACCATTCCCGACCGCTTTGTTGTGGGTTATGGCCTGGACTACGCCGAGCAATACCGCAACTATCCGGCGGTGTGTGTACTAAAACCTACAATGGACGACAAGTAGAGGTGTAAGATGCATAAAGAACTGGTTTTGGTCCTGGACTTTGGCGGGCAGTACAATCAACTCATTGCCCGCCGGGTTCGGGAATTGTCTGTTTACAGTGAAATGGTTCCCTTTGACATCAGCTATGAAGAGGTGCAGGCTTTAAACCCGCAGGCCTTAATCCTTACCGGGGGTCCGGAAAGTGTACACATCGAGGGTTCACCGCGCTGCGACGAACGCCTTTTCAAAATGGGCATACCGGTCCTGGGGATTTGCTACGGTATGCACCTGATGGCCGACGAAATGGGCGGATCTGTAGGATCCGCACCGGTGCGCGAATACGGAAGAGCCCAGCTGCAGGTAAGCAGGGAGGATCTGCTGTTTGACGGTTTGGAACGGGACATGCAGGTCTGGATGAGCCATGGGGATGCGGTGCAGAGGCTGCCGGAAGGCTTCACCGTTACCGCCTTTACCCGGGACTGTGAAATAGCGGCCATGAGCGACCCCTCGCGCGGGCTTTACGC
>JBEHWI010000003.1:0-151834 GCA_040217815.1 Syntrophomonadaceae bacterium | reverse complement strand
CGGTAACAATTACCTTCTTTTTTTCCACTGTATATTCTCCTTTCTGGCCTTTACTTGCTGTGCATTTGATATAAGAATCGTTGGGCCTCATTGATTCCGGCCCCGACTTCGAGAGCGTAGCCGCTCTTTTTCAACACGATCTCCAGGGCCGCTATTACGGAAAGCAGATCGAGTTCTCTAACATAACCCAAATGCCCGATGCGGAAGATCACATCGTCCAGACTCAGTTGCCCGCCGGCCATGGCGATGTTGAATTCCTCCAGCAGCATCTTGCGCAGCTGGTTGGCTCCGCTCCTACCCGGGGCAATCACCGAAGTGAGGGCGGTTGACGCACAGTGTTCTTCGGCCAGCAGTTCCAGCCCCATGGCCCGCATAGCCGACCGGATCATATTGCGGTAATTAAGGTGTCTGGCCAGGACCTGGTCCAGGCCTTCTTCAAACATCATGGTCAGGGCTTCGGCCAAACCATAATAGAGAGAAATGGGCGGTGTAACTGGATTTTGCCCTTTCTCCAGGTATTTCATTCCCAGATCCAGATCCCAATAGAATCTGGAATTGGTACAGCCCCTATGTACTTCGAGAGCCTTTTCGTTAAAAGCCATAAAAGACAGTCCCGGGGGAATCATAAAAGCTTTTTGGGAGCCGCTTATAACTACATCCAGATTCCAGTCATCCATTTTGAGATCTACCGCGGCTAGGCCGCTTACCGAGTCGACCATCAGCAAAGCCGGATGATCGCCTCTCGCTTCACTGATAGCCTTTACATCATTGAACACTCCCGTAGATGTTTCATTCTGGGTTACCAGGATCGCTTTGATCCGATGGCCGCTGTCTTTTTGCAGAATGTCTCTTACCATCTGGGGGTCGGCCGAGGTCCCCCAGGGGAAATCGATTTTCTCTACCCGGGCGCCGAATTGGGCCGCTATTTCAGCGAAGCGGTCGCCAAATACGCCAATGGATATGGCCAAAACCTTATCGCCTGGAGATATAAAGTTAACCACGGCCGCTTCCAGCCCTCCAGTGCCGGAAGCCGGGTAAATAAGCACATGATGTTTGGTCCGATAGACCTTTTTTATGCCCGCAGTTACTCCGGTTATGATTTCCTTGAATTCAGGGCCCCGGTGGTTGACCAGAGGCCGGCTCATAGCCCTAATCACGCGTTCTGGAACCGGTGTGGGCCCAGGAAGGAGTAGATACTGCTCCCCTATCATGGGTTTTTGCCCCCCTTTTTAATTTAAAAAATAAAAACCTCCCGTCCGCTCCAGGGACGAGAGGTATTTCCCGCGTTGCCACCCTTATTGGTGTTTGCACACCCACTTAAACGGTTGTAACGGAACCGCCGGTACTGCTTTCGCAGCCTACTCCGGGGCGGATTCAGAAGCGGTCTGCTCTGGTTTGCACCGTACACCAGCTCTCTAGTCCAGCCGTTTTCTTACTATTCCCCATCAATGTCGTAATATTATGAAATTTGAAGTTTATTATATAATACCTTTCCAGGCTTTGCAAGTTGGCTAATTTAGTCCATTTTTAGAAAATACTCATGCACATCCACCGAAGCGGTAAGCTCGGGATGGAAAGCAGTGGCCAGGAATTTTCCCTCCTGAACCATGACCATCTTGTCCCGGTACCAGCACAAGGCCCGGGTTTCGCCCCATATTTCTTCTACATAGGGGGCGCGGATAAAAACTCCCCGGGTAGTTCCCAGCCCTTCGACCTGCAAATCTGTTTCAAAACTATCTACCTGCCGGCCGTAGGCATTGCGCTTGACCCGCATATCCATCAGGCCCAAACGAGGCTGATCGGAATCGGCGATGTCTTTGGCCAGAAGGATCATCCCGGCGCAGGTTCCCCAAATGGGCATACCTTCAGCTGCTCTGTCCAATACGGTTTGCTCAAGTTTATATTCCCTTAATAGCTTGCCGATGGTAGTGCTCTCTCCCCCCGGAATGATCAGAGCATCTACTTGCTTTAAGTCTTCAACGCTTCTCACTTGCAGCGTTCGGGCTCCACACTTTTTTAAACTGGCCTCGTGTTCAATAAAAGCACCCTGAAGAGCCAGGATGCCAACCATTTTACCAGCCACGATCCTGCATCCTTTCCTCCGGCCTGATAGTGGCGATGTCAATTCCCACCATGGCTTCGCCCAGATCCCGGGACACTTCGGCCAGCACGCTGGCATCTTGATAATAGGTGGTGGCGGCTACTATAGCCCGGGCCCGTTTCAGAGGATCCCCGGATTTAAATATGCCTGAACCCACAAAGATCCCGTCACAGCCGAGCTGCATCATCAAAGCTGCGTCGGCCGGCGTAGCTATACCCCCGGCCGCAAAATTGACTACCGGCATGCGCTTCTGTTTGACAACCTCCAAGACCAGTTCATAAGGCGCCTGCATCTCTTTGGCGGCGCTCATCAGCTCTTCGGGCGGAAGGTTGACCACCCAGCGAATCTCATCGTTGACCTGGCGAATATGGCGAACCGCTTCAATTACGTTGCCGGTTCCCGGCTCCCCCTTGGTCCTGATCATGGCAGCCCCTTCACCGATGCGGCGCAGGGCTTCTCCCAGGTTGCGGGCTCCGCAGACAAAAGGTACTTTAAACTGACGCTTGTCAACATGGTATTTGTCATCCGCCGGGGTCAGGACTTCGCTTTCGTCAATGTAGTCGATGCCCAGCGATTCCAGAATCTGTGCCTCAACAAAATGACCGATCCGGCATTTGGCCATGACCGGAATGGTAACTGCATCTAAAATCTTCAGTATTACACTTGGATCGGCCATGCGGGCAATGCCTCCCGCCGCCCGTATATCGGCCGGAACTCTTTCCAGGGCCATTACCGCGCACGCTCCGGCAGTTTCGGCTATTTTGGCCTGCTCCGGAGTGGTTACGTCCATTATCACCCCGCCTTTTAGCATCTGGGCTAAACCGGCTTTGACGTTAAAGGTGCCTTTTTCTTCCACTGGTAATTCCCTCCAAATATTAAAATGTTCCTATTTACAATCTTTACTCTACACTATGGTTCGTTTTCAACTTTAAACCGGGCTATGCCCACTATCCTATCGTCTTCAGCCAGCCTCATCAGCATTACCCCTCGCGAATAGCGCTTTTGAACCGAAATGTCTTCGGCCTCCAGGCGGATCAAGGTCCCTTCGCTGGTAAGCATCATCAGTTCATCACCTTCACTGACGATGCGAAAATCGACCAGGCGCCCATTCTTGTCGGTAACTTCCATGGATTTCAATCCCTTGCCGCCCCGGTTTTGAATGTTAAACTCGCTCAGCTCGGTGCGTTTGCCAAAACCGTTTTCGGTCACCAGCAAGACCATAGAGTTTTCCCGGAATTTATCCATACCTACAACATAGTCGCCTTTGCCCAAATTGATAGCTTTTACGCCGGTGGCGGTGCGGCCCATGGCCCGAACCTGTTCCTGCTCAAAAACAATGGTGAAACCCTTGGAGGTGGCGACCATAACCAGGTCCTTCTTGTCCACCCGGATGACCCCCACCAGTTCGTCATCATCCCGCAGGTTAACGGCTATAAGCCCCGAGCGCCTTATGTTGGCGAAAGCGCCCATGTCTACTTTTTTTATTATGCCCTTTCTGGTTACCATCAAGAGCTGACGGCGCTCATCGAATTGACGGGTTGCTACAATGGTGGTAACCCTCTCCCCACCGCGCAGCTCCAGGAAATTGATAAGAGGCGTCCCTTTGGCCTGCCTGCCAGCTTCTGGTATGTGATAGGCGCGCATGGAAAAAACCCGCCCCTGGTTGGTAAACAACAGGACATGGGCCAAAACCGAGGTAACTAGAATATCATTGGCGAAATCCTCGGTACGGGTGGTTATCGAAGTTATTCCCTTGCCGCCCCTTCTCTGGGCCCGGTAGGTTTCCAGCGGCATGCGCTTTATGTAGCCCCGGTTGCTGAGGAAGATGACTATTTCCCGGTCATCGATAAAATCTTCTTCATCAAATTCGGTTTCTTCATGGCTTATCTCAGTACGCCGCGCGTCGCCGTAGCGGCTCTTTATTTCATCCAGGTCGTCTTTGATAATGCCAAGGACCCTTTCCGGACGGGCCAGAATGTCTTCATAGTCGGCTATCTTCAACAGTATTTCCTGGTATTCATCTTCTATTTTGGTGCGTTCCATGTTGGTCAACTGCACAAAACGCATGTCCAGGATGGCATTGGCCTGAATCTCGGAGAGCGCGAATTGCTCCATAAGACCGCCCCTGGCCGATTCCCGGTCGCGCGAACCCCTAATGAGAGCGATTATGGCGTCTAGATTATCCAGGGCGATTTTTAAGCCTTCCAAAATATGCTGGCGGTTGCGGGCCAGGTTCAGTTCGTAGAGGGTCCGCCGCCGTATAACATCCTTGCGGTGCTCAACATAGTAATGGATCATTTCCTTGAGGTTCAAGGTGCGCGGCTGGCCGTCCACCAGACTCAGCATATTCACCCCAAATGATTCCTGCAGCTGGGTGTGTTTAAACAATTTATTGATAAGGACGTTGAGATTGGCATCTTTGCGGACATCGATGACGATGCGGATGCCCTGCCGGTCTGACTCGTCCCTCAGGTCGCTTATGCCCTCTATTTTATGGTCCCTGGCCAGTTCTGCTATTTTTTCCACCAGGCGGGCTTTATTGACCTGGTAGGGTATCTCATGAACAACGATGGATTGACGGCCGCCTTTTTTCTCCTCAATACTGTAGCGGGCCTTCATCTTAATGCTGCCCCGCCCGGTAGTATAGGCCTGTCTTATCCCTTTGTTTTCCAGGATTCCGGCCGTGGGGAAGTCCGGTCCGGGGATCACCGTCATCAGTTCATCAATGGTTACCTCAGGGTTGTCGATGTACATGCGGGTTGCTTCCACCACTTCCCCCAGGTTGTGGGGGGGGATATTGGTGGCCATTCCCACCGCTATTCCCGCCGAACCGTTTAAAAGCAGGTTGGGAATCCGGGCCGGCAGCACCGCCGGTTCCAGCCGGGTATCATCATAATTGGGCCGCCAATCAACGGTTTCTTTGTCAATGTCCTTGAGCAGTTCTCCGGCTATTCGAGACATGCGTGATTCAGTGTAGCGCATGGCCGCAGCCGAATCCCCGTCTATGGATCCGAAGTTTCCATGCCCGTCGATTAAGGGATAGCGCATGGCAAAACCCTGAGCCATTTTTACCATGGTCTGATATATAGCTGCATCACCGTGAGGATGGTATTTTCCCATTACTTCCCCAACGATGTTGGCTGATTTTTTATGCGGCTTATCATGAGTCATTCCCTGATCGTAGAGGGCATAGAGAATGCGCCGGTGCACGGGTTTCAATCCATCCCTGACGTCCGGAAGGGCCCTGGAAACGATAACGCTCATCGAATATTCGAGAAAAGACTTTTTAACCTCTTTTTCTATGTCAATAGGGATGATGGTTTCAAACAACCTGTCCTGTGACAACTACATTACCTCCCATTAACTTCTTGAAGTCTCTACCTCCTTTTACTAGTTGCCATAGACCGACAAAACCGCTCAGCCAAAATTCAGCCGGCCGCTATTAAATATAAAAGGTCTATAACATTTCTATTTTATCACAACGACAGGCTTACCGGCATAGCTTAAGGACAGGAAAAACCCGTCTTATTTGTGGATAAATGAAGATTCCCTTCGGCAGGAACTGGTAATACGGCGGGCTTATAATTTATGCTTATCGTAAGGAGCTGACGTTTCCAGAAGTCTGAGCAGGAGATCAAATTCCAGGCTGTCCATCATTTGCTGCAATATTTCACCGCTGTTCTGGTCCAGGGCTTTGATAGTTTCGATAATTTCTCGGGTTTTTTCAATGTTCAGACGCAATACCGCTTCACCGAGTTCCCGACGCAGGTCGGCGGGAATAATAAGCTCTGTTGCAAGCTTCTTTGGAGCCGGATATGCTGGCTGTCGCGAGGCTTCCGAACCGATTACCGGCCGGTTCTGGCGGGGGGCTGAAACCTGGTTCTCTACTCCCATTTTCACACGAGCCTCAAGGTGAAAAGTGCTCCCTTGGCCCGGTATGCTGCTAACGGTGATGTCGCCCCCCATAAGCCGGGCGTACTCTCTGCTTATGGCCAGGCCCAAGCCGCTGCCGCTGTTTTGTTTATTGCCGCTCTCAGCCTGTTCAAAATAGTGGAACAAACGGCGTAGATCTTGCTTTGAAATGCCCGGACCGGTGTCTTCCACTTCCACCAACAGAATTATATCCTGCTCCTGTTTACGAAAAGAAGCCCTGATTGCAATAGCGCCCTTTTCCGTAAACTTGGCCGCATTAGCGATCAAGTTGATCAGAATCTGCCTTAATTTGCTTTCATCACCCTCAATATAACGGGGCATTTGCTCATCTACCTGCACAAATAAAGCCAGGTCTTTGCTCATCGTATCGTGTTTAAACATGGCCTCAAGTTCGCCCACCAGAGCGTAGAAATCAAAAGTTGTTACTTCCAGACTTACCTTTTTGGCCTCGATCTTTGATATTTCAAGTATTTCATTGATAAGTCCCAGCAGGTGTCTTCCGCTGCTGCTCATTATTTCAAGGTATTCAATCTGCTCATTGTTCAAGGTGGTATTTTCCCGCAGCAGCTGGGAATAGCCCAGAATGATATTGAGCGGAGTTCGCAATTCATGGCTCATATTGGCCAGGAAGACTCCCTTGGCTTTATTGGCCGTTTCAGCCTTTTCTTTGGCTACAGCCAGTTCGGCCGTTCTTTCAGCCACCAGTTCCTCTAGGTGCATACGGTGTCTTTCCAATTCAGCTTCTGCCTGCTGGCGTTCAGTAATGTCTCTGGCTACAGCTACTGCGTATATCCCATCATCAAAAGCGGCCACCCTGATGCTTGCTTCAACTGGAATGCAATCTCCCGCTTTTCGTTTGAGGGTGGTGATCATGGTTACCTTCTCAGTTATTAATAAATCACGGTTTAGTCCAAGCCGTTTCATTGATTCAAAACTGGCTAGGCTGGTTATCTCTTGCACTGATATCGTGAGCAGTTCTTTTCGATAATAACCGAGCAGGCGGCAGGCTGAGTCGTTGATATCGGCTATTAGAAGGGAAGGTAGTCTTATGAGAAAAATGGCGTCATTACTCTGATCTAACAATGCTTTAAACCGCTCCAGCTCGGCCAATCTCTGCTGCAGCTCAGGATAATAGGTTTTGCGCATCGACTGTTCACCCAGTCCGATGAGCTTTTCCCGCAACGGATCCCAGTTGTCGGGAGTATTATAATGCCTCTTCATATACTACCTCAATATCGCGCTGACCGGCCCCGCGCGGGTTGGTGGCCATGCAGGCGTCCATGATCGCATTTTTGGCCAACTGTGGTACATCCCCTGGTTTTACCCCAAGCTCACCCAGGGTTCGAGTAATTCCAACGGCCGTCTGCAAGCGGTATATTGCATCAAGCAGGCCCTTCTTCACCTGTTTTTCATCTCCACCCGGCAGGCCCATGGCCCGGGCTATACGTTGATACCTGTCAGCGGCTTCATCGTAGTTAAAGGCGATTACATGGCGCAAAAGTATAGCATTGCATTCACCATGGGGGAGATCCAACAGGCCCCCCAAACTATGCGCCATGGCGTGCACCGCTCCCAAAATGGCATTTGAGAATGCCAGTCCGGCGAGCATGCTGCCTCTCATCATCCTGGCCCGCAGTTCCATGTCGTCCGGTTTATCCAGGGACTGAATGATGCTGTCGTTAACCAGGCTAATTGCTTCCAGGGCCAGGACATCGGTCAATGGAGAACTGGCATTGGATACAAAGGCTTCAATGGCATGGGTCAGGGCATCCATTCCGGTGCAGGCCGCCAGATAGGCGGGCATGGTCAACAGGGTTTCCGGATCAATGAGGGCTACGTCCGGAACCAGCATTTTGCTTACAATTGCCATCTTGACGTTCCTCTGCTTATTGGTGATTATGGCAAATTGAGAAACATCCGCCGAGCTTCCTGACGTGGTGGGAATGCATATCAGGGGCGGCCCGGGTATCGATACTTGATCGGCTCCTTCAAATTCAATGATATGCTGGCTGTTAGTGCTTACGATACCGATTCCTTTGGCACAATCCATAGGACTGCCGCCACCCACCGCAACTATAGCGTGGCATTCCTCGTTTTGATAGACTTCGGCGCCTGCCATTACCTGTTCAGCCCTTGGATTGGGGCTGACATCCGAAAAAAGGCTATAAGATACTCCGGCTTCTTTTAAATTCCAGATGACATCATTGGTCCATCCAGCTTCTATGACTCCCGGATCGCTTACCACCAGCACCTTGCGAATGCCAAAATTCTTTATATACCTGTCAACCATAAACCGGGCTCCGACACCGGAGACTATTTCAGGAGCCACAAATTTGCGCAGTTCCAATGATTCTTGCATATCTGTCATAATATAAATCCTTCTCCTTCATATGAGTTGCCCGGCCTTTTTATTTTGTCCGTAGCTTTATCACTTTCGGCTTATCTTTATTTTTGTGAATGCATCTAGCATGGCTTTATGAACTTCTTCCCGATTGCGCAGTTTTTCTTCGTACATACGCTGGTCCGCTTCCTTAAAAAGATCGGGAAAACCAGTATTCTGTTCATTATTTACCGCAAAACCAATAGAAAGCATCAAGGGTACACCTTGCTTTTTCCGGTTGTACTCGGCAACCGCTTGCCTGATGCGCTGGCCGGCATCCACGACCGCTGCCGGGTCGCTTTCCGGCATTATTATTAAAAATTCATCGCCGCCTATTCGCACCACCGTATCCCCCTGCCGGAAAGATTCTCTTAAAAGCCTGGCTACGGCCCGCAGCAGTTCATCTCCCGCCTCATGGCCCATCGTGTCATTGACCATTTTTAAACAGTCAACATCACAGACGATGATTCCCATGGCAGCTTTGCGCTTCAACCGCTTTATTTCCTGGTTTAAAAAAGTTCGATTATACAACCCGGTCAACTGATCATGGTGGCTCAAGAATTTCAACTGCTCCTCGGCCCGTTTGCGTTCCGAGATATCGATTATTGAGGCAACGCTGGTCTGCGTCCTCGGAATGAGGGTCAGATTCATCAAAACTTCTTTGGTTTGACCGGCTCGATCTATAATGCAGAATTCTATATTGCGGGGGACCGCGTGAGGGGCTATTTGGATGAGTATTTGGTATTCATCTATTTTCTGCCGGTCGCTGTCAGTCATCAAATCTTTAAGCTGCATTACTCCCTCTATTTCTTCTCGGGAGTAAAGAGACAAAAGGCAAAAGGCTTCATTTACCAGGTTGATGCCGGAGTCGTAAGAAAGAAGCGCCATGGCTGATCCATTGGCTTCAAAAACCGTTTTATACTTTTCGGTGGCCTCCCTTAAGTCCTCTTCCACCCGGCGGCGTTCTTCTATTTCTTGCTGGAGCTGCCGGTTCTTTTCCTCCAGCTGCTGCTGCAGCAGGCATAGGGAAAGGTGCGATGCAACCCGGGCTAGAACTTCGGCGGGTTCAAAAGGCTTGGTTATATAATCCACCCCGCCCAGCTCAAAGCCTTTGACTTTATCTTTTACATCGTCCAGGGCGCTGATAAAAATGATCGGCACCCTGCAGCAGCGCTCATCTTGTTTGATCTTGCAGCATAGCTCATAACCGTTTATGTCAGGCATGTTTATGTCAAGCAAAATGAGATCAGGTAGTTCGATAGCCAGTGAACGCAAGGCCAGTTCTGCGCTGGTAGCCGGACGCACCTGGTAGCCGCCCATGTTCAGGATTTCAGTTATCAATTTGAGATTTTGAGGAAGATCGTCAACCACCAGAATCTGGGGTCGGTTTTCCCGCTCGATTAATAAATCCACGACTTTTCTCCTGATTTGATAACTAATTTTGCTCACCATTCATGTATCGAAAAACTCTGCTTTTATCTTCACCCATAGCAGGAAGCCAATACACGTATACTTGTATCCAAATGTATATGGGTTTTTACTTGCCGGTCAGGAGGGATTAATTACTATTAACAAAGATTCTACCAATTTCGACAACATCCCTTGTATGTGATTTTTTTCATTAAAATAGGACGCCTGTCTTAAAAGGTAGACGCCCTTTGATGCAATTCTATTTCAATCCTATGGTTGGCAAAGTCATATATCCAGATTGCTCACGTACCTGGCATTGGCTTGAATAAATTCTTTGCGTGGTTCAACATTGTCCCCCATCAAATCGGAGAAGGCTTTTTCAGCCTCATAGGCTTCTTCAATGGTGACTCTTAAAATAGTGCGCTGCTCCATATTCATGGTGGTCTGCCACAGCTGCTCGGGATCCATTTCCCCCAGACCTTTATACCTCTGAATGGACCACTTTTGCTCGGTTTCGCCCATAAAGCGGTTGAGCTCGTTGTCATTGTAGAAGTATTTTATTTCTTTGCCCCTTTTTAATCCGTAGAGGGGCGGCTGGGCTATGTAGACATAGCCTTCTTCGATCAACTGGCGCATATAACGGTAAAAGAATGTCAGCAGCAAAATCCTAATATGGGACCCGTCAACGTCGGCATCGGTCATGATCAATATCTTATGATAACGGGCTTTTCTTATATCAAAATCTTCACCGATTCCAGTTCCCAGAGCGGTAATCAGATTACGGATCTCTTCGCTGGACAGGACTCTATCCAGTCTCGCTTTTTCAACATTCAATATTTTCCCGCGCAGGGGAAGTATTGCCTGATAGGTCCGATCCCGTCCCTGTTTGGCTGATCCGCCTGCGGAATCCCCCTCAACGAGAAACAGTTCGGATAAAGCCGGATCCCGGTTGCTGCAATCAGCCAGTTTGCCCGGCAGCGAAGTAGACTCCAGGGCGTTCTTGCGGCGGGTCAGTTCTCTGGCCTTGCGGGCTGCCTCCCGGGCGCGTCGGGCGGCAATGGCTTTTTCAATGATCTTTTTAGCTGAGCCGGGATTTTCGTTCAAGTAATCTTCAAAATTCTCGTAAACCACGCTCTCTACAATTCCCCGAACATAGGTGTTGCCCAGTTTGGTCTTGGTCTGGCCTTCAAACTGGGGTTCTTTAACCAGAACGGACAGAATGGCGGCCATGCCTTCCCGGATGTCTTCCCCGGACAGGTTGGCGTCGCTCTCTTTTACAAAACCATTCTTCTTGGCGTAGTCGTTTATAACCCGGGTGACCGCGTTTTTAAAACCGATCTCGTGGGTTCCACCCTCCTGGGTTCTTATGTTGTTGGCAAAAGAATACAGGTTCTCACTGTACCCGGAGTTGTATTGAATAGCGGTGCTTACCACCACGTCTTCCTTTTTCGCTTTCAAGTAGATCGGCTTGTCATTTATGATCTCTTTGTTCTTGTTTATATAAGCCACAAAATCAGTTAATCCGGTCGAATTAAATTCTTTGGTGACTGCCTCTTCTTCCCTTAAATCGGAAAAGACGATTTGCAGCCCCTGGTTGAGGAAAGATAGCTCCCGCAGCCTGGTTACGATTATTTCCCGGTCGAAAACCAGCTCTTCAAATATCTCCGGATCGGGCAGGAAGTGTGTAACAGTACCGGTTTGGTCAGTTTCCCCTACCACCTCCAGATCGCTTGCCGGATGGCCCTGTTTATAGTATTGCCGGTATACTTTTCCATCCCTATGGACGTTGACCTCTAATTCGGTTGAAAGCGCATTTACCACCGATAGTCCGACACCGTGCAGTCCACCGGATATAGTATAGCCGCTGCCGCCGAATTTGCCTCCCGAATGAAGGGTGGTCATAATGACTTCCAGGGCTGGAATGCCCATTTGCGGATGGATATCTACCGGTATGCCGCGGCCGTTATCCTTGACACTCACGCTGTTGTCCGGGTGGATGCACACCTCGATTTTGTTGCAATAACCGGCTACGGCCTCATCGATGCTGTTGTCGACTATTTCAAAGACCAGGTGATGCAGGCCTTTGGGACCGGTTGATCCGATGTACATGCCCGGTCTTTTGCGCACTGCTTCCAGGCCTTCCAGAACCTGAATGTCTGACGCGTTGTATTCGTTTTCCACAGGTTTCACTAGCTATACCTCCTTAGAGCGCCGCTCCCCTTTTAAATAAAGTGACCGAGGATATCGGTGAAAGATAAACTTTGTCTTTGCAGACGACCAGTGCTTTTTCTTTGCCTTCCTCGCTGATGTTGACGAGCTTTTTATCCAGCCTGGCCAGTTCAATTATATCCATCAAATCCTCAGACAAATTGGTGTTCATGTTTAAGATGGCCACTACATCCTGTGCGGAGATAATGTAGTTGTTTCCCAGGTGAATGTACATGATATTACTCCCTTCTCAATAAGCTCCCGGCCTGCACCAGGCTGATCCTGGCCCGGGTCGTCTTTTCCAACACATCCAGGTTGACTGAGCTTAAAAAACATTGGAACTCTGCCTTACCCAGGAATTCAAGTAAAAGCCTCTTTTTTTCTTCATCCAATTCCGCTAGAACTTCATCTAATAGAAATAGCGGATAATATCCTTTAACTTCTCGAAAAGCCTCAAGTTCAGCCAATTTTATACTGACCACCAGGTTGCGCTGCTGTCCCTGGGATGCAAAATGGCGGGCCAGCCTGCCATCTAAATAAATATAGACGTCATCCCGGTGGGGTCCGAACATAGAAGTGCCTCTTTGGGCTTCCAGGGCTCTTTTTCCTTGTATTTCCTCAGCCAGGGCCCCTTTAATGCAATCCACATTAATTTTACCATTACCCAGGGCAAAAGAAAGGGCGTAACGAATCATGACCTCGCCGCCGGCAGGGTTTAAGGCCTTGAATATATCCCGGGCCCGGTTGTTGATTACGTTGATATAGTTGAGCCTGGTCAGGATTATATGGGCGGCCTTGTCGCAGAACATTTCATCCAAAATCTCCTGGCCTTTAATGTTGCCCGGCGATCTTTTGAAGGCTATATTCCTTTTACGCAAGAGCCGGTAAAAATCATCCCAATGCTGATGGTAGTCAGCCGAAATCTGTTTTAATCCAAAATCTAAAAAGGAGCGGCGCTGAGAAGGCGGCCCCTTGACCAGGTACAGGTCGTCAGGGGTAAATACCACAACTCGCAGCCGCTCTGCGCTGTTTAAAGCGGTTTTCTTACCATTGATTTTGAAAACCTTGGAACCGCTGCTATTAAAGGAGAGCGCAGCATCTACTTTTTTTTCTTCGTTTA
The DNA here is from genome assembly GCA_040217815.1 of Syntrophomonadaceae bacterium. Classification (GTDB taxonomy): domain Bacteria; phylum Bacillota; class Syntrophomonadia; order Syntrophomonadales; family Syntrophomonadaceae; genus UBA5314. The sequence continues at coordinate 138,682 of JBEHWI010000003.1, read as the reverse complement.
AATAGCGACCCTGTATTTCGTACTGATCAGCGTCATAGCGCAGAAGATCAACATCATTTATCGATCGAAAGGAACTACCTTGAGCCAGTACATATATTGCCTCCAGCAGGTTGGTTTTACCCTGGCCGTTTTCCCCAATAAAGATATTTAATCGCTGTGCAGGTTCGTAATAGACTTTTTCAATATTGCGAAAATTCTTTATATGAACCGCCTGCAAAATCAAAGCCGCTTACCACTCCTTTAGCTGCTGGTCCTCAAAGGAACCAGAACGTAAAGGTAATTATCCTGCTCAGGATTTTTAATTAAAGCCGGCCCCAGCGATCCGGATAATTTTATCATTATCTCGGGGCTCTCTCCCGCCAACAGTTTTACCACATCCAGGAAATAATTGGTGTTGAATGATATTTTAAAGTCGACTTCCCCACTTACCTTCAACTCTTCTATTACTTCCTCTATTTCACCCATTATTTCCGAATAACAGTTTACAAACGCGCCATCTTCTTTTACGTGAAGCACAACATTGGGTATTTTAAGCTTGTCATCACTGGGCATTACTTTGGCTCTTTCAAGTATATTTAAAAGCATCGCTGAGGAAATGAGCATCTCCGTATTTGAGGTGCTGGGAATAACCTGTTCATAATTGGGATATTGCCCTTCAATAAGGCGTGACAGCAGAAGGAAATTATCCCGGGAAAAAACCACGTTGTTTTGACTGAGAGCAATATCAACTAAATCTTCGCTATCTTCCAGCCAGCGCAGCAATTCGTTGACCGTACGGGTTGGAACAATAAAACTTTCCTCGTCAGGACCATCACCCTCCCCCTGGTAGGCGTAATAAGAGAGGCGGTGGGTGTCAGAGGCAACTACCTTTAACTGGTTTTCAGGTAAAAAATCAAAGAGAACTCCGGTGAATACCTGCCGAAAATGGCTCTGGGCGGAAGCAAAAGAGGTTTTCCGCAAAGCCTCTCTGATAACCTTTTGAGGAAGAGATATCTTATGTTCCATTTTTTGTAATGGAAGTTCCGGATATTCTTGATCCAGGTAAATATTGAGATAACCTGATGATTTTCCGTAGCTTATTTTTAGTTTGGCTTTGGCCTGATCGATTTCCACTTTTATACGGGTATCCGGCAGCACCTTGATAAAATCTGCGAAATAATGAGCGTTAACCAAAACCTGTCCTTCCTCAACAACATCTACCTGAGAGGTACTGGCCCGGATTCCTATTTCCATATCGGTAGCGGTCATGGTCAGTCCTTTTTCGCTGTTTACCTGAAGCAGTATGCCAGAAAGAACAGGAATGGTGTTCTTATTTGAGGCTGCCCGGTAGACCTGTGTGGTGATGGTCGACAGATCTCTCTTTTCGATAAAAAATATCATCTTTATACCTCCAACCTTGACTTGGGTTTGTCTGATCTTATTATTTATTAACAATTTAGCAGTAATAGTAGTAGTAGTGTGAATTACGTGGATAAAGCAATTCAAGCAAGACGTATTGCTAAAAAGGCCTTTTAATAAAGCTGTTGATAAGATATTGCTAACCGGTGTAATTAGGATCTATTTTTTTGACAAGTTTTTCTACAACTGAAGATAGTTCACGATCATCTATAATCTGTTTTTCCATCTTGTCAATGGCATGAATAACCGTAGTATGGTCCCGGCCGCCGAATTGATCCCCTATTTGGGGATACGAAGCGTCGGTAAGTTTGCGGCACAGATACATAGCTATGTGCCGGGGAAAAACCATCTGTTTATTGCGCTTCTTGGATAAAAGTTCAGATACTTCCAGGTCATATTGTTTGGCCACCGCTTTTTGAATGGTTTCAATAGTAATTTTGCGCGGCCGGGCTGGAGGTAGAATGTCTTTTAAAGCCTCGCTGGCAGTTGCCAGGTTGAGGGTTTTATGGGTCAGGGTGACATAGGCTACCAGACGAACCAGGGCTCCTTCCAGTTCTCTGATATTGGAATCTATATAATTTGAAATATAATCGAGGACATCATAAGGTATGTTGAGATTGTCTGACTGGGCTTTCTTGCGCAAAATAGCAATACGGGTTTCTAGATCGGGGGGTTGAATATCGGTTATCAAGCCCCATTCAAAACGGGAGCGTAATCGGTCCTCCAGGGTGGGAATGTTACGCGGAGGTCTATCACTGGATATGACCACTTGTTTATTGGCTTCGTAAAGGGTGTTGAAAGTGTGGAAAAACTCTTCCTGGGTGCGCTCTTTACCAGCTAGGAATTGAATATCATCGATCAAGAGCACATCAATATTACGGTATTTGTTGCGAAAACCGGAAGTGTTGTCATCTTTTATCGAGCTAATAAGCTCATTGGTAAACTGCTCGGAGGATACATAGACAACCGAAAAGTTTTTGTTTTTTAATAGAATATGGTGTCCGATAGCCTGCATCAAATGAGTTTTCCCTAAACCCACTCCCCCATATATAAAAAGAGGGTTATAAGCCCGGGAAGGTGCTTCGCCAACTGCAAAGCAGGCCGCATGAGCAAAGCGATTGCTGTTGCCAACTACAAAGGTGTCGAAGGTGTATTTGGGATTTAAGGGGAAGAAAGAGGCTTCTTTATCGGCCGGAGTTTCCGTAATCAAGGAAATATTTAAGTGGCTGCCTCCAAAGCGCTGTAATTTGCCCTGAATAATATCGAAGTAACGTGATTCAATCCACTCCTTGGTTAGGGAGTTGGGAACTTTAATAAAGATGGTATCGTTGTGAAAAGAATAATAGGTTAGCATGGAGAACCAGATATCAAAACTTCCGGGATCAATATCTTCCTTAATAGACTGCAATACCTTGCTCCATAACGCGGCATAATCGTTCTCCATTACCATGACGAATCCTCCCAATAACTTGTGGAAAAGTGAAAAAGTCAAAAAAAAAGCTGTGGATATACTGCATAATAACTCAGCCGGCTTGCCACAGTCATTTCAAGTTCAGATATAGTTTAATTTTAGCAGATAAAAAATAAAAATAGAAGGCTTAAGGAACCCTACTTTCTTGACAGTCACGGGCCTGAATCAATATAATTATAAAGTGTTGTAAATATATAGAGAGGAAGATATACAAATGAAAAGGACATACCAGCCCAAAAACCGTCAGAGAAAAAAGGTGCACGGTTTTAGAAAGAGAATGGCTAGTGCGGGTGGACGCAAAGTCTTAGCCAATAGAAGGAAAAAGGGAAGAAAAACCATCTGTGCATAGGTCGTGGAAAGGGCGGCCTTTTATTTTACTCATAAAAATCCTATGCTAAAAAGGCAATTTAGAATAAGGACTGGAAGACAATACAATAATATATATAAATATGGAAATAAAATCGGCGGCCGGTACCTGCTGGTGTATATTATGAAAAAGGAGACGGGCGGCAACCGGTTTGGTGTTGTTACCAGCAAGAAGGTTGGAAAAGCGGTCAAACGCAACCGGGTGAAAAGGCAGATCAGGGCCATAATCGAGCAGCGAAAGAATGAAGTACCCGGAAACAACGATTTTATTGTGATTGCCAGGCACCATATCTATGGTGTGAGCTCCCAGGAGTTGGAGAAGGATTTTTTGAAAATAATGAAGAAAGCCAAGTTATGATTACGAGAGTGTCGATTCTGTTCATAAAAATATATCAACGCGTATCCTTTTTTAAACGTCCGACCTGTCGTTTCTATCCCACCTGTTCTCATTATTCGATAGAAGCCATAGAAAAATATGGGCTATTGAAGGGTGGATGGTTCACGCTCAAAAGATTGAGCCGCTGCCATCCTTTTCATGAAGGTGGGTACGACCCGGTTCCATGACCGAAGCATTTCACGTAAAGGAGGTGAGACCTGCTATCGCCGCTTATATCGATAGGCAGGGATTGATTTGTGGACGACCTTTGTTTCCTGGTTTACCCAAGTAATTCAATTCATGTTTGGTCTAACCCAAAGTCTCGGTATTCCTAATTACGGACTGGCAATTATCTTCATGTCGATTGCCATAAAGGCAGTAATTTATCCGTTGACCCATAAACAGATGAAATCCATGCGGGAGATGCAAGTTCTTCAACCCCGTATGAAAGAACTCCAAGAGCGCTACAAAGACGATCCCCAGACTATGCAGAAGAAGCTTGGGGAGCTGTATAAAGAGCACGGAGTAAATCCATTCAGCGGTTGTCTGCCGCTGCTTATTCAGATGCCCATTTTGTTTGCATTTTACAGGGCTTTGTTTAACCTGTCGGCAACTTTACTCCAAAGTCCATATGCAAAATTTCTGTGGATAGAAAATATTGGTAACCCCGACCAATTGTACATCTTGCCGGTATTGGTTGCAGCTACTACATATTTGCAGCAGAAAATATCTATGGCAGATAATAACGATCCTACCCAAAAATCAATGTTGTACATGATGCCGCTCTTTATTGGCTTCGTTTCCTGGAAAATGGCAGCAGGTCTATCCTTGTACTGGGTCACATTCAATTTTTTGAGTATAGCCCAACAGCTTTATGTGAATTTCACCATGGACAAGACCAAAGCCCTGGATGCTGGAACCGGAATGGTAATCGAAACACAGGTATTGGACTTGGGAGATTCTGATGAGGCGGAATCCGAAGCTCCTGAAGAAAAGGAAGCAAGGAGGGACAAAGGAGGAAAGAGTCAAGATGGAGCTCCAAACCGTAGAAAAAAAAGGAAAAAACATTGATGAGGCCATAAAAGCCGCCCTCGACGAATTGGGCTGCGAGATTGAAGATGTAAATGTTGAAGTGATCGAGGAACCGAGCAAAGGTCTGCTGGGCATCGGCAAGAAACCGGCTGTGGTCAGGGTAACCAGACGCGAAAAACCCGAGGATAAGGTTCGCGGCGTTGTTGATGAAATACTCACCCGGATGCAGATAGACTACCAGATAAACGGGATAGAGTACCAGGAAGGTAGAGTAAGGATCAACATAATAGGCAAAGATATGGGATTGTTGATCGGCCGCAAGGGAGAAACGCTAAACGCGGTACAGTTTATTGTAGGTTTAATCGTCAATAGAAACCAGGAAGAAAAAATCCGTGTGATGCTTGATGTTGAAGACTACAGGAAAAAGCGCGAAGACTCGCTGGAAGCTCTGGCTTTGCGTTTATCCGATAAGGTAAAGAAGACCAGGAAAAACGTGGTAATGAGGCCCATGACATCGCAAGAGAGAAGGATAGTCCATACTACCCTGCAATCTGATCCAAACATAACGACCTACTCTATGGGTGATGAGCCGAACCGAAAAGTGGTAATATCCTTAAAGAAATAAGAATAAGAAAGCAGGTCTCGTAAGGGGCCTGTTTTTTTATCTGAGGTCAAGGGTTTAGATCGTTAAAAAAGAAAAAGCCGGTCCTTTCTGGGGACCGGCAAGATTTACGCTTCATGCTGGATAACAGTTGACTTATTGACTAACTGACCTTTGGCAGCACCTTTTTGGTAGGAATGGCTGGAATACGAACCATTGCTTCGACTTCAGGCTCATTGAATATCATTCTCTGTAATTCTCTATTAAAGCCTTCAGTAGTCAGCGGAGAAATTTCGATAACTGGATAGCCCCAGTCATCCTGAGTTGACTGATATACTTCCATCCATTCGGTCCGCTCCTGCCATCTGGAAATCATAGCGCTCAGTTCCTGATTAAATTCCTGAGTGCTCAAGGGAGATATGCTTATTACCGGATTACCCAACTTGGCCCAATCCTCGGCATAGATATCTACCCAGTTTTCAATAATGTCATTTTTCTTCATGATACACGCCCCCCTAAAAGCGAAAATAAAACCATTCCCAATCTTTCTTTCTCTAAGTCTGAAGGCACGTCAATGTTCTCCAGAATAAAGCGCCGCATCTCTTTGCACAATATATATGCAAAAGTTGTGCCAACCAAAAAATGAAGTTCAAAAAAAGAAGAGCAGAAAAATTGGGCTTTTTAAATACATACTTTTAGGGATGGGTTAACAGTATCTCCTAAAGTGGGTGATAGGTTTTTCAAAAAAGAAAAAAGTAGATGAAGCAAAACTTTATAGTTATTCCAATCCGTACTTTTTTAGCTTGCGATATAAAGCAGAGCTGTGAATACCAAGTATCTTGGCGGTTTTAGCCCTATTTCCGTCCGCTTCGTGAAGGGCTTTCCTGAGCAGCTGCTCTTCGATCCCATCCAAAAGATCGGGAAGGGCTGTTTGACCATTATCAAGGATTTCGATTTTGGAAAGCTTGTTGCTTCCCAGGGAGGGAAAGTGCTCTGCCGTCAAATGACTCTGCTGATTCATATGGCAAAGATTTATAGCCCGCTCCAAAAGGTTCTCCAACTCACGGACATTGCCTGGCCAGCGATAGGACTGAAGGAGTTCCAAGGCGGGAGGGCTTATATCAATAACATTGGTGCGCAAATGGGAATTGAGGCGATCTATGAGATCTTGGACCAGAAAGGGTATATCTTCCATGCGTTCACGAAGTGATGGGATAGACAATCTAACCACATTTAGGCGGTAATACAGGTCTTCCCGGAAGGTCTGCTCGGCAACCATTTTTTCCAAATCGCGGTTGGTGGCAGCGATAATCCTGACATCAATCGGAATGGGATTGGTGCCTCCTATTCTCTCAACAACCCGTTCCTGCAAAACTGTCAGGAGCTTGGTTTGCATGGTGAGGGGCATGTCTCCTATTTCGTCAAGAAAGATAGTTCCTCCTTTGGCGAGATCAAATTTGCCCGGTTTGCCTCCTTTACGCGCACCGGTAAAAGCTCCCTCTTCATAGCCAAACAGCTCTGATTCGAGCAGGTTGTCGGGCAGGGCGGCGCAGTTAATCCTCACAAAGGGACCGGTGCAGCGGGCACTGCTGTTGTGAATGGCCTGGGCAAATAGCTCTTTGCCGGTGCCGCTTTCACCGGTGATAAGTATGGTTGATACGGTCTGGGAAAGCTGCCAGGCCATATTTTTTGTAGAAACAAAACTCTGGCTTTGACCGATAAGATTGTCAAAGCACCACTTGGCACTGTATATTTGACTGACCTGGTCTTTATAAAAGTTTAATTCTTTTTCAGTTTCCTGAAGCTTTTTAAGAAGGATGCTGGCCCCGGACAGATCAAGGAAAATGCTCTGCCCGATAGCACCAAATATTTCGCCGTCTTTAATGAGAGGCACCCGGGAAACGATGGTGTCCCGGCCATTGACCGGCCAAATATCAACCCGGTCGGTGCGGCCGGTTTTAATTATCTCAGGAAGTTTGGAGTGCGGGGTTATATCACAAATATGTCGGCCCAGGGCATCATCCCTGGAGATTCCCAGCATGTCCAGATAGGTCTGGTTAATAACCGTAATATAACCTTCGCGATCAACTATGACGTAAGCCATGGTCGGGCTTTCGATCAAACCCTCTAGGACGGCATTGAATTCCTTTTCACTCTCCTGAAGTTTTTTCATGAGGATCTTGGCGCCGGACATGTCCAGGAAAAGGCTCATTGCAATAGCACCGGAGATGGCGCCGTCTTTTATAATTGGAACCCGGGTAACGATGGTATCATGACCTTTAATAGACCAGATATCAGCCTTATCCATGCGACCAGTCCTTAAAACCTCAGGCAGGCCGGAACGGGGAGTGACTTCGAGGATATTTTTACCTACCACATCGGCTTTTTTCATTTGCAGGATATCCAGGTAGGTCTGGTTCATGGTGGTAACGATTCCATCTTTGTCAACGATAACAAAGAACATGTAAGGGCTTTCAATCAACCCTTCCAAAATGTTGGTTATTTCATAGACTGAATACTCCTGCAAGAAAAACACCTCCGAAAGCGGGGGGCAAAAAAGATAATAGTTTATTAGTTCATCATTTCTCTATTTATATTACAAATCCTTTAGGCTTAACGGGAAGACAATAAATGTCAGAAGGATAAAAAATCGTAGTTGAAAGATTTATCAGGGAGGTTTATTTTAGATAGGATTGCAGGTGGCAAGAATAACTGCGAGAATTTAGTCATCGAAGAAGATAGGAACAATATTGAAGTCTACCAGAACCTGGTTCACAATAAAAGACAAAAAGTAAATATATATAGACAAAAAATCAAAAAGACCAGACAACAATTGGCCCAAACGCAATGAAAGTAAGGAGCTAGAAGGCATGATACAAGATGTCATTGCAGCCCTGTCAACACCTCCGGGTGAAGGTGGGATTGCCATAATCAGACTTAGCGGGCCGGGGGTTATAAATCAAGTAGCCAGGATATTTAAACCGCATAGCCCTGGAGTGGATATAAAAGAGAGGCCTGGTTACAGTCTTACCCTGGGTCATATTGTTGATGACCGAGGTCTTAAAATTGACGAAGTTTTGATTGGAATAATGCGAGGCCCCAAAAGTTATACCGGTGAAGATGTGGTTGAAATAAATTGTCATGGAGGTATTTTACCTGCTCGCAGATGTTTAAAACGAGTCCTGGATTGCAACGTAAGATTGGCCGAGCCGGGGGAATTTACCAAAAGGGCGTTTCTAAACGGCAGGATGGATGCCAGCCAGGCTGAAGCGGTAATTGACATTATAAGGGCGAAAACGGAAAAAGGTTTAAAAGTGGCCTTAAATCAACTGGAAGGAACAATAGGCAAAGAGATTGGATTGATTGAAGATGAGTTGATCGGTATTAACGCTGCCATAGAAGCAAGTGTTGATTTTCCTGACGAAGTTGAGGAGCCGGACTATGAGGAGCTAAAGGTGAGGATCGCCAATCAGATAGACCACATGAAAAAGTTGCTAAGTTCGTCACAACGGGGTGAGATATATCGTGATGGAATCAAGGCTGCCATTATAGGCAAACCCAACGTGGGGAAGTCAAGCCTGTTGAACGCTCTGGTGAAACAGGAAAAGGCCATCGTCACTGAACTGCCCGGTACCACCAGGGATGTAATAGAGGACTATATAAATATCCGGGGGATACCGGTGAAGATAATGGATACAGCCGGAATAAGGGATACAAAAGATCCAGTTGAAAGCATAGGCGTCCAACGGTCGCGTCAGGCCATTGAAGGGGCGGATTTAATAATTATGGTATTGGACGTAGGAAGCGGCCTGGCCAGAGAGGATCTTGAGATATTTAAGAGTATTGAAGAACATAAGATAATTATCCTTGTCAACAAAGACGATCTTGCCGAGAGAATGATCAAGGCGGATGATATTGAGAAACATTTTTACCAAAGAACGGTAATATGGGTTTCGGTTAAGGAAGGGCAGGGGTTGGAACTACTTGAAAATACTATAGAAGAAATGGTTTTTTCAGGCCTTTTGGAAGGCGAAGACTATGAAGTAGCCTTCAACCTGAGACAAAAGCGTTCAATGGAAAAGGGTGTAAAGTCCCTGGAGGATGGCTTGAACAACATGGGTACATTGCCCCTTGATTGTTTGGCCGTTGATATTGGCGGGACTCTCGAAAGTTTAGGAGAGATAAGCGGCAAAAGCCTTAAGGAAGACGTGATAAACAGGATTTTCCATGACTTTTGTATAGGAAAGTAAGGATGAAGTAAAACATTCGCAGCTGACAGAATCATGGCTTCTTCGAGCCAGCTTCGTCGCCAAGTAATAACTACTGCTTGTATCGAAGCTCAAGAGGCTCGCCCTAACGGGCACTTCCGATGCGACCTTTGGTCGCGATTAAGGAGGGTCGACGCCGCTAATTCACGTCCGTGCGAAGGCGACGATGTTTCGCCTAGTGCCGATGGATCGAAAGGCAAAGCCTTGAGCAGCGGCCTCAGTAGCGCGCTCGCACCATCCTTGGTGCTCGACCTCTTTCGCTTCTCTCCTTCGCAGGTCAACCTTAGTGGTGAGCAGAGCGAACATATGTAGTACCCGGAGGGTGAATTACTAGGCTCCTTCGCAAGTTTCTCCGAATCCATAATTCTGTCAACTACGAATGTGAGTCACAAATCTTAACGGAATCAACAGGAGGAGAGCATAAACGGATGAAGTACGATGCCGGACAATATGATGTTGTTGTAATTGGCGCCGGGCACGCCGGATGTGAGGCGGCCCTGGCGGCTGCACGAATGGGTTGTCAAACTCTTATGGTTACCTTGAATATCGATACCATTGCCCAAATGCCCTGTAATCCATCGGTGGGAGGGCCTGCCAAAGCCCAGGTGGTAAGGGAAATTGATGCCCTGGGCGGAGAAATGGGGGTAAATATTGACAAGAGTAACATTCAGATAAGGATAATAAATACCGGCAAGGGCCCGGCCGTTCAGGCACTGAGGGCCCAGGCCGATAAACAGGAATACCACCAGGAAATGGTCAGGACACTGCAAAACCAACCCGATCTGGATATTTTGATGGCCGAGATTCAAGGGATTGAAGCCGACCATGGAAGAATAAGCGCGGTGGTGACCAAAACCGGGGCCCGTTTTAGCTGCCGGGCGGTGGTAGTAACCACCGGAACCTATTTAAAAGGGCGGATAATTATTGGTGATGTCATATATGACGGAGGACCGGGAAACCAGTTCCCCGCAACTGCACTGTCTCAGAGCTTAAGGGATCTGGGTCTTGAACTGGGCCGTTTCAAGACTGGAACACCTCCGCGTATTGATCGGAAAACAGTTGATTTTAGCAAAATGATTGAGCAGCCCGGGGATCCCAGGCCTTTGCGCTTTTCATATATAAGCCCCAGGCTGAAACGGGAGCAGATACCCTGCTGGTTGACCCACAGCACCCCGGCAACCCACCAAATTGTAATGGATAATATTGAAAGGGCACCGCTGTTTACCGGAGTAATTAAAGGCCGCGGGCCGAGGTACTGCCCTTCCTTCGAAGATAAAGTGGTGCGCTTCGCCCACAAGGATTCTCACCAGTTGTTCGTTGAGCCTGAAGGCCGTAATACGGACGAGATGTACGTTCAGGGCTTAAATACAAGCCTGCCGGAAGATGTGCAGATGGCGGTATTGCATAGCATACCGGGTCTGGAGAAGGTGAAGATGATAAGGACCGGATATGCCATTGAATATGACTATGTTATTCCATCACAATTGAAATTAAGCCTGGAGGCCAGAACCGTTGATGGATTATTTACCGCAGGGCAGATAAACGGCACTTCAGGATATGAAGAGGCTGCTGCGCAAGGACTGATAGCCGGAATTAACGCAGCTCGCAAGGTTCAAGAAAAAGAGCCCCTGATAATAAAACGCAGCCAGGCCTATCTGGGCGTGTTAATTGACGATCTGGTAACCAAAGACAACGAGGAGCCGTACCGCCTGCTGACATCACGGGCCGAATACCGGCTATTGCTGAGGCAGGATAACGCAGATTTGAGGCTGACCAAAATCGGTAGAGAGATCGGTCTGGTTGACGATAAAAGGTGGGAAATTTACCAGATAAAAGTGGATATGATCGAAAAACACAAAATGAATATGCAAAGCCAAAATTATACGCCTCTGGATCAGGGAATGGCTCAGTTTTTACAGGAACAAAATTCAGCTCCACTGCGGGACCGGGTAAGCTTGTGGGAGATATTGCGGCGCCCCGAGGTCAAGATTGAGGACTTGCAGAGCAGAGGATACCTGGGAGATATGGACTTAGACGTTCTTGAACAGCTTGAGATTCAGTCCAAGTATGAAGGTTATATAAGGAAGCAAGAGGAACAGGTAAGAAGGTTTGAGAAGCTTGAAGATCGGAAAATACCAGAAGGTATAGTGTATGGGGAGGTTTACGGCCTTTCCAATGAGGCTCTCCAAAAACTGGAGAAAGTCAGGCCAGCATCTATAGGCCAGGCGGCCCGTATTTCAGGAGTCAATCCGGCCGATATAAATGTTCTCTTAATAAATTTGGAAAAGAAAAGAAGGAAATAAGAGGAGCACATGGAATATACTGTAAATAGATACGCCGAACTGATCCTTCTAGAAAATCAAAAACAGAACCTGGTAAGTCGGAAGAATCCTGTCCTGGAAGTTGCCAAGCATGTCAGGGACAGTATGGAAGCTATTAAGCTTATCGAGTTCAGCTGCCAGAGAGTTATAGACATCGGCAGCGGAGCTGGCTTTCCGGGCATGGTGCTGGCTATCATGAAGCCTGACTGTCATGTAACTCTACTGGAGTCGGATCAGAAGAAAAGCGAGTTCCTTCAAAGTATGGTTGAAGAACTGGAACTCAAGAATGTCGAAGTTTTAAAAGAGAGAGCCGAAGTTGCCGGGCGCGACCCCAAAAGGCGTGGAATGTATGAAGTGGCTACCAGCAGGGCGGTGGCATCAGCAGCGGTTCTGGTCGAATATGCCCTCCCGTTTCTTAAGATAGGCGGCCGTCTGCTCATGTGGAAGAGTGTTAATTATCAGAACGAGATCCAGGAAGCCCAGCATGCCCTGGAGATGCTGGGTGGAGAAGTAACCGAGGTATATAATTACTGTCTTATGGAAGGATTGGACCGCTCCCTGGTGGTGGTTGAAAAGCGCAAGGAAACTCCGGACAAGTATCCGCGAAGAACTGGAATACCAGGAAAGAGACCCCTTTAGGAGGTTGGCATGGTTAAAAAGAAATGGGAAAAATGGATCGGCAACCGAGGAGGGCGCAAGATAAGTGAAGTACCACTGAGCCAGATCGTGCGCAATCCGTTCCAGCCCCGCAGGGAATTTGATGACAAAGAGATCGAAGAACTGGCTGCATCCATAGAAAACTACGGTTTAATTCAACCAATAGTAGTGAGAGAGCAAGGAAAAGGCTACCAGATAATTGCCGGAGAGCGAAGATATAGAGCCTGTCACTATTTGGGCTTGAAGGAGATTCCGGCTATTATTGAAGAAATGGATGACGAACAAATGGCCGCTGTTTCTTTGATAGAAAACCTACAAAGGCGTGAGCTGAACTATTTTGAAGAAGCCAGCGCCTACAGTATTCTAATAAACGTGTTTGGTATGACTCAGGAAGAAGTAGCCAAAAAGGTGGGAAAAAGCCAATCGGCTGTAGCCAACAAGTTGAGATTGTTAAAACTCAGTGAAACGGTGCGAAGCCATATTAATACTGGTACGGTGAGCGAAAGGCATGCCCGGGCCTTATTACGTTTGCAGAACGGGGAGGCCCAAATAGACGTTTTGCACAAAATATATGAGAAAGATTTGACTGTAAAGGAAACCGAGGAAATGGTGGAGCGGCTTAGAGAAAATTTAATCACCCCTGAAAACAAGGGCCGGAATAACAATCAAGCGGTTTCAATCTTTATAAAAGATGCCAGGATATTTGTGAATACCATAAAGGAAACGGTTCGCAGGGCAAAACAAACAGGCGTGGAGATGAACCTGCAAGAAAAAGAAGATGAGCTAAATTATGAGATTGTAATTCGTATTGCTAAAAAAACTCGCAATATGAGGGCTTTGTCCCCGTAATTAACTGGCAAAAAGCAGAATCATATATGATAATAATAGGAAGCACTCCGTAGTCACGATGGAGTGCTTTTATTATTTCAGGCAGGATTTCCTTTACTGCAGGAGGAAATTATAATTTGTAGCTTTTCGAAAGGTGGAAGACCATGACCAAAATTGTTGCCGTAACCAATCAAAAAGGAGGTGTCGGAAAGACTACAACGGCCGTAAATCTGTCAGCCTGTATAGCCAACCTGGGGCACCGGGTTTTGTTGGTGGACTGCGACCCGCAGGGAAACGCCAGCAGTGGGTTGGGGATTAGTAGACGGAAAGACGCCCTGTCCATATATGATCTATTATTAGAAGATAAGGACGCAGCTAGTATTATCAAAACAACCAGCGTCCCACTCCTCAATGTTCTTCCTTCAAATATTCAGCTGGCAGGTGCGGAAGTAGAGCTGGCCGACATTCACCAAAGGGAATATCGCCTGCGAAAAGCACTGAAAGATGTTAGACAGTATTATCAGTACATAATTCTGGACTGCCCTCCCTCATTAGGACTCCTGACCATAAATGCACTGACGGCCGCCAATTCGGTTTTAATACCGCTGCAGTGCGAATATTACGCGCTGGAAGGCTTAAGTATGCTGGTTGATACTGTGCAACTGGTCAAAAGAAGGCTAAATCCGGCCCTGGTAATCGAAGGTATAGTTTTTACCATGTTTGATGGACGCACCAACCTTTCTATTGAGGTAGTAGACGAGGTTAAGAAACATTTTAGCAAAGAAGTGTACCGGACCATTATCCCAAGAAATGTTCGATTAAGTGAAGCACCCAGCCACGGTATACCGATTATTCAATACGATCCCAAATCACGTGGGGCGGAGGTTTACAGTGAGCTGGCAATGGAGGTGTTGGAGCGTGGTTAAAGGAGTTAGGGGCCTGGGAAGAGGACTGGAAGCGCTATTATCTAATGATGAAGAGACATTATATACAATCAATGATATTGAAATGGACTTGATTCAGGCCAGACCGGATCAACCCAGGCAGAGCTTTGATGAAGAGAGCCTGCGGGAACTGTCAGAATCAATAAAACAACATGGAGTATTGCAGCCCATTCTTCTCAGGCCTATAGGAGGAATATACCAAATCGTGGCCGGAGAAAGGCGTTGGCGTGCTGCCCGGCTGGCAGAATTGAAGAGTATTCCCGCCGTGGTGAAGGAAATGCCCGATGCTCAGGCTGCTGAAATATCCCTGGTAGAGAACCTGCAGAGAAAAGATTTGAACGCAGTGGAAGAAGCAAGGGCCTTACAAAAACTGAGCGAAGAATTCAACTATACCCAGGAACAGTTGAGCAGCCGGCTGGGCAAGAGCAGAAGCCACATTGCCAATACCATTAGATTGTTGAGCCTTCCCCAAAAGGTATTGGATATGGTGGAAAAGGGCATGATAAGCGCCGGGCATGCCCGGGCTCTGGTTGGGTTAAGCGAGACCGAACAATACCGCATGGCTGAACAGATAGCCGGTAAAGGGATTAGTGTCAGAGATATTGAAGAAAAGGTTAGGAAGAGCAAGAAATCACTAAAGTCGGATAAGACAACCATTGAAGTCCTGGAAATTGAAGAGAGAATACAAAAGCATCTGTCAACCAAGGCCAGAATTAAAACCAAAAAAAAGGGAGGGATTCTGGAGATTCCTTATTTTGACGAAGAGGACTTGGAGAGAATTCTCGAGATAATCGGGATCCCAATAGACTAAAAAGAATGTTCATAAATAAATGTTTCACGTGAAACACCTGGCTAGCCCCTATTGTTTCACGTGAAACATTTTCATTCCACTCCAGGCTGTTTTAGGCAATGCTCCAAAGCATACTGGTATATATGCATAATCGGGAGTTTTTGTTGGAGGGCAATTGTTTTGCAGTCTTCGTATTCAGGTTTATAACGGCGGCTGCCGTCGGGCAAGAGAACCGATTTGACGGTAATAATACCCCATGGACTGTCAATGGTCTCAAAACAATGTTCGGCAACCAGGCGGGATTGGTAGGAGCAGCGAACTCCATTACTCGTAGAGCGAAGAATAATGGCAGAAGAAACCTGACCGGCGAATTCGGGGCGGGTTAAGACCGTAAGTAAATAACCAGGCCGGGCCTTCTTCATTATTATTTGACCTGTATAAACATCGATTACACCAGGATTCTGCAGAAGGGTTTCACACAAAAAAGAATAGTGTTCAGGGCTCATGTCGTCAATCTGGGTCTGAAGTACCGCTATTTCCTGTTGTTCCAGGGTGGAAGGGATCTTTTTTCCCAATATCAGACGCAGGACATTGGGAACTGAATCGCTCCGCCGGTTACTGCCAGCTCCATAAGCCAGCTTCTCGGGTGAAAACTCAGGAAGAGTGCCAAATTGCGGGCTTAGAGCTCTTAAGAGGGCGGCACCAGTAGGGGTAACAAGTTCCATACCGGCCTTTACCCCATGACAGGGCATCCCTTTGAGAAGCACCGCCGTGGCCGGTGCCGGCCCAGGATAAAGGCCGTGCTGCATTGTGATAGGACCGTCGCTCCAGGGAATGGAAGCGCAGAAAAGTTCGTCGATGCCTAAATAGTGGAGGCCATAAAATGCTCCGACGATGTCAACCAGGGTATCAACAGCGCCTATTTCATGAAAATGAACGTCATTTATGGAAATACCGTGCACCTGAGCTTCAGCTTCGGCTAAAAGAGAAAAAGCAAGGCAGGTTTTTTCCTTTACCGGCACTGGTAGTTCCGATTTTGCTATAAGAGAATTGATATCGCTCAGGTTGCGCAGGAAGGGAGCTTTGTCTAATATTTTAATCCAACGGGCTTGAATACCCTGGACGCGGGTGGTTGCTGAATTTATTTCAATATCCAGGCCAAATTGCCGGATGGTTTCATGTAACTCTTGCAGCGGGAATCCAAGTTCAATTAAACCGGCTAGCATCATATCACCCGAAATGCCGGAAAAACAGTCGATATAAATAAACATCAGTTTGATGCCTCCTCCTATTTAGAACCCAGGCCATGGTCAAGTAATTATCAGGAAAAGTTATTATGAATGCAAAAACGTGAATAATATCGTCAGGGATTATTCATAAATCACTACAATATTAGTACAAGGTTGGTAAGTAGAATGTCAAGAAAAAAACGGCGCAAGGCTCAACACCTTACTTTCCTGGTGATACCAGAAAATGCCGGGAACATGCATAAGATAGGTATTACTCGTAGGAAGTTAACCATTGCCGGAGTGCTAGGATGCCTTTTTTCGTTATTGATTATCGGTGTGCTGATCTCATATTCCATAAATATGAACCACATCAGACAGGTGAACAGTATTATCAATGACAATGAAGAAAAGCGAACGACGATCGAATTTTTAAATCAGGAAATGGGCCAGATTAAGAAACAGCAGGAGGATATCAGTAAAAAGCAAGAGGAAATAAAACGGCTGATGGGAATCAAAACTGAATCCAGTGTTCCAGGTAAAACCAAAGATGGTGGCCAGGGAGGCGAGGACCTGCCGTCAAACCCGGCCTACGATAATCCCGACAGTTTGATTCTGGTTCAGGCGATTAAGACTGATCTGGCCAAACAAGACCAGGAACTTGACGATCTCATAGCCCGGGTTACAAATAACTCCGCCTATTTCAGGAGCGTTCCCAATCAATGGCCGTCCCAAGGCGAAATCAGCTCAGATTTCGGATGGCGCAAGTCGCCTTTTGGAGGTAAAAACACCACATACCATGACGGAATCGATATAGTCAATAGTTACGGTTCGCCTATCGTAGCTGCCGGGGACGGCAAAGTCACCTTTACCGGATCCCGCGGAGCATACGGCATGGCGGTGATGATAGACCATGGATCGGGATTCACTACCCTTTATGGTCACTCCTCCGCTATCCTGGTTAAAGTAGGGCAAACGGTAAGGAAGGGAGAGGCTATCGCCAGGATGGGCAACACCGGAAGAAGTACCGGAACCCATGTGCATTTTAGTGTTTTCAAGTGGGGAGTATGCCAGGATCCGATGGTATATTTACCCTAAACAAACCTGAAAAGGAGGACACAACATGTTTAAGAAAAGGGATAAGAGTTTTTCTCAGATAGAGAGCATAATAGCCAACGGAGTTACCGTCAAAGGCAACATCATTTCTCAGGGCTCGATGCGGGTGGACGGTTTTGTCGACGGCAAAATGGACATCAAAGGGGATCTCGTAATTGGAGAGAACGGGCATGTAAAAGGAGAGATTCAGGCCGAAAATGCAATGCTGGCTGGCAAGGTAGAAGGCGTTCTTATCGTCGGTCAGCGCTGTCTGATTACGGAGACGGGATTGATGATGGGGGATATAACGTGCAGTGTTCTCAGTATTGAAGAAGGAGGAACTCTGCATGGAGCTAGCAAGATGAATTATAATAAAAATTCTTCCGATATATTATTAAGCGACAAAACTGATAGTATGAAGGACAATTCCAAACATTCGCGACCCTTAAAGAAATCTTCCGAAGGGCCGGAATAAAAAAAATTCGCTCACTTCCCATGGGTAGTTCAGCATTTGCCAAATACAAGTTTCCAAAAAGCGAAATGATTTTAAGCAGGAATTGTTGAGGTGATCAATTTGTTCCAAAATCGTAGACAGGCGGGGCGTGTATTGGCGCAGGCACTGAAATCTAAAGGGATAGAATTTGACCTGGTCATGGCGGTCCCCCGAGGAGGAGTCGTCGTCGGTGAAGAAGTGGCGGCCAGTTTTGGAAAGCCACTAGATGTGGTAATGGTAAAAAAGTTTGATGATCCCTGCCTGCCGGAATACGCTATTGGGGCGGTTACACCGGATGGGGAGATCCTTTTGCACGAGGGCATTGATAAGGAGCTTGTTGCCAGGGATCATGATGAAATAATGAAACTTGCGGAAAGCATTAAGAATGAAATCAATTTGCGTCTTAAAAAATTTCGCAATTATCATCAGCCTACCGCTCCAAAAGACCGGCGGATTCTGCTGGTCGATGATGGCATAGCTTCAGGGTTTACAATCAAAGGGGCAGTCAGTTATCTGCGAAGAATGAAAGCCAGACAGGTCTTTATAGCGGTTCCGGTTTGTTCCAGCAGCGCTTTCGCCAGCCTTTCTAAAATTGTCGATGAGATCATATGTTTGGAAATTCCCCCGGCGTTCTATGCAGTGGGTCAGTTTTATCATGATTTCGCAGGGGTTGAAGACAGTGAGGTTATCGAATCCCTAACCAGAATTAGTCAAGCTTCATGTTAACAGGCCGGTCTATTCCCGAATAGCGGCTCAGCTGGCTGAACGCTAGGTATAAACCTTTGGCGATTAAATCGGCCATCTTATACACAATATACAAACGGGTGTTCTGCAAGACCAGGTGTTCAAAAAAGCCTCCTACATTAACCACTCCGGAAATGTGAAAATCGCCGACTTCAGGCAAACTCTTCTTTAATGCGGTACCAGGTTTCAAACTGCCCGCTCGTACGTTAATATACCCAATCCGATCCGTGTTTCCCAAACAAGCGTCTACAGCGCCAATAATAGGTCTATCCCGCCGTTTGTTTATACCTTCCAAAATTTCTTCCAGATTGGTAGCATGAACCGGGTGTTCAAGGCTGCCATATATTTCCATGCGCGATGATAAGCCGTGCAGGCGGGTTCCAACCAGCGGGCCCAAACAGTCGCCGGTAGCGCGGTCGGTGCCAATATTTAAAATAACCAGGGGGCGGGAATAATCAGAGTTTATAGAAGTAAAAAGTGAGCAGACACTGGATTGAAGTTTGCTCAAAGAACCAGGGTCTTCATAATGGAATGACGCCTGAGCGTTTTTGTTGGCTATTTTGCTCAACAACTCAAAATACCCTCCTTAGCTATATCTTCATAATATTCTTGCCTCTGGAAATATTTTTATGCTGTAAAAGACCGGCCCCAGTAATATTTATGACTAACAACCGGGTGCCATGACTGGGGGTAAGAAAAAATAAAAACACGGTTAATGGTTATTTTTGCTTATCTGGGTGCGGTAATTGGGGCAGGATTTGCTTCAGGCCAGGAGGTGGTGCAGTTCTTTGTCTCCTACGGTGATGGCGGGCTGTGGGGGGCTCTAGCAGCAACCCTTTTGTTCGGGATGAGCGGTGCCCTGCTCATGCACCGGGCCCACTACTTAAAGACTTCACGTTATCAAGCCTTGTTTTCGACCATTATGGGGCCCAGAATGAGTCTGATAGTCGATGCGGGTTTGGGTGTATTTTTGTTCCTGGGTATCTCTACTATGTTTTCAGCCAGCGGCGCCGTCTTTTATGAACATTTGTATCTGCCCAAGAATTTAGGAATAATCGCAGCCTACCTGGTGGTAGCGGCTTTTCTTCTGTGGGGTAAACGGGGCCTGGTTTTTTCATACAATATTCTGGTTCCTCTAAAAATAATTTTGCTGCTTGGGGTAGCCGGTTGGGTGGCGTTTGGACCGGCATCCCCTGATGTCAACAGTGCGGTTTTGAATTATGTATATCCCGAGTCACGTTATTGGTTGGTTGCCTGCGTGCTATATGTTGCCTACAATTTTTCGCTGGCGATGGTGGTTTTGACCGAATATCAGTCTATCGCGAGCCGGTTAGATTCCATTAAAGGAGCCTGGTGGGGAGGGGTTATATTGGGTATGCTGGTGCTTTTAACCTACCTGGCCCTCAGAAAACATCTGCCGGTTGTTTTGCACTATGAAGTTCCCATGCTGTACGTAGCCGGACAGGTGTCGATTACGGCTAAACACGTGTATACTCTGGTATTATGGATGGGCATAATCACTACAGCTATTGCCAATACCTATGGCTTTGCCCAGCGGTTTACGGCCTTCACGGGATTAAACTACCGTTTTTGTCTAATACTTAGCATGACTATGGCCCTGCCTTTATCTATGAAGAGCTTCTCCCAGTTGGTGGGTTACATCTATCCCTTGTTTGGCTTGCTCGGAGTACTTATTTTGGGCGCCCTGTGGTTGGGGGCAGTAAAAGACATGGGAAGGGACTTGTATTATAATGTAATGAAGCAAATTGTCGGGCAAGGAGGTAAAAAGTGAGCAGTCTAAAAAATATTCCTCCCATAGATGAAGTAATAAAACAGCCCCGGGTACAACAACTGGTTGAAAGATACAACCGCGAGTATATTTTAACTATAGCCCGGCAGGCAGCTGGACAGCTGCGTGATGAAATAAGAAAAAGCCAGATTGATATAGACCGGGACCAGGCTACAGAGCTGATATTGTCCCGAGTGGAAGATGAGGCGAGGAAATCCAACTGCGGAAAGATGAAAAGGGTGGTCAACGGCACCGGAGTCGTCCTGCATACCAACCTGGGAAGGGCGCCGCTCAGTGAAAGGGCGGCTGTTCATGTTGCCGAGATGGGCAGATACTACAGCAACCTGGAGTTAGACCTGGAAAAAGGGGAACGGGGCTCGCGCTACCAGCACGTGGAGGATCTCCTGGTAAGTTTGACCGGAGCCGAGGCCGCCCTGGTGGTAAACAACAACGCGGCCGCCGTATTATTAGGACTGACAACCTTTGCCCGGGGAAAAGAAGTGATAGTATCCCGCGGTCAATTGATCGAAATAGGTGGGGCCTTCCGCATACCGGAAGTAATGAAGCAATCAGGCGCCTTTTTGGTCGAAGTGGGAACCACCAATCGAACCTACCCTGCTGATTTTGAGAAAGCGATCAATGAAAACACCGCCATGCTGTTTACAGCCCATACATCCAATTACAAGGTGATGGGTTTCGTACGCGAGGTTGGCTTAAAGGAACTTGTCCAATTGGGAAAAAAATATAATGTTCCGGTCATGCAGGACCTGGGCAGCGGCTGCCTGCTTAATCTAGGTGAATGGGGTTTGCTCGAAGAGCCCAATGTGCCAGAGTGTGTAGCCAGCGGGGCAGATATAGTATGCTTCAGCGGAGACAAATTGCTGGGTGGTTCGCAGGCGGGTATCCTGGTTGGTAAAAAGCAGTATATTGATGCCATGAAAAAGAATCAGCTGCTGCGTGCCCTTCGGATAGACAAGCTGACCCTGGCGGCTCTGGAAATGACCTTATTGGAATACCACAGCGGACAGCCATCCCAAAATCTGCCGGTTATAAACATGTTGAGCCGGTCCCCTGAAGAACTGCAAGGCAAGGCAAGGCGGATATTAAAAGGATTGCGCAGAGCATTTAAAGGAGATGTCCGAATCGCCGAAATAGAACTATGTAAGGTTTTTGACACTATCGGGGGTGGGGCTTACCCTACTTATGAGATGCCCGGATACGGAGTGCAGATAGAATTTTCTAGTACTTCAGTAGAAACAGCAGCCAAAAATCTGCGCCTGGGTGACCCGGCCATGCTGGTTCGTAAACAGGACGACCGGATCATTATCAGCGCACGAACCATCTTTGAAGATGAGATAAAATTATTACCTGGTTTGTTCGCCCAGGCGATGAACCGGCAATGATGCGTGATAAGGAGACCAGCCATGAAGCCTTTGGTGATTGGAACAGCCGGACATATAGACCATGGAAAAACCACCCTGGTAAAGGGCTTGACCAACATTGACACCGATCGATTAAAAGAAGAGAAACAGAGGGGCATTTCCATTGAACTGGGCTTTGCCCCTTTTACCCTGCCCAGCGGTCAGCGGGCTGCTATTGTCGATGTTCCGGGGCACGAGCGATTCATCAGGCATATGCTGGCCGGCGCCTTCGGGATTGACATGGTTTTGCTGGTCATAGCCGCTGACGAAGGGGTAATGCCTCAGACCCGCGAACATCTGGATATTATAGAACTTTTAGGGATAGAACAGGGAATCGTGGTCATCAGTAAAATGGACCTGGTAGACGAAGAATGGCTGCTCCTGGTTGAAGACGACATTAAAGAATACCTTAAAAAGAGCGTTCTGAAAGATGCCCCGGTATTATTCGTATCGGCCACTAATGGAACCGGGCTTCCGGAGCTGGTTGAGGAAATAAGCCGGATGGCTGAACAAGTCAAGGAAAAGCCCGCCCTGGGACAGGCTCGTATGCCTATTGACCGGGTTTTCACAATGTCCGGTTTTGGCACCGTGGTGACCGGCACCCTGTGGTCGGGCCGGTTAAATGTTGGCGACAGCCTGGAGCTGATGCCGGTGCAAAAACCCGTCCGGATTAGAAATCTCCAGGTCCACAATGAAAAAGTGCCCGAGGCTCTGGCCGGCCAACGGGTGGCCGTCAACCTCCAGGGTTTGGACCTGTCAGAAATAAAGCGGGGTTATTGGATAGCCAGTTCCGGGTTTTTACAGCCCAGCTACCGGGTCGACACCCGGCTGCGGCTGCTGCACTCCAGCCCCCGGACCTTAAAAAACTGGAACCGGGTGCGCTTTCATTTGGGGACCGATGAAGCAATGGGCAGGATTGTGCTGTTAGATAGGGATGAGCTTATCCCCGGAGAAGAGGCCTACGCGCAAATAGTGATGGAAAAACCGGTGGTCGCCCACAAAGGGGATCGCTTTGTAGTCAGGTATTATTCTCCGGTTACTACTATAGGCGGGGGAACTATTATAGATCCCCAGGCCCCAAAACAGAAGCGCTTTCGGGAGGACGTATTGGAAGATTTGGTGGTCAAAGAGGAAGGCACTTTATATGACCTTCTCATTCATGAATTGGAGAACAGTTCGGCGCTGATCCTGAGTTTGGACGAGTTGAGCAAGAAATGTGCGGCCGACCGGGAACGAGTTAAAGACGAACTGATGCAGCTGGTTGATGATGACAAGGTATTTGAAATAAAAGAGGCCGGCTTTATAAGCACCCTGGCCATGGATGACATAAAGAACAGGATAACCACCACCCTGGAGGCTTATCACCAAAAATATCCGCTGCGGCCGGGCTACCCTAAAGAAGATATGCGCAGCCGCTGGTTTTCCAAGCTGGACGGTAAAGCCTTTAACCGGATGCTCAAGTATTGGGAAGAGACCGGGGCCATCAAGAGCAGGAACAACCAGCTCATGCTGGGAGGCTTCGAAGCTCAACCCAACGAGGGGCAGATGGGCGTGATCGAGCAGTTTATGGGAATTATGAATAAAAACTCCTTTGCTCCTCCCGCCCTGGATGAAATCAAGCAGCAGCTGCAGATAAATGAAGCCGAATTCAATGAAATAGTAAATTATCTGTTAAATGGTGGACAGCTGCTTAAAATAAACCAGGATATATATTTTACTCCCCAGGCGATTGAGCACGGGAAGGAAATATTGAGCGATTATTTTGCCGGGGAAAAAGAGCTCAGTCTGGCAACTGCCCGCGATTTACTCAACACTACCCGTAAATACGCCCTCCCCTTAATCGAATACTATGACAAGATACGCTTTACCAGGAGGGTTGGAGATATACGCATAAAGTCATAATACAGAAACAAAAGATCAATACGAGGCCCGATGAACTTTTTCAAGCAGGCCTCGTTTTGTAACCAGGTTATTTCTTAATAGGTCGTGGGACTATTGCACCCTGGAAACCCGGCACCGAATCTCCGGGCATTATAACATCCACCATAACAATTCCCCCGGCAACTCCTATCCGCAGGTCCATTTTTACACTGTTGGCAACATCTTTGTCAATGGCGCCTGATTCCCCGGCGATGTGATATTTCCAACGCCCGTTCAGTATCTGCTTCTGTAAACACATGCTTTCAAAATTCCCCAAGGGCGCCACCGCATCGGGTTTAACCTTCTGGCCAAACGTTTCATAATCCTTTTGGTTGTAGGGAACCAGTTCAAAGGTGATAGCCTGTTCGGGGCACTCGGAGTAGTTATAACCGGAAACATCCTCAGGTGGCAGTACATGCTCCAATTTATAATAGATGGTGCCATTGTACCTACCCAGGGCTTTGGTTCCCAACTCTTTTACCGCGTTGATCTTAAGTGTGATTATATAATCCGTATCGTGAGCGTGGTATTTCATGGTTTGATCAACTTTAAAAACCCAGTCCGACTCAACAGAGGCAGATGATGCCGGGGAGTCCTTCTTCTCAGAATCGCCGTTCTTTTTAGCAAGGTTATCTAGGTTAAAACCCCAATCGCAACCGGAACAACACATAACAAGCACCAAAACTAAGCACAATACATGTTTGATCCTCACAAGTCTAACCCTCCTTGAATAAAATTAATTATACCATTACATTTTAGAACCATTATTTCCAGCAAAAAAGAGCTAATTATTCAATGATATAATATGGTATCATATCTAATGGACTTAAAATATAAACAATGAGTTGGTTAGGCGAATCCCTTCTGGTTAAAATAAGTTAAAGGATTTGAATGAACTACAACATGGAAGCGGATCGGTCCTGGTGGGTCGCCTGGACTTCAAATCCAGTTTGCGCCGTAGTGATCCTGCGGTGGGTGGGTTCGATTCCCACACGCTTCCGCCAATTAGACTGTTTTTTTAGTTTAGATTAATGGCGATATATTAAAGGAAATTAGTAATGAATTAACTTAAAAACTCCGAATATGTGCAGCTATAAAATGATCTTAGATCTGCATCAAATTCGGAGTTTTCATTTACATAAGCCAAACTGCTAAAATGAATATCAGTCTTTCAAACCTACTGCTCCTATCTTATAACTGGTAAATACTCCGGTTTCATCGGTCATAACCTGTACCCAGCAATCAGACCCATACCATCTATAATCGCGAATTATCTTTTTCTTGCCGTCTGCAGAAGGTGTTCTATCATATTTTTCTTCTGACAGGAAGGACTTGCCAAATATTGCCTCCACATCGGTAACGGTTTTCAAAGACCCGGCAGTTATTTTGTCAGCAACGCTTTTATAATCAGCTTTAGTCGGTTTAAACCCGGTTTCTGTTCCCGTAGGTACTATACCGCCAAATCCCCTGCTGATTAGAATATTTTCTTTATTTACCTGGATTCTTATTGAGGCCTTAGGATTTGCCTTGTCAGATGTATATGTACACACTCTATCTCCATCTTTACCGACACTTGAAAGTTCTGATGAAGCTACCAGTCCACCATCGCTGAGAATTTTTTGAACTTCCTCTAATTTCATACCAACCGATAGCCCGGTAAATGGTACATACTCTTTAAAATTTGTATAGATTTCGTAGCTCTTATTAAGAGATTCCGTTGTTTCGGATTTAGCTGAATTCTCTTGTTTGGGTTGTTGTGATACCGTAGATGTTCCTGAGCAACCAGCCAGCAGGCTTAACATCATTACAGCAGTCACAAAAACCAATAGGGTTTTTTTCATGGAAAATTCCTCCTCTTAGTATTAGAATATTTTGTCGCATTTTTTGTTATTATCGTAGTATCTGGGAATTTTCTTAATATTTCTTAAGGTTACAACTTATATTTCCTAAAGATGTGCAGGGTATTTGAATCAATTAGTCTAAATGATGGACGATTAGATTGGACAAATCTCAGAAATGCTCAATAGAACGAGGTGATAGAAGGAATATCTATCTGGGTGGAGTTGTTTTTTCAACAACCAGACAACCGGCCATTATATCGTGCAGGGCCTGCTTTCTTTCGGTACAAGCTGCCATAATAAAACCGATAAATAAAATTAATGCGGACAGATATTTAGCAAAATAGCGTCGGGTGGCTCTATCAAAGGTAATCCGCTGCCCGTTTTCATCAACAACTATAATGCCCAGGGCCATTTTGCCCAGAGTGCCCTGGAGCTTGGAGCGCTCCATCAGGGCGTAGTACAGCCAGTTGGCGAGCAAGCCTATAATAAATATGATCAAAAAAGCCGCGCCAAAAGCAGAAACAGCAGCACCTTCACTGCCGCCGACCAGGGCTCCCAGTCCGGCGCCGAATAAAGCGCCAATTATTCCAAAGAGGTACAGCAATGGTATAAAGAACAGCCCGAGCACGGATAAAATAGCCCAGTCGATAAACGCTGCTGCAAACCGCATCCAAAATCCGGCATATTCTAAAGATGCAACGGTAGGGCCGACTTCAAGTGGTTCGGGACTTCTTTCCTCAAGCTCCATTTTGGCAACCCCTTCCTGCTCAGGATATCCGTTCAAGTGCAATACCTGCTTTCCAATTTACGTAATATAACCGGCGAGTATTCTCCTTCCTTATATACAAGTTACCATAACATTATCAGATTAGGAACTACAGTGCCAAAGGGAACCTGCCTACAGCTTAAGCTTCGATTACGACGGTATTATTGTGTTAACAAACCAGTCTATTAAACTTGAACAAGAGCTAAAGATTATCATTTGTTTATTCGATTATTTAAGGTAGACTTAGTAAAAATAGCCTATGCAGGCAACCCGATTCGCCTATGCCGTGGGAGAATTACTTCCCGGGTCTTTAATTAAAATCCTCTACAGGAGTGGTTTGGATGCATAAAAAGATATTGATTTCATTACTGCTTTTTCTAGGTATATTCTTCGGTTTGACAGGTCAGGCCAAGGCCCAGGAAGTTGAAATCGGATCCTACGCAATAGATCTCTCCATTGCCGTTTCACCTATGAATGGAGAAAATGCCTGCCTGGCCGGTACCATGTTGGATGGAGTGGTTGTCTATCCGGGAGCGGAATTTTCCTTCAACGACACGGTGGGCAGAAGGACAACTGAAAAAGGATTTTCGGCCGGCTACATAGCATCACAATCACATAGTGACATGGCTGTAGGCGGAGGAGTGTGCATGACCGCCAGCATACTTCACCAGGCGGTTAAAGCTGCGGGGTTGGAAGTACTGGAAAGACATAATCACTGCATCCAGATCAGCTATTTACCGCTGGGCGAGGATGCAGCTGTGCAGTATGGAGTGCAGGATTTTCGCTTCAGAAATAATATCAATGTTCCGGTTATCATACGCACAACAGTTGATGACAGTTTGAAGATAGCTATAAATATTGAAGATAAACCTAAAAACGTGTATTTCAACGACTCTTTATTAAAGTTTGACACTGAACCCGTCATTTATGATGGTGTTCTACTGGTACCGGCCTGGACTATGGCCGAATCCCTACAGGCACAAGTAAGCTGGCTTGCTGAAAGTCAGAGCATGGTGTTTACGAAGAATGACACCCAAATAGTATTTACAGTTGGCGAAAGCAGTGCCTGGGTTAATGGAAAAGAAAAGCAGATAGGAGCGGCCGTACGCATAATAAATAACCGCGTTATGATACCCCTGCGCTTTTTAGCCACTGAGTTGGGCGCTGGTCTCACCTGGAATGTATCTTCGCAAAGCGCTTCGATGCAAATGCCACAATACCGTCTGGCTGGGGTCGTGGCAAGCGGCAGGCAAGCAGCCGATCAGCACCAACTGACTTAAATCAGCAATGCATTAAGCAACCTCCTAAATAACGTATATTGGAAAATAAAAAGGGTGGGTCATTCTCAAATAAAACAGAATGCCCACCTTTTATTTAACCATGAAAAAGCCAGTATACAGTGGAAAGCCCCTTCGATCGCTCCTTATCCTATATTTCATGCAATCACTTGCATATTTATGTAAGTGATTGCGCAAAAAGGAACTTGCCATGGGGCACTATCCTATATGTTTCGGGAAGTTTTACATTTAAACAAGGTTGGAGATAAAAGATGAAGAATGAAAGAGCTCCGGAATCAGTCATTATATGCGGGAATTAGTGTGTTATAATCAATGGTAATTCCAAGGGAAACGGGTGATAGAGTGATTCTAAACGGGCTGGATTACCTGCTGGCAGGGGTTCTAGCCATAAGTACCCTGGCGGGTTTTAAAAAGGGCATGCTGCGGGCCCTGGGAGGAATAGCCGGGGTTCTGCTAGCCGTCGCAGCAGCCAATATGGGATACAAACAGCTTGCTTTTTGGCTGCAGGCCCAGTGGAGCTGGCAGAGTGCTCTGGCCCAATGGATTGTACAGCGAATGCCCTCTGGTGCCATACCCGCTGTAAGTTCGGGCGGTGTGGTTATGGCTAACCAGGTATACGATCTCTCTTATCTTTTACTCCTGGCCATTAGTTTTACAATAATATTGATTGGTGTATGCTTTCTGGGACAGGTGCTCATCGAAGGGCTGCACCACGTACTTGATAACACCCCCCTGTCAGGAATAAACCACCTGCTGGGTATGGCGGCGGGGTTTTTAAAAAGCCTTTTGATTATAGCCCTCCTCACCGGCTTGATATATCCAGCCGCCCAGGTTGGCGCTTCAATGGGCTGGGATCAGGCTGCCTGGGTATACAATCAGATAGATACATCTCGAATTGCAGCGGGGATGCTGATTTTATTTAAACAGCTATCCGCCTGGCTGGGCTTTAATGCATAGCAGGTCAATCCAGCCGGAAAGCTAATAGCACAGTTTAATAAGGAGGCTCGTTAAATGACGGTTTCTAAAGAGGAATTAAAGCGCAATGCCTGGACCCATATGGATGAAACCACGGTGCAGATGGTTCACAAATTCGGCCGGGGTTATATGGAGTTTTTGGATAACGCCAAAACCGAGCGGGAGGCGGTGGCCTATATCGCTCAGGTGGCTCGCAAGAAAAAGTATGTGCAGTTCAATGAAATCAAGCAAATAAAAGCAGGTCAGAAATTGTTTATAAACTATAAAGATAAAGTCTGTGCCCTGCTTGTAGTTGGGCAGGAGCCCCTGGAAGAGGGCGTAAATATTATCGCATCACATATCGACGCCCCCCGGCTGGATTTAAAGGCCCGCCCCCTCTATGAAGCAGACAATATGGCCCTGTTTAAAACTCATTATTACGGTGGGATAAAGAAGTACCAGTGGGTAGGAATGCCCCTGGCTCTCCACGGGGTGGTCGTCCGCAAAGATGGACAAAAGCTGTATTTTAAGCTGGGAGAAAACCCCGGTGATGTTGCTTTTACCATAGCTGACCTGCTGCCCCACCTGGCCAAAGACCAGATGGAGAAAAAGCTATCGGAAGCTATAAAAGGCGAGGATCTGAACATACTGGTCGGCAGTCAGCCCGTTGCCGATGCTGATGGAGACACTATCAAAAAGAGAATCCTCGGTCTCTTGAAGGAACAATATCAGATGGAGGAAGATGATTTTACCAGCGCCGAGTTTGAGGTAGTGCCGGCTTTCCCGGCCCGGGAAATTGGATTTGATCGTAGTATGATAGGTGCCTATGGACAGGATGACCGGGTCAGCGCCTACACATCATTGCAGGCCATACTGGACATAGAAAAGCCTCAGCGCACCGCCATCTGCCTGTTTGTTGACAAAGAGGAAATAGGCAGTACCGGAAACACCGGGCTGCAATCACTTATAATCGAAAACTTAATGGCCGAACTGATGCACCAAGCCGGCCAGGCGGATTACTATTATGTGCGCAAGGCCTTAGCCAGTTCCAATGCCCTGTCAGCTGATGTCAATGCGGCTGTGGATCCCAATTATCCAGAGGTTTTTGAAAAGCTGAATTGCAGCTTCCTGTCCCAGGGGGTGGTTATGACCAAATTTACCGGATCCCGGGGAAAAGCTGATTCGAATGACGCCAATCCCGAGTACCTGGCCCGCCTGCGTCAGATTTTTGACGAAGAAGGCGTAATATGGCAGGTCGGGGAACTGGGCAAGGTCGACCTGGGCGGGGGCGGAACTGTCGCTCAATACATGGCCCGTTATGGCATGGAAGTTGTGGACTGCGGAGTGGCTTTACTGGGGATGCACTCCCCCTTTGAAGTGGCCAGCAAAGCCGATATATATATGGCGTATAAGGCCTATAAAGCCTTTTGGCAAAAGCTCTAAAGAGACTATATGATATTGGGGAGGTGAGGGGGATGACGGCAAAACGATTGACGCAAATGGTCAGGGCAGCCGGTTGAGCCGCTAAAATGGGGCCGGGGGCCCTGGAACAGATCCTTAAAGGACTGCCCCAGCCGGTTCATCCCAACTTGCTGGTGGGGATAGACACCCGCGACGACGCGGGGGTTTTTAAACTGAACGATGAACTGGCCTTGATCCAGACGGTGGATTTTTTTACCCCCATGGTGGACGATCCCTTTGTATTTGGCCAGATCGCGGCGACCAATGCCCTGAACGATGTCTATGCCATGGGCGGTAAACCCCTTATGGCTATGAATATTGTCTGTTATCCCGAGTGCGAGGATTTAGATACCCTGCACCGTATACTCGAAGGGGGCTTGAGCAAGGTCAAGGAGACCGGTGCTCTTTTGGTGGGCGGTCATACCGTAGACGACCTGGAGCCCAAGTACGGACTGGCGGTGGCTGGATTGGTTCACCCGGCCCGGGTTTTAAAAAACGACGGGGCCAGGGTGGGTGACCGCATTTTTTTAACCAAACCGCTGGGCACCGGGATCATCTCGACTGCTATAAAGGCCGAGATGGCCTCGCCTGAAGCCTATGATGAAGCGGTCTACTGGATGACCCGCTTAAATAGCGAACTACCCGATTTAGCCCAGGGCTTGACCATTAACGGGCTTACCGATGTCACCGGATTTGGGCTGATAGGACATCTAAGCGAAATGGCCCGGGCCAGTGACGTTGAAATAGAAATAAACGCTGGGCAGATTCCCAGTATGAAGGCGGCCCTGGAATACGCCTCTTATGGATTGATTCCAGCCGGGGCTTACAACAACCGTGATTACCTGCAAAAATGTATCGAATTAGATAAAGCCATGGAGGGGCCTCCGGCCGATCTGTTGTTTGCGCCTGAAACCGCAGGCGGTCTGCTTATTGCGGTCGATGAAGCCAATGAAGCAAAGTTGATAGAGGCATTAGAGCGCCGAGGGAGTTTAGCGGCCCCGGTGGGGCGGGTGCTGCAGCCGGGCTTCAGGCCGATGAAGATTAAAGCTTAGTACAACATTCCGTATATTTGTGCACATAATTTGGGCAGATTTTTCCGAATTACTGCGTTGTCGTCAATTTAAATACGTCCAGTATTACTCAATCCTGACGCCCATGGACGGGATAATGCGGCGGTGCCAGGACGGCAAGGAGCCGTGACCGCCTTGTACTTCGAAAAAATCTGCTCCAACTTATATAAACAATATACGGAACGTTGTACTCTAGATCAGCAGCCGGGAGCTAAGGGGGGAGGTTTGGCAATGGAACGAAAACAGTTTGCCCTTGGAGATACGGTGCGCATGAAAAAGCAGCATCCCTGTGGAAGCTACAATTGGCAGGTAATTCGCACCGGAGCCGATGTCAAGATAAAGTGCGCCGGCTGCGGCCGAATTGTAATGATGCCCCGCCTCCAGTTTGAAAAACGCATGTTAAAAGTTGAATCTTAAACCAAATGCTTCCCGCCCGCATATAGTAATAGGTGAAAGGATCTCTAAGGGGGTGGGACCGTGCATCTAAAACTGGTTCCCAATCCGGGTTTCAATATTGGTGATCTGGTAACGGTAAAGAGTATGCCACCGCAGGAACGGTTTTGTATAATCGGCTTCAAGAAAAAGGGCCAGAGGGATCCGGTAGCCGTACTTAAGGCGCTGTTTAACGACACCTATATTATTGAGAAACCTGTTTCAGAGTTAAACAACCTGCTTATTAAGGGGATTTTGTAAAAATTCTAATAAACCCGGGGAGTTTATGCTCCCCTTTTTCCATTCGAGCATAATTTCTTGCATCAGCAACTAAATCCTGGTATAATTTTTAGGTGCCCTGCTCCGGTTGTAAGGCCGGAGCCGTTACCTGTCTATACAGGTTTAGTCCATAGGGAGGAGGTGTTACGATGCGCGCTTATGAGATATTTATGATCTTAAAACCCGACCTGACCGATGAAGTTGTTGCCGAAACCAAAGAGAGACTGCAAAAAATTATTGAGTCTTTCGGCGGAGAGTTTGTTAAAGAAGTCGAGGGTTGGGGAAAAAGGCGGCTGGCATACGGCATCGAAGACTACCTGGAAGGTATCTATGTTTTATGGTACTTTAACGGGCAGCCCGAAACCGTAGATGAGCTCGACCGGGTCATCAAGATATCGGATCGCATTCTGCGCCATATAATCATTCGCAAAGACGAGTAGTCGTTATAAATTTGGAGGGATGAACCGTGCTGAACAGGGTGATTTTAATTGGCAGGTTGACCCGGGATCCAGAACTCAAATACACTCCAAATGGTACAGCGGTTTGCACTTTTACCCTGGCTATCGACCGAAAGTTCAATAAAGAAGAAACGGATTTTATTGATATCGTAGTGTGGCGTGGCCTGGCCGAAACCTGTGCCAGCTACCTGGGAAAAGGCCGTCTGGCCGCGGTTGAGGGTCGGCTGCAGGTTAGAACCTATGAAAACCAGGAGGGGCAAAAGAGAAAAGTTGCCGAAGTTGTCGCTGACGATGTCCGGTTTTTGGACAAAGGCGGGACAGGTTCCACTTCTGGCTCATCCGGCAAAGCTAAAAAAGATGATTGGAATGCCCTGGGGCGCGAACTAAACCTCAACGAGGTCGATTATGTAGCTCAGGAAGGAGAAGACGATATTCCTTTCTAGACCGAGGAGGTAAGAGAGTTGAAAAAAGAGCGGAGAAAAAAACGCAAACAGTGTAATTTCTGTGCCGATAAGATCGAGCATATAGAATACAAAGAGATCTCCCGTCTTCGCCGTTACATTACGGAAAGAGGGAAAATTCTTCCCCGGCGTATTACCGGAAACTGCGCTCATCATCAGCGCCAGTTGACGGTGGCCATAAAAAGAGCCAGGACCATGGCTCTGCTGCCTTACACCGCCGAGTAGACAAAAAGCCCTCATTATTGAGGGCTTTTTTTATTGCTTGAGTTCGGTTAGACAAGCAGGAAAAACCCTCTGGATTGAAGAAAGTTCCAGGGAAAAGGGGGTGTATTAGCTTGATCCGAAAAAAGGGCCAGGAACTGGAATATACCAGTGATTTAAACATAATGGAGTGGATTAAAGCCGATCTGGTTGAATCCGTTGCCGCCCTTTTAAAAGCACTGGTTAAAAAAGATCAGGAAGATATCAGTGACGCAGTAGCCACAGTCCTTATCAGCACCTACCTGTTGGGGCAGCGGGCCGGGGTGAGTTACCAGTCCATGGAGAGCATGGTAAAATGGAAGCTGGCCAACAGCCTGGACTTGAACGATGATGGCTACACGGATCTGATGGGATTACTTAAATATTTAGAGCAGCAGAAGAGGTGACGACATAGAGGTGGAAGAACAAGCAGCTGATCAGATGGGGCGCAACAATTCTTACAAGCCTCATTCATTTATTTTTTACGCACTCACTACTTCTATTTTGTGTTTTCTGCTACTGGCCGCCCCGGCCTTAACCCTGCTTCTAACCATTGCCTGGGGCATTCTGGTAGTCTTGGCCGGTCTTTATTATAAACCGGTTTATATATGGCTTATGGCTCTGTTAAATGGCTTTAGCCTAATGCTCTATGTCGCCCTGGTCCACAGGACCTATGGGACTATACTGATTCTACAAGAGGGTGCAGCAGCCCTCATTGCTTTTGGGTGTTTTTTCGGCCTGGCCATATACACAATGGGATTCATGGCGGCCCGGGGCAATGGTTATTACAAAATTCGAGCCTGGGGAACGGCTGCTGTTTTAATCGGTGTTTCTATGTATCTGGGATGGGCCTATTTCATCGAGGGCAGCATTGGCATCGCGGAAATGGAAACCGAGCTCAACCTGCGGTTTGAAGAAGCCATCAATACCTATGAATCCACTGGCATGTTGGAAATGTATGCCAAGCAGGGAATCAGCAAACAAGATTTGCAGCTTACTTTTAAAAATCTATCCCACACCGTGGCGCGCCATTTGCCGGCTAGTTACTATCTTCAGGGGATAGTGGTAGTATTTTTCATACTCTTAACAGCCAGTTTTTTAAGCCTCAGGCGAAAAATAGATCGTCTAATAAGAAAACCATATTTAAATGAAGCCATGCCATGGGTTTTGGCCTGGGTTGTTATTGCAGGATTGGCCTTTTGCCTGTGGGGCTATGACCAAAAGGATGTATATTACTTTATCGGCTCCAATATTTTAGTGGTCATGGCACCCATCACCTGTTATTACGGCCTGGCAGCCGTGATTTACAAGCTGGGGGAAATGAATCCAAATTCCCGCCGCTGGCTGATGGTAATTTTGATCATTTTAAGTGCGGTTTTTCTTCCTTCGGCGGTAATATTTTTAAGCTTGTTTGGCTTGTTTGACTCGCTTCTCGATTTTAGGAAGCTACGCTCACGAAGGGAGGAATCGGAATGAAAGTGATATTGAACCAGACCGTAAAAAACCTGGGCAAAGAGGGAGAGGTCAAGGAAGTAAGCGACGGCTACGCCAGAAACTACCTGATACCACAGGGGTTGGCCAGGGAAGCCACCAATACTATTTTGAAGGAAACCCAGGAAAAAAAGGTCCGGGAGCAAAAACAAAAGGACAAAGAAAAAGCCCGGGCTGAGCAAATTAAAGAGCAGCTGGATGGAAAGACCATAGAAATTAAGGCTAAAACGGGTGGCGGAGACAAATTGTTCGGTGCCGTAACCGCCCGGGAAATCTCTGACGTGTTAAAACAAACCATGCAAGTAGACGTTGATAAAAAGAAGATCGATTTGGCCGATCCGATAAAGCATCTGGGCCAATACCGCGTCAAGTTGAAGATCTATCCTTCCATCCAGGCCGAGCTTAACATTATAGTCGTAGCAGAATAAAGCCGGGAGGATGTACAGTGAAACAGGATTTGGTGAAAAGAGGCAGTAAAAAAGGGTTACCCTATGATAAGGATTCTCAGTTGCACCGAAAGATCGAATCACTGTACAAACGCCTGGAAAACACCTATGGGGAATTAGAATTAAAGCGGCGGGCCAACAAGATTCAGGTAACTGAGCTGCTGGACTCGCGAAAAGTTGAAGACCGAATGCTGGCCCTGCACCGCTTGATCAAAAGAGATATGACGCTCGATCAACTGCCCGAAGACGACCTGCCTGCGGCGCTGGAAAGTCTGGAGGAAATGGTGATTGAAGACTGCGCCCGCCGGGAAATTGAAGCAGCTCTGCAAAAACGGATTCAAGAGCGCGTTGAGGAACGCTATAATGAATACCTGCGAGAAATAGAAGTTCAAATCCTCAAAGAAGCCAACAATACTACTGAAAATGCTCAGACCCTGAAAAAATATGCCCAGTTGGAAAAGCTGGAACGAAAGAGACTTAATTGTTCGGTCCTGGATCTTTTGCGCCCTTCAATCCTGGAGGATATTGTCGGGCAGGAACAGGCCATCCGCGCACTTATTGCCAAGCTCAACACCCCCTACCCTCAGCATATTTTGCTATATGGACCTCCCGGAGTGGGTAAAACTACCTGCGCCCGTCTGGCCCTGGAGATGGTCAGGGGAAAAAACGGCAATCCCTTCACTGATGACGCACCTTTCGTAGAAGTGGATGGAAGCACTCTGCGTTGGGATCCGCGCGAGGCCACCAACCCCCTGCTGGGTTCAGTCCATGACCCCATCTATCAGGGCGCGCGCCGCGATCTGGCCGAGCAGGGTATACCCGAGCCCAAACTGGGGCTGGTTTCAGATGCCCACGGGGGGATCCTCTTCATTGATGAAATAGGCGAGATGGATCTAACTCTGCAAAACAAGCTTTTAAAAGTGTTGGAAGACAAGAGAGTGCATTTTGATTCAGCCTATTACGACCCCGGTGATGAGCGAATACCGCGTTATATAAAACAGATCTTTGAACAGGGAGTGCCAGCCGACTTCATTTTAATCGGGGCCACCAGCCGCAGCCGGGAGGAAATAAATCCGGCCTTTCGGTCGCGCTGTATGGAGGTTTTTTTTCAACCTTTGAGCCCCGAACAGATCAAGGAGATAGTCCTGAAATCAGCAGTTAAACTAGGTATTGATATAGAGGATGAAGTGCCCCATTTAATAAGCGAGTATACCAGCGATGGCCGGGGCGCCAATAAGCTGCTGGTGGACGCTTTTGGTATGGCTATAAATCAAAAGAGGAGGCGCCCCCAGCGCATGGCAGTCTCCGGGAGTCATATTCGGGAGGCGGTGCAGAACAGCCGGCTAGTGCCACAGCAAAATCAACTGGCCCGGGACATTTCGGAAATAGGCAAGATATACGGTTTGGGAGCCTGCGGCTTCCAGGGCTCGGTTTTGGAATTGGAGGCAGTAGTATTTCCGGCTGAAAAGAAAGGTCAGGGGCGTATTCGTTTCAACGATACGGCTGGTTCCATGACCAGAGATTCGGTCTTTAACGCCGCCTCGGTCCTGCGCATGGAAACCGGGGAAAAGCTTCACAACTACGACCTGCATGTAAACATCGTTGGAGGAGGCAGGGTTGACGGTCCGTCAGCCGGCACTGCCATATACCTGGCTACCTTAAGCGCCATACAGGAACGACCGGTCAGGCAGGATGTGGCGGTCACTGGGGAGCTTTCCATTCAAGGTCGAATCAGGGCGGTGGGAGCCATCAATGAAAAGGTACTGGCAGCCAGGCAGGCGGGAATGCGCACCCTTTTGATTCCCAAAGAAAATATCAAGGACATCCCCTACGGATTTACGGGTTTAAACATAGTTGGAATAGAAAACATCGGCGAAGCTTACCACCACATTTTTGCTTCTTAAAGCACCTGCCTACTTATTATACCGATAATATGACGGACTAAAAACCAGGCAAAGGTCAAGCTGCCCGTAGTTGACACTTCAGGGGCCATTTGCTAAGATGAGTTTGCTGGTAAAACCAGCGCTATTTTTGCGTGCGCATTAGACCAGGAGGTGAAGTAATGTCAGCTCTAGTATTGGTGGGGGCACAGTGGGGAGACGAAGGAAAGGGCAAGGTAACCGATTTCCTCGCTCAACAGGCAGATTTAGTGGTCCGTTACCAGGGCGGCAGCAATGCCGGTCATACGGTTGAGGTAGTGGACGAAAAGTTCATGCTCCATTTAATACCTTCTGGCATTCTCTATCCCAAGACCATTTGCGTGATTGGGAATGGGGTCGTAATTGATCTGGGTAAGTTATTGGAGGAATTAGACGGTCTGGCCAAACGGGGCGTGGATACCGACCACCTCCGCATAAGTTTGAGGGCGCCGGTGGTACTGCCCTACCACAAAAAGATCGATGAGTTGGAAGACCGCAACAAGAAGATAGGAACAACCAAACGGGGTATCGGACCGGCCTATGCCGATAAGATCAATAGAGTCGGCTTCCGCCTGGGGGATTTTATTACCGGAGGAGAACAGTTTAAAGAGACCTTTAAAGCCCAGGTGGCCTATAAAAACCGCATCATCGAAGAGATATACGGTGAGCAGGGATTTGAAGCTCAGGAGCTCTATGATCAGGTGATGGAGCAGATCGAGACTCTGCGCAAATATACGGCGGATACATCATTGCTGGTGTATAATGCCATCAAAGAAGGAAAAAAAGTATTGTTCGAAGGCGCCCAGGGAACCCTTTTGGATATAGACCACGGCACCTACCCTTATGTGACTTCGTCCAATCCCACCGCCGGAGGCGCCTGCATAGGAGTTGGCGTTGGGCCCACCTCTATCGATCAGGTCCTGGGGGTGGTGAAGGCTTATACTACCAGGGTGGGTGAAGGCCCTTTCCCGACCGAACTTACCTGTGAGATCGGGCAGGCCCTGCGCGAAAAGGGAGCCGAGTTCGGCACTACCACCGGAAGACCCCGCCGATGCGGATGGCTGGATACGGTGATTTTACGCTACGCGGTCCGGGTTAACGGATTAACCAGCATAGCCATCACCAAAATGGATGTCCTTGACCAGTTTGATACCATAAAGATCTGCACCGCTTATAGCTACAAGGGTGAACTGATCTATGACTTCCCGGAGAACCTGTCCGTTCTTCAGGAGTGTGAGCCGGTGTATATTGAAATGCCGGGCTGGAAACAGGACATCAGCCATATTACCAGCTTTGCCGATCTCCCGGAAAACACCCGCAATTATATAAATAAAATTGAAGAGCTGTCAGGGATCAAACAGTCAATAGTAGCAGTGGGACCAAACCGCGTTCAGACCATAGTAAGCGGCACCTTTTTCAAGTAGCCAAAGCTCCGGGAGTTTTACCCTTGAGGCTTAAAATGATATAATAAACAGGCAATGGGCGCATAACTCAGCGGGAGAGTGCTACCTTCACACGGTAGAAGTCGTGGGTTCGAAACCCTCTGCGCCCACCATATGAAACCGATAGTACCGGGGTTTGCGGACCCCGGTACTTTTATTTCCGGGGGTCAAAAATGGGTTGGGACCAAAATTGGGACCAGAACAGATCCACTTCAAGAAAGTCTTTTCTGGTATTGGACGCACTTTAGCGGCCGGTTTAAAGGCAGGCAGCTTTACCGAGATAAATTCAAAGCTGAACCCGTCATTGGTGCCCGGTGGAGAGCCCGGCTTTTTCCCTTATAGCAATTTGTATTGCTTGGCTATTTCCCATCCCTTTTGAATGGCCTGGTTTATGGAATCGGCCGTAAAATACCTTATAGGTTCGCCAAAACCATCACGATCAGAAGGCTTTCTCATTATGCAGAATTCACCTGAATCAGCAGACTTTCTCATAATCCAGAATTCTATGCCTGCCGCTACCTTAACATCCCATTCTTTATGCACTGAGTAACCTCCGCACTGAAGTTATATACATATTTTACCACCATTATTGGCACAGACATACGTTTGACGCGATATAATAATCATATTACAAACATACGTTTGGTTTATAATGTTGAATCATTCTCGAATCCGCGTAGTCCTTAAAAAGATAAGGTATCCTGCCATTGTAGAGGGAAATAACCCCGTCATTTAAATATAAGGTTTAAGCGGAGTCACAAGACTCCATTTTTTTGTTGTAAAATAACCGGACCTATAAGTGTTAAAATATAGCGAGAAATATATAGAAAGAGAAAGCGACAGGAAATAAAGGGGGCCTTTTTCGGTGTTAGATTTCAACCTTTTAGACATTAATGAACTTTTAGTTGAAAGTCCCTATATGGCTTTGGTTATCGTCGACCGTAATGGTTATGTTACGGTAATGAATCAGACGTTTCTTGATCTGCTGGGTTTAGAAAAAAACCAGGCGATCGGCAAATATGTGCTGGAAGTACTGCCCCACTCGGAACTGCCTGAAGTGCTGCGCACCGGCAGGATAGACAAGGCTGATATCTGGCCCATCAACGGCAAGGACACCGTAGTGACCCGGATACCGATTATAAAAGACGGAGAGATAGTAGGGGCGATAGGACAGAGCTTCTTCCTGGATATGTCCGGCGCCAGAATATTGATGCAAAAGCTTCAGGATACCGAAGAAGAGTTTCGAGCCTTTTCCGAAGCTCTCATTGAAACGCCTTATATGGTTTATGTGACGGTAAACAAAGAAGGCTATATAACCATGATGAATCAAACTTATCTGGATGCACTGGGGTTGGAGAGAAAGGATGTTATCGGCAAATATATTTTAGAGGTAATACCAAATTCCGGGCTGCCGGAAGTACTGCGTAGCGGGCGGATCGATAAAGCCGATATTTGGCCCATAAACGGACGTGATACAATAGTAACCCGCATGCCGATAATGAAAAACGGAGAGATAATCGGAGCGGTCGGTAAGAGTTTATTTTTAGATATGTCCGGGGCGCAGATCTTGATGGATAAACTCAAGGAGACCCGGGAGGAATTTGAAGCCTTATCGGAGGCTTTGACGGAAAGCCCGGATATGCTTTATGTCATAGTGGACAAGGACGGCTACATCACGACCATGAACCA
Source organism: Syntrophomonadaceae bacterium (assembly GCA_040217815.1). Lineage (GTDB taxonomy): Bacteria > Bacillota > Syntrophomonadia > Syntrophomonadales > Syntrophomonadaceae > UBA5314. The sequence continues at coordinate 98,695 of JBEHWI010000003.1, read as the reverse complement.
AACTTATTTAAACATAATTGGGCGCAGCAAGGAAGAAGTACTGGGCAAGCATATCCTGGAGATATTCCCCAACTCAGAGCTTCCCGCCGTTTTGAAGACGGGGCGGGTTGACGAGGCGGTAATCTGGCCGGTTAATGGTCAAGATACGATTATGAGCCGGATGCCGGTTATTAAAGATGGAAAAATAATCGGGGCTATCGCTAAAAGCCTTTTCATGGATATGTCAGAAGCCAAAGTTTTTATGCAAAAACTGCAGGAAACTGAAAAAGAATTTCGGGCTGTATCGGAGGCCTTAATAGAAAGTCCTTATATGGTTTATGTAATAGTGGACAAGGAAGGCATTATAACCGCTATTAATCAGACCTATCTGGATGCCCTGGGAGTGGAAAAAAGCCAGGCAGTGGGAAGACACATTAAGGAAGTCAGCCCCACCTCATTGCTCATGGAGACATTGAAGACCGGGCGAATAGACCAGGCAGACATCTTCTCCATCCAGGGGCAGGATTATATCGTGACCCGCCTGCCCATAATTAAAGACGGCAAGATTATTGGCGCCTGTGCCCGCAGTTTGTTTATGGATATGTCCGGAGCCAAGATTCTGATGAAGAAACTGGAGGAAACGGAAAAAGAACTCAATATATATAAGGAAGAGCTTCGCCAGGGTTATAGAGCCAAATGGGATTTTGAAGATCTGATAGGTGAATCAAAAGACTTTACCCGGGTTAAGTCTTTGGCCCAGCAAGCTGCCCACACCATATCAACCGTCCTTATTACTGGTGAAAGCGGCACCGGCAAGGAGTTGTTCGCCCATGCCATACACAATCTTAGCAGCCGCCGGGCTTATCCTTTTGTACGCATCAATTGTGCAGCCCTGCCCGAAAATCTTTTAGAATCAGAGTTGTTTGGATATGAGGAAGGAGCTTTTACCGGAGCCAAAAAGGGGGGTAAACCGGGTAAATTTGAGTTGGCAATGGGAGGAACCATTTTCCTGGACGAAATCGGCGATATGCCCCTGCCCATGCAGACCAAACTGTTGACCGTGCTGCAGGATAAAATGGTTGAAAGGGTGGGCGGAACTAAACCAATTTATGTCAACGTCAGAGTGATAGCCGCAACCAATTGTGATCTGGAGCAGATGGTGGCCGAACAAAAGTTTCGCCAGGATTTATATTACCGTCTTAATGTGGTGCGAATCAGCATCCCGTCTCTTAAAGAAAGAAGTGATGATATACCTTTGTTGGTAAACAAGCTTATCGAAAAGATAAACAGCCAGCTGGGTATTAACATAACTAAAATATCGTATAAAGCTATAGAGCTGATGCAGACTTATTCATGGCCGGGAAATGTCCGGGAGTTGGAAAACTTGCTGGAAAGAGCTTTGAATCTGGCGGACATGAATCGAGAAAACAGTCTAACTATAAAGCATTTCCCCAGTTTGGTGGAAAAAACTTATTTGCAGGACGAACAATCAGTTGCCAACCAGGTTACCCTGCCCGATGCTATAGAGCAGCTGGAAAAGCAGATCATTCTACAAGCCCTGGAAAAGACTCATGGCAACAAAGTTCATACCGCTAAAATGCTCGGTATTCACACCTCAGCACTTTATCGCAAGCTGGAGAAGTATGGTTTGGAGTAAAAAATATAGCTCTAGCGAAGAGGAAATACAATAAAACATCTTCCACATCCTGGTATCCCAATTTGAGAGACTGACTCGATTTATTATTATTTGTTAATATAATGGCCTTCTCACAGACAATCACTATCCCAATATGGGATAGTGGTATATTTTAACAATTTTGATTTGATTCAAGGGGGGCCTACCGCAAAACACGGTAGGCCGCCCTTTTTTATACTTTTAAAAATTATTTTTAGAACTTGGCACACATTTTGCTTATATATACAAGCAGAAACAATAGCCTTCAGTTTAGCCAGCATGGATAGATGAAATTTCATGAAGAAGGGGGTATGCCAGAAACAGTCAGGTTAAACGGTGACATAAGAATTATGATTAGGAGGTTGTACGTTAATGGAATTCAACAAGATCGCGGTTTTGGGTGCAGGCACCATGGGTACCGGTATAGTTTGGGCCTTCGCGGTAGCCGGCAAAGAAGTTTTAGTATATGACATCTACCAGGAAGTGGTGGATCGCTGTATAGCCAATGTAAAAAAAGGCGTTGCCAAACAGGAAGAAAAGGGAAAAGTCCCGGCTGGCACCGCAGACGCTCTGAAAATTACCGGAACTGTTAAGCTGGAAGACGTCGCTGCAGCAGATTTTGTCCTTGAAACCGTTTTAGAAAAGATGAACATAAAGAAAGACGTTTACAGCAAGCTGTCCGGCATTCTTGGTGATGATATAATTGTGGCCACCAACACATCGGCTCTGCCCATCACTGAAATCGCTACTGCTTATAAGAAACCGGACAAAGTAGTCGGCATGCATTTCTTCAATCCCGCTCAGGTTATGCAGTTAATTGAAGTCATCGCAGCAGCTCAGACTTCTCAAGAAACGGTTGATGCTGTATTCGCACTGTCTAAAGCCATCAATAAAAAGCCCATTCAGGTCAAAGAGGGCCCCGGCTTTGTAGTTAACAGAATTTTGGTACCGGGCATCAACGAAGCTGCATTTATTCTTTATGAAGGTTTGGCCAGTGTGGCTGACATCGACACCGCTATGAAACTGGGCGCCGGCTGGCCGATGGGACCTCTGGCACTGGGCGACCTGGTTGGCATCGATATCGCTCTGGAAGTCTGCAATACCCTGTTCGAAGAGACCGGCGATCCCAAATACCGCCCCGCACCTCCATTAAAACAGTATGTACGGGCCGGCTGGCTGGGTATGAAGACCAAGAAGGGTTTCTATAACTACTAAGCCATAAACGTTAGCTTCAATCTTGATGGGAGGAAAATTTTAAAATGGCCTTTGAAAATATCATTCTGGAAAAGGAAGACTACCTGGCCATCCTTTATATTAACCGTCCCAAGGCTTTAAACGCCCTGAATAAAGACACTCTGAGCGAAATCAGAATGGCCATTGAGGATGTGGCTGCCGATCCGAGTATCAAAGTTATGATCGTGACCGGAGCTGGAGATAAGGCCTTCGTCGCCGGCGCTGATATAGCTTACATGCAGCCCCTGTCTGCCGTAGAAGGCCGCGAGTTTTCCGATTATGGTGAAAAGACCATGCGCATGTTCGAGTTGATGGAGAAGCCGGTTATTGCGGCAATAAAGGGATTTGCTCTGGGCGGCGGTTGTGAACTGGCCATGGCCTGCGATATTCGCCTGGCAGCCGACAACGCACTTTTTGCTCAACCCGAAGTAGGCCTGGGAGTCATTCCGGGTTTTGGCGGTACCCAGCGCCTGCCGCGTATAGTAGGTGAAGGCCGGGCCAAGGAATTAACCTACCGGGCCAATAACATCAAGGCTGATGAGGCTTATCGTATAGGCCTGGTCAACCACATATACCCGGCCGATCAATTGATGGACGAAGCTAAAAAAATGGCCAAAGAAATTGCATCCAAAGCCTGTCTGGCCGTAGGTTTTGCCAAATTCGCCATTGGCAAGGGAATGCAGACGGATTTAGATACAGCCATGAGTATAGAGTCAGACATGTTCGGCATGTGCTCCTCCACCTTCGATCAGAAAGAAGGAATGGGAGCCTTCCTGGAAAAGAGAAAGCCCGCATTCCAGGGAAAATAGTTTGTGAATATAAAGAATTAATATGAGGAGGCATTTATACATGGCAAAGGAAATTCAGGATGTTGTAATTGTAAGCGCGTGCAGAACGCCTATAGCTAAATTTTTAGGAAGCTTAAAAGATGTTCAGGCCATTGACCTGGCGGTTACAGTTGCTCAGGAAGCTATTAAGAGAGCGGGAATCAACCCTGATATAATCCAAGAGATCGTAATGGGTGAAGTTTATCCGCATATGCAGGGTTCTCTGCCCGCCCGCCAGGTGGGGATGAAAGCCGGTCTGCCCGTCACCAGCAATGCCTGCAATGTAAACCAGAACTGTGCTTCTGGTATGCGCGCACTGGATGTTGCTGTGAACCATATTCAGTTGGGGAAAAACGACGTCGCTCTGGTAGTGGGTGTGGAAAGCATGACCAACGCCCCTTATATGATTCCCAAAGCCAGAATGGGCTATCGCATGGGCCCCGGTCAGATCGAAGACGCCATGCTCCATGACGGCCTGGTGGACCGCCTGGTTCCCGGCCACATGGGTGTAACTGCAGAAAACATTGCTGAGAAATACGGAATCACCCGGGAAGAATGCGACCAGTTAGCCATGCTGAGCCATCAACGGGCTACCCGGGCCACCCAGGACGGAACCTTCCAGCGGGAAATCGTGCCGGTTGAACTCAAGTCCAAAAAGGGCTCCAAGTTCTATGATAAAGATGAACACATGATTCCCGATGCCAACATGGAATCTATGGGTAAATTACCTGCAGCCTTCAGAAAAGGTGGAGTGGTTACAGCCGCTAATGCTTCAGGTTTAAATGACGCTGCTGCTGCGGTTATCGTTATGTCCAAAGCCAAAGCTGCCGAGCTTGGTATTAAGCCCTTAATGAAACTGATAAACATCTGTGCCGAAGGCGTAGCTCCCGAAGTGATGGGCCTGGGGCCGGCGGTTGTTATTCCCAAATGCCTGAAAGAAGCGGGCATGAAATATGAAGACGTAGATTATTGGGAAATCAACGAAGCCTTTGCCCCGCAGTTCATCGGAGTGGGCCGCATGCTAAAAGAAGATTTCGGCATCGAAATGGATATGAGCAAGGTCAACGTAAATGGTTCCGGAATCGGCCTGGGGCATCCGGTAGGATGTACCGCTCTGCGCATAGTCGTCTCTCTGTACTATGAATTGGAAAAACAGGGCAAGACGGTCGGCGGCGCCTCCCTCTGCGTTGGCGGTGGACCAGCCTATTGCTCACTTTGGACCAGAGATATATAAGCGTTTAAGATTTACCGGCTGGGTGATGGTTTGAGGCCATCACCCAGTTCTTTAAAGACCATTTGAAGCATATTCGATTGGAGGAATAATTAATGGCATCCAATTTTGCAGTAAACAATATCAGGGATTTCGAATTTATAATCCAGGAATGGCTTCCCACAGAGGGAGTTTTTAATTACCCGCAGTTTGCCGACTACTATTCCCGCGATGATATTAAAGCGGTTTTAGCACCCATTCTCAAGATGTGCAAGGAAGTTATTGAGCCCACCAATGATGACGGTGAGGTTAACCCGGTAACCTTTGCGGACGGCAAAGTCACCACTCCGCCCAGCTTCGGCCCCCTTTTCCACAAATTGCAAGAAGAAGGCTGGGGCACCAGCAATGTTGATGATTCCGAAGACGCCATGGTACTTCCCGAAATGCTCTATGCTGCGGTTTGGGAATTAATCTGCGCCGCCAACCCGGCCTTCATGCCCTATATCCTACTGACTACCGGTGCAGCCGGTCTTATTCAAAGTTACGGCGACGAAAAGCTGAAAGCCATGTTCCTGCCCAAGATGATGGATGGAACCTGGTCCGGAACCATGTGTCTGACCGAGCCCAGCGCCGGTTCTGACGTTGGTGATATACTGTCCAAAGCCTATCCCACTGACGATCCCCGTATCTTTAAGATCAAAGGCAGCAAGATATTTATAACTGGTGGAGACAATGATTTCACCGAAAATATTATTCATTTATACCTGGCCCGGGTGGAAGGGGCTAAAGCCGGAACTTCGGGTATCTCATTATTCATCGTTCCTAAATACTGGGTCAATGAAGACGGCAGCCTGGAGGACAATGATTTTCAAACCACCGGTGCCGAACACAAAATGGGCCTGCATGGTTCAGTTACCGCTGCTCTGGCGGCTGGTGAAAACGACGGCTGCCGCGGCTGGCTGCTGGGTGTAGATCCCCGAAATAATGACGGTAAAGGCGAAGGAATGGCCCAGATGTTCCAGATGATGAATCTGGCTCGCATGGAGACCGGCCACATGGCTCTTTCCTGTGTCATCAACTCTTACGCCAACGCCCGCGACAATGCCAAGGAGCGGATCCAGGGCCGCCTGATGACCAACCCCAAAGCAGGCCGGGTAGCCATTATCAATCACGAAGATATCAAGCGCACCCTTATGGCCGGCAAAGCGCATATCGAAGCCATACGGGCCATGATGTACCGGGTGTATTTGGCCTTTGACCAGCGGCATCGGGATCCCGATCCAGAGGTAAGAAAAGCGGCCAGTGACTTAATCGAAATGACCACCCCGCTCTGCAAAGCCTATCCTTCCGATGAAGGTTGGTGGCTGTGCGGTGAAGCCATTCAGAGCTACGGCGGCTATGGCTACTGCTCCGAATATCCAGTCGGTCAGCTGGCCTGCGATATGAAGATCTACTCCATCTGGGAAGGAACTAACTTCATTCAGTCCATGGACCTGGTGGGACGCAAGATGAGCATGAAAGGCGGTTCTGTATTTGCCGGTTGGATTCAGGAAATGGTTGACTTCTGTGAGGCTAACAAGGGCAATGCTACCTTTGCCAAGGAATTCGCTAACCTGGATAGGGCTCTTAATGCCTATAAGGAAATGACCACCGCTCTGCAGGGATATTTCAAGAGCAACCCCAGCCTGGTGCCGCTCTATTCCCGCCGGGTCTTGACAGCTTCCGCCCAGCTCTTCTGTGGACGTCTGATTCTGGATCAGGGTTTACTGGCTGACAAAAAGGCCAAGGAATTGGGCCCCGACCATTTTGATTACAATTTCTATTTCGGCAAAGTAAACACCGCTAAATACTACCTGCGCAACGTAGTACCCAACGTCTGGGCAGTTTCCGAAATTGTTTTAGATGCCGATACTTCAGCAATCGATGTTCCAACCGATGTTTTTGAGTATTAGGATTTAAAGGGAGGATGTAATTTAAGTGAATTACAGTGCGGAATACCAGCGCAAATTAACACCGGTTGATGAAGCCATGAAAGTGGTTAAGTCAGGGGATGTTGTTCATTACGGGGAGTTTATGATGAACTCCGCCTACCTGGACGCTGCTCTTGCCAAACGCGTTGAAGAACTGCATAACGTAAATATCCGGACGACTACCTGCCCGTTTCCCCCCAAAGCGGTGCTGGCGGATCCGGAGCGAAAGCACTTCATTTACAACGACAATCATATGAGTGCCGCCAGCCGCAAGCTGCACGACCAGAACCTGTGCAACTATATACCTCTGACCTACCATGAAGCCAATAGTTTTTACTATCGCGGTTATGTAGATGTTGATGTGGCCATGATAAAGGTTGGGCCTATGGATAAGCATGGCTTCTTCAATTTTGGAACATCGTGCTCATTGACTCCCAATAGTTGCGACGTGGCCAGGACCGTTATCGTCGAAGTCAATCAGAATGTGCCGCAGTGCCTGGGTGGCAACCGTGAGGCAATCCACATTTCTGAAATAGACTACATCGTTGAAGGGGACAACCAGCCCATGCCTCAGTTGCCGGAGCTGCCTATATCTGATACCGATAAAAAGATCGCTGGTATAGTCATGGAGCAGATCGAAGACGGAGCCTGCATTCAGCTGGGGATCGGCGCCATGCCCAACGCGGTGGGAGCCATGATAGCACAATCGGATCTCAAGGATCTGGGTGTTCACACCGAGATGTTAGTAGATTCATTTGTGGATATGTATGAGGCGGGACGCGTAACCGGCCGCCGTAAGCAGCTGGATAAATGCAAAATGATCTATACCTTCGCCATGGGAACCAACAAGCTCTATGAGTTCATGGACAACAATCCCGCCTGTGCCATCTACCCGGTGGAATATACTAATGATCCTTATATTATCGGGCAAAATGACAACGTAGTAGGCATTAACAACGCCATAGAAGTCGACCTCTATGGCCAGGTGGCTTCAGAATCGGCAGGTATACGTCATATTTCAGGCACCGGCGGTCAACTGGACTTCATATCGGGATCCTATATCTCCAAAGGCGGCAAAGGCTTGATCTGCCTGACCTCAACCTTTACCGACAAGGCAGGAAATCTGAAATCCAGAATCAAACCCATTCTGACCCCGGGAGCGATTGTTACCGTACCCCGCAGCATCAATTTCTATGTGATTACTGAATATGGAGTGGCCATGCTAAAAGCCAAATCGACCTGGCAGAGAGCCGAAGCCTTGATCAACATTGCCCATCCTGAGCTTCGTGATGAACTCATCAAAGAAGCTGACCAAATGAATATCTGGGTAAGGAGCAATAAGATAGTTTAAATTCATTCAAAACAAATATTACGTTTTACGCCAAAGTGGCAGTTTCCCCCTTAATTATATTAGCCGGTATGGGTACCCAAACCCATAACCCCCTTATATCACTTCTCTATAGGCCGGGTGATGGAAACTCAAAACATCACCCCCCCTATACTTTTTTTCTTAAAAGGAAATGAATAATCGGGCAAAAGCGGATCTAGAAGGGTGTTTTAGCATAAATTATCGAGCATGAAGCTGCCGCTTTTAGCCAAACACTAAGTAAAAACAAAGGGGGCATTTGACATGGTCAAACCGGGCACCATAAAGTTCTTGTTTCTGTGCAGCGGGATTTTCCTGGGAGCGGTTTGGGAAATGGCCAAGGTGCATGAAAGGATCGCCCATCCGGGTAGAGAGCAGTACTAAATTAGACTGTTTTGCGTTAAGTTCCCGCGGCAGGAGAAACACCGGTTTTAAGAGAATAACTACAGAGCGCCAAATCGGTGCCATTCCGATTTGAGTTAGAAAACAGCAGGGCGAGCGACGGAAGCGAAGAGCAAGGCGCGAGATAGGCCTGCGATTGAGGCGTACATAAGTACGTTGATTGAGCAGGATTGTCGAGTAACGCAGACGACGCCCATGGACGGGCTAGTACAGCGATGCCAGGATGGCAAAGAGCTGTGAATTCACTTTTGTCGACGTTCTGAGCAGGGCGTTAGCCCTGTTTTTAATTATAGGGCGGGGAGAAGAAAATTGCGCATTGGCATCGATATTGACAACACCATAACCAGTACCTCGGAGGTAATTTTAAAATACGCGCAATGCTTTGGCCGGGAAAACCACTTGAACATCATTCCCAATCAGCAGGCTTATTTGTTAGAGGATGTTCTGGGATGGCCGCGACCGGTGGTGGAAAGGTTTTTTGCCAGCTCTTTGCTGGATATCTATACCCATGTGAAGCCCCGGCCCATGGCGGTAGAAATAATGCGTGAATGGAGCAGCCGGCATGATCTGGTTATAATCACTTCGCGCCAAAAGTATTCTCCGGGGATCGAACAGGCCACCCGGGAGTGGCTGGGCAGGCATCGGGTTGTGTACCACAAACTGATCATGAACACTACCAGCGATTTTCACTATTCCAGCAAAGTAGATGCCTGCCTGGACAACGGAGTGGAAATTATGCTGGAGGATCATCACGACCAGGCTTTGGAGCTAAGCCGCTGGCTGCCGGTCCTGCTCTTTACCTATCCCTATAATGAACATATACAGGCCAAGAATGTCAGGCGGGTAAAAGACTGGTTGGAGGTTAAAAACATCGTTCGGAATCTGGAGGAAGGCTGCCAGAACAAGCAGGAGCAGGACGTTAGTCTGCCCGGTATACTTCCTATACGGTTTGAGGAGGGCTAAACTAAAGTGAATGACTCGATAAGGCAAATCGTAAAGGCCATGAAGCTGTCCCACAATACGGTAGTGGTAACCGGGGCGGGGATCAGCACGGAAGCAGGCATCCCAGACTTCCGGGGGCAAAACGGCATATACCGGCAGCTAGGCGAAAACCGGGTAATGAACATCATCAATATAGATTTCTTTCGCCGTCATCCTGGTGAGTTTTATGATTTTTACCGCCAGTACTTTACCTTTCCTCCGGTAGAGCCCAGCAAGGCACACTTTTTGCTGGCTGAAATGGAAAAGAAGCGCCTCATCAAGGGAATTGTAACCCAAAATATTGATAATCTGCACCAGAGAGCGGGAAATAAAAACGTCATCCCCATTCATGGCAATGCCGAGCAGTTTGTATGCACAGATATACGCTGCCAGGAGACTTTTGACCGCAGCTGCCTGGACGGCCTTCCCAATGCGGTTCCCCGCTGCCCGCTGTGCGGCAGTGTTATAAAACCGGATGTAGTGCTTTTCGGGGAAAATATTAAAAACTATGTTGGTGCCAGAGACATGATCCTCGGCGCCCGGCTGCTGATCGTGATCGGTTCATCCCTCACCGTATACCCCCTGGCCGGTTTCGTCAAAGACTTTTCCACCTTTGCCCGGGACCTGGTTATTATCAATAAGGGACCCACTGAAATGGACCATGCGGCCCTGGTCAAATTGGAAGTTGGAAATCAAAGCACCGGAGATCTTTTAGCGGCTATTCTGGATGGAATAAACAAATTTTAATACTTTAAAATCTATATAATTTTGCGAAGAGCGAGCAACGTAGACGACGTCCATGGACGGGCTAGTACAGCGACGTTCATGGAGGAACTAGTGCGGCGGTGGCAGGATGCCAAGGAGCCGCCGATGCCAGGACGCCAAAGAGCTGCAAATTCGCTTTTGTCGACGGTCTGAAACCGGGAGATACCTCCCGGTTCTTTATTTGGACAGTCCGGTATTTCAATAGTACATTGGGCCTGCTTAAAGAGGTGCGAAAAAGCAGGGAAATATGGAAGAAGTGGCGAATTCCACAGCTATAAGTTGCGGTTTTAGACCTTAAGGATGCTAGTACACTGTCAAGCCTAATTTTATTTTAGAGCCCGGTTTAGATTTCCGTGTTGCTTGTCGCTAATTAAAGTACCCAGAATGAATATTTTGCCAGGGATGGCTGGTGCTTAGGATTGCTTATGGAAGGCAAATGAGGTGCCATAGAAGGTAAGGAGCGGCCGGTTTTATACGGAATTTTTTAACCAATTTAAATTGGGGCTGACAGTGTACTAGACAGCTGCCGTATCCAAGGAAATTAAGGAGTGGTGAGATGAAAAAGGGTAATTTCAGAAAATGGATGGTATTGTTCTGTGCAGTTCTTTTACTGCTCGGCACGATGAGTGTGGCCGGTTGTAAGAAGAAAACCGGTGATGCTGGAACCATCGGCACAGATGCCAGTCAAACTGTGGCTCCGCCCAAGGTGCCTACCTGGGATGAACTGGCCACCACAAAAGACGCCAAATATCCTACAGCAGCAGAAATATCCGGGCGTTACACTGGGGTAATGGTTTTCACCGAGGTTAATGTTCCCCAGCAAACCAAAGGAGCCACCAGTGAAGAACAGGCTGGAGAAGCATGCGCTTATGCCATTCTGGCAGCGTTGAAAGATGCTCCCCTGCCGGTAGTAATTGATTTGCAGGTCGGGGCCGATGGTAAAGGCACCATGACGATGAATGTTGAGGGGCTTACAGACAAGGACAGCAGCAGCAAGCCGGAAGCAGTACCCGTAACCTATGTCAACGGCAAATTGACCGTTAGTGACCCATCAAGCAGCAGTGATACTATTGACACACAGGATATAAGTATCTCTTTCGTGACCAAGGATTATCAAGCAAGCCTGGGAGCGAAAGCAAATGATGAGAAGGCAAAGCTCAAAGCTGTGCAGGATGAAATCGCCGCTCTCAAAACCAAGCTGGCCAGTGCCCCAGATGCTGATAAAGCCAAAATACAGCAAGAAATTGAGCAGAAAGAGAATATAGTCAAGATGAGAACTACTTCCAATGCCTATATGGAACAGCTGGCAAAAACTGATGCCAAACTGGTTATAAATGGAATCTTTTCTTCAAAGGCTAAAGACGGCTCGTTCTCCATGAAGGGCATAATGACCGCAGTCAATGCTACCGTGACGGTGCCCAAGAACTAGGGAGGCAAATTGTATCCTCAAATAGTATTATCATGGGGAGGCCTGGAGCTGACCCTGTCATCCTACCGGCTTTTTATGGGGCTGTTTGCCTTGAGTGTATCAGCTGGAGGTTACATAGTTGGAAGTCGGAAGCAGTTAAATAAAAAAAGCCTGTTGTTTATCATTTTGCTGGTCAACCTGGCTGCCCTGCTGGGCAGCCGGGTGCTTTATCTGTTAAGCCAGGGAGGGTTTTCTTCACTTACCATGGCCCGCGTTTTCGATCTGCACTTCAGGTTTTTTTCAGTTTATGGCGGATTAGCCCTGGCTGGCATCCTGGGATTTGCGGCCTGCCTGTTATTGCGTTTGAATCCCTGGATGGTGGGTGATGCCTTCGCTCCCGGATTGGGTATAGGTTTGGCCCTGGCCAAAACCGGCTGCTTTTTAAATGGGTGCTGTTTTGGCAAAGTCAGCAGCCTTCCCTGGAGCGTTTCTTTTCCGCCCGGTTCCCAGGCTTTCGCTTATCAGATCATGAGCAGCGGCATGACCTTATTTTCACGGACGACCCGATTGCATCCGGTCCAGCTCTATGAAGCCATTTCCGCTGTGGCCGGTGCTCTGATCTGCATCTGGGTTTTAAAAAGATACGGCCGAAGATTCTCCGGTCTGGCCATTTTGACTTTGGGACTGTGGTTTACGGCCTGGCGCTGGGGCCTTTACGGATTCCGGGCTTCAGTAATCCGTGGGGCACTGGACCATCAGATATATCCCTGGCTATACGGAACTATCATAGTAATATGTTTAATATTAATGGTAGTAAGGATTAAAACGACCAAAAGTTCATCTGCCCAGCCTTTAGAAAGGTGATAAAAAAAGTACCATCTGGCGAAATTGATCAATATCTGACCTTTTATATTAGGGGGTTTTTCCTTGGACCCGAAAAACATTTGTCTGGCATGTATGTATGACAAAGGTGAAAATCAGATCTGCCCGGTCTGCGGCTGGGATGAAAAACAGGAGTTTCCAGCCGGGCAAAATCTGCCCCCGGGCACTATTCTGCAAAATAAATACTTGATTGGCCGGGTGCTGGGTCAGGGCGGCTTCGGTATTACCTACCTGGCCTGGGACATGGATTTGAACATCAAACTGGCCATTAAGGAATATCTGCCTCGGGATTTTGCCACCCGCAGCCTGGGGGAAACCCAAGTATCGCTCTATACCGGAGATTCCAGCCGGTTTTTTGAGGAAGGCCGGGAAAAATTCCTGGAAGAAGCCAGAACCCTGGCCCGTTTTGAAGAGCATCCCAACATCGTTTCAGTACGCGATTTTTTCCGGGAGAATAAAACCGCCTATTTTGTAATGAGCTACATCGAAGGCGTAACAATAAAAGAATATTTAAAAAATGCACCCGAAAATAGACTCGACTTCTCAACTACCCTGGCTATAATGATGCCGGTGATGGACGCCCTGGCAGAGGTGCATTCCGCAGGTATTCTGCACCGGGATATCAGTCCGGATAACATCTTCATTACTGATAAGGGAATAGTAAAGCTGCTCGACTTTGGGGCGGCCCGGCAGGCAGTGGGAGAGCACAGCAAGAGTCTGTCAGTTGTATTAAAACCAGGCTATGCTCCGGAAGAGCAGTACCGGAGCAAAGGCAACCAGGGGCCCTGGACCGATATCTATGCGGTGGGGGCCACTATTTACCGGATGATAACCGGTAGGGTTCCGATTGAATCCCTGGACCGGCTGGCCCGGGAAGAGCTTATCCCGCCTTCCCAATTGGGAGTGGTGCTGCCTGATGCCAGCGAAGCGGCCTTGCTTAAGGCACTGGCGGTTCTAGCCGGCGATCGCTACCATAACATAAAGGAGTTCCAACAGGCCTTGCTCACCGGTCAGTCTTCGGGAGTTCAGCCAAGCGCGGCCCCGGACTACCAGACGCCTGTCGGGTTCCAGGTTGATAAGGCCAAAAACCCCCCGGCCAAACCGCGCCCCCGTCTATTGCTGGCTGCTGTGGCGGCAATCCTGGTGTCTCTGGTCATAGGCGCCGTCTGGTGGACGCTCAGTCCGGAAAAGACTACGGGAAGCTATGTTTTTGCCGATGGGCGGCAGTATCAGGGCGATTTACAAAATAACATACCTCACGGGCATGGCATAGCGACCGTACCTTCACAGGGAAAATACGAAGGTGAGTGGCGGGGTGGTAAAGAAACCGGTCAGCATACCTTTACCTATACCAACGGAAACAAATACGTTGGCGAAATGGCCGAAGGCCAGCCTGGTGGCCAGGGCACCATGACCCAGGCCAACGGCACCACCTACACCGGCACCTGGAAAGATGGGAAGCCGGATGGCAAGGGCCTGCTGAAATCGGGCAATGGCAGCTCCTATGAAGGTGATTGGAAGATGGGAGTCCAGGATGGTCAGGGTAAATATGTCTATCCGGATGGAAATATTTACACCGGTGATTTTAAGCAAGGCGCCATGACCGGAAAGGGAACCATCAACTACAACACCGGAGCCGTTTATACCGGGGAGGTCAAGAATGGCGTACTCGAAGGCCAGGGGGTATATGTTTGGCCCAACAAAGACAAATATGAAGGTGGCTTTGTCAACAGCAAGAAAGAAGGCCGGGGCAAGCTGACCAGGGCCAATGGGCAGGTCCAAGAAGGAATGTGGAAAAACGATGTCTTCGTATCACCGTAATATCTTAAAATAATACTACCAAGCATTAATACAGGAATTGGTGATGAAAATGGACATAAACAGATTATGCCTGGGATGCATGTCAGATAAGGGAGAAGTCGCAGTATGCCCATTCTGTGGATGGCAGGAGGGCGCTGTCACCGGTTCCGGTCAGCAGCTGGAGCCCGGCACTATTCTACGCGGCAAGTATCTACTGGGCCGGATGTTGGGACAGGGCGGGTTTGGCATTACCTATTTAGCGTGGGATCTGGACTTGAACCTCAAACTGGCCATAAAGGAGTACCTGCCCCGCGATTTTGCCACCCGGGCTGTGGGCAACACCGAGGTTACTGCTTATACCAGTGCGAATTCACAGGCCTTTTTTGATGAAGGCCGGGAAAAATTTTTAGAGGAAGCCCGAACTCTGGCCAGCTTTGAAGACCATCCCAATATCGTCTCAATACGGGATTTCTTCCGGGAAAACTCCACGGCTTATTTTGTAATGAATTACGTAGAAGGTCAGACCTTTAAGGAATATATCGAATCCAAAGGCGGCCGTCTGGAATATGAAGATGCCCTGCAGATAATGATGCCGGTTTTCGATGCATTACAGGTCATACATAAAACCGGTATTCTCCACCGGGATATCAGCCCGGACAATATTTTTATCACCGGCAAAGGTCTGGTCAAGATACTGGACTTCGGAGCCGCCCGTCATGCCCTGGGTGAACACAGTAAAAGCCTGTCCGTTATACTCAAACCGGGCTACGCCCCGGAAGAGCAATACAGGAGCAAAGGCATTCAGGGTCCCTGGACCGACGAATATGCCGCGGCCGCTACCTTCTACCGGGCCTTAACCGGAGCCGTTCCGCCCGATGCTTTAGACCGGATGGCCGGGGATACCATGCCGAGCCCCACCCAATTCGGCTGCAAAATACCGACCGGTGCAGAAGCAGCTTTGATGAAAGCCCTATCGGTAAAAGCTGAAGACCGCTTTCCGGATATGAGAGAATTCCAAAATGCCGTGGCGGCTGCCAGCCCTGAAGCTGTCGTGAGGAGTCAGGCTGCGGGTGGAACCGGCTACACGAGCGCCGCCCCGGCTGAAACCCCGGTCAGACCGCCGGCGCCAGCGGTGGTGCCCAAAACCAGCAATCTGAAACGCAACCTGATTGTTATGGGCGCGGTCGTATTGATAGCCGTAATCGGTTTCTGGCTCATCAAGAGCAAATATACGCCCCAGTATTCCGGGGGCATGGCGGATGGGAAGAAAGATGGCTACGGAGTCCTCATTATGCCTAACGGTGATAAATATGAAGGTGAGTGGAAAAACGATCTCCAAAATGGCAAGGGAACCTTTACCTATGCCAATGGTGATAAATACGAGGGACAATGGGTTAACGGGAACCGTGAAGGCACCGGAACCTTTACCTGGGCTGACGGGCGTAAATACGTTGGAGCGTGGAAAAACGATCTGCGCAGCGGAAAAGGCGTCTACACATGGCCCAGCGGTGATCGTTATGAAGGGGAATTCAATGACGGAAAATTAAACGGCCGGGGAGTTTATACTTATGCCAACGGCAAAGTAATGGAAGGCACCTGGCAGAATGACAATTATGTTGGAAAGTAACTGAGCCAACTCGCTATTTTAATATATCTAAACTCCAGATTTTATTCTGCCACCGGAAGGGAGGTGACTTGAAAATGGCAAAAAAGATACTTATTATACTGGGAGTTCTAATTCTGATCCTGGTTCTTGCGCTGGGCTATCTGGGCTTCCTCCCCTGGCTGTCGAGTGTTTTTGGATCGGATCGCCCGCGTGATCTGGGTGTAAGACCCATGCCGCAGGACCTGGACAGCGCCATGACCAAACTGGCGGTTCAGGCCATGCCCCCGGTGGTGGATGACAATACCCGCCAGCAGCTTATTGCTGACGCGGCACAGAAGCGTCCGAAATTAAAGGTGCCCAGCAAAACGGAACAACCTCAGCCGACCCCCGGGCCGACCAAGCCCAGCGGACCGGTAACCAGCGGAACTTTCATTAAGGTTCTGGTAACCACCTGGCAGCCTCAGAACGTGGACGTAGTCCTGACTTCCGCTGAAATAACCGGCTTGCTGCAAACCGGCAGCTGGAAGAGCTGGCCTATTAGCAATGCCCAGATACTTATTAACGCAGACGGCAGTGCTGAAATGGTAGGTTTGATTTCCGTCACCAGGCTCTATGTTTTCGCCGGTATGACCGGTATTCCGACCTCCATGGTCGACGACTTCTTTGACTACGTAAAGTTCAAGCATGACTTCCCCTTCTATATTAAATCCAGGGGACAGATTGACAACAATAAAGTGCAGATGGTCCTGGAGAAGGTTGAGGTCGGTCGCCTATCGATCCCTTCTTCTGTTCTAAACCAGTACCAGGGTGAAATCACCGGCTTCGTTCAGTCCTATCTGGTACAGGGCGGGATAGCCAAACAGAAGAAGTTCAACGTTAAATCAATGAAGGCGGAAAACGGAAAAGTGCGATTTGTGGGAACCATTCCCAATGCCTCCCCACACTGGACCTACAAGGACCTGCAAAAGGTGTTAACCGAACAAAACCAATAAAATGCTGAGTCGGGCAGGGACTCCCTGCCCGACTCACAGCGTTGGCGAAATCCTAATAGGCTCCATAATATTATTTCGCTCGTCGATTGCACATCACGTTAATCCCACATTAATTATCACAAGACCCTTATTAAACTTATACTCCCTGTAGCAACCTCATACTAGCCTTAGCTAGCCGTATCAATAATCCTCCTGTACGGGTGGATCTTTTCCTATTCGGTCCAATGACATCTTCTTAAGGAGATCATCAGCCATCCCTGCATTACGACAATCCAAAATGGCCGCAGAGAATTCCTAGGTGATTATAATAAGAATCGAGCATTTTTAATATAATTACGTCTAATTCAAAAGGAGTTATAAGAAGCAATAGCGAAGAAAGTGACAAGCTCTAGGGAGGGAACATTAATATGACAACTATTACCCGAACTGTTGATCGTACGATAGATGTGGTTTGGGAATACTACACCATTCCAGGGAATTGGATTAAATGGTACGGTATTGAACTTAAATCCGTAACACCCGGTTGGGAAGCGGGAGCTGAGTTAGACTGGGGAATGGCTACCCCATCGACTATAAAGCGGCTGACGGTAAAAAGGGAAGTTGAAATAACCGGCGAAAGCGGAGATGTTGTCTTTAAGTTTGATTCTCCAGGTGCATCAACTACCGTAATTGAGGTTGAAATAGCAAGTCCCGGCGATGGCAATTCTTCTCCCTATGACAATGCAGCACAAAGGGGCCAGTGGGAAAGAACCCTGAATATATTGAAATTTTGTATTGAAAATGAAACCGAAGCGCCCGCACCAGAGGCCCCTGCTACTTCCAGGTTTTACATAGAAGATGCTTATCTTTATGTTGAATTGGGAAGGGATATTAATTTAATAGGAGATTTTTTCGAACTGCTTCAAACCAATAGAATTGAGTTTGATCTCAAAAATGTTCTGGAAATGAACTTTAACGACCTTAGAGTTGTAAAACTTATTCCTGAAAAGGACTTATGCAGGGTCACGGTGTCTGATGATAAATTATATGCCTTTCTAACTATTTCCCCGGTTTTCCCGGGAAGTCTCACCGCCCTAAACATTTTTGAACAGCTGACTAAACTGAAAATAAATGCGGGAATCGATCAGGAACTGATTGAAACCACCCTTGAATCCGGTCAGCCGGTAATAGATCTGGTTATAGCTCAAGGAGAGGCGCCTAAACTTGGCTCGCCGCAGATAATTATCGAACATTACAATCCGACCGATAAGATTGAATTTAAAGTTGATGAAGACGGCAATGTCGACTTTAAAAACCTCGATAATATTATCAATATAAAAAAGGGAACTATACTGGCCACCAGGACAAGAGAATTTGAGCCTGAACCCGGGTATGACATTTTTGGCAACATTATTGAACCGCCTCCTCCGATAAATATTAACTTTGCGGTTGGAAAAGGCATTATCGTTGTTGGTGATGAGGCTATTGCTTATAGGGATGGTTATGTTGAGCGGGATGACCGGGATCGGCTGGGCGTTAACAACACCATGATTATCAATGGCGATGTTGCTTACGCCACCGGCAACTTAAATGTGGAGGGAAACATCCTCATCAAGGGGGATATTCTTCCCGGCTTCAGTGTGCGGTCCTCCGGAAATATAGACATCCTGGGTTCGGCGGAAGATGCACTGATTCAGGCGGTTGGCGATATAAACATTCGCGGATCGGTTGTAGGGAAAAAAGGCTGTGACATAGAGGCCAATGGAGATATCAGCGTCTACTACGCCCAGAACTCCAGGCTAAAATGTTTGGGATCCATTTACGTAAAAAGGTATATTTATAATTCACAGCTGATGTCAGAAGAAATGATATTTATAAACTCCCAGGAAGGAGTTATTCTGGGTGATTCCAATAAAATAATTGCCAAAAATGCTATCTACATAAGAAACATTCTACAAGACAAACCCTTGGAAATAGCGCTGGTGGGATTTTCAATTGCCGAATGCACAGATCTGCTTGATCAGGTTGAAAGAGGTATCTTAAATAAATTGGGTGAGATTCGTGATATCAGCAGTAAAAAATCAGAGCTGTTGGCTTTGAAAAATGAAAGTAAGAACAATAATGATCTCTTTGATCTGCTGAGCAGGGAACAATCATTCAGGGATGACTTGAATCACTTAAATAAAATGAAAAAAGATCTTTCATATATAATTCATAGAATTCCACCCCCAGGTATTGTAGAAATAGAAAAATCGCTATGTTCAAAACTAACTGTATCCATAGGTTCCCGCTCATTGGAAGTTCCCCCCTTTAGGGAAAAGAGAAGATTCGTCAGTGATGATGGGGAAGAATGCCTGATAATAAAATAACCGTAATATCGTTGAGCTTTAATCTTTGCACAACCAAACAAACCAAATTGGTAAGGGCAGATTAATTTGGCTGGGAATGGTAATGCTATTGCGTATAAGTGATTAAACATATAATTAAAAATTCTCAATGCAAACACGGACAGCTAAGCAGTTACCCTTTACGATGGCACAATTCTTAACCATATAAGAGGACTTCCATTTGATCTGCAATTCTGGTACAATGAACTGTGCAATAAGGGTAGTCGGTTTTGTGATTGACAACCCTCAGCCAAATCTTATAGTTAGTTTACTGGTTCAGGCTGCAGTGGTAAGAAATAATCAATGATAAATGCGGGAGTAGCTCAGTGGTAGAGCACCGGCTTCCCAAGCCGGGTGTCGAGGGTTCGAACCCCTTTTCCCGCTCCAAAGAATTTAGGCACCTTCAATGGTTTTTGGAAGTGCTTTTTTTATTTTTAATAGAATGTTTGGCTTTGTTAAGGTTCGGCAGTAGATATCATATTTTCCTTTTTTCAATTATCATAAACGGATGCCTTCTGATGAATTATTTGCTGGAAATACCATGAAAGAAGCAGGAAATTAATATATAAATATCCAAGTAAAGAATAGAATAGGGGGGAGAATGATGTATCCTATTCCCTGGTATGCCGTTATTCTAATTGGGATTCCTCAGACCTTTCTTATAATAAGCATTGGAGCACGCTTATTTAACATCAAAATCTCAATTCAGCACAGGATGATGGTATCTTTTGTGATAGGAATAGTAATTTACTTTACCAGGCATCTGACAATACCCGGACTCAATACCATCGCTCTAATAATAAGCACAACGGCTCTTGTCGCTATTATCTCCCACATAACTACATGGAAAGCCTTACTTACAATTGTTTTAGGTTTTGTTGTGCTGGCGATACTCGAAACCCTGTGTAATTCAATAGTTTTTAGCGTGTTTCACCTTACATTCGAAATTCTCGCCGGCCGTCCCTGGCTTAATATCCTGTCCTTCCTGCCAACGCTAGCGGCAGCTGCTTTGTTGTACTGGCTTATACGTAGGAAAAGCTGGATTTTATACAACCTGAGTCAATACGAATACCATGCAAAATAAAAGGGCAATTTTAATCATTAGTGCTGTACTTTTACAAACCACGGTGGTCACTTTGTTTATAAACGTACAGGTCTTGTCTGATTATAGTATTTGGCCAAAATATACACTCCCCATTTGGACAATCATTGTGGGGTTGTTGAGTATTTTGTGCGTAATATCGATCCGGCAAATGGAAGAAATGAACAAAGAATACATAAAAGACCAGTTGCTGAAAAGCCATTACCAGGAAATTGAGACCTTGTTGACTGCTTCCCGCATTGAAAGGCACGAATACCGCAAGCACTTGCAGGCCCTGCAGGCCTGCCTGCATCTGGAGCTTATGGATGATGCCAGGCAGTATCTAGACCGAATCTCCGAACAACCTGCTCAAGAAGAATACCTGGCTATCGAAAACCCGGTGCTTTTTGGATTGATTAACAGTAAATACGCCTTGGCGCGAGCCCGGGGTATTCAGTTTTCGGCAAATGTTAAAAGTGACTTGATCGGCGTAAAAGTTGAACCATGGGATTTAAACAGCATTCTGGGCAACCTGTTGGACAATGCCATGGAAGCCGCCGCCCTCGATCCACAAGAACCCCGGGTGAGTTGTGAGATTAAGGATTATGAAGGAGAAATAGTTATTGTGGTTCAAAACAACGGTCCGCCTATAGCTGAACCGGACAAGGATCGTGTATATGAAGCCGGATTCTCAACAAAAGGCAGTGAATCACGGGGATACGGTCTGTATATAGTCAAAAACCTGGTAGATGGATACAGTGGAGTTATTAATACGGTAAGTGATTCGGAGACGAAAATAACAGTACGACTGCCGGGGGATGAAAATGATCGACAGTCTGTCAAAAAGAATAGCGACCTGGCTCGCCCGACAGCTTTCAATTGACCGTGATACGGAAGAGATTTATCAGTATGGCTTGAACCTGCTGCTCCTAAATCTGTTGGAAGTACTACTAATACTACTTATCTCTTTTTTTCTAAACACCTTTTATCCAACTTTGATAGTCCTCTCAGTTTTTTCCGTGTTCCGTGGTGTGGGCGGGGGTGCCCATATGAGCACCCCGGCACGTTGTTTACTGGTGGGAACTGTGCAAATCGTGGTCCTTGGTATTATAGTTGCTATACCGATGAAAACAACTATTCTGCCTTTCCTTCTGTTTGGCACAGTGCTTTTTATTCTTGGAGTAATAATAAAATGGGTGCCGGGAGGAACCGAAAAAAAACCTTTGACCGAGCCGGCCGTGCGCCGCCGGGCCAAACTCATATCGATTATCATTACTTTTTTGTGGCTTGCCTTTGCCTTAATGCTGACTTATACAGGGAATACCCGATATATCTTGGCTATGATCCTGGGGGCGTTTAACGCTATGTTTTTAGTCACACCTATAGGATATAGATTTAACGCAATACTGGATGTAAAACCAATTTTAAGTAAAGGAGGTGAACAAAATGAAATTTTATAGTTTGGCTTTAAAGGTCTTTTGCGCACTTCTCGTTTTTGTAGCCGGAACTGGAATCAGTCCATTTTGCTGGTGTGGCCAATATGAACCCGATGTACCCAAAGCGCTTAAAGAGAAAGCCCTTTAAAAGCGGGACTTAGAAGAACTGCTCTAGCAATGTAATGAATCAATCAGTACCAGGGTGTAATAACTACCAATAGATTTGATAATTGAGTTGTTCAGGTTTCTGTGGCAGGTGACTGCGTCTGCAAGAGCCAGGACAACGTTTTTCTTGTTTGAGGTTTGATATATCATACCTGTACCGAAAAATTTAGACTAGTTTCTTCCATATTATATAGGAAGGTTTTGGCATAGATTTAGTACGGGGCGCTTTAGAAATAAAAAGGGCCGATGAGCCGGTGCTTATGTTTCGCAAGGCCATTAAAATGGGCAAAGCTCGGAAGTAAAGGCTGTTTAGGGGCCGCAAAAGTCCATAATCAGGCATTATCATGCCTATTTTAAGATTGACAGGAATCAAGGCTTGCATATAAAATTAACAAGTCCGGGACTGCCAGTTTAGATAAAACGATGTACTTTCCTGGGCCTCTTTAGAAAGCTTCTTCATACTAAATAGATTTAAGGCTTAAGTGCCTGGAAAGGAGAGTTAGTAGAGGATGAAGAAACATCTGGTAACCGTTGTCAAGCCGTCATTGAAAAGAGACGCCAGTGAGATCAATTGCCGGGAGTGTGCCACTTCCTGTCAATCAGCCTGTAAAACCTCCTGTACGGTAGGCAATCAGGTTTGCAATAAGCAATAAGTAGAGTATTTGGGGTAGCGCCCCTTTTTTTATTACATTAGGAGAGGAATGCATGATCTGTCCACCGGGCTATGATTTTGCCGCCCATATTCATACATATCAATGGAACGATCTCAATATTTGCCTGGATGTTAACAGTGGAGCCATTCACTTACTGGATGAAATTGGCCTTCATCTGATTGAGGCCCTGGCCCAAAACCAGGGAGACGAAAAGGCTGCCTTATCAGTCTGCAGTCGAATATATCCTGAAGCGGAGGTTCTCGAAGCGCTGGATGAAATTCAAAAGGCGGTCTTTGAGGAGGCCTTATTTTCCAATCCCCAGGATTTGATATTCGACTATTCCTCTCTTGGCGTAAAAGCCCTCTGTCTCAATGTAGCCCACCTGTGCAACATGAAATGCCGCTATTGCTTTGCCAGCCAGGGCGACTTCGGCCGGGGAAAAGCCTTAATGCCTTTTGAGGTGGGAAGAAAGGCCATCGATTTTCTTCTCGAACAAAGCGGATCTATCCGGCGGGTGGAAGTTGATTTTTTCGGCGGTGAACCTTTACTCAATATTAAGGTTGTCAGGCAGTTGGTGGATTATGGTGAACGGGTTTCCGATGAGCTGGGCAAGCAGATCCACTTTACGCTCACTACCAATGGATTGCTTTTAGATGACGATATCAACCGGTTTATCCTGGATAAACAACTCAGTGTGGTTTTGAGCATGGACGGACGTCCGGAAACACATGATTTCAACCGTCCCCTGCCGGACGGTTCGGGAAGCTATAGCCTGGTGCTGCCGCGGTTTAAGGATCTGGTTGGACTGAAACCCGTCAGCTATTACATTCGCGGAACCTTTGCCCGGCATACCTTGAACTTTGCTTCCGATTACCGGCATTTAGCGGACCTGGGGTTTGACAGCATATCGCTGGAGCCGGCGGTGGGAACGGGAAAAGAATTTGCCATCCAGGAGAGTGATCTTCCCGAGGTGTTGGCCGAATATGAAAGACTGGCCGACCTGATTTTGGAATATCGCCTGGCGGGAAGGGACGTGAGCTTTTTCCATTTCAACCTGGATCTGCAGAAGGGGCCCTGCTTGGCCAAACGAATGACCGGATGCGGTGCTGGAGTGGAATACCTGGCGGTAACCCCGGAGGGCGATCTGTACCCTTGCCACCAGCTGGTAGGTGAAGAAAGCTTTTATATGGGCAATGTGGCAAACTCCCAATTAAACCAGGAAATCCGTCGAAAGCTGGCCGGCAGCCATATGGCAGAAAAAACCAGCTGCATGGGTTGCTGGGCCCGCAATTTTTGCGGGGGAGGTTGCCATGCCAATAATTACCTTTCACAGGGTTCTTTACTGAAGCCTAACCCGATCACCTGCACCATGCATCGTAAGCGGATTGAAGCCGGTATTTACTTGGAATTACGGAAGACAAGTTCCAGCTCTGGAAACTAAGATACGAAAAAGCAGGAATTTCATGAGTTTAAGTAGAAATAAGGAGTGTTTAAAATTTATAATGGAGAGTACTTTTTATGCTAGATAACATAAAAGAGACGGTACTTTTTATAGTAGATTACCTAAAAGAGATAGTTCTTTTTATACTGAGTTTCCTAAAAGAGAAAGTACTTTTGATAGCAGAATACATAAATAGGGATAGGCAGAAGTGGATTCCTGGAATCGCCGGAGTCCTCCTGTTATCTTTTGTTTTATTGTGGTGTTTTGCCATACGAACTCCGGCCTACAGTGTCTACGTCGATGGCCATAAAAAGTTTTTGGTTAAAAACAAAACCGAAATAAATCAAGCGTTGGATAAAATGAAAACGGCTCAAGAAGCCAAAATGCAGCAGCCGGCAACCGTGGCCAATAATGTTAAAATGACCCGCACTTTTGCCAAGCGCAGTGATATTATTGCATCCCAAAATGTTGAGAATGCCCTGCGGGTGGCAATGAATATGAAGATAATGGCCGTCGCCGTTTCAGTAAAGGGGCAGAGCGTGGCCTGGTTGGAAAACATGCAAACCGCTCAAAACCTTTTGGAAACTCTCAAGACTTCTTATACGAAACTGGAGGAAGGGGAACAACTGGTAAGCGTAGCGTTCCAGGAAGATGTTCAACTTGTTGAAGAAGAGATAAGCGCTGAGCAGCTAATGAGTGAAAAACAGGCCTTTGACATGCTTACCACTGGAACCGCAGCTCCGGAAAAGTACGTGGTCAAAGAAGGCGATTCTCTCTGGTTGATTGCCCGGACCAATGACATGTATGTAAAGGACATTGTTCAGTCAAATCAACTTAACACTGATCGCTTGAAACCAGGAATGGAGCTGGTCCTGGTAAAATCCAAACCGTTGATAACCGTGCTGGCCCAGATAACCTGCGAGAGGGATGAAACAATTCCGTATGATGTAAAGGTGGTCGTTGATCCAAACGCCAGCAGCAGCGTGCGTGTAAGCCAGGAGGGTGTGGCAGGGCAAAAGCATGTTGTCTACACCGCAACCAAGTTAAATGGTGTTATTAATAAGAAAGTTGTAGCAGACGAAAAGATAATAAAACAGGCCGTTTCTAAAGTTATGGTCAAGGGCGGCAGTGTTCAAGTAGCTTCTCGTGGTGGAGGAAAGGTTACCTCAACCGGTGATTTAGATTGGCCGTTATCCGGTTCAATTTCTCAGTATTTTGGCGGGCACACCGGCTTGGATATTTGTGCGCCGGTGGGCAGCACCATCAGAGCAGCTGACAGCGGATATGTTGTCTCGGCCAGCTACCAGGGCGGCTACGGAAACTTCGTGATAATCGACCACGGCAATGGAATCGTGACCCGGTACGCTCATTGTTCCACGTTCAAAGTATCAGCAGGGCAGAACGTATCCAAGGGTCAAGCAATTGCGGCGGTAGGTATGACCGGACATACAACTGGACCGCATCTTCATTTTGAGGTGCTGACAGGTGGATCCTTTGTGAATCCTCTAAAATACCTTAAATAGCCCGGGTTCAGCCCTGGCCTAGCGGTCAGGGTTTTTGTTTTGGTTATGAAAGGGGACCAAACTGTGTATGATGTAGTAATTATTGGCAGCGGACCGGCTGGTCTGACGGCAGCAATATACACCGGACGCGCAAAACTCCGCACCCTTATCCTGGAAGCCGGGGTGCTGGGGGGCAATGCCGCCCTTACCGATCTCATTGACAACTATCCCGGATTCCCTTTCGGCGTTGAGGGCGGCACCTTGATGGACAGTTTTTGGCGTCAGGCAGAGCGCTTTGGAGCGGAATTGCGCTGGGAAGAAGTCCTCGGTATTGAGAATAGCCCGGGTGCTATTGCTGTCAAAACCGGGGCGGAGGTTTATCAAACCAGGGCATTGATTATCGCTTCGGGAGCCAGGCGGCGTGAACTCCAGATACCCGGTGAAGACGAATACCTTGGTCGAGGGGTATCCTATTGCGCGACTTGCGACGGGGCCTTTTTCCAGGGGGTGCCGGTTGCGGTAGTAGGCGGCGGCGATGCGGCCGTGAAAGAGGCCTTGTATTTGTCGGATATCGCATCAAAAGTATACTTGATTCACCGGCGCCAGGAATTTAGAGCCAATCCCACTTCCATGGAAAAGCTGGTGAACAACCCGAATATAGAGATCAAAAGGGACACGGTAATAACGAGTATTGAAGGAGAAGACCTGCTTAAGACCCTGCGCTTGAAGAATGTGAAAAGCGGGGAAGAGGATTTTTTACGGGTAGAAGGGCTGTTTGTAAGTATTGGTCTGGTGCCCGCAGTTGGATTTATGGGGAGCATCCTTGAAACCAGGGATGGTTATATAGTAACCGATGAAAACATGCAGACATCAGTTCCCGGTATTTTTGCCGCGGGAGATATCCGGTCCAAAATGGCCCGTCAGGTGGCTACAGCAGTTGGAGACGGAGCCCTGGCAGGAATCGCTGTAACTGAGTATTTGAAGGAATAAAGCCACTATTTGCTTTCCCCTTTGCACGGCCGGGCATTGTATAATGGGCATGCAGAGGGGAGAGAAAAGCAATGTTGGGGATTAAATATGAAGCCTCACCAAGGGGCGGCATTATAATATTGCTGCTTGTCTTTCTAATAGGCCTGCTTCTAACCAGGAACATTAATCTGGTGATGCGTGCCATGGTGCAGCAGGAAACTCGTTGGCGGACGGCTAATTTTAGAGAAGAACAAAGCCAGCATTTTATAATCAAATATACAGCAGAGGATGAAGACCAGATCCCCTTGATTGAAGGGGCTGCCGAAAAGGCCTACCAGGAAGTGACGGATGTCTTTGGCAGACAACCCGGGGCTGTGGTTACCCTGGTGGTTTATCCTGATGAAGCCAGTCTGGCCCGCAGCTTTGGCTGGGATAAGGATGAGCAGGCCATGGGTGTGTACTGGGGGGGTACGATAAGAATCCTATCGCCCCGCGCGTATATTAAAGGGGATCAAATTGACGAGACATTCTACCGTGAAGGACCTATGGTTCATGAGTTTACTCATTTAATGGTCGACGAAGTTAGCAAAGGCAATTATAATCGTTGGTGGACAGAAGGAATTGCCCAGTATGTTGAAAAGCAGGTAACCGGCTTTGAACTGGAGGGACCGGCTTCCCCATCTAGCTATTATGACCTCGGTACTTTGGAAAAGAAATTTGACAATCTTGATCAGAAGACAGCTTATTGGGAGTCTCTACAGCTTGTGGAAATGATCGCCCAGCAGTATGGAGAGGAAAAAGTTTACGATGTCCTAACTGATCTGGGTCAGGGAATGAATATCAAACAGGCTCTGGAAGCTTCACTGGGTATCAGTTATACCGCGTTTGAGAACCAGCTTTATCAGAGATTGCTGGGATAATGGGTGAGAGGTGTAAGTTTTGAAAGATACACTATGCATC
This sequence comes from Syntrophomonadaceae bacterium, assembly GCA_040217815.1. GTDB lineage: Bacteria > Bacillota > Syntrophomonadia > Syntrophomonadales > Syntrophomonadaceae > UBA5314. The sequence goes on along the minus strand of JBEHWI010000003.1, from coordinate 71,026 downwards.
GAAGGTGGACATCCGCTTAACGGTCGGGTGAAAATTAGCGGAGCAAAAAACGCAGGATTGGTCTTAATGGTGGCATCCATAATGGCGGAAGGGGAGACAATTTTAGATAACCTTCCCCGCATCCGAGATGTCGAAGTCATGATCGAAATAATGAATGATCTCGGAGTAAATACCAGGTGGAATGACGACAACAGTCTTTCGATTTGCCCTCCTTCGGGGCCTATTAAGATTCAGACTTCATACGAGTTGTCCAAACAGCTGCGTGCTTCCAACTTGTTTCTGGGTGGTATCCTGGGCCGGGAAGGGGAAGCGGTTGTGTCAATGCCGGGAGGTTGTGATATTGGATCGCGTCCCATGGATTTACACATCAAAGGACTGCAAGCGATAGGCACCCACTTTGATATTGAACATGGTTTTATTTACGCCAAAGCCAATAAATCTCGGGGAGCCAGAGTTTACCTGGACTTCCCGAGTGTTGGGGCGACCGAAAACATCATGATGATGGCCGCCCGTACTCCGGGGACGACCCTTATTGAAAATGCCGCTAAAGAGCCGGAGATTGTGGATCTGGCCAACTTCCTGAATTCGATGGGGGGCAGAGTTCGCGGTGGCGGTACCGACCTGATAAAGATTGAAGGGGTAAACAGGCTGCATGCCGGGCGTTACGCTATAATACCGGACCGTATTGAAGCCGGGACTTTTATGGTGGCAGCGGTTATATCCAAAGGCGACCTGGTTATTGAAAACATTATACCCACTCACCTCTATCCCATTATTGCCAAGCTCCAGGAGACGGGTGCACGGTTGGATGAAATGGATGGGGGGCTAAGGGTGCGGGCCGGAGAATGCATACTTCCGGTTGATATAAAAACCCTGCCTTACCCGGGATTTCCTACGGACATGCAGTCCCAGATGATGGCCTTGTTATCCCTGGCCCGGGGGTCCAGTGTAATTGTGGAAAACGTTTTTGAAAACCGCTTCCAGATTGTCGATGAACTAAAGCGAATGGGCGCTCACATTAAGGTCGAAGGCCACACGGCAGTGGTGCAGGGAGTAAGAAATCTATTCGGGGCGCGGGTCAAGGCCACTGATTTGAGAGCCGGGGCTTCGCTGGTTCTGGCCGGACTGGCTGCTCAAGGTATAACCGAGATAGAAAAAGCCCAGCACATTTTCCGCGGGTATGAAAATATTGTGGAGAAGTTGAGAGACCTGGGAGCCAACGTAGAGTAAGCTCAATCCAACAAAATATATGCATATGTATAAGGAAGCCACTAGGCTTCCTTCAGCTTGTCGACAAAGTCGTCAAGCTGCCAGAGCGAGCGACGGAAGCGAAGATTAAGGAATGTAAAAAAGCCCGCGATTGAGGCGTACAAGAGTACGTTGATTGAGCGGGCTTTTTACAATGACGCAGATATTCGCTTTTGTCGACGGTCTGAAGGAAGCCATTAGGCTTCCTTATTTTGTGTACACTACCTATGGCAGGCTCTGCCAGCATATTATCTGGCTATGGGTAGAGAATATGGCTAAAGGAGGGTGTATATGAAACAAAAAGTTATGAAATCGGGCCTGGTATTGATGGTTCTGATCACTATAGGAATGGCGCTGTTTTCAATAGTAATTCCCAGGGTCAACCTGCGGCCTTCCTTAACCAATCCGAATTCAGGTACTCCGGGCTCGATTAGTGAAGTTGCGGCCCGGGTTAGCCCCTCAATTGTGGGGATAAGCAATTTAAACGGCAGCCTGGCTGACCAAACCCGGCAGGAAAGCAGCGGCTCAGGAGTCATCGTTGACAAAGACGGACACATAGTAACCAACTACCATGTTGTTGAAGGAGCCGAGAAATTAATAATTACCCTGGCCGACGGACGCCAGCGGGAAGCCCGGCTGGTGGGGGCCGATCCCCGCACCGACCTGGCTCTGGTTAAAATTGAATCCGATTCTTCGCTCAATCCGGCTGCCCTGGGTGATTCCGATGGATTGCTGGTAGGGCAGCAGGTTATCGCCATTGGCAACCCGTTGGGTTTGCAGTTTGCCCGTTCAGTAACCGCCGGAGTGATCAGTGGACTTAACCGCCTGTTGAGCAGTGAGGAGGGGTTTTCCAACCGCCTTATCCAAACCGACGCCGCCATCAATCCAGGCAACAGCGGTGGCGCCCTGGTTGACCTCAACGGGCAGGTGGTGGGAATAAATACGGTAAAGATTGCCGCCCAGGGTTTTGAAGGGATGGGGTTCTCCATTCCCTCCAATCAGGTTAAACAGGTGGTGCAGGAACTACAAAGCAAGGGCCAAGTGAGCCGACCTATAATGGGAATCCGCATTCTGGGCGAGATCAATACCAATCAAGCCAGCTATTTTAACCTGCCCCGGGATTATGGTGTGGTGATTGAGCCAACAGCCGGGGGGCCGGCGGGAAAGGCTGGGTTAAAAACCTATGATATCATATGCGCTCTAAACGGGGAGGCGGTTAAGACCAGCAGTGAATTGCAGGAAAAGATTCTGGCCAGCCACATCGGGCAAAACGTAGTGGCGACTATAATCCGGCTGCCGGAGCGTGGCCAACCAGCCGCAGAACTGCGCGATGTCAGCATTACCCTGGGCGGTTAACAAAAAAGACTTTACCCCTTGATTCTATCGGGGCGGCAGAGCCGCCCCAAAATTTTGATATTGGGCAGGAAGCTGAAACGCCCACAAAGAAGTATAATCTTAACATTAAATATGCCCGCTGGATTTGGAGTAAAAAGGAGTAACTTTTGATCTACCGCATTATTAGCGTGGGCAAACTTAGAGAGCCCTTTTATCAACAAGGCAGCAGGGAATACCTCAAACGCCTTACAGCATACAACCGTATAGAATTGCTGGATGGCTTGGAGGAAAAGCTCAGCCCCAAAGCGGGAGATAAAGATGTAGAGAAGGTCCTTGACAAAGAAGCCGATCGCATTTTAGCTTTGTTTAACCGGGATGATTACCTGGTCCTCTTAGATGTTCAAGGACGGGAAATTGACTCTCCAGTGCTGGCTCACTATATTAACGTCTGGAACCAATCACCATATAAAAGAATTAATTTTCTGATCGGGTCTGCCCACGGGGTGGCTGGCCGGGTCAAGGCGCGGGCGGATGTTGCCCTTTCATTATCGCGCTTGACCCTCCCTCACCAGATGGCGGTTCTCTTATTAACCGAACAACTTTATCGTGGTTTTAAGATATTAAAGAATGAACCCTACCATCATTAAATGGCACAAACGGAAGGAATAACAACATACTTGTCGAAAGCATAGCGAAGTAGGAGGGGGAATGGAAATTATGACAAGTATAGTGATTGTTGGCGGGGGTAAAGGCGGAAGTACAGTATTGAGCGCCTTCAGCGGGATTGATGAGTTTAAGGTATTGGGCCTTTGCGATGTAAACCAGGACGCACCTGGAATGAAGCTGGCGCGGGAGCTGCAGGTGCCGACATTCCAAGATCTGGAAACGCTTCTCAAGCAGCCGGGATTGGAGGTTATTATCGAAGCCACTGGAAGTGAAAAGGTCAAGGAGCAGGTAGTAAAGCTCAAATCGGCTGCCAGCACCCTTATCGATTCAAATATTGCCAATGTGATGATGACTTTTGTTGAAGGCCACGAGCGGGTGTTAAAAAAGGCCCGCAGCAAAAAAGATGCCTTCAGAACTTCTGCCGCCTTTTTGACCAAGACCTACGGAAAAGATGGTGTAATCTATTTTACATCCGACACCCAAAAATATGATTTTGTAAACAACCACAATTTCAGCCTGGCGGGAATAGCCGTTGGCCAGCCGCTGGTCCAGGGCGGGAGAGTACAGCGCTGCATCCAAACCCGCCAGCCGGTTTCCGAAACCATACCCAAGAATGTCTATGGAACCACTCTAAACATCTGGGTGGTACCGATTTTCGAAGATGACGATGAAAGTCTTGCGGTGGTGGGCACTTATGGAGTTTTTGCTCCCCGTTTACACCCGGTAATCAAGGCTTTTGATATTTTTGCTCCAATCATAATCGACTCGCAGCCAGCCGGTGCCTGGGTGGGGGCTAGTGACCTGGAGAAATGTGTTGCCGCAATGAGTTCCGATAATTTTGGCGTTGATGTAACAGTTGGCGATCCGGTAAAAGGGGTCAAGACGGCGGTGATGACTATCGAGCAGAAGAAGCGGGTTCAGATTGATCTGACAACCAAATCGCTCGGCAACATAAGGATGATAAGCATACCCCTATTCGATGAGGAAACCGGTGATATTGAGGGAACCTTCGGCATAACCATACCCCGCAACCTGGCCCGTGATTTGCTGGATATGGCCAACAAGTTGAACGCCAGCACTTCTGAAGTGGCCAGTGTTATGCAGGAAATCGCCGGGTCGGCTGGTGAAATCACCATTACCGAAGGAAAACTGGCTGACCTTATCGGTGCCGTCCGGGAAAACGCCGCCAATATAAGTGAAATCGTCGGTTTTACCAAGAGCGTGGCCGATCAGACCAAGATGCTGGGCTTAAACGCCGCCATTGAAGCGGCCCGGGCTGGTGAGCACGGGCGCGGTTTTGGAGTAGTGGCCGAGGAAATCCGCAAGCTTTCCGATGAGTCGAAACAGACAGCAGATGAGATTGGAAAATTGATCAAAGAAATAGATGCAACCGTACATGGAGCGGTTCAGGCTTCGGAGAACACCGTAAAACAGAGCCAGGAACAGGCGGCTGCAACTCAGGAAGTTACCGCTTCGGTCATGGAAATGGCCCAAATGGCCGAACGCCTTATCAATATGGCCAAGACTCTATAAAATCAATCTTCTAACAATTACATCTATCATTGACAACAAGGGGCGCTGCTTAAATGTTTAGGAGCGTCCCTCACCTTATGTATAAATCTATAGGATTTACCCTATCTTATAAAAAATTGCCCAAGCTGGGCGGTATGCGGGAGGATTCATATGGATTCTGATAAATTGCAGAAGGCAACCTTTGCCGGGGGATGCTTTTGGTGCATGGTGGGTCCGTTTGAGAACCTGACCGGGGTTGTAAAAGTGGTTTCTGGTTACACCGGAGGGAAAAAGGAAAATCCGAGCTATCATGATGTATGCGGCGGTAATACAGGACATGCCGAAGCCATTCAGATCACCTACGACCCGGATCTGATTTCCTACCGCCGCCTGCTGGAGACCTTCTGGCAGCAGATCGATCCTACCGATCCGGGCGGGCAGTTTTATGATCGTGGAGATTCCTACCGCACGGCTATTTTTTACCATGATGAAAGACAGCATAAAGAAGCCCAAAAATCAAAGCGGGAATTAGAGGAAAGCGGCATCTTCAATCGGCCGATTGCAACCCAAATAGTACCGGCTGGCAATTTTTACGAAGCGGAAGAGGGGCACCAGGATTACCATAAGAAAAGTGCTGCGCATTATTCTATGTACAGAGAGGCCTCAGGAAGGGACCAGTTTATCAAGCAGCACTGGAAGGGAAGGAATTTTCCCAGCGAAGCGGTGCAAAAGCTGAGCCCCATTCAGTATGAAGTTACCCAGCGGCGGGGTACGGAGCCCCCCTTTGACAATCCCTATTGGAACAACCGACGAGAGGGTATCTATGTTGACATCGTGTCAGGGGTGCCACTATTTTCATCGCGGGATAAATTCGACTCCGGCTGCGGGTGGCCCAGTTTTACCCGACCTATTGCCGAACAGGAAGTGGTTGAAAGCATCGACTACAGTCATGGCATGGTAAGAACGGAAGTTCGCAGCCGTGATGCCGACTGCCACCTGGGCCATGTCTTTAACGACGGGCCGGGGCTGCATGGCTTGAGATATTGCATTAATTCGGCTGCCTTGCGTTTCATTCCCAAAGAGGATTTGGAAAAGGAAGGGTATGGCGGGTACCGGGTTTTGTTTGAAGAATAGGCTTCTTCACCACGCCCTCCTAAGGTCCGGTTAAAGGTCTTTTTCCATTAGACATAATTTTGTATACATAGTGCTGTCAAAGCGGGAAAAGGGAGATCCAGCCAATGGCGTGGTATAATTGAGCCAGCCAAAATTGCTGGGATGCTTAAGGATAACCGGGAGGGATAAATGTGCGACAGGTAACACGATGGATGGTTCTTTTGTGTCTGCTGACTGCCGCCAGTATGTTATGGGGATGTATCTCCCAGACAAAACCTGAAGTACCTGCTCCTACGAAAAACCAGGTCGGTGCAAACGATACGGCCTTTGTTCTATCCGATCTTTCCGGAAAAGATATCAAATTTCCTGATGATTTTTCAGGCAAAAGGGTGTTGATGGTATTCTTCTCCACCGGATGACCGGCTTGTGTTCAAGAGGTGCTGCAGTTGCAGCCCTATATCAATGATTGGCGGCAGAAATATAATTTTGAACTGCTTATCGTGAGCAGTGATCGCCGGGAAGAGATGAGCAAATTTGTCAGCAAGAATAGTATAATCGGGCAGGTGGTTTTAGACAGTCAGGGGCGCGTCTCTCAGAAATACAAAGCTCAAGCTATTCCAAACGATTTCATATTTGATGGCAAGGGACAGCTGCAGGAATCATTTGTCGGCTGGCGGGGAAGCAGCAGCATTAAACAAATAGAAGCCCGGCTGCAGAGCATTTGATAAAAAGGTCAAAAAACCGATGCCTTATATGAGGAAATAATTATAATTTTGCCGGATAACTGCTAAACTATTTAGCAGAGCTATACTAAGGAGGAAAATCATTCATGGCCAAAGATGAAGAAGAAGTTAAAAAAGAACAGACACAAACAGACGCCGGGCTTAAGGAGATCCAAAAGCCGGTGAATTTTATACAAAATATCATTGATCAGGATAAGCTGGAGGGCAAGAATGGCGGCAAAGTGCATACCCGCTTTCCGCCCGAGCCCAACGGATATCTGCATATAGGACATGCCAAGTCGATCTGCCTGAATTTTAGCCTGGCAGCAGCCAATGGCGGGCTGACAAATCTACGTTTTGATGACACCAATCCCAGCAAGGAAGAGGTGGAGTTTGTCGACTCCATTCAGGAAGATGTCCGCTGGCTCGGTTTTGATTGGGATGATCGCCTGTTTTTTGCCTCCGACTATTTTGAAGCACTCTACCTCTATGCCGAGGAGCTTATAAAATACGGTAAAGCCTACGTATGCGATTTGAGCGCTCAGCAGATCAAGGATTTTCGCGGAACTCTGACTGAACCGGGCAAGGAAAGCCCCTACCGCAAGCGTTCTGTGGAAGAAAACCTGGATCTGTTCCGGCGCATGAGAGCGGGTGAATTTGAGGATGGCAGCCAGGTGTTAAGAGCCAAAATCGATATGGCTTCCCCCAACTTGAATATGCGGGACCCCGTAATATACCGGATACTGCGCTCAACTCATCACCGTACCGGTGACGATTGGTGTATTTACCCGATGTACGACTATGCCCATCCCCTTTCGGATGCCTTTGAAAACATTACTCATTCGGTGTGCACCCTCGAATTTGCCGATCACCGTCCTCTGTATGACTGGTGTCTGGATGCCCTTCCATTGAGCGCCTATCCCCGCAAGGTGGAAGCCCGGCCGCAGCAGATAGAATTTGCCCGCCTGAACCTGGGTTATACGGTTATGAGCAAGAGAAAACTGCGGGCCCTGGTAGAAGAGAAGATAGTGAGCGGTTGGGATGATCCGCGCATGCCGACTATTTCCGGATTGCGCCGGCGCGGGTATACTCCTGAAGCGATCAGGGATTTCTGCGACCGCATCGGGGTTGCCAAGAGAAACAGCACGGTTGACTATGCGCTGCTGGAACACTGCATCAGGGAGGATCTGAACGAGATAGCCTCTCGGGTGATGGTGGTTTTACGTCCCTTGAAACTGGTCATTACCAACTACCCGGAAGATCAGGTGGAATGGCTGGATACCGAGAATAATCCGGAAAATCCGGCCATGGGAAAACGCCAGATACCCTTTTCGCGGACGATCTATATTGAACAGGAAGACTTTATGGAGGATCCCCCCAAAAAGTTTTTCCGCCTGCGTCCCGGTGGGGAAATGCGCTTGAAGAGCGCTTATATAATTCGCTGTGAGGAAGTTGTAAAAGATGGCGCGGGAAATATTGCCGAACTGCGCTGCACCTACGACCCCGAATCCAAGAGCGGGGGAGCCACCAGTGGAAGAAAAGTAAAAGGAACTGCCCACTGGGTATCTGGATCCCATGCCCGGACAGCGACGGTGAGGCTTTATGATCAGCTGTTCCTGAGCGAAACGCCCGATAACGACGAGGATGGTGTAGATTTCCGCCAAAAAGTCAATCCGAATTCATTAGAGGCATTGACAGACTGCCTGGTTGAGCCGGCACTGGCAGAGGCCCAGCCCGGCAGCCGCTTCCAGTTCCTGCGTCAGGGCTATTTCTACCTGGATCCCATTGATACCAAGGGTGATAAGCTGGTTTTCAACCGCATCGTATCGCTACGCGACAGCTGGGCCAAGATCTCTAGAGCCCAGACCGGCCCTGAAAGCTAATAGCTGCGTTACTCACAAAGCCTGCTCGTCTACGTACTTAAGTACGTCTCCGACGCAGGCTTTATTCGTGCCTTGCTCTTAACTTCCAGGACCGCTCTGGTGACTTGATGAAGGCAAAAGTTTTGCGCTTGTGGTAATAGCGAATCGCAGCTTTTTGCCGTCAAGGCACCGCTGCACTAGCCCATCCGTGGGCGGCCTCTGCGTTGGTGCTGGAAAGCGCTTCACATGTCTGATGGTTTTTGAATATAGTATCTAATGGGCGAAGGTTATGTAGATATCCAGGATTTCAGGGCGGTTGCCGATGCGGATGGGGGGGCCCCAGGTGCCGTAGCCGCTGGAAACCAGCACCTGCAGGTTTTCTTTGCGCAGGTATCCCCAGTCGCACTCGTACATAGCCCTGGTAACCAAATTATTGGGGAACATCTGCCCGAGGTGGGTATGCCCGGATATTTGCAGATCCACACCCTGGACCTGGGCTTCATGCAGATTAAAGGGCTGGTGGTCAAGCAATATGACCGGTAGTGACTCCCGGTCAATTCCCGTCAGCAAAGCGGGCAGCTCCTGGCGGGCACCACCATTGAAGGTGGCGCTGGAGCGGTCATCACGACCCACCAGGTAAAAGGCATCGGCCACCTTGACTGATTCGTCACGGAGCAGGCTTACTCCCCCTTCAAGAAAATAGGGTTTGAGCCGTTCGGCTTGCCTGCTGATATATTCATGATTGCCCAGAATGGCGAAGGATCCCAAAGGAGGTTGGACTTTTATCAAGGCTTGAGGTATCAAAGATTCGGCTGCCGGATCGATGCCTTCGTCGATTACGTCCCCCACTAAAAACACGGCGTCCGGATTGAGGTCTCTGATCTTGTCAACCAGCTGGTTCAACCTCCGGCTGTCGACTACCCAGCCCAAATGGATATCGGACACGGCTACAACATGCAGTTCATTAAGGGGGCTTGATTTCTGTGGCAAAACCAGATCATAGCGACGGACGACTGGGTGCCAGGCATTCAATGATCCCCAGATAAGCAAAATTAGGACAAGCCCAATACTGGCTAGAAAAAGGCGATATGACCAATCAGACCAGACGATGGCAGGTATAAAAGGCAGCCTGCTTAACAGGCGCAGCAGATCAAAGGAGGCAAAAAGCAGCAGGAAGTAGAACCAGGCCGCCATCCAGTAGGAGCCGCCCAGCATAATGGCTCTGGTATCGGAATAAGGCAGTTTTCCGTCGACAAAACGGCCGATAATATATAGCAGAGCCAGAAAAGCAACCCCTGCTGCCCATAGAAGAGCACCGGTTCGAGAGACAGAAGAAAGTGCCTGCCAGCCGCGCAGGGCGATATAGTAGTTGCTTAAACCGTAAATTATAATGAAAATGGAGAAAAAAACAAGCATACTTAGTCTCATAGCTGGTGCTCCTGTATGAACTGATTCTTTATAGGTTGTTGACAACTTGTTCTCCTTTCAACAGCTTATTCCTGCATAGCATAGGACTGCGTTCCCTCCTGCCAGTACAACTTCCTTAAGAAGCAGGTTTAAGGTGTTCACCAGCAGGAATGTGAATTTTAAAAATGGAATTGGTATAAATACGATTTTTACTTTTTATATATTATTACCTATAATAAGGGGATTTTGTTTCATGCAAAATTATTTAAAAGTGTACCGAGCTTTGCATAATATAACCCAGGCCGATCTGGCGGGGCGGTTGGGGGTCAGCCGGGCCAATCTCAGTGCCATCGAAAAAGGACACTACGATCCGTCCTTGCGCTTGGCTTTTCGTCTGGCCAATTTCTTTCAAGTTAAGATAGAAGATCTGTTTGTCTACAAAGAACCGGACAAATAAAACGACGGAAAGAACCGTTGTTATAGAAGAAAGATGGTGCTAAAAAATGTCCTTTTATGGTTTTGGGGCTGTAGATATTATTTTAGCAATAAACGTGTTTTTTATTTTAACGGTTGTAATATTTGAGCGGCGGAACCCCACTGCCACGATGACCTGGGTCTTGGCCATGGTTTTTATTCCGGTGGTCGGATTTGTGTTATATCTTTTTATTGGTCAGGACCTGCGCAAGAAGCGCCTATTTTATTTGAAGGAAGAAGAGGAACGCAGTATTTATGAACTACTAAGGGTTCAGGACGAATCCCTGCATAATAAACAGCTCCAATTCCACAACCCCCGCACCGAGGATTTCAGCGACCTGATTCACCTGCATTTAAACAGCGATCAATCTCTGCTCACCCAGGACAATGTTGTCCAAATGTTCAATGATGGGGAGCAGCTTTTTGAACACCTCTTTGACCGTTTGAAGCAGGCCCGGAGCTTCATTTACGTACAGACCTATATCCTGCGTGACGACGAGTTGGGTCGGGAATTCAGGAAAATAATCTGTGACAAGGCCCGGGAAGGGGTGGAAGTAAACCTGCTTTACGACGGACTGGGATGCCGCAAACTCCCCCGCAAGTACTTTACTCCTTTGCGGGAAGCGGGGGTAAACTGGGCAGTATTCTTTAAGCCCTTCCTGGCGTATGCTAATTTTCGGATCAATTACCGCAACCACCGAAAAATATGTATAATAGACGGGCAGGAAGCCTATGTAGGCGGCTTCAACATAGGGGACGAGTACCTGGGCCGGGCTAAAAAATTCGGCTACTGGAGAGACACCCATCTGTGGATTAGAGGCGGAGCGGTTGACTCCTTACTGTTTAGGTTTTTATTGGATTGGCGCTATGCCTCGGGAAGAGATTACGTGTTTGACAAGGACTGGTTTCAAGACGGTGAGGGGCAGGGCGACACCGGCATTCAGATCGTTGCCAGCGGGCCCGACTCCAAGTGGAGCTCCATTAAGCACGGTTATTTGAGATTATTTACCAAGGCGCAAAGCAATATCTATATTCAGACTCCTTATTTTATTCCCGATGAGTCTATCCTGGAAACTTTAAAAATTGCCAGCCTATCAGGAGTCGATGTTCGCCTGATGATCCCCAGTGTAAAAGACCATCCCTTCGTCCACTGGGCTTCCCTGTCGTATGCCGGTGAGCTGCTGGAGGCCGGGGCCAGGGTTTTCTACTATCAAGGCGGGTTTTTACACAGTAAAGTGGTGATTATTGACGGATTTGCTTCAACTGTGGGGACTGCCAATATGGATATTCGCAGTTTCCGGCTCAATTTTGAGGTCAATGCTTTTATGTACGATCCCCTGATTGCTCGCAGCCTGGAAGAAGCCTTCTACCAGGACCTAAATAAATGCTGTGAGTTGACCCTGGAGAACTACCTTAACCTCGGCCGTCTGGTTCGAATAAAAGAAGCCTTTTCCCGGCTGCTTTCTCCCCTGCTATAAAGAAAGCCGACTCTCGAGTACACTGTCAACCCTAATTCTGTATACCATCGCCGGTTAGATTTCTGTATGACTGCGTTGTCGTCAATCGTAATACGTCCAGTATTACTCACTCCTCCGCCTTGTCCTACAAAAATCTTCCTCGCCGAGTGATATGCAGAATTAGGGTTGACAGTGTACTAGGCGTTTAGAGACTCTTTTCCTCCACCTGTCTGAAGGCCATCTTCCCCGGAGGAGCCCAACAAACCGTACAGCATAATCTTGCTTAAATCGAGGCAGGCTGCCTGAAAGCTCAAGTTGTTATTGAGGAGAAAATCCGGGTTTAATACGTTTTGTATGGCCGAGCTTACCACCTGCAAGGCTATAGAGGGGTTGACCTGTTCAACATTTTTTATATAACCCTGGGAGGAGAACAGGGCGAAAATACTACGAAGTCTTTCCTGTCGAAAATCATCAATCATGATCCAGAGATGGGGATAAAAACGCCTTAGATCTTCCATGGAACGGGTATTTAAGGCGAATTGCCCTTCAGTGGTTATAGCGGTAAACATGGCTTTAATCAAAGCCACGGGATCCTTTTCGTTCTGGATCAGACTATCGGCAACCCCGGCCATTTTCTGCATAAATGCATTCAGGGTAGCTTCAATCACCGCGTCCCGGCTGGCAAAATGGCGGTAAAGCGTTCTTTTGCTGACCCCGGCCAGACTGGCCAGTTGATCCATTGAAAAGCCGCGGTATCCGTAGTCCAGGATCAATTCCTGGCAGGCCTTAAGTACTCTTTCTTTAATGCCCACAAATATACCCTCCCCTATCAAGCGACGGTTTTGCGAAAACGCAGGGTGCTGATGGTTACGAAAACAACTGAAAAGACGAAGAGAACTGCAACCTGTCCCATGAGATACTGAAAACCGATTCCTTTAAGGATAATGCCTCGAATTATATCCAGGTAGTAAGTTAAAGGGATTACGCAGCTTATCCAGTAGATCACTCTGGGCATGGCTTCCCGGGGGAATAAAAATCCGGAAAGCATGATGCTGGGCAGCATGATCATAAAGGCCATTTGAAAAGCCTGCATCTGATTGCGTGCGATATTGGAGACCATCAAACCCAGGCCCAGTGAAGCGGTGATAAAGAATAGGGTCAAGAGATACAATTCCAAAAGGCTGCCCCGGATGGGCACGTCAAAAAAGAAAACCCCCACCAGCAAGGCCACGGTGATCTGGAGATAGCCCAGCAATACATAGGGAATTATTTTACCCAGCATCAATTCGATAGGCTTTATAGGAGTAACGATCAGCTGCTCCATGGTGCCCCTTTCCCGTTCTCTCACGATAGCAGCCGCGGTGATGATCACCATGGTCATGGTTACAATGATGCCCAGGATGGCTGGAACCATATAATAAGCGGTGATCCCGTCTGGATTATACCAGGGTCGCACCCGGATATCCAGAGGGGCTCCCTCCAAGTGCAGTTGGTTCAAAATGATCTTCTGGGAGCGGATCAACCCGATGGCGTTGGCGGTGGCCAGAGCCTGGTTGGCCACCATGTTATCGCTGGCATCAACCAGTACCTGAACCTGAGCCGGGTCCTGGCGCTGCAGGTTGTGGGCGAAATCAGGGGGCAGAATTATCCCTGCTTTGGCCTTGCCGCTGTCTATATAAGTTGTGACTTCATCATAACTTTGGGCGGCGTAGAGTATGTCAAAATAGCTAGAGGAGCTAAAAGCGGTCAATAATTCACGGCTTTCTTCACTCAATGACTGATCGAATACAACCGTCGGGATATGCTTTACCTCGGTCTGAATGGCGTAGCCGAACAAAAGCAGCTGAACCAGGGGAATCAACAGTACCAGGGCAAAAGTCATCCGATCCCGGCGCATTTGAATAAATTCCTTCTTTAAGACCGCGATTATTCGGTTCATCTTGGCATCCTCCTCGCTTCTTCCCGGCGGGACAGGGTTATGAACACATCCTCCAGGGAAGGTGTAATCTCGCGTACTTCAAGCCCCAAGCGGCGAGACAACTCTTCCTTACCTGCATCATCCTGAACCAGCACATGAAGAAGGCGTCCGTGCAGGTTGGCCTCCATGACCATGGGCCAATCCCTGATCTCCTCCATGAGCGCAACCGGATTGGTAGGAGTTAATTCCAAAAGGCAGCCCTGCAGGGTGTTTTGTTTCAATACATCCGGGTGGTCGTTGGCCATGATTTGCCCCTGGTTGAAAAAGACAATCTGGTCGCAGCGTTCGGCCTCGTCCATGAAGTGGGTGCTGACGATAACCGTGCAGCCTTTTTCGGTTAATTCCTGAATCAGGTTAAAAAATTCCCGCCGGGTAGTTGGGCTTACCCCGCTGGTCGGTTCGTCCAGAAAAAGCAGGGGAGGTTCGGCGATAATGGCACAGCCCAGGGCCAGGCGCTGTCGGTAGCCTCGGGAGAGGCCTGCTACCAGAGCGTCTTCCCTCTCACTCAACCAGGCCATGTCTAATATCTCGTGAATGCGCTCCTGCCGCTTTTCGCGTGGAATGCCGTAGAGTCCGGCATAGAACTCCAGGTTTTCCAAGGCGGAAAGATCCTCATAGAGACTGAATTTCTGAGACATATAGCCGATCTGGCTCTTAATCTGCTCGGTCTGGCGGGAGATATCGTAGCCCAATACGGTTCCCGAACCGGAGCTGGGGGATAAAATTCCGCACAGCATTCGAATGGTGGTGGACTTGCCGGCCCCGTTGGGGCCTAAAAATCCGCATACCTGGCCGGGCGAAACGGACAGGTTTATCTGGTCTACGGCGGTAAAGTCACCGAATTTTTTGGTCAAATTAACGGTTTGAATAATGTGGTCCATAGTAAAGCCTCAATTCTTGACCAGGGCGATAAAGATGTCCTCCATGGAAGGCGGTACCGGCTTAATGGTATGAAGAGCAACCCGCTGCCGGGCCAGATGTTCGTTTATGGCCTGGCAGCCCGCTTCCCGGTCTTTTATTAAGAGGTGGTATTTATAGCCGAAGAAAGATGAGTCTACTACCTCCGGAACTCCGGAAAAGAAGTGGGGATTTTTCACTTCAGCCCTGACTTCCAGGATGGTATAAGGAAACCCGGCCTTCAGGTTATCCGGGCTGTCTATTGCTAGTAAATTCCCATCATTGATTATTCCCACCCGATGGCAGAGTTCGGCCTCATCCATATAGGGTGTAGACAGCAAAATGGTCATTCCTTCCTGGTTCAAATGATAGAGAATGCCCCAGAACTCTTTGCGGGACTGGGGATCTACCCCATAGGTCGGCTCATCGAGCATGAGAATGCTGGGGCGGGTAATGAGCGAACAGGTCAGTGACAACTTCTGCTTCATACCTCCGGAAAGCTGATCGGCCAGCCGTTTTTTGAAAGGCGAGAGACCGGTCAGTTCAAGTATCGTATCAGCTCTTTCCTGAATCAGCCCTCTATTTAAACCGTACATGGAGCCGAAGAAATTGATGTTTTCCATTACTGAAAGTTCTGGATAGAGGCTGAAATGCTGGGGCATGTATCCCAGCTCTTTTTTGGCCAGATCCTTAACCGGTTTGTCCATAAGCCACACCCTGCCCTGATCGGGGCTTATCAGACCGCAAAGGATTCGAATCAGGGTGGTTTTACCAGCCCCATCCGGTCCGACCAGGCCAAAGATCTCCTTTTTCCCGACCTGGAGAGAGACGCCTTTTAAAGCCTGAACATTGCCGAAGGCTTTGGCCAGATCTTGACTGCGGATCATATGATCAACTCCTGTCAAAAACCACGTCAGCCGGCATCCCCGGTTTCAGAATCCCATCAAGGTTTTCCACGCTTATTTTGACCCCGTAGACGACATTGGTGCGTTCCTTCTTAGTCTGAATGGTCTTGGGGGTGTATTCTCCCTGGGACGCGATTTCTTTGACCAGACCCGAAAAGACCTGGCTGCTACCGCTCACACTGATGTGGACCGGCTGGTTTAGCTTAATGGATGGTAGATCGTCAGTGGGGATGTATACTTTAATCCAGAGATTGGAGGTATCAGTTACAGCCAGCAGGGTTGATCCGGCTTGAACAAATTCACCGTTTTCAAAACTTTTTGTTGTGACAATCCCGGCTATTGGTGAGCTTACCCGCAGATCATCCAAGACTGCCTGGGAAGCCTGCAGAATGGCCTGGTAGCTTTTCACCTGTGCCCGGGCGGTGGCAACGGCCTCGGGTGTGCTCCCGCTTTGAAGCACATCCAGCTGGGCCTGTGATGCGGCCAGCTGCTGTTTTTTGATTTCGACGCTGTTCTGGGCCGTCTCCAACTGGCTTTGAGATGCAGCTCCCCCCTCGTACAGGGTGCTGGTTCGCTCCAGGTCTTTCTGCGCCTGTTCAAGGTTGACCTGTGCTATATTGACATTGGCCTGAGCGGCTTCGATTTCCTGCTCCCGGGCGCCGGACAGCAACTCGCGCAGTTTGTCTTCAGCGACCAGCAGGTTCATGGCATCCCGTTCCCGCTGTGCTAAAAGGTCATTTCTTTCCAGGACGGCCACCACTTGATCAGCCTGAACCAGGTCCCCTTCTTTGATAGTCAACTGGCGGATGGTGCCGCTGTTTTTGGCATGAAGCTCAACCCGGGTGGCTTCTATGGTGCCGCTGGCCTCGATTTGTCCTGAAGGAGACGCATAATAGCGTTTGTACAGGTAGTAAGAGCTGGTAAGAACCAAACTGATAATCAATAAAGCGATAAACGGCCTGGCTTTTTGCATCCTAAAACCCCACCTTATGGTTACTAATGCCACTAAAAAAGTTTACCTGGTATATAAATATTATAAAGGGTCCTGTACTTTAAAGTCCAGGGTTTTTGATGGTGACTGACAACAGGGCAAGACAATAGAGGGATTATTCTTTGGTGGCGAAGGGATTGCGGGCACTGGCCATATCCCGGGAGGTGCGCAGTGCGCCTTCCGGTAATTGGCTGGCGATATCGGGATTTCCCATCATTAAAGCCAGTTCGCCAGGTGTTTTTCCCTGACTGTTCTTTATACCGGGATCGGCCCCATTCTGAACGAGCAATTCGGCCCCTTCAAAATAAGCTCCCAATACCGCTAAATGAAGGGGTGTGTTTAGATCAGCATCCTGGGCGTTGATATTGGCCCCGTGCTTTATCAGGAGAGAGATGAGAGACAGGTTTTTCTCTTTGACCGCCCTGGTCAGATAGGTGTCCTGGTTCTCCAGGGGCTGGTTGATATTTTTAATAAGGATTCCCTGACTACGTAGAGTCAGACCGTCTGGAAACGTTCCCTGACTTAGATACACCATTACCGCTCCCAGAATTAACAGAAGACAGGTCGCCAGCAGAATTCTCAGTCCCATACCCGACTCATCATTGCGATCATCACCGGCGGTCGAAGGTTTGGCCGGGCTAGCCAGTACTTCTTTGGCTTCCGGCTGCGGGTTGTACAGCGCTTCAGGCTCAGGCAAGGGAGGCGTTTCTAATCGTTTTTCACCCAGATACAATTTCTTACGAGAAGCCGCCAGGGCCAATGGTGTTCCAAAGGACTTTTCTATCAAGCTGTTGTATTCCAGCCAATCGTCGTCATTCAGCTGCTCGGGTGATTCAATCAAGGTCAGCAGAGCCTGAAAAGGTGCAATCATCTGCTCAAGCTCGCCCATGCTTGCCAAAAGGCTTTCATAATCCAGTTCCATAAGCTGCTGCTTAAGCTCCAGAGACTTTGATTTGCAGTGACCCAGCGGCTCTTCATAGAGAGGAGTGGCAGCCTGAACCTTATTGATCTTTTCCAGCAAAGGGAGAAGACGGTTTCTTTTGGCTTGATGAGCGGCTTCATATTCCTGGGCCAGCTGTTTTTCAACGGTTTGCTCCATGCTTCTCAGCGAGTTGGGCAGATTTTCGCCTTCGGCTTTTAAGCCCAAATCCTGCAGGCGCTTTTTTATCAGAGAGAACTCAGCCCGTGCCGAGGCGATAGCAGCCAGCAGCTCTTCAGAAGGGGGAACGCCCCGGGATATTACGTCATCGGCGTTTTGGGCCAGCAACTGTCCCAATTCCTGATAGGCTGCTATGCTGCTTTTAATCTGTTCCAGGACCTGGTTCAGCTCCTCAACCATGACCTTTTCCCTTTCTATATTTATAATTCATGCTTTCTGGTAAAAATTCGACCCTTAGAGCAGGTTTCCTGCTTGCCTGTTTACATGGGACGCCGGTTTGGGGTAAAAGGGTCCTGGAATAGAGAGTTTTTCTATGCTATTCTTCAAACATAGGATCGAAGATGGCGAAGGAAGTGACGTCAATGTCCGCTTCAAAGGATTCATGCCCCGAATCTATGGCTGATTTGGCCTTGAGTAGGATCATGGTGTTTGCTCCCCATCCCGATGACGATGTGCTGGGATGTGGGGGCAGTATTGTGAAACATAGAAAAAAAGGCCGGCAGGTCAGGGTGGCTTTTCTGACTTCCGGGGAAGCCGGGAGTCCGGTTTATCAACCTGGCGGCTTGAGCAGGGTTCGGGAAGCGGAAGCGGCCCAGGCCCTGCGCATACTGGATGTTGAGGAGCCTGTGTTTCTAGGTCTGCCTGATGGGGGAATTGAGGTAAGCTCCGGCAGCTTGGACCTGGTGGTCGGGCTGCTGCGCCGGGAAAAACCGGATATGATTTACCTTCCGCATGCCCGTGATATTCATCGCGATCACCTGAAAACCCATGAACTGGTTTTGGAAGCCTGCCGGCGGGCGGCCGGCCCCTGGCATCCGCAGTGTGGAGAGCATGCCTGGGAGGTAGCCTGGATTTTGGCCTACGAAATATGGGCCCCCTTAAGCGAAGTAAATCTGGTGGAGGATATCAGCCCATATATAGACATAAAAATTGAAGCATTGCGCAGGCATACAAGCCAGCTTAAGCACATCGCCTATGATGAAGGCATCAGGGGATTGAACCGTTTTCGGGGAGTAAGTTCCGGCAGGGGAGATTATTGCGAATGTTTTCAGGTATTGAAAGCCAGCGTTTAGAGAGCGGGGCATCCGAAACTGACCGGGTATTAATGCTGGCGCCTTTTAGCCACCAGCAGCGGGGGAACGCAATAACCGTAGAACGATTATACCGGGGACTTCTGGGAAAGGGGTGCCGGATCGAGGTAGAATCACTGGAGGACGAAACCTGCTGGAAGCGTATTAAAGAAGCCCTGGCTCAAAATTATTACCGCTTTGTGCATGGCTTTAACGCCTATTACATGGCCGAGGCCTTTAAAAGAGCACCGCAGCTGGCCGGACTGCCGCTTGTTTTAACCACTACCGGAACCGATCTTCACTACGGATTACACGGGCCCAATAATCGGAAGCTCAAAAATATTATGGTTAAAGCGGCCTATACGGTGGTGTTTAATCCACAATTCAAAACCCTGCTGGATTTTATACCAGATTATGAAAAAAGAGTGCTCTGCATCCCTCAGGGGGTATGGCTGGAGGCTGATCTACCCTGCCAGCGCAGCCAATTGGGGCTCACCGACAGAGATGTGGTTTTTATTCTGCCCAGCGGTTTACGACCGGTCAAGAATCTGGATTGGGCCGTCGAAGGGTTGGCTCTTATCAAACCCCAACTTCCCTATCTCAAGCTCCTGATTGTTGGAGCTTCGATTGAAAAGAGCTATGCCCAGGGTTTTTTATCCAGGGTCGCTGATCTGTCCTGGGTCGTATATCTCGGTGAAATACCCCATAATCAGATAACCGGTTTCTACCTCCTGGGAGATGTAGTGATTAATAGTTCCCTGGCCGAAGGACAGCCCCAGGCAGCCCTGGAAGCCATGAGCCTTGCCCGGCCGGCTCTTTTGAGCGCGGTTCCAGGCAATCTGGGCATAATGGAGCATGGCTGCGAAGGCTACTACTTTGGGAGTCCCGCGCAGCTGGCTGAATACGCGCTGGAGCTGGGCAGTTCACCTGAGAAACGGTTGATCATGGGAGAACGGGCCCGGGATTTAACCCGCCGCTGTTTTTCCCTGCCAGCTGAAGTTGATGCCTATAAGCATTTATATGACATCATGTTCAGACAGTATACGGGGCGGCTCTAAAAACTACAGAAACCGTAATCGGCTTCAAGCCCGGATAGGTTATAATGATAGGGAATATTGCGGATCAAAAGGAGTTGCCATGCACATTCACGTCCTGGCCAGCGGCAGTACCGGCAATGCCGTTTTATTTTGCCTGGGGGATAATCTAATCTTGGTTGACGCTGGAGTCAGCGCCCGCCGTATTGAAAAGGGAATGGCCGTTTTAGGCTACCGGGCCGGGGATTTAAACGCCATTCTCGTTACCCATGAACACCAGGATCACGTCGCCGGACTGGAAGTCCTGGCACGCCGGCACTGTATTCCGGTATATACCCGGCCCAAGACCTGGAAGGTTCTGGCCTGCCGGGACAAAATACCTCCCGTTTGCATTAAAGAGATTGACCAGCAGGTAAGCATTGGAGGAGTACATATTGAGGCCTTTCCCCTGCCCCATGATGCGGTTGATCCGGTGGGATTTTGCCTCTACCATCGAAACAAAAAAGTCGTTCTGGCCACCGACCTGGGCACTATTACCGAGAAGGTCGAAGGGGCTCTGGCTATGACCGATGCCCTGGTCCTGGAGAGCAATCATGATCCGGAAATGCTGGAAAACGGACCCTATCCGGCCTTCCTGAAGAAGAGAATCAAAGGCGCCTATGGGCATCTATCCAACCAGCAGGCCGCCCTTCTTTTAACCCGCATCCCCCGCCCCGCGTTTATGCAGGTACTGCTGGCCCACCTCAGCCGGCAAAATAATACACCCCTACTGGCCCGGGAAACGGTAGGTGAAATCCTGGCCAATAAAGGTGTTGACAGGGAAATAAAGCTGTATCCCACTCATCCCGACTCCAGCAGCAGTGTGGCGTTACTGTAAATCTTCGCCTAATTGATATACGGAATCAGGGTTAACAGTGTACCAGGCCTTGCCAGGGCCATCTCCCCTAAAGAGGAATAAAAAAGGCTATCTGCCATATCAAGACCAGGTATTTTCACTAAAACACCCCCTGTTTGATATTGGCACACAGCCTTTTGTTACAGGTTTATAGCTTTTTCAAATCAGCCAGCTGGCTGCCCCGGGTATCAACCGTTACTTTAGCCATGACCTGTTCTTCGAAGGGCCGATCGCGAAAATCGCGGGGCATGGCAACGATGGCATCGGCCACCTCCATCCCTTCCGTAACCTTGCCGAAAGCGGCATATTCCCCGTCAAGGTGGGGAGCCCGGGCTACCATAATAAAAAATTGGGACCCGGCCGAGTCGGGATGTGAACTGCGGGCCATAGATAATACGCCGCGATCATGAAGCAATTCATTTTTAAAGCCATTGCTGGCAAACTCTCCTTTTATAGTGTATCCCGGACCGCCCATACCGCTTCCCTGGGGACAGCCTCCCTGGATCATGAATCCGGGAATAACCCGGTGAAATATCAACCCATCATAATATCCCTTTTGCACCAGCTCCACAAAATTGGCAACGGCCTGCGGCGCAGTTTCGGGATATAGTTCAATGACCATACGGCCGCCGTCTTTCATCTCCACTGTAACTTGAGGATAATCGCTCACTCGTTAAGTGCCTCCTTCCTGGTTTGGCACACTGTTCAACTCTAATTTGAATATGTTATTATCGCCGAAATTTCCTTTGGCGAGTAACACCCAGAATTAGGATTAACAGAGTACTAGGGATATTATAGCAGAAGAGGGGGTCTTTTTATGTATCAAGACTGCGGCTTAAAGTAAAAATTCCTAATCAGTGGTAATATAAAATGAAGCAATTGGATAAATCAGCCGGAGATGGGGAGGAAACTTATGCAAGCCAAACACGTGATTCTCCTGGGCATTATAATAAGCGCCTTGCTGGCAACCCTGGTTATCTTCGAATGGATACCCCCTCAGGTGGCGGGATTTATAATGCTGGGGATAACCCTGACCGCCGCCTTTTTTATCGCCTTGAGCATGCTGCGGGGCCGACGCCTGGGCGACCAGGAGCTGGTTGCCACCGCTATTCAGCGGATCCATGAGCAAAAAAGCGAAGAACAGGTGCTGACTCAGATGCTGCACTGGTCCAAAGCCATAGTTGAAAGTCAATCCAGTTTCTACTTTAATATCGAGCAGGGTACCTCACTTTATTTAAGTGAAAAAGAAGAAGAAGGGGCATGGAGGGCAATCAGTGAGGAAGTGGCTGAGAGTGGGAAGAACTGGCTTTGGCCAAATGCATCCGGCCAGGCTTGTCCACCAATTTCGGTTAAAACCTTTCTGGCCATGCCGCTGACCGGAGAGAATAACAAAATATTAGGAATTCTATATTTAGTAAACCGTCAGGGCGAACCAGCTTTTAAGGCAGCCGACGCTAGCCTTCTGCAGCCTTTAATGACAGCAGGCCGGACGGCCTTGCTCCGCTTGAGAAGAGAGGAAAAAAATCTGAGTTTTTACCGGCAGATTATTGCCGCTGTGGTCGGAGGGATTGAAGCCGGATCGCCCGGGTTCCAGGGTCATGCCCGGCGGGTAAGCCGCCTGGCCGGACTGTTGGGGAAGGTTTTGGGCTTTAACTCTACCGAAATCAGGGAGCTTACCACGGCTGCACTGTTGCACGACGTGGGAAAAATAGTGCCTGATGAAATACCTGAAGCGGAAACCACCCCGGCAGAAGACCGGCACCCGGAAAAGGGGGCGGGACTTCTGCCCGCTGAAGAGTCGTTTACAAGCATGCGAGAAGCCATTCTCTATCATCACGAGCGCTACAATGGCAGCGGTTTCCCGGAAGGGCTGCGCATGGCCGATATTCCTCTTGGCGCCGGGATAATAGCGGTCGCCGACGTCTTTGACGCCCTGACCTGTTTAAATAAAGAAGAAGCCAGGATGAGCAGTGAACAAGCCCTGGCGGTGATAAAAAAGGCCACTGGAACCCTTTTTGACCCTATGGTGGTAGTGGCTTTGGAGGAAACTATGCCCGCCTTGTTAAGCGAGGAAAAACAAAGGATCTATTAAAACCGGATTATAAGTATTATTAAAATGATTTACACGGTAAAGAGATAGGCTTAAGTTTCCGATATTAACCGGGAAAAGGTAAAATTCTACCGGCTGATGGAGGAAACATCATGAAAAAGCCCCCCCGCTTTATAACATACTTGATGATTTTGACTTTCTTATTGACCATAAACCCGCTCTGGCCGCATTCGGCACTTGCTGCTGACCCGGTAATTGACAATATTTATATAGAACGAACCGACAATGAGATTTTGGAAACCGCCAGCGGGGTCATTGAAATCGATGGTCAAAACCTTAAGGATGCGGTAATAAGAGTACGCACCACCGGGGGCGGAGGCAGCAAAGTGCTGGGCGTTGAAATAGGAACCCGGCTGGTCAACCTGGATAACTATATAAAATTTTCGCTTCCAGGTGACGATATGCGCTCAATCCTCTGGTCTGACGGTCTGGTAATCGGAGGCAATACCATAGCGGTGGATGACTCCAACATGGCGGC
The DNA here is from genome assembly GCA_040217815.1 of Syntrophomonadaceae bacterium. GTDB lineage: Bacteria > Bacillota > Syntrophomonadia > Syntrophomonadales > Syntrophomonadaceae > UBA5314. The sequence goes on along the minus strand of JBEHWI010000003.1, from coordinate 47,713 downwards.
TATAACCAGCGTCGCACCTGCAGTGGCTTTTACGGTTACCGACACAATTACTATTAATGGAAGCAACCTGGACAAAGATACCCTTACTTTCGGTAATGGATCACTTAATGGCACCGTAAACAGAGATCCTGATAATCTGCATGACGGAGCGAAAATAACTATAGCAGGCATTACCGGGGACGTGGGCTTGCATGACGTTATCTTCACCAGGGAAAGAACCCCGGCAGGAGTCACCAACAAGTTGACCTTCCGCAAGCTCTACCAGAACCAATTCCGAGTTGTCGAGAAATTGGATATTGCCGGCTTGGAGATGTATCCTAATATAGGGCAGCCGAAAAAGACTACCGTATATTTTCAAGCCCAGGATCTAGGTGATTACTCGGTATTCTTCCTGCGCAATGAAACCGACCCCTATTATAAAGCCAACATGGGGACCGACCCCCACTGGACACCACAGCAGCCTTCTCAAAAAGGCCAGCTTACGGTAGTAGTTCCTGAGCTTACCCCGGGGACTTATCACGTGGTTTTAACCAATAAAATGGTGGATCCTCAGGCGGGGGTCGACCTGCGCTCGCAAATCACCAAACAGATGCCGGTGGGTGATTTTATCATCGTTTCATCCACCAATGCCGCGGAAGTGGTCGCCATCAGCCCGGCTTCAGGGCCTACTATGAACCCCACTCCCATCGAAGTAGTGGCTTACAATATGGAGGAGTTAAATATCAACGGCCTGAACATGGTGGATGCCGCTTATACTCTGGATTTAGCGGATGCCAACACCACTCTGGAGATCGAGCATGGTTATGGCCACTATAAACCGGGAGAAGTAAATAAAAAGGTTGATGTCACCAGAACCATCAAGGTGACGGTGGGAGCCCTGGCCGTCTTCCAGGATGAATCAAAACAGAAGCTGGTGGCCAGCAACTACGATACCCTCAGCCTCAATACCGGCCTGGTGCAGGACAGTGATATTGCCAGCGACCCGGTTTTTGACGTTTCTCTGGATATAAAAACCACCCTTACGGTGGTTGATGAAGTAACCAACGTTCCCACCGGGGAAAAATACGTCTTTACCGAGCAGCCTATAAAGAAAGACGCCTTCACCTTTATCAAGAGTTATGATGAACCGGTGGCCACCAAAGTCACGCCCAACAAGATCCAGGTGGAAAGCGCCGCGGGCGGGTATGCCGTCAAAGAAGACATGTACATAGGCATAAGCGGCAGCGATTTTATAGTGAGCAAATATATTGATTCGGCCACCGGGGAAGAGGTAGTCCACTATCCAGAGGTGATTCTGGGGGGCTTCGATACGGGTGCGGGGGCCGGGCCGGGCCTGTGCTTCAGGCGGGAGGGCAAAGATCCCACCGTGGTTTTGGGATGGGATCAGGCCAATCAAACTGAGCACCAGATAAGCGGAGCCTACTATGAAGTCTACAATGGAACCACGGTTGTAACCGGAGCAGCGGGCAACGATACCGGCAACCGTATCTTGATTAAAATCCCGGCCGGAATGCTGGTTGACAAAGACACCGCCACCACCGAACTGGTGATGGCCAACCCCAAGAAGAATTCCAGCGAATACGGCTACCGGGTTAAAAAATCGGATCTTCTTCAATTTGTTGTCCTGGCCGCGGAGAAGACCCCGGTTATAAACAGCGTAACCCCCAATATTATATCAACCGACGGGGCCAAAAACGTCAGAATTGACGGATACAATTTTCAATCAGATGTAAAATTATACCTTGAAGATACTCTTTTAACCTGTAAACGCGACGCCTCCGGCAAGATCATCACCTTTGACGCACCCGCCTGGAAGGAAGGAAAGACCCGCATCCTGGTCATGAATGGGGAGGGCGGGTCGGATTCGGCGCAGATAATCTATGTTCAGAGCCAGACCAAACCGACCCTTACCAGCATTTCCCCTCCGGCAGGTACCATTAACACCCTGGTAACCTTAAACGGAACCGTTTTTATGACCCCCGATCCCACAGCAGTTCCCTGGGACCTGGGGATCTACCGTTTAATCGGCTCCCGGGTGCTGTTCGGCGACCGGGATATAAATGACTATTATTATAAATCCGGAACCAATGATATTGATCTTAAAGCTTACACATCCCCGGCCGGTAAGGAAATCTTGTCAGCGTCAGGCAGCACCGCCTCCATGGCCAGTTACTATTACGGTGTGCTGTTAAAAACTGCCGCTGACAAATTTTACGTGCTAAATTATAACGATTTGGGTGAGATCATACTAACTGACGGAACCAATGAATACGAAATATATGCATCGAGTGGAGCTTTAAAGGCCAAAGATCAGAGCGGCGGGAACTGGGATGTTGCGGTAACCAGTAGCACCGTTGCCCTTACCGGTACATCAACTATTAATTTATCCCTGGTCACTCCCTACGTATTTGATACAACCAGCCTGGAAATTACCGGCAACCGGGTGAAAGTAACCGATCACGGCAAGCGCATCTATGCGGTGATTCCCGACCTGCTGACCCCCGGGCTTTTCGATGTAACAGTTGTAAATCCCGATACCAACAGCGCCACCCTGAAGAATGCCTTCACTTTTTACCGGAATCCACAGCGGCTTCCCAAGGTTACGTCAATCGATCCCAATCAGGGCTCGGTATCCGGAGGATACTACATTAAGATTACCGGTGCCAATTTTGAGGACAACGGGACGGTAAAAACCCGCGTTTTTATAAATTCCATCGAGGTGGCGGCGGCTGATGTGAAGGTGGGGCTGGACGGGACCACCCTGGATGTAAAGGTGCCAGCCTATCCGGGCGACCTCAAGAAAGAATACGGGGTGGACCACAAAGCGGTTCCGATTACCATATTAAACCCCAGTGACGGTGGAAGTATAGGCCTGCAGGATGCCTTCACCTATGTGCTTCCCAGGAGCAATCCGATTATTGACAACATTTCCAAGACCACCGGCAGCGCCGCCGGAGGGGAATACATAGAAATTACCGGTCGTGACTTCCGGTTTTATGAGCCTTATGAGGATGGAGATGGGGATTTCGAATATGATGCTGGCGAGACCTTCACCAATGTAAACGGGGTTACACCGGCGGTATGGGATGATCTGTCCCAGTGGGACAACACTGCCGATCCGAATATTCAGGCCATAACCAATTACCAGAAGATTTTGCCCAAAGTGTACTTCGGCAGTCAACTGGCTACCGTTAAAAACTACGGCAACGGCTACCTGGGAGTGTTGACTCCAACCGGCACATCGGGGACGGTTGACGTCTACATAGTAAACAACGACTACGGCGTATCCAATAAAAAGACCTTTAGTTTTACCTCTTCCAAGCCGACCATAAGCAGCATCCTTCCCGCTACCGGGCGCAAACAAGGGGCTGAACTGGTGGAAATCCTGGGCAGCGGCTATGTAGCGAGCACCATCAGCTTATTGGGGACGACCGGAGCCAGCAACAAGAACATGACCCTGGTGCGCTTTGGCAGCATTGATAATTTGAATAGTGAGGACGGGACTATTGTAGGAGGGGAAATGCCAATCCTTGAACTGCCCGGCAATATGACCGTTTCGTTTAGCGCCAACAGCAAAACCATAGATTTTACGCTGGTATACGGAGGGGTTACCTACAGCCAGACCTTCAATAATTACGACGGTAGCCCCTGCTTCTTTGACATGACCGAACTGACCGACAGTTCGGGAAATTTCTATCCCGGATGTGAACTGGTGAAGGTCTATAGCAAAGACCGCCGCCTGATTGTGGAACGGGGTTATGCACCGAATGTGGTGACGGAGAGTACCGGACACCTGATCGTCACCACCCCCACTTATTACACGGTAGGCCAGGTGGGGCTCAAGGTTGTAAATCCGGATGGCGGAACGGTCAGCGGCAAATTCGAATACAAAAACCCTGCCACCAGCCCGACTATAAGCGATATTACCCGCAACGGAACGGAGCCCGTTGACAAGACGGTGGACGGTGAAAATATCAGAGCGCTTGAAGTAAATTACAAGGGCGGCAATACCATCACTATAACCGGCACTGATTTTACGGCCAACGCCACCATCCAGATAGGCAGCCTGGCCCAGATAAAGGCCAAGGACATCGTCTACACCCTGCCCACAACTTTAAGCTTTATAATGCCGGCCGTACCAGAAGCGGCAGTAGGCACTGCGGTTACGGTCGTTGTGACCAACGAGGACGGCGGAGTGGCCCGCTCCGACCTGCCCAGTTCCGGCCTGCCTATCAAGATGCTCATCACCAAAGGAGAAACGGCTCCGGAAGTGAGCAATGTTGTACCGGCAAAGGGCCCGGCGGCCGGCGGAACCCGGGTTTCGATCAAGGGCAAAGACTTCCGTGAGGATATGTCCCCTGATTATCCAGGCGAGCTGAAGGTCTATTTTGGAGCTCAAGAGGCAACGGTAGTTTCAGTTAAATATGATGAAATAATAGCCGTAAGTCCGGCTGCAGATCCAGGTGAAGTGGAAGTGAAGGTTGAAAACCCGGATGGCGAATCGTCTACGGTGGGCAAGTTTACCTATGTAAGCAGCCCTACCATCACGGGAATTACCCTTACCAACGATAACGGCGACGAGGTCGCGGCCGAGTCGATATCGGTCAAGGGCGGCCAGCAGCTAAACATAACCGGCACCAATTTTATGGAAGGATGTCGGGTGGTATTCATACCGGTGATCGAGAAGACGACCGATGCCACTGCCAGCGGTGTGGTCTACTATGTCACCAGCAAAACCTCCAATGGTGGAACCAGCAATGAGCTGGATCCCTATGTGCTGAAGTCGGGAACTGACGGCACCGAGGTAACGGTGGTTGATTCGACCCACCTAACCGTAAAAACCCCTCAGGGCAAACTGGATGCCACCGGGATAATGATAGTCAACGAGGACCAGGGAGCCTCGACCATAAACAACGACATCAAGTTCGGGCTGCCCCAGCTGGATGCGCCGCTAGGTGTTACTGCGGTGCTGGTCAGAGACGAACACTATGATACCGACCGCTTTATCAAGGTGCAGTGGGAGGCGGTTACCGGAGCCACCGGCTATGAAATTTATGTAGTGAGCGGCTCTCAGACCAAAACTATAGGATCCAGCAAGTACACCTCCCTGGTTTACGATGACCTGGAGCCCAACACATCTTATAAGTTTGTAGTGAAAGCCCTGGGTGATTTTGGCTCATCCAAGCCCTCGGCCGAGAGCAACTGGATCTATACGGGCAGCACCGTAGGAGCACCCGATCGAGACGGCGGACTGGGTGAAAAAACCGAGATTACAGCCAAGGGCAGCATTGCCCAGGTCAATGTGGGCAGCGATAGAGCCATAGTTGACATCGATCTGACCAAGGGCGAACTGGCTTCTTGCCGCGAAGTGCAGATCACTATTCCAGCTTCCGTAATATACAGCTCCGGTCAGACCATCAAAATTAGCGGCAAGGAATATGATTTGGAATTTGAGCCGGGGGTGTTTCAAAATGACTTCCTGGTGGACAGCAGAAATGAAGGCAATGCCGGGATAAGGTTCAGAGTGTATCCCTATGTTGGAAGCGCTGGCCAGGAAGGGGGAAATAGTCTCTCAACTATTTATTGTCTGGAGGCCAATTGTTTTGTTGGGCAGGAGGCCAATGAGCTAGATGAGCTGTCCGGCAGCATGAGGATAAAAATGCGCTATGACACGGCTAAAGCAAAATTGAGGCATTTCACCAAAATGGACCTATGCTGGTATGAACCCAATAATGGGACCTGGCTGTCAATAAACAGCAGCGGAACCGGTTTCGTTGGACATATGGGTAACTACTGCGTAATGGGCAGGAGGTAGATGGTTTTGAGAAGAACAGCTGTTTTAGTTATTATACTGGCTTTGATCTGGCCCCAGCTAATCTGCGCCGCGGGTGTTCAAGGTTCCACCGTTGAGGGTTTTCTGCAGGCGGTGATCGCTCCTGACCCTAACAACCCGACTGATTACGGTAGTGTAAAGATTGAGTCATACGATGGTAATCTGGCGACCCTGGCCCTTACGGCCGACACCGTCTGCCTTATTGACGGCCGGCCGGTTAAGTTAAGTGCCATCCGAAAAGGCATGGAGGTCTACGCCAAACTGGCAGGAGGCACTATGGCCAGCCTGGAGGCTTACTCAACGGCTGAAACCGGGTACATCCAACCGGGCAGCCGGGTTGTGATAGGAACAATCAGTAAGCTGGAAGAAGACCTGATCGAAGTGCGAAGGGACGATGGCCGCACCTCCAGTTATTACACCACCCCCGCCACCACCATAAGCAAGCAGGGAGAGGCGATCAACCTGGATGACCTATATGTCGGTGACCGGGTAAAATTATATTTTGATGAAGTAAATAGTGGGATGATAAGCAGGATGGAAGTGCAGGGAAGTTCGGTGGAGATCAAAAACGTCTACCGGGGCACATTGAAGACGGTTGATAATACCAGCCAACACCTGAGTCTGTCCGATGTTGAGGTTTTGAACAACAGCCTTTGGGAGAGCTCCCAGGGCAGTTGGAGGGTTGCATACAACCAGGAACTGCCAGTTTACGTGGCCGGAGTAAAGGTTCCCACCCGCAATCTAAAGTATTACCGGGGGCGCAGCGTCTATGTGGTTACCCGGGACGCCCTTGGAAAAGACAGCATTGACCGACTGGTAATAAAGAGCCAGTATGAATCATCCTACGAGGCGCAGATTGAAAACGTCAACTGGTTTAGCGACAGCTGCGAGTTGGACAACAATAAAAATATATCCTTTAGTGACGGCACTATAATAATTCGCGATGGAAGACTGCAGGACAAATTCGCGTTGACAGCGGGAACCGATGCTTATTTTGTTACAGACACGGCGGGTGGCCAGCGCATCGCCAGCCTCGTCAACATCTTGTCAGTCGGAATTAATAATTCCAGCATCGGACAGAATTGTCTGTATGCCGGCCAGCTGGCGGATGTCTTCGAAGACTCGTTCTGGCTGGAAGATGCTTATCGCCAGGATAATAATGTTTGGCAGAGCGTAAGCGGTCAGGTGGAACTGTTCCTGGATAATGATACTTCCATCTGGGATATGGACAACAAGAAGCAAATAACCCTAACCGAGTTTGTCGGGGGAGATTATTCAGTTGATCCGGATGATGAACGCACCGAGGATCTGGATCTGACCAGTTGGTATGTCTACGTTTATGCCAGGGGAGACCGGGGAGCCTGCCTGGCTCTGCATCATGAAGAACACGAAATCGATGAACTGCGCACCACCAGCGGCACCGTGGTGTCGGTTGAAAATGATGCACTGGTGGGATGGGTTATGACATTGAAAAATACCAGTGACTGGAGTGAACACAACAGTCAGTGGATGGGCAAGCAAACCAACCTGCGTCTGGGGCTGGAGAATACGCTGATAATCAAGAATGGCAAAGCCGTTCTGCCCAAATCATTAAAGGCCGGGGATCGCTTGTATATGGTACGCAACGACTTCAGGGTAATGGTAGTCCTTGTAAAATAGGAGCAGGAGGGCAAATGCTGGTGAAAGTAAAATGGGCGTTTTTTATGACAAGTTGTTTGATAGCCGTATTTTTGATGCTGGGAGCATCGCCGGCCGGGGCGGTTCCGCCCGATTTTGCGGGCGGCGTAGCCAATGAATACAAATACCAGGAAATGGTGTTCCTTACCGGTGTACCTATTAAATTCAGCGGAACCATCAAACAAACTGAAAAGGTAAAAGGCGACCTCACGACGCTTACCTATGATTTTACCCTTACCCCTGAAGACAAATCCATTACCGGCAAATTCAGCCGTAAGATGAGCTATAAGATCAGTTCCAGCAAAGACGCTGAGGTGGGGCAAACCCTCACCGAGACCGAGGTAGGCACCTTCAAAGAAAGCATTACTATTAATGGAGTTAAATACGATCTCAAAGATTTGCAGTTTTACAAATCGGATGCTATTGACAATCGTCCGGCATCCGACTATTACAGCGGCAGCGTTCAAGCCCGCAAGACCTATGTTATAAATAAAAACCAGGGTGAGGTAATTGTTGATATCAGCGGCGGAGATGTGGGTTATAATAATTTCTGGGGCAGCACCCAGACCCAGGTTCTGGATTACAATATCAGCCAGACCCGCACTATCGAAGCGACTAAAACAGCCCAAAGCCAAAAGGAGAGCTGGCAGGGCACTGTCAAAGTAACGGTTTCGGATAGCACTGATAAAAGCCTGCAGTATAATGAAAACCTGGCCACACTCTCCAGCTTCAACGGCTCCTACACCCGGGTGACCAGAGGGGAAATGGCTTCCCAGTACAGTTATGATCTGCCGACTATTATAGAGGGTGTGGCCGATGATACCCAGAGGAATATCGATCAGGTGAGCCTCAACATGGAAAAGGTACCCAAGGTTGAGAAGCTGTTGATTCCCAAGTTCAGAGACACCGGAGGTCATTGGGCAGAGGACTATATCGGCCAGCTCTTTTCACTCGGGGTATTCGAGGGAGACTCCAAATTCTTTGCGCCCGATGCACCCATAAGCCGTATGGATTTTATCCGTGCCCTGGTCAGGATATGTGACATCCGGGCCAACCAGGCCGAGGACAAGAAAAAAACCAGTAAAAAGGCACCGGCCGAGGTTTCGCCTTTCACCGATGTGCCTACCAGTAGCACCGACTATCAGTATGTTAAAGCAGCTGTCGAAAAAGGGTTGACGATCGGAGTCAGCGACAGTTTGTTTGGAGCGGACCTGGATGTCGACCGGGCTCAGGCCATACACATGCTTATAAAGGCCCTCGGATTTGAAGACAAAGTACCTACACCGGGATTCAGCACATCCTTTGCCGATGAAGATCAAATTCCGATCTGGTGTTTTGACAGCGTTTACGTGGCCGCGGAGATTGGCTTGATAAGCGGCGACTCCACCAACCGTTTAAATTCCCAGAAGGTTATGACCCGGGGAGAAGCGTCGGCTATGCTGGTGCGCTTCTTAAAAATTCTGCAGAGTGACCTGCAGAAAGACTACCGGGAAAACATCGTCCTTTTTAACTAAAATACCTCAACGCAACCGGTCGATATCGTATAGAATTAGGATTGGTAGGGTACTACTCTGGCAGGGGTCAGGTGTGATTTTGAAAAGGATTAATTTTTACTGGTTGACCTTTTTTGTAGGCATAATAATGGCGGTTTACGTCCTTTACGGCGCACGCATCATAAACATTGTCGCTGCTCCTTCGCCCTCCGGCGCTGCCCAATCGGCTGCGCTATTCCCGTCTCCAGAGGAAACCCAGTACATAATGCGTCTTTACCTTGAGCCGGGCAGCCGGATTATATATGGGGAGACCCGTATTATGACCAGCAATACGTCTGGTCAGGGCCTGGGCGAGTTGTGGTTTACCGCCTACCCCAATGCTTTTAGCCAATCTTCAGCTACTCCGGCTCCGGCGGATGCATATTACGCTGGCTTTAATCCCGGTTGGATGGAATTTGAGGAAATAAGCGTAAATGGGCAAAAAACGCAGTATTCCAGCCGGGGGGTGTCAGTCCAGGTTCTGTCGCCAGCCGATATCATGCCCGGCAGCCAGATTGACATATGCATCAAGTGGAAGGCTTTGGTGCCCCGCCTGGCTTATCGATATGGCACCCGGGACGGAGTGTACATGCTGGGCAACTTCTATCCGGCCTTGAATGTGCTGGATGAGTATGGATGGCACAATTCATATAATTCCGTATTTGGCGACCCGTTTTGCTTTCACTGCGCCAATTACCTGGTCGAGCTTAATATTCCGGAATATTATAATATGGTGGCCACGGGAAGCGCTGGGCCGCCGATCATTGAAGATAACGGGCGGCAGACTTACGTCATCAAAGCGGAAAACGTTCGGGACTTTTCGCTGGTGCTCATGTATGATTACACAAGGCTGCAAACCAGTATTAACAAGATAGATGTAAATTGCTTTGTCCCCAATGGGCAGGGCGATTTTGCCCAGCCGGTTTTGGATAAGGCGGCCAGCATGCTCAATTATTTCAACTGCTCTTTGGGAACCTATCCCTATAAGCAATTCAATATTGCCTTTGTCCCTATGAAAGGCTTTCACGGCATGGAATATTCAGGCATGATCTTTTTAAGTGAAGACTATCTCAAAGGGGGAGGGCTTGATCAGTCCGGAGAAATGGTTCTGGCCCACGAAATTGCCCACCAGTGGTGGTATGGAATGGTGGGAAACGACCAGTTGAAAGAGCCCTGGATGGATGAAGGTCTGGCCAACTGGAGTGCTTATAAATATCTCGAGGATGTGGAAAAGGTAAAGGTTAATATTACTGAATTAAAGGAAGGGGTCAGTCTGGCCAGGGAACTGCGCGATATGTATTCCAAACAGGACTATTACTTGACCGCCTACTCCGGTGGCGAGGCTTTTTGGTTCGGATTGGAAAAGGAATTGGGTAAAGACGAAGTTAATAAAGCCCTGCGCAGGTATCTGGCCACTTATCGCTTTAAAATAGCGGGAACCAAGGACCTTTTAGAGGTGATAAAAAAAGAAGCCCATTCCAATATGGATTCCTATTTTTATAAATGGTTTAAAATAAATCCGGGGAGCTAACCCCGGGATTTGTCTTTTAGTGAGGAAAATAGGTTTTTGCGGGATCCATCGGCACAGAGCCTTGTCTTAATGGTAAAAGTAGGCTAAAATATAGCGTTGTTCCTACATAATCATTATTGAACCTTTCGAAAATATATAGTCAGCAGCTGGTATATGCGGTCTTCCTAATGAAAAAAATTAGGAAGAAGAATAGAAGGAGGATTTCCATGGATCCGGTCCAAAAGATAAAAACAAGTTTAGCGCAGTTGGTTACCAATGCTCTGGAGGAGGCGAAACGGCAAAAGCTGCTCAGCTTCAATACGGTGCCTGATTTTGTGATCGAGGTACCCCGGGAGAAGGGCCATGGAGATTTTGCCTGTAATGCAGCTATGCTGCTGGCCCGCCAGGCGCGGATGGCTCCCCGCCAGATTGCAGAAATTTTAGTGGGAATTATAAAGGCCGCCCGTCCTGCCGGAGTGGAAAAAGTCGAGGCGGCCGGAGCCGGTTTTATTAATTATTACCTAAGCAATGACTGGCTTTTTGAAGTGCCGGCTCTGGTCATCAAGTTGGGTGACGGTTATGGCAGAAATGAGAGTAAAAATCAGAGGGTGCAGGTTGAGTTCGTCAGCGCCAACCCTACCGGCAATCTGCATATGGGCAACGCTCGGGGCGGTGCCCTGGGAGACACCCTGGCCAATATCCTGGACCGGGCTGGATACAATGTCGAGCGGGAGTTTTACATAAACGATGCCGGCAATCAGGTGGAGGTCTTTGCTGAATCGCTGGAAGCCCGCTACCTGCAGCTCAAGGGTTTTGATGTTAAATTTCCCGAAGACGGCTACGCCGGTCAGGACGTAATCGAGACGGTGCGCAATATTATAAGCACCTATAAAGACAGCCTGCTGGATATGGAAAGCGCGGCCCGCCGCCAGATTATGCTGGACTTTGCCTTGACCGAAAAGATTGATTACATAAAAAGGACCCTGAAAAACTTTGGTATCGAATATGAGGTCTGGTTTAGCGAACGGTCTCTGCACGAAACCGGGCAGGTGGACATGGTGATCGAACAGCTTAATGAAAAGGGATACGTTTATGAGAAGGAAGGCGCCCTGTGGTTTAAGTCTTCCGAGTTTGGCGATGAAAAAGATGAGGTTTTAAAAAGAGCCAATGGCATACCCACCTATTTTGCGGCTGATATTGCCTATCACCTGGACAAATTCAAAAGGGGTTTTGACTGGGTGATAAACATCTGGGGGGCTGATCATCATGGCCACGTAGCGCGGATGAAGGGAGCTATGCAGGCTCTGGGCTATGATCCTGCCGCCCTGGAAATCCTTTTGATGCAATTGGTGCGCTTGTACCGCGGCGGAACCCTGGTGCGCATGTCCAAGAGAACCGGAACCACCATTTCATTGGACGAGTTGATCGAAGAAGTTGGCCGAGATGCGGCACGCTTTACTTTCGTCATGCGCAGCCCGGATAGCCATCTGGATTTCGACCTGGAACTGGCCAAACAGAAGAGCTTGGAAAACCCGGTCTACTACGTCCAGTATGCTCATGCCCGGATATGCAGTGTTTTCCGCCAAGCAGCAGCCTATAATGTAGACCTGCCGTCCGTTGATGAGGTTGATGCGGCTCTTTTGAATGAAGAAGATGAACTTGCCTTATTGCGTAAAATAGCCGAATTCCCTGAGGAAATTGCCATCGCCGCCCGCACCGTGGCCCCCCACCGCATGGCTCGTTATGTGCTGGATCTGGCTGGCTTATTCCACAGCTATTACAATCATCACCGGGTGTTAAATGTTGACCCGGAATTGCAGAAGGCCAGGCTCTTGCTGCTAATGGTCACCCGAATTACCATTCAAAACGGGCTTGGAATATTAGGTGTTTCGGCACCGGAACAGATGTAGGAGGGACGAAAATGCAGAGACGAAAGAGTGAGATCGATTTGGCAGTCGATATTCTGGTTGAAAAACAGCAGCCCATATATTGCATGGACTTAGTACGTGAGGTAGCTGCGCGCATGGGGAAAAGAGATGATCCTGAAACCTTGACTTCTATGTATACCCGCTTTAATCTGGACAACCGGCTGGTTTATCAGGGCGAAGGCTACTGGTACTATGATACCAACCGTCCGTTAAAGGACCATAAAGAATAAAGAACCCTTAAGGACTTGGGTGGCGTTAATCAGGCCGCTCTCGGCCGTGCAGGCCAGGCCTGCCAGGGAGGAAGGTAAAATGAAAATTAAATGGAAAGGCCACGCCTGCTTCTTTATTGAATGTTCAGGGAAGACCATCATTACCGATCCTTTTGCGGATAGTTACGGCTATCCACCTATTCGAGATACGGCTGACATAGTTACAGTAAGTCATAACCATAATGATCACAACGCCTGGCAAAACCTGTCCGGAAATCCCCTGGTCATAAAACAGGTGGGCGATTTCGATCTTGGCGAAATAAGCATAAAAGGGGTGGCATCCTATCATGACCAGAAGAAAGGTGCCCTGCGAGGCCAGAATATAATTTACCGGATAAAATCGGAAGGTTTAACCCTGGCTCATTTGGGTGACCTGGGGCATCTTCTGAGCCCGGCGCAGCTAGATGCTTTGGGCAAGATCGATATCCTGCTTTTGCCGGTGGGTGGAACATACACGATTGACGCAGACCAGGCCAAACAGGTCTTGGAGCAGATTAATCCATCAATCGTGATACCGATGCATTTTAAAACTCCCCACGTCAACCTTCCCATCACTCCGGTTGAAGAATTTATATGTAAATTTGCCAGGGTTGTAAAAAGGCCCTTTTTAGAAGTAAATGGCGAAGATTTGCATGGAGAAACAAGGGTCATAGTTTTGGACTATCTGTAGAGTACCCTGCCAACTCTAATTCTATATTTTCCTCGTCGGTCCAAATTCTCGTATGACTGCGTTGTTTTAAATCACCATACAGGTAGTATTGCGATGAAAAACGAAGCCCAGGGACGGGCAAGTGCGGCGGTGCCAGGACGGCAAGGAGCAGCAGCCTTGTCCTTAAATTGTGAAAATACACAATTAGAGTTAACAGGGTACCAGTTGACCACCTATTAACAAAGAGGGTAAAATTCTAATGTTAAAGCTTCAAGGGGAGCGTCGGTTCCCGGTAAAGTATTTCAGCAAGTGTTATGTTTTTTTTGAGCCAAGGGAAAGAGGGGGCTTATAGTGACAAAATACATATTCATTACCGGTGGAGTGGTATCTTCTCTGGGCAAGGGAATTACGGCGGCTTCTTTGGGGAGGTTGCTTAAGTGCCGAGGATTGAAGGTTGCTCTGCAAAAATTTGATCCCTATATCAATGTAGACCCTGGTACTATGAGTCCCTATCAGCACGGTGAAGTCTACGTAACCGAAGACGGGGCCGAAACCGACCTGGATGTAGGACACTACGAGCGCTTTGTCGACGTAAATTTAAGCGCTTATGCCAACTGCACCACCGGGAGAATATACCAGGCCGTTTTGGATAAAGAACGGCGCGGCGATTACCTGGGCCAGACCGTACAGGTTATTCCTCACATCACCAATGAGATTAAAGACCGGGTAACCCTCATTGAAAAGGAAACCCACCCTGATATTGTGATCAGTGAAATCGGAGGCACGGTAGGCGATATCGAGTCTCTGCCCTTTCTCGAAGCCATTCGCCAATTAAAATTTGAATTAGGGCGCGACCGGGTGTTGTATGTTCACGTAACCCTGGTACCCCATATAAAAGCAGCCGGAGAGTTGAAAACCAAACCCACCCAGCACAGTGTTAAAGAACTGCGCGGCATAGGTATTCAACCGGATATTCTGGTATGCCGTACCGAAAAAGACCTGTCCGAAGATCTTAAGGCCAAAATGGCTTTATTTTGTGACGTGGACCGCGAAGCGGTTATTCAGTTAAAAGATGCTGCCTCTATTTATGAGGTTCCCCTCATGCTGGCCCGGGAGCAGCTGGATCTGCAGGTAATAAAGCGGCTGGGTCTCAACTGCTCGCAACCTGATCTCAGTGAGTGGGAAGAAATGGTCCGTAAAGTTCATTCCCTGGATAAAAAGGTTACCGTAGGCCTGGTAGGTAAATACGTTGAACTGCAAGACGCCTACTTGAGTATTGTTGAATCTTTGAAACATGCCGGTTTTCAGTACAACAGCGAGATTCAAATAAAATGGGTATACGCCGAGGAAATAGAAAAACTGGGTCCCGATGAACTGCTAAGCGATGTGGACGCCATCCTGGTCCCGGGAGGATTCGGGGAAAGAGGTATTGAAGGGAAAATAGCCACCTGTCGCTATGCCAGGGAGAACGGCATCCCCTTCCTGGGAATCTGTCTGGGCATGCAGTGTGCGGTTATTGAATTTGCCCGCAATGTCTGTTCTTTAAAAGGTGCCAACAGCAGCGAGTTTGATCCCGACAGTCCCGCCCCGGTGGTTCACTTGATGCCGGATCAGGAGGGGATCGAAAACAAAGGCGGCACGATGCGTCTGGGGGTGTACCCCTGTTATCTTAAACAGGACAGCAAGGCCTTCAGCGTTTACAATTGTGCTGAACTCCAGGAGAGGCACCGCCACCGTTATGAGATCAACAATGATTATCGCACCCTTATGGAGGACAAGGGTTTGGTGATAAGCGGATTGTCCCCGGATGGCCGCCTGGTAGAAATCATTGAGCTGCAAGACCATCCCTGGTATGTCGGCTGCCAGTTCCATCCCGAGTTCAAATCTCGGCCTAATCGGCCCCACCCTCTGTTCATGGGTTTAATTTACAATGCTTTGGAGTACAGCCGCACACGCCCCAATAAGCTGTAGGGCTGATTTATTTGACGATATCTGTATATGTTCGAACTAGACCGCGGTATTGGGTTAATTCAAACCGCGGCATAGGCATGTGAATATCGGGCGAAACTAGCAGCGAGAAGCATTAAGGAGATAATAATGTTTACCACCCGGATTATCGATAGTAAAGAAAAGGAGCGCTACAATCAATTTGTAGCGAATCATCCCAAAGGGCACTTCCTGCAGCTGTGGGAATGGGGGCAGGTTAAAAAGGGCATGGGTTGGGAGCCGCTCGCCCTGGTCCTGGAAGAAGACGGCCGGATAAGGGCCGCTATGCTCATTTTGAAGCGAAGGATTCCCATCCCCTTTATTAAGAAATGCATTTTTTATTCCCCCCGCGGACCGGTGGTGGATATAAATGACCGCCAATTATGCCGGCTGCTTTTTGATGGGGCCCGTCGGGTGGCCAGGGATGAAGGCGCTATTTTTCTCAAGTTCGATCCCGATGTTCCAAAGGAAAATATTGAGTGGGCTGAAGTTTTGCAGAGCCTGGGATGCCGTCACAATGAGACCGGATTGGACTTTGAAGGAGTCCAGCCCAATTTTGTCTTCCGTCTGGATATAAAGCCCGATGAAAACGCGCTGCTGGCCAACATGCATGCCAAATGGCGCTATAATATCAGGCTGGCGGAAAAAAAGGGTGTCGTTATCAGGGAAGCGGCAGATAAAAAAGACCTACAGGTCTTTTATCAAATACTTTTGGATACTGCCAGCCGCGATCATTTTCTGGTCCGCGGATATGAATACTTCGAGTGGATGTGGGACTACCTGGTTGAGACCGGGTATGCTAGAATTTTCCTGGCTGACTACCAGGGACGGGTTATAGCCGGCACCCTGGCCTTGATACTGGGGGAAAAAGCCTGGTATCTATATGGAGCATCCAGCAATGAATACCGAAATGTAATGCCCAATTATCTGATCCAGTGGGAAATGATTCGCTGGGCGCGCCGAAACGGCTGTACGCTCTATGACTTCCGGGGAGTGTCCGGGGATCTCAATGAGGACAATCCTCTCTATGGCTTATATAGATTTAAAAAGGGGTTTAATGGAGAATTCACCGAATTTATCGGGGAATGGGACATGGTATATTCAGGCTTTTTTGATTTTTTGTGGACCCGGGTGCTGCCGTTGTATCTGCGATTGGGACGGAGCCGGGCCCGGGCGGGTCAGGGTGACGGATAATGCACAAACTGGACAAATGGATAGAAATCGATGTAGACGCGGTGAGGAATAATCTAGAGCAGGTTCGCTCCATTCTGGACCAAAAGGCCATATTGATTGCCGTATTAAAAGCCGAAGCCTACGGGCATGGAGCGCGCGACATCGCCCGCTTGCTCAACCAACAGGGTGTGGATTTCTTCGCGGTCACCTTTCTGTATGAAGCCCTCCAGCTGCGTAAGGCCGGCATTTCCTCCAACATACTGGTCTTTAGCCCCCTGGTAGATGAAGAACAGGCTGCTGAAGCTATTGAGAACTCGATAACCATCACGATCGCTTCTCGGGAGGAAGCCGCGCATCTGATCAAAGTGACCCAGGAGATGCGAAAAACCGCCACTATACATTTGAAACTTGATACTGGACTGGGCCGATTCGGCTTGAGCTCTCAGGAGCTAATCGAACTCGCCCAGGAATTAAATAGCTGCAGCAACATATATTTAGAAGGAATCTACACCCATATGGCCGATGCGGCGGGGCAGACCGCCTATACCGCCAGGCAGTTTGAGCTCTTTTTGGAAACAGTTCGTTATCTGGAGCAGGCCGGCATCAGAATTCCCCTGCAGCACTGTGCCAACAGCGCGGTTTTTTTAAAATACCCCCAGATGCACCTGGATGCAGTAAGAATAGGAACGCTGCTGTCAGGACAGCACCCGGTCGGTAACTTTGAACGGCGTCTGTCTCTTAAAGACCCTTACCGGTTTAAAAGCCGGATTGTATCTCTGCGCCGGCTGGAGAAGGGAAGCTATCTCGGGTATTTTAGGACCTACCGATTGAAAAAACAGGCGCTTATTGGAGTCGTGCCGGTGGGATTCAATGATGGTCTGGCCCTTGAGGTTGCCAATCCCCCGGCCGGATTTGTCGACCTGCTCAAGGGGATGGCCCGTCAGATACTGGTTTATTTTAATCGGCCTCGGTTCAGGTTGAATATCATTATTAAAGGCATGGAATACCCGATCCGGGGGAAAGTATTTATGCAGATGGCCCTGGTGGAATTTCCTCCCGAAGCCGACATAAGGGTTGGAGACGAGGTGGAACTGCCGGTTCGCAAAACCCTGGCAGCCAAAAACATAGTCAGGTTGTATGTTAAAGACGGTGTTGCAGGCAAAGTGGCCAGCGAAGACGCGACCACGTTTATATGAGGAGGTTTGACGGATGGGGAAAAAAGCTTTTGTAGCAGCCTTTACCATCTTTTTGCTTTTGATGAGCATACTCTCTTTACGGGCCGTGTTTGGTCCCAACCGTCAGGCCTCGGGCAAACTCTCCCGTGGGGACGCAGTGGGCGTCATCAGGGTAGAAGGAGCCATAACCGGCGATTCCTCCGCCAGCTGGTCGGGTACTCAGACCAGCACTGATGAAGTGCTGACCGCTATTCGTGAAGCGGCCCGGCGAGACGACATCAAGGCGGTGGTATTGAGGATCAACAGTCCCGGTGGAAGTGCGGTTTCAGCGCAGGAAATCGGTATAGAATTGGATAAACTAAGAGCGCAAGGGAAACCGGTCGTAACCTCCATGGGAGACACCTGCGCCTCGGGTGGTTATTGGATAGCATGCAGCACTGATTATATCATGGCCAATTCAACTACTATGACCGGCAGTATTGGGGTAATAATGGAACTAACCAATTTGGAGGGCCTTTACGGCAAACTGGGTATAAGCCAGGAGGCCATAAAGAGCGGAGAGTACAAAGACATTGGCTCGGCCAGCCGGCAGTTAAAACCGGAAGAAAGGCAGCTGCTGCAGGACATGGTGCAGGA
The DNA here is from genome assembly GCA_040217815.1 of Syntrophomonadaceae bacterium. Taxonomy (GTDB): domain Bacteria; phylum Bacillota; class Syntrophomonadia; order Syntrophomonadales; family Syntrophomonadaceae; genus UBA5314. The sequence continues at coordinate 29,345 of JBEHWI010000003.1, read as the reverse complement.
TTCCTACCAGCAGTTTGTCGACCAGGTGGCCAAAGGCCGCCAGGGAAGAATAGACCAGGCCCAGTTGAAGAGTATAGCCGACGGGCGGGTTTTAACCGGCAAGCAGGCCAAGGCCTACGGGCTGGTTGACGGATTGGGCAATTACTATGACGCCGTCCGCGAGGCGCAGAAGAGGGCCAATCTGGACGAAAACAGCAAAACCGTCGAACTGGGTGAGACCCTTTTTTGGGAAGAACTGATGAGCGGCAGCGGTTTGAGCAGTTTGCTGCAAATGCGCCTGGGTCCGGTATTGCGATACTAATTGGCCGTCTGGAGGGAGGAGGAATATGAAAATGTCAGATGCCATCTATGGGGTGTTCTTCCAACCGGCCGCTACTCTTCGGCAGATCAGTGAGGATAAACCGCTGGCTAAAGGCCTGATCCTCTATATACTGGTTTCTCTGCTGGGGGTTCTATTCAATCAGGGGGTGGAATCAAGCCGGGACAATTCAATCCTGGCCGGGGGAGCCGGATGGGCTCTGGGAGCGCTCAGTGTCTTTTTTGCCCTGGTCAATTTATTTGTTATGACCGGAGTAATGTCACTGCTGGCCGATATTATTTACAAAAAGTCCAATCCTTCAGGCATTCTGGCTTGTTTTAGTTTTGCCGCCCTGCCCGGAGTTATGGGAGGCGCCGTTTATTATACTTTTTTCCTGCTGGGAATGGAGGGGGTAGGTGCAGCTTGCCTCTTCGCCATATCCATTTGGGTCATGGTTCTCGGGGTTTTGTCTCTGCGGGAATCACTGGATTTGGACACCGGACAATCGGTGCTGCTGTTTTTAGTGCCGCCCCTGGCCGTTTTCTTCCTGACGGCAGTCCTGCTGTTTGCCGGCTTGTCCCTGGCCTGGTAAGCTGAAAGGTCCAAGAAGGATTCCTCACATGCAGTGTAGAACTAAATATGGAAAACTCAGGAAGGCGAAGGTGGCTTGAATTGTGGAAAATCTTAATTGTTGATGACCAGAAAGGAGTACGGCGGCTGCTTGAGGAGTTGTTCAAAAGGGATGGCTGGGATGTGCACGTGGCATCGGACGGCAAAGAAGCCATTTCCAAATGCGATGAATTATCTCCCCATGTTGTCTTGATGGACATGAAAATGCCCAATATGAATGGACTGGACGCATCACAGGAAATTTTACGTAGGCACAGCCACCTGCCTATTCTCATGATGACCGCCTACGGTGAGATGGATGTTATCAAAAAGGCCCTGGATGCAGGGGTGAAAAAATGTATTACCAAGCCCTTTGATATTATGGACCTAAGAAACATGGTTAATGAGATTATGGAAAAGGTATCCTAAAAATACTGTTGCAAGAGGTGAATCTTTATGCCATTGGTTTCGGTTAATGAACTGTTGTTGAAGGCTGATCGTGATGGATATGCGGTAGGGGCCTTCAACGCCAACAACATGGAAATAGTACAGGCCATCCTCAAGGCGGCAGAAATGGAGAAGTCACCGGTTATTATGCAGGCCAGCCAGGGGGCGATTTCATACGCCGGATTGAACTTTATAACCGGAATGGTCAGAATTGCCGCTGAATCCAGTCCTGTTCCAGTAGCTCTGCATCTGGATCACGGAACTGATTTCGATCAGGTGCTGGATTGCATTAAGGGCGGTTTTACCTCGGTTATGTATGACGGTTCCAAACTACCTCTCAATGACAATATCGCTCTTACCAAGAAGGTTATCAGTATTGCTAGTCCGTTAGGCGTTTCCGTTGAGGCGGAACTGGGTAAAATAGGAGGTACCGAGGACCATGTTCACGTAAGTGAAAAGGAAGCCATGTACACCGACCCGGAAGAAGCCCGTTATTTTGTGGAGCAGACCGGGGTCGAAAGCCTGGCCATCGCCATCGGCACCGCTCATGGTCAATACAAGGGAGAGCCCAAGCTGGATTTTGAGCGTCTGGCTAAAATACGTTCCCTGGTCAATATTCCCATAGTCTTACACGGCTCCTCCGGGGTTCCTGATGAAGCAGTCCGTCAGGCAATTTCCCTGGGGGTTCGCAAAGTAAACATCGACACCAATATCAGGGAGGCTTTTGTAGGCGCGATGCGCAAAGTGATAGCCGATAGTCCCAACGAGATCGACCCACGCAAGATACTGGGGCCGGCCCGAGATGCTACAGTGGAAATAATACGTGAAAAAATCCGCCTGTTTGGCAGTTCTGGCCGCAGTTAGAATCGGCTTTAAAGCCTGGAGCCTTTTTTTATGCAAGAGCTCGGGCCCTTTTTAAAAAGGAGTGTGAAGCTTGAGGATATTCATAGATACGGCTAACATTGATGAAATAAGGGAAATAAATCAGATGGGATTTTTATCTGGAGTTACTACCAATCCCAGTCTGGTTGCCAAGGAAAAGCGGGATTATGCAGAGGTGGTCAAGGAGATCTGCGGGATTGTTGATGGTCCCATAAGTGCCGAGGTTCTGGCCCTGGATTGTCCGACCATGGTTGATGAGGGCAAGGCCCTGGCTGCCATCCACCCCAACGTGGTAGTCAAGATCCCCATGACCGAAGAGGGTCTAAGGGCCATTCGAACCTTGTATGAAGCGGGGGTAAATACCAATGCCACCCTGATCTTTTCACCGGCGCAGGCCTTGCTGGCCGCCCGGGCCGGGGCCAGGTATGTAAGCCCCTTTATCGGCCGGGTCGATGATATTTCCAATGACGGGTTGACCTTGTTGCATGATATCATGGTTATTTTTGACCAGTTTGCACTGGAAACAGAAGTCATTGCGGCCAGTATCAGGCATCCCATGCATGCCGTTGAATCTGCTAAAATGGGCGCTCATATTGCCACCATACCCTACGGGGTAATTAAACAGATGGTTCGGCATCCGTTGACTGATGCGGGTATAGACAAGTTTATGCAGGATTGGAAAAAGGCTTTTTAGGAGAATTGGAGGTTACAATAGTGGAGAGGGAACTGGCACTGGAGTTCGCTCGAGTTACCGAAGCAGCAGCTCTGGCAGCTGCCCGCTGGGTTGGAAAAGGCGACAAGGAGGCCGCCGACGATGCAGCAGTTACCGCCATGCGGGTCATGTTTGATACGGTATCGGTTGACGGCATTGTAGTTATCGGCGAAGGGGAAATGGATGAAGCCCCTATGCTTTATATCGGAGAAAAGGTCGGCACCGGGGTTCCGCCAGAGGTTGACATCGCGGTTGATCCCCTGGAGGGGACTAATATAGTGGCCAAAGGGCTTAATGGAGCGATAGCGGTTTTAGCTGTAGCTCCTAGAGGATGCCTCTTGCACGCACCGGATATGTATATGGATAAAATTGCGGTTGGCCCCGAATGCAAAGGCCGGGTTCACCTGGAAGCTTCGATTAAAGAGAACATTCGTGAAGTGGCCCGGGCCCTGGACAAACTGGTTAGTGAAGTAACGGTAGTGGTTTTGGACCGCCCGCGCCACCAGCAGATCATTGATGATATTCGTTCGGCCGGTGCGCGTATCAAATTGATTACTGATGGCGATGTTTCACCGGCGGTAGCAGCCGCTTATGACGAATCTGGAGTTGACCTGTTGGTTGGCATAGGGGGGGCTCCTGAAGGTGTGATAAGCGCTGCGGCTTTGAAGTGCCTGGGCGGTGATTTCCAGGCCCGGCTGTACCCCGAGGATGATTCGGAAATCGCTCGCTGCCATCAGATGGGTATTTCTAATATCAACAAGGTATTTACCCTCGATGAACTGGTCAGATCAGACGATGTTATATTTGCCGCAACTGGCATTACCGATTCCTTTTTATTGAAAGGGGTTCGTTATACCAAACGCCGCTGTATAACTCAAACACTGGTTATGCGCAGTACGTCAGGAACCATAAGACATATCGAGGCCAATCATCACCTGGATAAAAAACCGCTTTTTAAGGATAAACGCATAAAACTCATCTTGGAGTAAAATAAGGTTAAATTTTTTAGGACATGGGGTATAATAATAATAACTAAGTATTGCTGCGAGTAAACCAATCTGTTTCCTTCCAGGAGCCTTTACGGGCGGCTTCCTTTGGCAAACGGTTTCTCTCATCGGATTTCTCTTCAAACCTTAAGTTTACTTGATATAGAAATCTTCGCAATGACAAATATGACTGATAACGCTCGGCTGTACGAGTATGGATAACCCCGGTATGTACCTGGAAACACCTGAATAACTGAAGGGAGGAAGAATTCTGAACATCTCGATCTCCGATCTGGAGAACCGGACCATTCTGGAGCTTTATCAAATAGCCCGGGATGTCAATCTCACCGGTTACTCCAAGCTCCGAAAAAAGGAACTGATATTTGAGATTACCAAGGCCCTGACCCACGCCGATGAATTGCTGCAGGCTCAAGGGGTTCTCGAAATTATGCCGGACGGCTATGGCTTTTTAAGACCCTTTGGCTACCTGCCCAGTCAGGATGATATCTACGTATCTCCATCCCAGATAAGAAAATTCGAATTGAAGACCGGCGACAAAGTGGGCGGGCAGGTACGTTCCCCCAAGGACAATGAGCGCTTTTTTGCTCTTTTAAAGGTTGAGGGGGTCAATGGCTTTCCACCAGAAGAATCGGTAAAGAGGATCCACTTTGACGCCCTGACCCCCCTCTATCCAACCCAGCGGATAACGCTGGAGACCGACTCCCAGGAACTGCCTACCAGGATCATTGATCTCATTGCCCCGATAGGAAAAGGTCAGCGCGGACTAATCGTATCGCCTCCGAAAGCTGGAAAGACCATATTATTACAGAAAATTGCTCAGGGCATCAGCGCAAACCACCCTGAAATTGAATTGATTATTCTTCTGGTTGATGAAAGGCCTGAAGAAGTAACAGACATGCAGCGTTCCACCAAAGCCGAAGTAGTTGCTTCTACCTTTGATGAACCCCCGGAAAACCATGTTAAGGTAAGTGATATGGTTTTGGAACGTGCCAAGAGATTGGTCGAACATAAGAAAGATGTGGTCATCCTCATGGACAGTATAACCAGGATGGCCCGGGCTCATAATTTGGTAGTACCACCCAGCGGCCGTACCTTATCGGGAGGAATTGATCCGGCCTCGCTGGATAAGCCTAAACGTTTTTTCGGTGCTGCCCGAAACATAGAAGAAGGTGGCAGCCTCACTATAATTGCCACCGCCCTGGTTGAAACTGGCTCCCGCATGGATGAAGTTATCTTCGAAGAATTCAAAGGCCGCGGCAATATGGAACTGGTTCTGGACCGGCGGTTGGCTGAACGCCGCATATTCCCGGCGATTGATGTGAAGCGCTCCGGAACCCGCAAAGAGGAGTTGCTGCTTTCTCCGGAAGAAATGGAATTGGTGTGGAATCTGCGCAACATGTTCAGCGACAACAATCCTGCTGAAACTATGCAGATTATGAAAGATACCATGAAAAAGACCAAGTCCAACAAAGATCTGTTGCGGGCAGCTCCGCTGGTTTTCGGAAAGTCTGATTACGCCAGAAACTCTTATTAATACAAAGAATAAAACAGGTTTAAGGATAGGGGCAGGAATGCCCTTATCTTTTTGTCTTGACAACGTTTTTGTTTTCCAGTATTATCCAAAAAAGGCTATAATCATAGTCGTTTATGAATAAGTGATGTTGATATTGTCAAATATATAGGGCAGCAGGCCCTGTTTTTGTTAAAAAAGGCCTTAAGGCCAGGCGGTTGAGTGTGAGGGATATTATCCGCCTGGATGAGGTTTGTGGTTATGGGTCTCTTTAGAAACGAGGTGAACAAACTTGAACAGCAAGTGGATAGCCGCACCAGTGCTGGCTCTCCTCCTTATGCTCAATCCTGCCAATGCAACAGCCGCCATGGACGAGGGGAATTTCATACCCTCAAATGAGGCCATGGCAAATACAGCCGGAGCCCAGGCGCTCTATCATTCTGTGGAGCCGGGTGACACCCTGTGGGATATCTGCCAGAAGTATCAAACTGATCTGGAAAGCGTTAAAGCGGTCAATGGACTTGATGAACAAAGCGTTTTATCAATAGGACAAAAACTGCAGATACCGGGCAATATGAACCGGATTCATGCAGTAAAAAAAGGTGAAACGCTCTGGGACATCGCCCGCAAGTACAACGTCAGCCTGGAGCAACTCTGCAGTTTAAATCAAGGGGTTAATGCCGAGAATTTAAAGATAGGGATGAACCTTACCCTGCCGGATAGCGCCCGGAAGACAAGCTCCGTCTACACCACTCCCAGCCGCGGGACTGCGAGCACGGCTTTCTTCACCTGGCCTATCCGGGGTGCGATTACATCGTCGTACGGATGGCGAAGCTCCGGTTTCCATCATGGAACTGACATATCCGCCCGGTATGGAGATTCAATTCAGGCGGCAGCAGCAGGTGTGGTGGCGTATACCGGATATAATGGTGTATATGGAAAAATGATTGTTATTGAACATTCTGACGGCAGTGAAACCCTGTATGCTCATTTAAGTTCAATAGGGGTTTCTACCGGCCAAAGGGTGAAGCGTGGAGAAGCAATAGGTAAGATTGGTACAACCGGAAATTCCACCGGCCCCCACCTCCACTTTGAAGTTAAAAAAGGACGCAAGTATGTCAACCCGGTTAATGTACTGAGATAATGGGCTTGGCAGCAAATTAGATAAACCCGGTGGTAGTGTACCACCGGGTTCTCTTATTAGGAGAGTCTTTATCAAGGTTGTTTATCGCCAATATAAGTGTTAATGGCTTATTAATCAGGGAAAGAGGAAGAATATAGGCACACGTGGTAGTATAACAACAAGTATTTTTTTCAGGCTTATGATAGTATATGGGGAGTGCAAAATTAGTGGCAAAGGTGTCTACCTCCATACCTTAACACCTATGCTAATACAGTAAAACCGGAGATAAAAGATGTTCGGAACTCTATTTGTGAATGAAAAAGGGGAGATCTACTCCCACCCCAAATATGCCATGCTGGGGCGCAGCGGCGGCCAGTGGCTGGAACCCGGTCAGGGAGAGATGATTCCCCTGCCCAAGGGCAGCACCCTGGTGAGTATGCCTGGATACCTGGCGGTTGGCTGTTCTAAGGATGGGATCCCGCGGGCTGTTCAGAAAAACCCCTATAAAGATGAAAAGGTATGGCCAGTGGCTGCACTCTTGCCGCAGGGCTTCACCAGGACCCTGCTGCCAGCCGCCGTACCGGGGCCGGGGGCCAGTGAGCTGCCGCTCTTTGGCTATGCCGCGGTGGGATTTAAGGGGGAGGAAACCTTTGTGGCAGCCGTACAGAGTGATGAGTATCGAACCTGGCATCCCGTCCATTACAATACTTCAGGCTTGGCCCATCGCGTTAAAGCAACCCTCAAGCGCTTTCCGGACAACCGGATCTACCGCCAGCTTGCTCACTGTGCACTGGATTACAGTTGCTTTACGGCCCAAAATATTTTTTACCAGCGCTGGGAGGGAGGGGTTCCTTCCATGCCCAAATGCAACGCCCGCTGCCTGGGCTGTATTTCCCGAAAACATGGACAAGCCCAGTCTCCGCAAAACCGCCTCGACTTTGTGGCGGATTGGCAGGAGATAAGCCAGGTCTGTACCTTGCACCTGGAAAAAGCACCCCGGGCCATGGTAAGTTTTGGCCAGGGCTGTGAAGGAGAACCTGCATTGAATGCTGAAAATATAGCCAGGTCTATTCGGGCTGTGCGCCAGAACACAGAGCGGGGAACCATTAATATGAACAGCAATGCCGGATATACAAAAGGCATACGCCAGTTATGTGAGGTGGGCTTGCAGAACCTCCGGGTTACCATGTTTTCCGCCAATAATGAAGACTACTTGAAATATCATCGCCCGGAAGGGTTTGGCCTCAAGGAAGTTGCTGACTCAATCGCCTGCGCCAGGGACAATGGAGTATATGTATCTATAAATCTGCTTACTTTTCCAGGATTCACCGACCGTCCGTTTCAGGTTGAAGCTCTACAGAACTTTATTCACAAAACGAGTGTGGATATGGTTCAGATACGCAATTTAAATATTGATCCGGATCGCTTAATGAGAGAGTTTCCTTCCGATGAACCGGGGATAGGGATAGTTGATTTCTTGTACCACTTGCAGAATACCTTTCCGGGGTTGTGCCTCGGTTCCTATAACCATCTTCATCCCAAGGCCTTATAAGCCAAGCGGTTTGAACAATAGGGGAGATTTATATATGGATAAAAAGGGGCCGTTTTCGGTCAGAGAATTAAAAATGATTCCTTCCGGAAAGCAGATATGGGGTAAATACCTGATTCTGGACAAGGTTGAACGCCGCACCAGGGATGGAAAGGCGGTTATCAACCTGCGCCTGGGCGACCTTTACGGCGAGATCGACGCCGTGGCCTGGGACAACTGTGCGATTGCGGGCGTATTGGAAATAGGCAAGGTGGTAGGGGTGCTGGGGGACACCAGCATCTATAACGGGCGCCTGCAGATTACCGCGCGCCGTTTGAAGAGCCTGGACGAGGACCCACTTCCCTACCAGAAGGCGGCCGCCGGGTTGGAACGTTTAAAACAGCAGTTTCAAGATCTGATTGATTTCCTGAGTGATCCCTATTTAAAGAAGCTGATTACGAGAATCTTTTCCGATTCCTTCCTGGAGGAGTTTTATCGGGCCCCGGCCGCGCGTCGGATTCACCACCAGTATGCCGGGGGACTTATGGAGCATACCGTGTCAGTAGCCAGCCTGTGCCGCCAGACCTCGACGCTTTATCCCGAACTCAACCAGGACCTGGTAGTGGCTGGCGCCCTTCTACATGACATGGGTAAAGTGGAAGAACTCAAGTTCAAAGCGGCAGCCGAATACACAGCCGCAGGGCGTATGCTGGGGCACATTTACATAGGCAGTGAAATGCTGGCCTACCATATAAAACAACTCCGCAGTGAAGGGGAACCTTTTCCCGAGCAGTTGGAGCTCATGCTAAAACACATGATTTTAAGCCATCATGGCCTGCTGGAATTTGGTTCGCCGGTTAAGCCCCTCTACCCGGAAGCTTTCCTTTTGCACATGATGGACAATCTTGATGCCAAAATGCATGTATTCTGGAATAAAATCAAGGATGACCAGGATAATCCCGATGACTTTACACCTTATGACAATATGTTTGACCAGCATTATTATAAACTGCGCTACCGCTATGAAGGTGAAGTGGATGAAGAGATGCTTCCGGAGCACGACGGTGAGCAGACCGATTGACCGGAGCAGCAAAAAATACTGAGCTTTTCTTGTCAATTGACGTCTTTCTTGTTATAATCTGATTTGCGGTTTAAAAAATCTTACTTAAGAACCCGAGGCGAGGTGAAAAAATGAAGGAAAAGATACATCCCCAATTCTTTACCGCTACAGCCCGTTGCGCATGTGGTAATGAGTTTCAAGTAGGATCTACCAAGGAGAACCTCAGGGTAGAAATTTGCGCCAAATGCCACCCGTTCTACACCGGTAACAAGAGCCGGATAGTGGACACCACCGGAAGAGTTGACAGGTTTAAGAAAAAGTACGGTTTGCAGTAGATAAGGAGCAGGGCGGTGTCTCTGCTTTTTTTCTTTTAACGGATATTTAGTGGCCGGTCTGGTATTACAGACGGGGAGGGCGGAAATGGACAAAAAGACAACTTATGGTGGGATGGCGGTTATCGAAGGAGTCATGATGCGCGGCCCCCACAGCGTCTCCCTGGCGGTCCGCAAGCCGGATGGAACCATAGAAGTTGAAACCGAACCACTCAAGGAACTGGCCACCCGTTTTCCCTTGTTAAAATGGCCGTTTATCAGAGGTACCTACGTTTTGATCGATTCATTGGTAGTCGGAATGAGGGCCTTGAATAAATCAGCCAATATGTCTTTGGATGAAGAAGAGGAGCAGCTGAGCGCCGGGGAAATCCTGGTTACCGGGATAATTGCCTTTGTCATGGCCATGATCATGTTCGTGGTATTGCCAACCGCCCTGGTGCACTATACGCAGCGCTTTTTAGGCGGAGTATTTGTTCAAAACCTGGTGGAAGGGATTATAAGGCTAGCATTTTTCCTGCTCTATGTTTATGGCATCTCGCGTATAAACGATATCGCCAGGGTCTTTATGTATCATGGCGCGGAGCACAAGAGCATTTCCACTTATGAAGCTGGGGAAGAGCTTACAGTAGAAAATGCCAGAAAATACAGCACCCTGCACCCCCGCTGTGGAACGAGTTTTCTACTGATCGTGATGGTAATTTCAATTCTGGTCTTTGTATTGCTGGGCAAGGGAACGCTTTTTTACCGAATCTGGTCGCGTATTGCGGTGCTTCCCTTAGTAGCGGGATTGGGCTACGAGTATATCAAACTAAGCGCCCGCTATCAAACCAGGTTGTGGGCCAGAGTTTTGGCTGCGCCTGGCTTGTGGCTGCAGAGGCTGACCACCCGGGAACCGGATGATTCACAATTGGAAGTAGCCTTGACTGCTCTACAGGCAGTGTTGGAAGAACAACCCCAGTTGGCGGTGGTTCCCATCGATAAATGTGCTGGAGGAGAAAGACTTGCTGAGCAAACTGGAACATATTGAACAAAAATATGATGAATTGACCGATCTAATGACCAAACCGGAGGTCTTGTCGGACCAGTCCCGCTTTCAAAAGGTGGCCAAAGCCCACTCCGACTTGGAGGAGATCGTTGGCAAGTACCGCTCCTACAAAAGCGTGCTGCAGCAACTGGAAGATAATAAAGGCCTGCTGCAGGAAGAAAACGATGCCGAGTTTCAGGAGATGCTGGAGGCAGAGATTGAAAGTCTGCAGGAACAAAAGGCTCAGGTTGAGCAGGAGTTGCAGATTCTCTTGCTGCCCAAGGATCCCAATGACGAAAAGAGCGTCATAATGGAAATTAGAGCGGGTACTGGAGGAGAAGAGGCTGCTCTATTTGCCGCCGATCTGTTTCGCATGTACAGCCGTTATGCCGAGCGGCAGGGCTGGCGGATCGAAGTTATTGATGTGCATTACACGGATATTGGCGGGGTTAAAGAAATAATATTTGAAGTTGATGGCACCGGGGCATTCAGTAAACTGAAATTTGAATCCGGAGTACATCGGGTTCAACGTATACCCTCCACTGAATCGGGAGGCAGGATTCATACTTCGGCTGCTACAGTAGCGGTGCTGCCCGAAGCTGAAGAAGTGGAAGTTGATATTGACCCCCTGGATTTAAAAATTGATGTTTATTGTTCCAGCGGCCCTGGGGGCCAGTCCGTAAACACCACTCAGTCAGCGGTCCGAATAACCCATTTGCCTACTGGTATGGTGGTGATCTGCCAGGACGAAAAGTCGCAGCATAAGAATAAAGCCAAAGCCCTGCGCGTTTTGCGGGCTCGTTTGAAGGAAATCCTGGAAGCCGAGCACAACGCGGAAATGGCTGGAACCAGGAAAAGCCAGGTGGGTAGCGGCGATCGCAGCGAACGCATCCGGACCTATAATTTCCCCCAGGGGCGGGTGAGTGATCACCGGATCAATCTCACCCTGCACAAACTCGACTACATCCTGGACGGAGATTTGCAGGAAATAATAAGCGCCCTGGTCAGCAATGATCAGGCTGAACGTTTGAGACAGGTGGAATGACGTGGGGCAGGTTCAGTGGACTATTAAAAGCTTGCTGGAATGGACAACTGCCTATTTTATCAAAAAAAATATAGCCCAAGCTCGTTTAGAAGCTGAGGTATTGCTGGCCCGTGTCCTTGAAGTGGACCGGGTCTATTTATATGTTCACTATTCTCAACCGGTAGGCAAAGAGGAACGGGAGCTTTATAAAACAAATATTAAAAGGCGTCTGGCCGGAGAGCCTATTGCTTATATAACCGGTGTTAAAGAATTCATGTCCCTGGAATTTGCCTTAGATCCTGAGGTTTTGATTCCCCGGCCGGAAACCGAGCTGCTGGTTGAGACCGCCCTGGAACTGGTAAAGCTTAATGAAAGTCCGCTCATCTGCGAAGTGGGCACCGGCTCAGGAGCCATCGCGGTGAGCTTGTCCCACTATTGCCCCCGAGCGCAAATCTGGGCCGGGGATATATCGGATGCTGCCCTGTCTATTGCCAGCAATAATGCCAGGCGCCTTGAAGCAAAAGTTGACTTTCGCTGTGGCAGCCTGTTGGAGCCTTTCGCAATGGAGCAGCCTTTTGACCTCATTGTGGCCAACCTCCCTTATATCCCAATGGAAGAATACGCTGTTCTTCCCGATGAGATAAGGCTTTTTGAACCACAACTGGCCCTGCTGGCTCCCGGGGACGGTCTCGGCCTATACCGTAATCTCAAGCCCCAGGCAGTGGAACTGCTGAAACCGGACGGCTACATACTATGGGAAATTGGAGCTGGCCAGGGAGATGCCGCCCGGGATATGATGGAGGGCTTTGCCCATGTTGAGATCATCAAGGATCTGGCCGGTCGGGACCGTTTGCTAAAAGCCAGGAAAGGGGTACTTTAAATGTGAAGACGCAGTATTATAAGGTTGATCCCAGTCATCCCGACCTGAATGCCATCAAAAAAGCGGTCCATTATTTGAATCAGGAGGAATTGGTGGTTTTCCCGACCGAGACAGTTTACGGAGTGGGGGCACTGGTACAATCACCGGCCGCCGTGGGTAAAATCTTTGCCGCCAAGGAAAGACCTCCTAAAAGTCCTCTTCTGGTGCACATCAGTCGGTTTGAACAGGCCCTGGAACTGGTCCTTACCTTTCCTCCTGAAGCCAGGCGGCTGGCCGAAGCTTGTTGGCCAGGCCCCCTATCGCTGATTTTACCAGCTCGAGCAAGTGTTCCTGGAATTGTCCGGGGGGGCAGCCCCACGGTTGGTCTACGCATGCCATCCCATCCAGTGGCCAGGCTGTTGATTGATTTCAGCGGACCGCTGGCAGCCACCAGCGCTAATTTGTCCGGACGTCCCAGCCCGGTAACGGCCGATGATGTAAAAGCTGATCTGGACGAGCGCATCAGTGTTGTTCTGGATTCAGGACCTACTGGCTCTGGATTGGAGAGTACGGTGCTTGATCTCAGCAGCCCAGATTATTGCATACTTCGGCTGGGTGGGGTTACGGTTGAGGAAATTGAAGACCTGTTGGGAAAAAAGGTAAGGGTTGCCGCACAGAGCCAGGCCGAAACCGAACATTATAAAATAGGCATTCCGGTATTGATCAGTAAAAATGAAGAAGATTTTCTGACTCTTTTGCATAAACTGGTTGATTCTGGTGGGAGAGTAGGAATAGTATATAATGACTATATGCTCGAGCCGTCTATTGACCCTAAAACGGCCGGGGTCATTACTTCTTATAGTGTGAGTTTGAAAGAGGGGTCGAGTGGAATATACACGATTCTCAGGCTGGCAGAACAGCAAAACTTGAATACGTTGCTGTTTACTCCCCTTCCGGATAATCCGGCGGGCATAGCATTATCGATAATCGATAGAATATATGCAGCCGCTGCTGCTAATAGACCCGGCCCATAAATACCACCCTGATTGGAATTAAGCATTCTCGATAAATATAAACCGCCCTGTTCGTCACGCCTTGACAGGCAGGTTCTCTTTGGGTAACTTTAGGTTGCCGACATTTTTGACCACATTTCGTATTTACTACGATTTTTCTTAATTTATTATATAGTGATACAAATGCAGGTAATGGCCTGCAGGACAAAATTTTCATGAAGGAGAAGAGCAGTGAGGATCCTTTTCGTGTGTTCGGGAAATACCTGCCGTAGCCCAATGGCTCAGGCCCTGCTGCGCAAGGCACTGACCCAGGACCGAGGTACCGGGCTGCAGGAAGTTGAGGTATGGTCAGCCGGACTTTGGGCTGTTCCCGGGCAGCCGGCATCACCCGAAGCGCTTAAAGCTATGAAAAGTCATGGGATTGACATTTCCCAGCACCGCACCAGGGTACTGGAAGCAAGTCTGGTGCAGGAAGCGGACCTCATACTGGCTATGACCGGTTCCCAATCGCGACAGCTCAAGGATCTGTATCCCCAGAAAGGCTCAAGAATCTTCACCTTGACCGAATTTGCCGGTAATGGTTCAATCGATGTAGTGGATCCCTATGGAGCCGGAGTTAAAGTTTACATGGGGACCGCAGAGCAGCTAAAAGACTTGATTGAGGAAGTAGTCGAGCGGTTAAGACTGCAAAAAATGGCAATGGGGGAACAGATATGAAATTGGTGATCGGCAGCGATCATGCCGGTTATGCGCTTAAAAATTACCTGATATCGTGTTTAAAGGCCGAGGGCCATGAGCCGGTAGACTGTGGCACCTTTTCAACCAATTCGGTTGATTATCCGGACATAGCACTGAAAGTGGCGGAAAGCGTTTTAAAAGAGCATATACCCGGGGTGCTGGTTTGCGGCACCGGAATTGGCATATCTATTGCCGCCAACAAAGTACCGGGGATAAGGGCGGCGGTGTGCCAAAATCTTTATACGGCGCGCCTGGCCAGGCAGCATAACGACGCCAATATCCTGGCCCTGGGCTCGAGAATCACTGCACCGGAACTGGCCTGGGAAATTTTAAGAAATTTTTTAGAAACCGAGTTTGAGGCAGGTAGACACCAGGCCAGAATAGAAAAGATATTTGCTATCGAAAAAAAATTCGAGAGGAGCTAAGGTAGTGGATTATATCGAAAAATATGTGCGAGCCGTAGATCCGGAGATCGCTGATGCCATTTCTAACGAAGAGAAAAGGCAGAACAACAACCTGGAATTAATTGCATCGGAAAACTTTGTATCAAGGGCGGTAATGGCCGCTCAGGGATGCGTTATGACCAATAAATATGCCGAGGGTTATCCTGGCAAGCGCTATTATGGCGGATGTGATTATGTAGATGTAGCTGAGGATCTGGCCCGGGAAAGGGCCAAACAGCTTTTTTCCTGCGAACATGTTAATGTTCAACCCCATTCGGGAGCCCAGGCCAATACCGCCGTTTATTTTGCGGCGCTTGATCCCGGCGACACGGTTCTGGGAATGAATCTAAACCACGGGGGGCACCTGACGCACGGCAGCAAGGCCAATATATCGGGGCGCTATTTCCGTTTTATGGAATACGGAGTCAGTGCTGAGAGCGAAACGATTGACTATGATCGGGTTGAAGAGCTGGTATTAGAAGTGCGCCCCCGCATGATAGTGGCCGGTGCCAGCGCCTACCCCAGGATCATAGACTTTAAACGATTTCGTGAGATAGCCGATAAAGTTGGAGCTTATCTCATGGTAGACATGGCTCACATAGCCGGGTTGGTGGCGGCTGGTCTGCATCCCAGTCCAGTTCCTTATGCCCACTTTACCACTACCACTACTCACAAAACCCTGCGCGGACCCAGAGGTGGACTGATAATTTGTTCCGAAGAATGGGCGCGCAAAATCGATAGTGCAGTTTTTCCCGGAATTCAGGGAGGTCCTTTGATGCATGTTATTGCTGCCAAGGCCGTATGCTTTAAAGAAGCCTTGTCTGAGGACTTTAAGCAATATCAGAGGCAGATTGTTGACAATGCCGCCGCCCTGGCCCAGTCGCTGGTGGAAAACGGCCTGCGCCTGGTCTCCGGTGGAACTGATAATCACCTGATGTTGGTGGATGTCCGTCCCAAAGGCTTGACCGGCAAAGAAGCCCAGGCTATTCTGGACCTGGTCAATATTACGGTTAACAAGAACACTATTCCGTTTGATCCTGAAAAGCCTATGGTAACCAGCGGCATCAGGATAGGCACTCCGGCCATAACCAGCCGAGGATTAAAGGTTCCCGATATGAAGGATATGGGCACAGCTATTGCCATAGCACTGGATAACCCGAATAGTGAGGCCAGGCTGGATGAAGCCCGGGCTATAGTCAGGACCCTGTGCGACAAGTATCCACTGTATAACGAGTAGCACAGGAGGAAACCGGTTATGAAGCAAATTGTTAGGCCGGGCTGGGATGATTACTTTCTCCAGCTGGCCGATCTGGTGGCTACCCGTTCCACCTGCTTGAGAAGGCACGTGGGCGCGGTTCTGGTGAGGAATGAGCGCATTATATCCACCGGATACAACGGCGCCCCCCGGGGCTTAAAGCACTGCCTTGACACCGGCTGTCTGCGGGAGGAGAGACAGATTCCATCCGGACAACGCTACGAATTATGCCGGGGTGTGCATGCCGAGCAAAACGCTATAATCAATGCTGCTTTTTATGGAATCGCAACCCAGGATTCGGTTATTTATTGTACAACTCAACCATGTATTATCTGCGCCCGAATGATCATCAACGCAGGTATAGTCAAAGTAGTCCATCGGGGCGATTTCGAGGATGCCCTGGCCCTGGAGTTGATGGAAGAAGCGGGTATAACTATAATTGAAAAACGAAATATGGGGTAGCATAATTATGGATACCAAAAATCTGGCTTTGCCGCGCCTAAACCGCCTCAACCCCACCCTGGAATCAACTGCTTTGAAATTGATGGAAGAAGCCGGGGAGTTGGCTCAGGTAATCGGCAAGTACCGGGGTTTAAGCGGAGAAAGAATTGTTCTGGATGAAGAGCTGGTTGTGAAGGAGATTGCCCGAGAACTACTCGATGTGGCCCAAACGGCAGTTACCATGATGTTCGTAATGGAAGAACAGCACGGTATCGATCTCTCATTAATGGTTCAGGAGCACCTTGCTAAATTAGAACAAAAGGGTTATTTGTCTAAATAACACATTAGCCCATTTTCAGGAAGAGCCAGAATCGATATGTAATTTTGTAAATAATAAATTTTGTAGTTTTGAAGGATTTTGCTTCAAGGGGTAGAATGTATTTACCTTGTCGGTTTACATGATAAAAAGTATTTTTTGTCATGTGGTTCTTACAAGTGAAAATCCCGTTATTTCCGGATTTATTTGGGAAAAGGGGCCGAAGAAGGGCAAAAAATTTGCCGGGGTTAAAAAAGGATTTTGCTTGTTTGTGACGAATATGACATGAGGGATTAGGTTCGGGACCAAGTCAAAGGTGGGAGGTAATGGCGGAAAGAAAACCCAAGAACTGGGCTAAAGCACTGGCTGATGCGGTAAACCTGGTGACTACCATAGCTGCGGCAGTAGGTGGATGCGGTTATCTTGGTTATTGGCTGGACGGTAGATACCACACAAGTCCCTGGCTCACTCTAGTTGGCGCCTTGTTAGGGGTTGCTACAGCCATAAAAGTAATGTGGGACAGGGTTAATGGACAAAGTCGAAAATAATCCTCGTGCGGTTTAGAACGTATATTCTTTCCTGGCATATGTAACCGGGAGACAACACCTGGTTATCCATATTGGTCTGTGCTCCTTAGGGAGCAATCTGTTTCCCTATAGCGCAAAACTCTGGATAAAATCCATTAGGGAAGGGGGGATAAAGCAAATGATCTTTGGAATGTGGGACGAAGCGTTATTCAAGATTGGGTCGATTAACGTAGACCACCTGGTGGTAACCGAATGGGCAATCATAGCGTTGATTGGGATATTTGCATTTGCGGCCACCCGTAACATGCAGGTAGTACCACGGGGCCTGCAAAATGTTTGGGAAGCAGCAATAGTATTTACCTACGACTTTTTCACTCAATTGATGGAAGAAGAGCACGTAGCCAAGAAATGGGCTCCGGTGCTTACATCGTTCTTCCTCTTTATTCTAATCAGTAACTACAGCGGTCTAATCCCGGGGGCAGCTCATGTTGCGGGCTACCAACCACCCACCAGCAACTGGAACGTTACGATGACTCTCGCACTGGTCACCTTTTTCTCGGTTCACATCGCCGGTTTTTCAGAACACGGAGCACACTACCTCGGGCACTTTGTCAGCCCAAGTGTTGCAATGTTGCCATTGAACCTGATTGAAGAAGTGGCACACCCGTTGTCCCTCACCGTCCGTCTTTTCGGGAACATATTCGGTGAAGAAATGGTTATAGCATTCTTACTGTTTATGGCGCCATTCGTAGTACCATCTCTAATCATGGGCCTTAGCTTATTACTAGGAGCAATCCAGGCAATAGTGTTTACAATCCTGTCATCTAGCTACATCGCAGCCGCGGCAGGACATGGTCATTAAGTTCAGTTCAATGAAATTTTAGGCTCAAAGATACATTTTTGAGCGGGAAAGGAGGGAAAAAGATGGGCAGTACGATAGCATTAGGTGCTGGTCTGGCTGTATCTATCGCCGGTATCGGTGGTGGTATAGGAATGGGAGTAGCCGGAGGTAAAGCTTTCGAAGCAATCGCACGGCAACCCGAAGTCGGAGGGGATGTAAGAACTCTTCTGTTCATTACCCTGGCTTTTATTGAAACCCTGACTATTTATGGTCTGCTGATTGCGTTCATGCTGGTCAGCAAAATTACGGCTTAACAAAATCTGTGTAAAACACAAATGCTGAGATTTGCGGGCGATAGGGCAAATAAAACGCCCTATCGCCCCAAATATTTTGGCACAAGATTGGAGGTAGCACATCCGTGACAATTAAGAGAAGACAAGTTGTGGCAGTAGTTGTACTGGCCATGATAATGGTACTGGGATTTGCAACCCTCTGCATGGCATCAGAAGCAGCAGGCGGAGCACAGTCGGCGCTTCATCAACCCGCTGGAAAGCCGCCATTATTCCCGAATTTATATGTAATTGGCTGGTCGCTGGTGAACTTCTTGATCCTCCTTTCGTTGATCTATAAGTTTGGGTATGGACCCATCAACTCAATGTTGGAGCAGCGCACCACCACCATCGAGAGCTCTCTGAAGCATGCCGAAGAGGTTAAAGCCGAAGTCGAAGAGATGAGAAAAGAAACCCAGGCCAATCTTGCCGATTCCCGCCGGGAAGCCCAGGAAATCGTCGCCCGGGCAACCAAGGCCGCCGAAGATGCCAAGAACGAGATCATCGGCAAAGCCAAGGAAGACGCAAGCGGCATCAAGAACAAAGCTACTGCTGAAATTGCAGCCGCCACTGAAGCCGCCAAAGCTGAACTGAAAGATACAGCTGCCAGTCTGGCTATATTGGCTGCAGAAAAAGTTCTGGGTCGGGCTATTACTGAAGACGACCACAAGACCATGGTAAAACAATTTGTTAATGAGGCGGGCGATTTACTATGCTAAATAAGAGCGTCGCTAGGCGCTATGCCGAAGCGCTATTCAGCCTTGCCCAGGAGTCCGAAAAGATTGATGAATTCCAGGTCGAAATGGAAAAAGTCGTCTCAGCCCTGGCTGAAGTTCCGGAATTTAAAGGTTATTTAGAACACCTTTTGATTCCCGCCAAGGACAAAAAGGAAGTCATCAAGCAGATCTTTGCGGACCAGATATCCCAGACGACCCTCAACTTTGTTTTTATTCTCATTGATAAGCGCAGAGAAGGGTATCTGGAAGTGATACTTGACGAGTATAAAGCTATGGCAGACGAGTCAAAGAACATCACCAAGGCTGATTTGATCTCTGCCAAAGAGATCCCGAGTGATGAGATTCAGGCTCTGGCTGGCAAGTTGTCGGCATCCACCGGCAAGACGGTGCAGCTCAGTCAGGTTGTTGATGAGTCGCTGATCGGAGGCGTAAAATTACGCATAGGCGACCGAGTCATCGACGCGACAGTAGCCAAGAGACTGGAAATGCTCAAAGAACAACTGAAGAAAATTAAGATAAGTTAAGCGATAGGGGTGAGCACATAAATGAGTATTAGACCGGAAGAGATTAGCGCGATACTAAAAGCACAAATTGAGCGCTACCAATCCGAGGTCGAGGTCAGCAATGTGGGCTCTGTAATATACGTCGGTGACGGTATAGCTCGTGTTTATGGCTTACAGGGAGCAATGGCTGGCGAACTTCTCGAGTTTCCCGGAGGAACCGTAGGAATGGTTCTGAACCTGGAAGAAGATAATGTCGGCGCCGTTCTTTTGGGAACCTATTCCCACATCAAGGAAGGCGACATCGTAAAAGCCACCGGAAGAATCATGGAGGTTCCCGTAGGCGACGCATTGCTGGGTCGTGTTGTCAACGCCCTGGGTCAGCCCTTGGATGGCAAAGGCCCCATTAATACAAATTCATTCAGACCTATAGAAAAAGTGGCACCGGGTGTTGTAACCCGTGAATCGGTTGACACTCCGATGCAGACCGGTATCAAGGCTATCGATTCCATGGTTCCCATCGGCCGCGGCCAGCGCGAGCTGATCATTGGCGACCGTGGTACCGGTAAGACCGCTATCTGTATTGATACCATCATCAATCAGAAACAGAAAAAAGACCTCATTTGCATATACGTTGGAATAGGTCAGAAACAGGCAACCATAGCTGCAGTTCAAACCCGTTTGGATGAAGCAGGCGCTATGGATTACACCATTATAGTAGCCGCGACTGCATCCGAACCCGCACCTTTGCTCTACATGGCTCCTTATGCCGGGGTTTCTATGGCTGAGGAATTTATGTCCCAGGGCAAAGATGTTTTGATTTGCTATGATGACCTTTCCAAGCACGCGGTTGCTTACCGTGAAATGTCCCTGCTGCTCCGCCGGCCTCCCGGACGTGAAGCTTATCCTGGAGACGTTTTCTATCTCCATTCCCGGTTGCTGGAGAGAGCCTGCAAGCTCAACAAGAACTATGGCGGCGGATCAATTACCGCTCTGCCGATAATTGAAACTCAAGCTGGTGACGTTTCGGCCTATATACCGACCAACGTTATCTCCATTACTGACGGCCAGATATACCTGGAAACCGACCTGTTCTACGCCGGTCAGCGGCCAGCTGTAAACGCCGGTCTGTCAGTCAGTCGAGTCGGCGGTTCCGCCCAGACCAAAGCCATGAAGGGTGTTGCCGGACAGCTTCGCCTGGACCTGGCACAATACCGCGAGCTGGCTGCTTTTGCTCAGTTCGGTTCCGATTTGGATAAAGCCACCCTGGCCCGCCTGACTCGCGGCGAGCGCGTTACCGCCCTGCTGGTTCAGCCCCAGTATCAGCCGATGCCGATGGAAGAGCAGGTTATTTCCCTTTATGCCGGTGTTAATGGCTATATGGATGATATTCCCAAAGCAAGAGTCGGTGAATTTGAAACTGATTTCTTGAAATTTATGCGCAGTGCAAATGCCGACGTATTGGCAGGCATCAGAGACACCGGAAAAATGGATGATGCTGCTACACAGAAATTGGTGAAGGCAATAAATGACTTCAAAGCCACTTTTGCAGTATAGGGTGGTGAATTAAGATGGCAGGAGCAGGTGTAAGAGACTACAAACGCAGGATTCGCAGCGTTAAGAATACCCAGCAGATCACCAAGGCTATGAAAATGGTGGCTGCCGCCAAGCTGCGCCGCGCTCAGGAAAAGGCTGAATCATCCCGGCCTTACAATGAAACCCTTAGCGGTACCGTGGCTCGCCTGGCATCAGTGGCATTCGACGTTCGTCATCCCCTGCTGGAAGTCCGCGAAGAGGTGCGCAAGGTAGGTTATATTATTGTCACCGCCGACCGTGGTCTTTGTGGCGCTTATAACACCAACATTATCCGCGCGGCAATCCACGCAATGGATGAAGATGATCGCAAACTCGAGAACGGGATCGTAGCCGTAGGCCGCAAGAGCCGTGATTTCTTCCGCAAACGCGGTCCTATAGACGCAGAATTTGTTGCCCTGGGAGACGAAATAAGCTACGCGGATGCCAGGGAAGTTGCGCAGTATGTTATCAATGCCTATGAAAACGAGGAAATGGATGAAGTATACCTGGTATATGCAAAATTCGTAAACATTTTACGCCAGGTGCCGACTGTAACCAAGCTTTTACCGCTGGATCCTCCTAAGAGTGAAGGCGAAGAAGCGGGTACTGTTGACTACATCTATGAGCCCAGCGCAGAAGATATTTTGGTATCCCTCTTACCCAGGTATGTAGGCAGCCAGATATACAACGCCATGCTGGAAGGAAAAGCCAGTGAACACGGGGCCAGAATGACCGCCATGGGCAACGCCACATCAAATGCTGGCGAGATGATAACGAATTTGACCTTGGCCATGAATAAGCTAAGACAGGCCGCCATCACTGACGAAATCCTTGATATAGTCGGTGGCGCTGAAGCCTTGAAGAAGTAAGATGATTAGTATCCAATTCTTTCAATAAAGGAGGAAAGTTGGAATGGCGAACGTGACGTATGGAGAGGTAACTCAGGTTATTGGCGCCGTTGTTGACATTCGTTTCAAGCCAGGCGAGTTACCGGATCTAATGAACGCTGTTACCATCAAGAGCGCTGACCAGGATGCAGGGTATTCTGGTGCGGCAGATATAGATGTAACCCTGGAAGCTATGCAGCTACTCGGAAATGACGTAGTCCGCTGCGTGGCCTTGAGCCCGACCGACGGAATAGCCAGAGGTATGAAGGCAACTAATACTGCCGCCGCTATTAAGGTGCCGGTTGGTGAAGGCGCTCTGGGACGTATTATTAACGTTTTGGGCAAAGCAATTGATGATGGCCCCCCGGTTGAGGCTTCAGATTACTGGGAAATCCACAGAGCGGCCCCCCCGCTGACTGACCAGTTGCCGGCTACTGATATCCTGGAAACTGGAATCAAGGTAGCCGACCTGATCTGCCCGTATGCCAAGGGTGGTAAGGTTGGACTGTTCGGAGGCGCAGGAGTTGGCAAGACCGTTATTATCCAGGAACTTATCCGCAACATCGCCTATGAGCATGGTGGATATTCAGTGTTCACCGGCGTCGGTGAGCGCAGCCGTGAAGGAAACGACCTCTGGGGTGAAATGACCGAGTCCGGCGTTATCAGTAAGTGCGCCTTGATTTTCGGCCAGATGAATGAGCCTCCCGGAGCCCGTCTGCGTGTTGGTCTGACCGGACTGACCGTTGCTGAGTATTTCCGTGATGTCGGGGGACAAGACGTTCTTATATTCATCGACAATATATTCAGATTTGCCCAGGCCGGTAATGAAGTGTCCGCTCTGCTCGGACGTATGCCCTCCGCCGTTGGTTACCAGCCCACCCTGGCAACTGACATAGGCTTATTGCAGGAGCGTATTACCACCACCCGTAAGGGTTCAATAACATCAGCCCAGGCCGTTTATGTTCCGGCTGATGACTTGACTGACCCGGCTCCGGCCACCACCTTTGCGCATTTGGATGCAACGACTACTCTTTCCCGGCAAATAGCTGAGTTGGGCATTTACCCGGCCGTTGATCCACTGGATTCAACCTCCCGTATTTTGGACCCGGTTATCGTCGGTGAAAAGCACTATTCCACCGCCCGCGGTGTGCAGACCATTCTGCAGAGATATAAAGAGCTGCAGGATATCATAGCCATACTCGGTATGGATGAATTGAGCGACGAGGATAAGCTGATCGTGGCTCGCGCCAGAAAGATACAGCGCTTCCTGTCCCAGCCTTTCCACGTTGCTGAGCAGTTCACAGGTTCTCCTGGAATCTACGTACCGGTAGCTGAAACGGTTGAGTCCTTCAGTCAGGTTCTGGAAGGCAAGCACGACAACATCACTGAAGCAGCCTTCTTGTTAGTTGGCAATATTGATACGGTTATTGCCCGCGCCAAGAAATTGGAGGGATAGCCTATGGCAGACAACACCTTCATGCTAGAAATTGTAACTCCGGAACAGATCCTTTTTAAAGATGAGATCGAGTTTCTGGTTGTTCCCGGTGCGGAAGGTGAATTGGGAGTTTTGAAAAACCATGCTCCCCTGGTTGCATCCTTGAAAATTGGGGTTCTTCGCTACAAAGATCAACGCGGTGAGTTTCGCAGAATGGCAATGAGCGGAGGATTTCTGGAAATCGTCGATAATGTAGCCAGAGTACTGGCCGAGACCGCTGAACGGGGCGAGGACGTGGATGTTCTGCGTGCTAAGGCCGCCAAGGAAAGAGCGGAAAGGCGTATACAGCAGCGTACCGAGGACATCAATTTAGCCAGAGCTCAGATGGCTTTACAGAGAGCTATAGCCAGAATAAGAGCCTCAGAAGCAAAATAGGAACAAAAATGAGTAAGTAACAAAGCCGGAAGGTTTAGACCTTCCGGCTTTGTACTAGAAATTAACTTGTGATGGTAATATAATGAGAGGAGAGGAGTTATAAAGGTAGAAGAGCATGAATCCGATATTAAAGACGTTAATAATAGTTACTGCTGTCTATTATTTGGTAAAAGGACTTATTTATCTTGTCTTGTGGCAGACTACAAAAAAATTAGAAGAACGGGGCTTGGAAGCCAAACGAAAAGCTAGAGAGAAAAGGGAGAAGGAAAAGGAGATCCAGGCTGAACTCTGGCAGAGGCAGCAAGAAGATGAATAGATTATGTAGGGGAATGGAGGGATAGGATGCTTCCCAAAGCTTTCCTTGTATTGATATCTATGGTGGTACTGGTCTCCATAGTATTCGGATTTATTATTTGGAGGCACACGATCAGTTTTGAGAAAAAAGCCTCCATCTATAAACAGAGAAAAGATGAGTATCTGAGGAATTTAGAAGAAGAGGCCAGGAAAGCCAGAGCTATGCGCAATTCTGATCCAGAAGGGAATCTGGACAGTAATTAGAGCGTGCTCAAAGTGCTAAAAGGTAAGGAGAAATATATAGTAATTGAGTATGGGGACAGACCGTTATACAAGGATGGTCTTAGTCCCTGTATTTGATCAAAGGCCCAGAACCGCGACAAAAGCGAATCAGCAGTTTCATGGCATCCTGCCCTTGCCGTCCTGGCACCGCTGCACTAGTTCGTCCGTGAACGTCGCCGCACTAGCCCGTCCATGGGCGTCGGCGGCTCCATGGCATCCTGCCACCACCGCACTTGCCCGTCCATGGGCGTCGTCTGCGTTGCTCAAGAAGGCTGGTGTCACCGTACTTTAGTACGCTTCCTACGCAGGCTTCATTCGCACCTTGATCTTTACTTCTGTCGCCGTTCTGGACGTATTCCGAAGAGATATTACCTGATTTGGAGGCGGATCGCGCCGTAGTACTGGAAAGTATAAGAGCTCGCAGTAGGAGGGCTTTTTTTATTTCAAAGCTGTGGTTAAAGACACTCGTGGGTGGTAAAAATCAAAATTACCGAGAACAATTTTGATTGGAGAACCTCGCTTTGAAAAAAATATTGATATACATAATTCTTTTTATGATCTTATGCACAGCTGGCGGATTTGTCCTGGATTCAGCAAGAGTACAGTGCGTGGATGAAATACCTCCATATTGCCTATCATTTGCATCAATCGGTGCAATTTTTCAAGAATCTCGTCTTGATGCATGGGCAAAAATAGATACAGGCACACAAAAGGAAGCTGAAATTCATAAAATTAAGCGGTCTTTGGGTATAGAAGATGCCGTCTGGACCGAAAAGGCTACTGATAAATCAAGCAAGTACTTGTTCTTACAGGGAGACAACAGCTACCTGATCACCTGGGAACAATACACGCCCGAACAGGAATTCCTGCGAATATCAATAAAATCCTCTGATCCAAATGCTAACCTACCGCAATATGAAAAAAGAATCACCGGTCTGGCCGGTTATTCCTGGAACATCAACTATACGATAAGCGGAGAGATAGGTGCGATAGTCGATGATCAATCAATGCCTATATTGATGGATACTCTGGTAAAGAATCTGAAGGGTAGGCAGATCAACAATTACCATTATGGTGATTCCTGGAGTGCCACAGCAACCTGTTATAAAAAGCCAGTTATTTTAGATTACTATCATTTTGAATCAGCTCTGAGACGGGAAAAACAATTGGGAAAGACCCGAGTCTGGCTGGGCGTACCAGAAATACAAAATTGCTATTAGGTGTTCCAGGAGGTGATGACCTTTGCAGATGCGATTGAAGGGTAAACAGGTATTAAAGGGTGAGGTTCTAATCAGTTCATCTAAAAATGCTATTTTGCCGATATTGGCTGCAACTTTGTTAGCCGATGATCAGGTTACTATAAACCAGGTACCGTGTATCAATGACGTCTCAGTAATTGTGGAATTGATTAAAAGTCTTGGGGTAAAAGTCAAAAGATCGGATGGCAGTCTCAATTTTTCGGATATTAACAAAACCGGCCAACCGCCCTATGAACTGGTAAGGCAAATAAGGGCCTCTTTTTTGGTCATGGGTCCCCTATTGGCTACCCGGGGGATGGTTAGAATTGCTCTGCCGGGCGGCTGTGCTATTGGTACCAGGCCGATTGATCTTCATTTAAAAGGACTGGAAGCATTAGGCGCCAAAATTAGTCTATCCCGAGGGGATGTAGTGGCCAAATCGCAAAAGCTTACCGGAAATCATATATATTTAGATTATCCCAGTGTTGGGGCTACGGAAAACATATTAATGGCAGCTGCCCTGGCAGAGGGAGATACCTATATAGAAAATGCTGCATTGGAGCCTGAAGTAGTTGATCTTGCCAAGTTCATTAACAGTATGGGCGGTCAGATCAGCGGGGCGGGTAGCAACGTAATTCATATTAAAGGGGTAAATAGGCTCGGTAACAGCAACTATGATCCGATACCGGACCGGATAGAAGCGGGAACCTATATGGTAGCTGCGGCAGCCACCGGGGGTGATGTTTTGATAAAAAATGTCATACCTGAACACGTTAAAGCCATAAGCGCTAAACTTATTGAAACCGGTGCCGTCATCGAAGAGCTGGATGAGCAGATTCGGGTTAAACGAAGCGGCGACATCAGGCCGGTATACATTAAAACTTTGCCATATCCGGGTTTTCCTACGGACATGCAGGCTCAATTCATGGCTTATTTAACGATGGGAAAAGGCAGCAGCGTCATAACCGAATCGGTCTTTGAAAACCGGTTTATGCATGTTCAGGAATTGCTTCGAATGGGGGCATCGGTAAAAATTGAAGGGCGTACTGCCGTTATTAAAGGCTTAAAGGAAATGACCGGGGCCTGTGTCAGGGCCAGTGACTTGCGGGCCGGGGCTGCCCTGTTGATAGCCGCACTTACCGCCCGGGGGCCTACTACCATTCTTGATAGTGAACATATAGACCGGGGATACGAAAATATAGTTGAGAAAATGAATAGCCTGGGAGCGGAAATAATTCGCAGCGAATTGTAATACCAAATGCTTTCGGTTCATAGGTTTAGGTATGAGAGCATTTTACAAGTTAAAAAAGAAATACTGGATTATAATGGCAGGCCTTATTGGCCTTTTTCTCTTGTATTTGGCCTATTCAAAAATGCCCGACCGTAAAATTGATGAACCGCAAATAAAGCTCTACTTGCATGAAGAAAAAAAGGCGATCCAACTTGGATTGGAAGAGTACATAGCTGGAACCGTTGCTGCGGAAATGCCTGCTTCATTTGAGATGGAAGCATTGAAAGCACAGGCGGTTGCTGCCAGGACGTATACTCTTCAGCGCATGCAGACCGCTCATAAATATGAATCTGATTGTGATATGAGTGATGATGTAAACGAATGCCAGGCCTATATCAGCAAAGAAGCTTTTGAAGAAAGTCACGGCAAAAAATCCGATTTGTGGGGTAAAATTGTCCGTGCAGTAGAAGAAACCAGAGGAGAGATTATGATATATGACGGACTTCCGATAGATGCGCTATATCATTCAACCTGTGGGGGGCGGACCGAGAGCGCCCGGGAGGCCTGGAACAGCAGCATACCGTATCTGCAATCAGTGCCCTGCGAATACTGTAAGGATTCGGGGCATTACAAAGAGCATAAAAACTTTAGCAACACCGATCTTATTAAAGCGATCGGTGAAGCGGGTCAGGTCCAAGTTGTAGAAACGACTGCCAGTGGCAGAGCAAAGGTGATAACAATAAATAAACGACGCATAAGCGGGGAAGATTTTCGAGCCCTGCTGGGTCTTCCATCCACTTGGCTGAGCATCAAAACAAGTAAAACGGGAGTAATAGTAAATAGCCGTGGATACGGCCATGGCATAGGTTTATGCCAAAATGGTGCCAATGGAATGGCTAAAGTCGGGTTTAAATATAACAACATACTAAACTACTATTACAGGGGTATCGATTTTATGAAATTAAACTATTGATAGGTTATGCCAGTTCTGACTTTTTCTCCTCTGAATATATTTTTGGTATAGGGCTGATTGAGGAGGAAGGTCATGCAAAACTATATCAGAAAACGGGCGGTCAAGGTAGCCCAACATATTATGTTGACGTCAAACACGGTGCGCCAAACAGCAGAAGTTTTTGGCATAAGTAAAAGCACCGTGCATAAGGATGTTGCTGAACGATTGCCCCGGATCAACCGGGAAATGGCTGAACAGGTAAAGACTATATTGGAAAAAAATAAGGCTGAGCGGCACATTCGTGGTGGTGAAGCGACTCGTCAAAAATATGCTGCCCACAGTAAAATAGTCTAATCAGGTCCCCTGAATCTCATAGTAATATAATGAATTAACATGTAAAATAGGTTTAGATTGTAGAAATTAACCTAACAGGGAGGGCCTTTACTTGATGTGGGGTAGCGAAGACATTGGCATAGATCTAGGGACTGCCAGCGTTCTGGTTTTTAAAAAAGGCAAAGGAATTGTTTTGCATGAACCGTCCGTAGTGGCGATTGATAAGAATACCGATAAGGTTATAGCAGTGGGTGAAGAAGCCAGGCAAATGCTGGGAAGGACCCCGGGGCATATTGTAGCTGTTCGCCCGCTAAAAGATGGCGTTATTGCCGATTATGATATGACAGAGAGAATGTTAACTTATTTTATAAAAAAGGTAATCGGGCGAAAATTCTTTTTCAAACCCCGGGTTGTGGTATGCATACCCACAGGAGCCACCGATGTTGAAGAAAGGGCGGTGCGCCAGGCTACTTTATCTTCAGGCGCAAGACAGGCCTTTATTATTGAAGAACCCCTGGCCGCCGCATTGGGCGCCGGAATAAACATCTCAGAAGCGACCGGCAATATGGTAGTTGACATAGGTGGAGGGACCTCAGATATAGCAGTCCTTTCTCTCGGAGGCATCGTATGCAACACTTCCCTTCGCATAGGGGGGGACAAGTTTGACGAAGCGATAATTCGTTACGTGCGCCGTGAATTCAATTTGATGATTGGCGACCGGACGGCTGAGGCTTTAAAAATGAATATTGGAACCGCCTATGTAACAGACAAAAACCGCAACCGCTTTATGGAAATCAAGGGCCGGGACCTGGTGACCGGTCTTCCTAAAACCATAAAGCTCTCTTCGGAAGAAAGTTGGGACGCCTTGCAAGAACCAGTTGAAGCAGTAATCGAAGGTGTAAAAAAGGTCCTGGAAGTGACTCCGCCGGAGTTGGCGGCTGATATAGTAAACAATGGGATTGTAATGACTGGAGGAGGTTCTTTACTGGATGGCCTGGATATCCTGCTTTCCAGACAAACTAATCTGCCGGTTCACCTGGCCGATGATTCCATAAGCTGTGTAGCCAAGGGTACCGGAAAAACACTCAATGAATTGAAGGTTATGGCGCGGGCACGGAACCGCCTAAA
>JBEHWI010000002.1:0-152566 GCA_040217815.1 Syntrophomonadaceae bacterium | reverse complement strand
TTAAATACGTAATCATTTTTCCTGGTAACTATAGCGGAGAGGCCACACCCGTTCCCATCCCGAACACGGCAGTTAAGCTCTCCAGCGCCGATGGTACTGCATTTCGTGGGAGAGTAGGACGTTGCCAGGAATTATATTTTTTCTGTTATGAGCTCTGTTTGAAAAAGGCAGGGCTCTTTGCTATATTAGACTCTCCCACGGTGGGAGGCCGATGCTCAAGACTATCGTCTTTCGATTCACCGACTCTCAGATTTCATCTTCGATCGTCGGTACTAGCTGAAACATCGTCAGCGTCGCATCGGCATTTGCCGAAATATCGGTCGCCAGTCAGCCTTTCAGGCTTCTATTTAGCGACATTAGGTGAAACATCGTCACCGTCATCGCCTTCAAGTAGGATGTTGCCAGGAATTATATTTTTCTGAGATAGGCTTTACGAAGGTGAGGTCTTTTCTTGTGTTTAGCTCCCACGAACGTTTGAGGCCGGCAGTCAGCCCTTCAGGCTTCTATTTGCCGGCATTAGGCGAGACATCGTCGCCGTCAAGTAGGACGTTGCCAGGAATTAATATTTTCTGAGATAGACTTCATTAACGTGGAGTCTTTTTGACCTGGACAAACGAGGAGACGGTCCTTGGAATTTTGGCGCAAAACCCCAAGGACCGTCTCCTCGTTTGTTCTTCCTGAAATTTATATTATATATTTCTAGAGTTTTTCTTTTTTATGCCACCCAAAGCACTGGCCAGAGGGGTGAGGCCTATGACATAGGTGGCGCCCAGGGTAAGAATGAGTGTTATCAGGAACTTGGCTGAAGTCCCTAAAGAACTGGACCATAGACGGGGTTGGTTCATTACCCGTAGTGATACGAAAACCAGGAAGTTGGCCGTCAGGGGATGCAACAGGTAGATCAGGAAGGATTGATCGGAAAACCAGCTGATAAAAGGACCGATTTTTAGCGGGAAGCGATTCAACACCGCCCGCATGAAGAAAAACGTTACGGTGGCATAGACGATAACGGTGGGTTTTATAGAAAGGGCGAAACTGGCTGTTTTATAGCTGTCCCACAGGAGAACCGCGAAGCTTAAGACCCATAAGGCCGTCCAGGAAAACCACGAAAGACGAACTGAAAGCTCCAGATTCTGATCATTTAAAGCCAGGTACATTCCCAGCAGGAAATAAAAGATCCAGACCGGGAAGGCTATCAAGTAAATTTGCGTATAGGCGCCGGAAAGGTGTATGGCGTTAAGGGCATTGAGATAGAGAATCAGCTGGCAGACCAGCGACAACAGCAGGGAAAGAGTCAGAAACAAACCAGGATGAGCCTCAAAACCCCGGCGTATAAAAGGGTACAGAAGATAGAGCTGAATAATGATCACCACGAAGTAAAGATGAGTAAAACCGTTGCCCAGGAACAGGTGCCGCACCATATCCGGCAGGATAAGATGGGAATTCTGCAGGCCGTTGAAATAATAATGCAGGACCAGGCTGTAGAAGACGGTCCAGATAATATACGGTAGAAGAATCCTTTTAAAGCGCTTCCGGTAGAATTCCACCCGGGGTAAGAAACCGTCATTAAGGTCGCTTTGAAAAAGCAGGAAACCCGATAAAATGAGAAACATAGGAACCGAGAAACGGGCCAGCTGGTTGCCATAGTAGCCCAGCAAGGAAAGAGTCATATCCTGTGATGTAGTATGTATGGCCACAACCGCCACAGTGGCGATCAGGCGAAGAACATATAGATCGTCGAAACTCCTGCCCCTGCTCATTTCCTGCCTCCGGTACAATTATTTATCCGGGCTGCTGACCAGCGTAAGCCAAAAACCCGAATAAATACATAATACCATTAAACACATGCACTTGACCTCCAAATAGGATGATTGATATATTTTAAAATATTCAGTTACGTAAAATCCTGGAAGTAAACCTTGAATGGAGATTGTATCATGAACGATTCGCGGGAAGAAATAAGGAAATTATTTAATGATGTTGCCGGGGCCTATGATTCGCAGCGCCGGTATTTGATTCCCTGTTTTGACGATTTTTACGGTACGGCTGTGGCTCTGGCTCAAGCAGACACACCGGAACCCGCCATACTGGATATCGGAGCCGGAACCGGCCTGATGTCCGCCCTCTTATTAAAAAAGTACCCGGGGGCCAGCTTGACACTTATTGATGTCTCTGATCAGATGGTAGAGATGGCCCGCCAGCGGTTTCAGAATGCTTCTGATATAGAATACATAATTGACGACTTTGCCCGGCACCGTTTTTCCAAATCATTTGACATTATCATTTCTTCACTGGCCATTCATCATCTGAACGAAGCGGAAAAGGAAGCCCTTTACCACAAGGTTTATCATACCTTGGAAAAACCTGGTTGTTTTATAAACGCAGATCAGGTTTTAGGCTCAACCGTTTATATGGAAAACCTGTACAAAGAAGATTGGAAGCAAAAGGTGCTGGCCAGTCCTCTGACCTCGGAGGAATTAGACCAGGCCTATGAGAGAACCCGAATGGACCAGATGTCAACGCTGCGGGACCAGTTGGGATGGATGAAAGATGCCGGGTTCAGCGAAGTCGACTGCGTCTATAAATACTATAATTTTGTGGTTTTGTATGCCAGAAAGCAGTGATCAGCCCAAAGGGCTGATCACTGTGTGTTTTTTATTTTCCTTTCTCAACCTTTTCCAAATCAGCACTGACATCACGATTGGAAGCGTTCGCATCCAGGGGGTCGGTGAGCGGCAGGGCCATGAAGAAGCAAGGGGTGGCATCAAGCTGCGCCGATCCTTTAGCTATCGATAGATCCAGTAAATGGCCGCCGGCCGTTTTATCCTCGCTTAAGAAGTGCAGGTGGAACCCGGGAACATTTACCCCCTGGCTTACCGCAGGGCACCAGAACCCCACCAGGGTCCCCTTGACGTTTTTCAACTCAAAAGTGGGTTGATTTTTCGTAATATCGGCCAGTCGCGGGTAGGGCTTTTTTTGAGCCGGTACGCTTCGGGTTTTAACATAGGGGAAATCTCCGGTAATCTTGATAGCATAGAACATATTTTTATTAAGCATTGCTTTATCCATCCGCTCCTGCAGCTGGGCCAAGCTCATTTCTTTGTCTATGACAATACTCTGGTCGGGATCGAAATAGGTGACTGCCGCAAAGGGCGACAGGGTGCTTCCGGCTACCGGATGGGCGGTGCCATCAGCCTTGATTTGATAGAAATTGCCGTCGACTTCGATCATTTCTCCATCCAGCTTGTCAAAGGTCCCGATACCGAGGTCGCCATATTGTCTTAGAACCTCAAAGGCTATCTGCCCGTCGTAGGCGCCTGCCAGGAGCGAGGTTATGGTCGACATCTGATACAGGGTTTCCCGGCCCAGCGGAGCTGTGCCGGAGTTGTTACCGGTGGCGCTGCCAGCCGATAATCGTTCACCACATATAGGGGATAATACGGACAGGGGGACCATCAGAGCACCTTCTGCTATAAACGGTGCTTCCGGCAATAAAATGGGGCTTCCGTTTATATTAGCATTCGAGTCCCCAACTTTGAATTTAAGGCTGGCTGAGCACAACGAAACTGTTGTAGTCTGGAGGTCTGCATTCCATTCCAGAGTTCCGTCAAAAGCATCAACGATGGCTCTTAAAGGAACCATCAATTCATCGCCCTGCCATGCGGAAAGCTCAAAGGAAGCGATGGGTTTGCCATCCACCATTACAGGCGGGGGACCGGTCCGGGCAAATGCCGGTAAAACGGCAAACGAAACAAGTAATACGGTCAATACGCCAATTAGTCTATTTCGCATTATGTACCCTCCTAAAGTGCATTACTTTGCCGATTACTGCGATTGCTGTTTACAAAGGAGACCTTGCATCAGATTGTTCCATATTGGATTAAACCAATAATGTAAGAATAGTCCTGTTGGTGGGGAAATGCTGCTAGATAAATGATCGTATAATTGTTGCGAAGTATTTAGTATTTAGGTATAATACAAAAATACAAAGGGGAGTAACTTGTTCGGGTAGGATCAACAACCGGTGTTACAGCCTGGTCCTACCGGCCGGTTAAATGGCGTAGTGAGACCTTTGTCTCTCAAGTAGAGGCAAGGGTCTTTTTGCTTTTTATGATGCTGTTTTTCTCCCACTGAGCAAATTGTTTTAGAGCACACTAGTCTTAAGGAGGGGGGCCATAATTAAAGAATCGTTTTGTTTTAAAAGGGATAGTAAATCATATTTTGGGAGGTGAATAAACCGATGAATACCATAAAAACGGGAATTTTAATGAGCCTTTTATCCGTGCTGCTGGTGTTGATGGGCAGCGCCGTGGGGGGCAAAAGTGGAGCTGTAATTTTTTTCGTCATTTCTCTGGGGATAAACTTCTTCAGCTATTATTACAGTGATCGAATGGTCATCAAAATGACAGGATCCAGGCCGGTTTCAGAAGAACAGGCTCCGGAGCTTTATGCCATAGTTAAAAAATTGACTGAAAGAGCCGGGCTTCCCATGCCCAGGCTTTATATAACACCATCGGCTCAGGCCAACGCCTTTGCCACCGGGCGCAACCCGGAGCATGCGGCAGTGGCGGTTACCGAAGGGCTTATGAAAATCCTAAACGGGGATGAAATTGAAGGGGTTTTGGCGCATGAAATAGCCCATATCAAAAACCGTGACATCCTAATTGGAACTATAGCTGCATCAATGGCCGGGGCTATATCCATGATTGCCAATGTAATCCAGTGGGGAGCCATGTTGGGCGGTCTGGGCGGCCAGAGTGATGATGAAGGCGGTGGTGGTATATTGGGCATGCTGGCCATGGCTATTATTGCTCCTATTGCCGCCTTGCTGGTGCAGATGGCCATCTCCCGTTCGCGGGAATATTTAGCCGACCAGAGCGGAGCCCGTCTGGCTGGTCATTCCAGCGGGTTGTCCAACGCGCTTTTAAAACTGGAGCAGGGGTCGCAAAGGGTACCCATGCAGGTGAACGCCGCAGCTTCTCACCTGTTTATAGTCAACCCCCTGTCGGGAGGGACTCTGCTGTCCCTGTTTTCCACCCATCCCCCGGTGAAGGAAAGGGTAAACCGGCTCCGGCTGATGGCTGTGTAATTTGTTAAGCTTGAAGGAGTGAGCGGCCTTGTTTGTATATGAGACCCTGGTGGCTTTGGGCAGCATTATCATTATTGACCTGGTTTTGGGCGGCGACAATGCCATATTGATTGCCCTGGCCAGCAAGAATCTAAGCCCGGAACAGCAAAGGAAGGCCCGTTTCTTAGGTATAGCCGGGGCCATACTGGCCAGGGCCGCTTTGACCACTGTCGCTGTATACCTGTTGAAGATTCCTTGGCTCAATTTTATCGGAGGGCTGGTGCTTCTATGGATAGCAGTTAAACTGCTGGTTGAAGAAAAAGAAGTAGAATGCCAGGAATGCTATTCATTGAGTGAAGCAGTAAGAATAATCATTACCGCCGATGTGGTAATGGGCATCGATAATATGGTGGCCGTGGCCGGGGCGGCTCATGGCAACGTATTCATGGTATTTTTAGGTTTGCTGATCAGTGTACCGATAATAGTCTGGGGAAGCACCATCATACTCCGTTGGATTGAAAAGTACCCGGTTATTATCTATGTAGGAGCTGCGGTACTGGCCTGGACTGCTGGTCAGATGATAGCCGGAGACATCATGCTGCGTCAAATTATTAGGGGCGTACTTCCTTATTACGAATGGCTGATTCCGGCCACGTCTACGCTTGGAGTTGTGCTTTTCGGGTATTATAAAAACCAGGCCTTGGGAAAAAAACAGGTGGCGGAATAATCTAGCCACACCCTGCTTCAAGTTGGTATTCAACTCGATATTTGTTATGATTTGTTTAAATAACAAGAATATTTTGGGGAGGGTGATCGGTGTGTGGCAGGAATTCAAAGCCTTTGCTATTAAAGGAAATGTGATGGACCTGGCTGTGGCGGTCATTATTGGGGGGGCTTTTGGCAAGATCGTATCGTCACTGGTCAGTGACATTGTAATGCCTCTGATAGGTCTTTTAATGGGCGGAGTCAATTTTTCCACGCTCCAGGTGCAGGTGGGCAAGGCTGTAGTTAAATATGGTCTGTTTCTACAAAACATCGTCGATTTTCTGATAATTGCCTTTACGATATTCCTGCTAGTTAAGGCTTTAAACAGTATGAAAAAGAAGGAAGCGTATAAGCCAGAGGCCGCTGGTCCCAGCCGGGAAGAGGAACTTTTGACGGATATTAGAGACCTGTTGAAGGCCAAGATATAAAACAATTATCTAAAACAGCAAAAGATTAGGGCAATAAGCAAATTATTGCCATGAATAGTGCTTTTTCCTATTTATCGCCCAAGATTCGAGACCTTTCACCTTGATCAAATTCAGATGTTCCAAAAGATGAGGGTGAATTTGAAGCAGGTTTTTCAGGTGCTCACACTCTGCTGGGAGTGGGCACTCCCAACAGCCCTGGAGGTCTTTGCTTTTAACGCAATCTCTAATATGGCAGACAGCTTTGCCGCCGCCTTCACGGCATGGCCCGGCACATTGCAGTTTGCTTACTTCCTGTAAAAGCAGGTAAAATTTGGGGTAATCGGCAAATAGGGGATTGTCTTTCGCTTTTAACAGTGCATATTGATTAAATCTCAAGACCTCCAGGCATTTCTGGAGGTCCTTGGTTTTCTGAAACAAGTCGTCCCGGGATGGAATACAGTCTTTACAATACAGTCCGCAGTAAGCGGTGAATTTCTTATGATTCATTGGCCGGCCTCCGGTAGAGAATACTATTACTCGATTATAAACTCCAAAGGGGTAAACTTGGATTTAAAATAATATTACATCAACATCAGGATGCCTACCACAATTAAACAGCCACCGACAACCCTTAGAATGGTGATGTGTTCCCCTAAAAAAGCACTGGCAAAGAGCATGGTAACCAGTGGAGAACTGGCCATTATAACGGAGACCATAGATACTTCCCCGTGTTTAACTGCGGCATAGTAGGCCCAGTCTCCCACCAGGGTTGCCAGAACGGCTTCAATGCCTATTAAAAGCCAGGACATGGGCGGTATGGCCTTTAACGAAGCGAAATTTCCAGTTAATCCTAGCCAACTGCCTACCAGCCCGGCGGCTAAAATGGTCCTCAAGGTTAATCCGGCGATGGGATTGACATTTCGCAAACCGATTTTGGCGAAAATAGGAGCTATTCCCCAGCAGATCATGCCGAAGACGGCCAGCCAAAAAACCACTCTTTTGCTCCTCCCCATTTTACTCCTTTTCAAAAATAACCTGTGTAAAGGGTGACCGCGATGTGGATAATAACTACAACTGATTGATTGGGATGGTGATTAATAAGCACAATGTTTAAAAGAAACACCGTATTATTGATTATGGCATTTCTTATTACATTCATATTAACCACAGCCTTGAAGCATGCCCCGGCTCAACGCAAAATAAGCGAGGATGCAGGGAAATCTCAATTACAGGGCGCTGCGATAGAACCCGGACAAGTACTGCCCGGAAAAGGGGAGGCGTCAGAGAGTGCAGACTCGGGACCAGTGGCAAACCTGCCCTGGGAAAATGAGCCGGCTTTCTTAGAAGCCCAGATCAAGGCCCAGGCGCCCGTATTAATGGCTGCCTATAAAACGGTGCTGCGTGATCCGCTGCCGGGTGAAGAGGAAAATGTTCACCTGGGGGCTTCCCTGTTAAAAGGACGCACGGTAAACCCGGGCCAGGTTTTTTCTCAGAATGGCACTATTGGGCCTTATTCAGCGGAACGCGGCTTTAAAGACGGCCCAACCTACGTCGGGGCGCAGTTGATGATCACCACCGGGGGAGGAGTTTGCAAGATTGCTTCGACCCTTTATAACGTTGCCGGTTTGAGCAACCTTCCTATCGTTGAGAGGCACGCCCACGGTATGCCGGTTCCTTATGTACCCTACGGTCAAGACGCCACCGTATCCTTTGGGGTCAAGGATCTAAAGTTTTACAACAATATGAGGTTCCCGATCCTAATATGGGCGCAAGGTATAGACAACATTTTATACATTGCCTTCTATGGGCAGGAAAAATCCCGGCCGGTAGAGTGGCAGCATCAATTTGAAAAGCAAATTAAAAGCTATACCGTATACCACTATAACCCGGAGCTCCCTGGAGGAGAGGAAAGAGTGGCGGTCGAAGGAATGGATGGAGCAATCGTGCGTTCATGGGTAAAAGTTTATAGAGAAGACGGCTCCTTCGAACTCAAATCCATGGGAGTCAGTTTTTATTCACCCTTGCCCCAGGTTGTAGAAAGAGGAACGGTCAAAAAGGCTGCCTCGCAACCCTAGCACACCTGTTGTATTATTAGTTCAAAGCGTGCCTTAAGTGCATGCTTTTTTTTTAAGTGGGACCAAACAACAATATTTTTCATAATATATCAGTGTATTTTAGAGAGCACTTTTTGCTTGATGGGGAGAGGCATTCATATTGATAATGACCGGGCAAAACGCGACCCCCTTATTCGATGCTTTGAAGTCGCATATCGAAGAATCTGTAATACCCTTTCACGTTCCCGGGCATAAGCACGGAAAAGGCTTAAAGGAGTTAACTGATTACCTGGGCGTACATACCATGCAAATGGACCTCAACGGTATGCCCGACCTGGATTTTATAAACCACCCCTCGGGTGTCATTCTGGAAGCCCAAAAATTGTTTGCCTATGCCTTTGATGCTGACGAAGCTTTTTTCCTGGTAAACGGCACAACCTCTGGAGTCCAGGCCATGATCATGAGTATTTGTGAGCCTGGCAATGAGATATTAATACCCCGCAACGCCCACAAATCTACTATCGGCGGCTTGATTCTGAGCGGAGCTATACCAGTATATCTCGAGCCTGAATGCAACAGTCAACTGGGAATAGCCATGGGAGTGAGCCTGGAAAGCGTCTGCCAGGGCATAAAAGAGCACCCTCATGCCAAGGGCGTTTTCCTGGTCAATCCCACCTACTATGGTTTTGCTTCCGATTTGAGATCCATAGTGAGAACCGCCCATGCGCATAACATGGCAGTCCTGGTTGATGAAGCCCATGGGGCCCACCTGTCCTTTCATGACAACCTCCCTTTGAGTGCCATGGCTGCCGGTGCGGATATGAGTGCAGTCAGTATGCATAAAACCGCAGGCTCCCTGACGCAGAGTTCAGCCTTGTTGCTGCAGGGCAGTCTGGTGCCGCCCGCAAGGGTAAAACAGGTGTTAAATTTGAGCTACACATCCAGCGCCTCCTACTTGCTCATGTGCTCTTTAGACGTTGCCCGGCGGCAGATGGCGATTAAAGGGAGAGATATGTTGGACAAAGTTTCAAAATGGGTAGGTTGGGCCCGGCACAGCATCAACCAGATACCCGGGTTGTATGCATTTGGCCGGGAACTGGTAGGGACCCCCGGCTGCTTTGATTTTGATGAGAGCAAGCTGGGGGTTAATGTAAGGCGACTAAATTATTCCGGCTACCAGATTGAAAACCTGCTGCGCAGCAATTATCGGATTCAGGTGGAGATGTCGGATATCAATAACATTTTGGCGATTGCCAGTATAGGAGACGAACCGGAAAATTTCGATGCCCTAATTTCTGCCATGCAGGATATCGCCTCCCGCAGCCGCCCTATGGATTACCGGGAAGCACCACCCATTCCGGCATTCGGCAAAATGATCGTGTCGCCCCGGGACGCCTTTTACGCTCCTAAAAAATCTATGAGTTTGAAGGCGGCGGTGGGGGAGATAGCTGGTGAAATGATTATGGCTTACCCACCCGGAATACCGGTGGTGTGTATGGGAGAAAGGATAACAGCCGAGATTGTTGACTACATAGAGCTCTTAAAGAAGGAAAAGTGTGAATTGCAGGGGACGGCAGATAGATATATGGATTACATACAGGTCCTGGGAAGGCATTAAAGGGGCTGTTCAAACTAAAAATGGGACAAGCCTAAAAGGGATTGTTTGATTTGTGTTGAATAATAATATACATTGTTTAATATAAAGAAACGAGGGCGGTGCATTATGGAAGAAAAGATCATTGCCCAGCGCATCAGGAACATTAGAACCGAAAAAGGACTTACCCTGGAGGAGGTGGCGCGGTTAACCGGATTTACCAAAAGTCTGATATCGAAAATAGAAAACAACAAGGTTTCACCCCCGGTGTCTACCCTGGCAACTATCGCCCGCGCCCTTAACGTATCTTTGGGTGATTTTTTCAGCTCGGCGGATTCAGAGTCTATTAAATTGGTTCGGCGAGCTGAGCGAGTAGACTATAAAGCTGAGGATATGGGAAGCAGTCATAGCATACAGTCCCTGGTCAGCGGGTTTAGAAGGCAGAGAATGGAACCTTTGCTCATAAGCATAGATGATCCGGACAGCTTTCAGCTCAAGCTTTACAGCCACCCGGGACAGGAATTTATCCTGGTGCTGGAAGGCAGCATGGGCTACCGTTATGACAACCAGGAGTTCATGCTGGATGAAGGTGATTGCCTGTATTTTGACGCCCAAAACAGCCATGGGCCATTGCCGGTGAAGGGGCAAAAGGTGGTCTATTTAACCGTCCTGGGATAAAAATTTTTCCCCAGAGGTTTCCTGAAAATACACCGTGTTTAATAATAATACAAAGGGAGGCAAACGGTATGGAAAAGTTAAACTTTTCGAGCAAAGCAGCCAGTTATGAACAGACCGGGCTGGTTCAGAAGATGACGGGTCATACCCTTCTTAATTTGGCTGATATTAGCTGTTCTGACAGCGTTCTCGACCTAGGCTGCGGGCCGGGCACAACCACTGCCCGAATTGCGCAAATGACGACCGGAAGAGTTGTTGGGGTGGATGTCTCGGAGGGAATGATTGATCAGGCGGTTGCGACTTATTCCGGACCGGCCAATCTCTGTTTTGTAGTTAAGGATGCAGCCCACTTGGATTACTTGAATGAATTTGATCATATATACTGCAATTCGGCTTTCCAATGGTTCACTGATCCGAAACCAGTTATCAGAGAATGCTGGAAAGCTTTAAAGCCGGAGGGAAGCATGGTTATTCAGGCCCCCGCCACCAGTAGATATTGTCCGATATTTTTAGAGGCCATAACCGGGTTTGCCGCCAACCCGGAGACAGCTCCGATATTCCAACACTTTAAAAGCCCTTATTTCTTTTTGGATCGTGCCCAAGAATACCGGGAGCTTTTCAATCGATGCGGGTTTATGGTGGATTATTGCGAACTTGAGTACGAGTCAAATCGTTTTACGGTTGACGAAGTAATGGGCATTTTCAGATCGGGGGCGGAAAACGGCTATTTAAATCAAACCTACTACGACGTTGCATTGGACAGCAATTATATTGAGACTTGCCGTGACATATTGAGAAGCCTACTGCAGAGAAAGGCGGATTCTGATAATAAAGTTGCTCTTGAGTTTACTAGGGTATATCTTAAAGTGCGCAAGCCCTAATAAGCTAAGAAAGCAAAGAGGGCGTTCCTTGCGGAACGCCCTCGGTTTTTTTATAGAACGGTTTTGTGTTTGTCGTGATAGTGGGTGTGCAAGAGTTCGTGGGATTTGTGTCCCAGGGGCTCGTGCAGGAAGTCTTCGTAAATCTTCTTGACTTCCGGATTTTCATGGGATTTGCGGATCGGCAGTCCTTCATCTTCGACGTAGATAGCATCGATGCGCTCAATGCGCTTGGCATTGCGCTTGGTTATGGGCTGTCCGCCGCCGCCTATGCAGCCGCCCGGGCAGGCCATAATTTCAATGAAGTGGTAGGGGGATTCGCCGGCCCTTACCTGATCCATCAGCTTGCGGGCATTGGACAGGCTGTGGGCGATGGCCACCTTGACTACCAGGCCGTTCAGATCTACTTCAGCTTCTTTGATACCATCGAAACCACGAATGCTCTTGAAGTTAACATCTTCCAGAGTATTCCCGGTTACTACTTCATAGACGGTTCTCAAGGCTGCTTCCATAACACCGCCGGATGCGCCGAAGATAACGGCTGCGCCGGTGTAGGCTCCCATCCAGGAATCGAAATTGGAGCCGGGCAGCTTGGAGAAGTCCAGACCGCTCATTCTGAAGAGGCGGCCGATTTCCCTGGTGGTTAAGACCAGGTCTACATCGCGGTAGCCGCTGGCGTTCATTTCGGGGCGGGATGCCTCAAATTTCTTGGCCACGCAGGGCATGATGGATACGGAATAGATCTTGGACGGGTCTATGCCCATTTTTTCTGCCCAGTAAGTCTTGGACAGAGCCCCAAACATCTGCTGGGGAGATTTGCAGGTGGACAGGTTGTCCAACAAGTCGGGATAGAAGGTCTCGCAGAAGTTGATCCAGCCCGGGCTGCAGGAAGTGAACATGGGCAGGGTGCCGCCTTCTTTAACCCTCTTTAACAACTCATTGCCTTCCTCCAGAATGGTCAGGTCGGCGGTGAAGTTGGTGTGCAGAACATAGTCAAAACCAACCTGGCGCAGTCCGGTAACAAAGGTTTCCATGGACATGGCACCGGTTTCCATTCCGATTTCTTCGGAAATAGCCAGGCGAACCGCCGGGGCGATCTGGGTGATAACCACCTTGTCCGGATCCGCTACAGCGGCCAGGAAGTCGTTGATTCCTTCTACTTCGCCGATAGCGCCAACCGGGCAGGCATGGATGCACTGGCCGCACATGACGCAGGGGCTGTCAATCAGGTTGCCGCCCATGGTGGGAACAACCATGGAGTGATGGCCGCGGTTTACAAGTCCGAGAGCGTTGACACTCTGGATTTGAGAGCAGGCTTCAATACAGCGGCGGCAAAGAACGCACTTGTCAGGATCCCGGAAAAGGGACGGAGTGGAGAAATCCTTTGCAAAACCGCGTACTTTATATTCGAAGGGATTTTCTCTGATGCAGTATTCTTCAGCCAGTTCCTGCAATTCGCAGTTGCCGTTGCGAATACAATTCAGACAATCCTGGGGATGATTGGCCAGAATCAGCTCGAGTATGGTCTTCCTGGCTTCAATTACCTTGGGTGAACGGGTTTTAATAACCATTCCGTCAAAAACGGGTATAGCACAAGCCGCTTGCAGCAGCCGGTTGCCTTCCACTTCACACACGCAGACACGGCAGTTAGCCTTGATCGATTGATCAGGGTGGTAGCACAAAGTGGGTATTCTTACGCCGACTTGATTGGCTGCCTGCAGGATAGTAGAACCGTCAGGAACGGAAGCTTTGATCCCATCTATAGTAATGTTTGCCATTTTCTTCCCTCCCTTTCTACTTAAATTTAGCTGCGTAGTCGGCTTCGAAATGTTTGATAGTAGTCAGAACCGGAGCCGGAGCCGCCTGGCCCAAACCGCACAAACAGGAGTAAGACATCACCGTTCCCAGCTTGTTGAGCAGGGCGGTGTCCTTGGCTGAACCGTGGCCGTCGTTTATCTTTTCCATCAGCTCAGCTACGCGGGCCGTGCCTTCCCGGCAGGGAGCGCATTTGCCGCAGGATTCATGTTCAAAGAAGCCAGCTATTCTAGTAATAATATCTACAACGTCACGGGTTTCATCCATAACAAAGGTGGCACCCGAACCAAGAGTCGCACCAATGGCGCTCATGGAGTCAAAAGCGATGCAGGTGTCCAGCAGTGATTCGGGAATGAATCCTCCGGAAGTTCCACCGATCTGGACGGCTTTGAATTTCTTGCCGTCTTTGATGCCGCCGCCAAAATCAAAAACCAATTGGCGGATGGTGATGTTGGTCGGAACTTCGAAGAAAGTCCGGTTGTTTACGTCGCCGGTCAGGGTGAAGACCTTGGTTCCGGGATAAGCCTTGTCCCCGATAGCGGCGTACCAATCCCCGCCTTTTTCAACGATAACGGGAATATTGGCATAAGTTTCAACATTGTTTACGATGGTGGGTTTGCCCCACAGGCCGATAACCGGCGGGAAAGGCGGTTTGAACCTGGGCTCGCCGCGTTTGCCTTCGATGGACTCGATGAGAGCGGTTTCTTCACCGCATACATAGGCGCCCGCACCGCTTCTTACTTCCAGATCGAAATCTTTTAGCAGGCCTTTGTCTTTGGCCTGAGCGATAGCGGTATTCAAGGTGTCCACCAGGAAGGGATACTCACCCCTCAAGTATATAAATCCTTTAGTTGCTCCTATAGCATAGGCACAAATAGCCATACCTTCGATAAGGGTTTGCGGATCGTTTTCCATAATG
The DNA here is from genome assembly GCA_040217815.1 of Syntrophomonadaceae bacterium. Classification (GTDB taxonomy): domain Bacteria; phylum Bacillota; class Syntrophomonadia; order Syntrophomonadales; family Syntrophomonadaceae; genus UBA5314. The sequence goes on along the minus strand of JBEHWI010000002.1, from coordinate 138,391 downwards.
AGGCGGTCTTTGTAAGTTCCGGGTTCGCCTTCATCAGCATTGCATATTACATACTTCTGGTCGGCTTGAGCTCCTGCAGCGAAAGACCATTTCATTCCACAGTTAAATCCAGCACCGCCGCGGCCTCGTAAGTTAGCCTTTTTTACATCCGCGATGAGATCCGCTGTACCCATACTGCGCGCTTTTTCCAAACCTTTGTAACCGCCCTGGGCGAGATAGGTATCGATGTTCAGGGGGTCCACCTTGCCATAATTACGCAGTACAATGCGCATTTCTTCGGCCATTTGTATGCCCTCCTTTCTTTTTGAAGTTATATTATACGATTACTTACATTCGGCTAAAATTGCCGGTATCTTAGCCGCAGTTACGTCAAGATAGGGTTTGCCGTTAACGGTTATAACCGGGGTAGCCTGGCACTGGCCTACGCACTCGGTGAACTCAAGGGTAAAGCGTCCATCGGCAGTGCTTTCTCCCATCTTAATGCCCAGTTCTTTTTCCATGGCGGCAACCACGTCAGCGGCACCTGCAATGTGACAAGGGGCGCTTTCACAAATCCTAATCACGTACTTGCCTCTGGATTTTACAGAGAACATGGAATAGAATGTGGCTACTCCGAAGGCTTCGGCGGTAGACATTTTAAAGACCTTGGCGGCCTCGACAATGGCTTCCTCGGGCAGGTAGCTGAATTCTTTCAGAAGAGCGTGATAAGATTCGATAAGTCCTCCCGGCTTATCAGCAAATTTGGCGATGATCTCCTTGTAGTCCATCAATTTCCCTCCTTTCTTATTCATATGTGGTGTATCTTTAATTTTGCTTTCAAAGGATATACCGGGTTGTTATGAATATCAAAAGTGAGTAAATTCGAACTTTGGGCTGTGCTCCAAACAATTTATAAAGCCTTGCATCCAAGCTAAATTATTCATGATAAATGCCCTCCTGTAAAGCCCCACATAACAGGGAACGGAGGGTATTTACTGCTATTCTGTACTTAAGTTCTACACTGGTCGAACAAATCCTTCAGATCCAGCAGATATTTTATTGTAAGAAAGGCAGGAAAATATTATGCAAATGATTCTTGACCCCTGAAATTAATGATCTAAAAACGTATATATATCAGGTGATGTCTGAATGGAGAATAGGGCTGCTTCATTTATCGAAAGATGATGCTTCAGGTATAATTATAGCGTTGCCAGTAGAATATTGATTTTGTCACAGCGCTGGTCTTTGCCCGTAGTATTCTTATTGGGCAAAGAGGATGGGAAGCCGCCTGGAGGACGAGGATGACAGCAGCGGATAATAGTCAATGGTCGAGCGTCATAGAAGAGCAGTGGAAACGTTACAGCGAGGGGCAGGATGACGCCCTCGAAGAACTGCCGAAACTCATGGATTTTAGTTTGCGGGTGGCATCCAAAACCTGTGGATGTTTTATTCACCGTGATGATGAAGAAGCCGGGATTGCCCAGCTGGCTCTCTGGGAGGCTATTCAAAAGTACATTCCCCACAAGGGAAGCCTGCTTTTATATATAGGAAAAGTTGTGCGCAACCGCTTGATTGATTTCAAACGCAAACAGACGGCGCAGCGGAGATTCCTGTCCGGCGAGTTTTATCCCCGGATTCACGAAACCGATCTCGACTATCAGATTGAGATGATAATTGATGACATGGCCCGCAGCCAGGAGATAGAAAGGCTGTCAAAAGAATTGCAGCCTATGGGAATAGTTTTTAAGGAGCTTCCCGAGTATTCACCGCGTCAGGCTAAAACCCGAAAAGAAGCTTTGACTGCGGCCAAAAGGATTGCAGAGGATAAAGAACTGCTTGAATTTTTACATAGCAAGAAAATGCTGCCCCTGATATTACTGGAGACTCGTTATGGCATCAATCGGAAACTTTTGGACCGCTACCGAAAATTCATAATTACAACTGCCTTGATTATAAGTGGTGACTACAGCTGTTTGAAGGTTTATCTGACCCTGGAGGAAGGGAGGCGCGGGAGTGAGGCATAAAGGAACGGTTTTTGAATCCGGTGACAACTGGGCGATATTATTAATGCCGGGGGGAGAGTTTAAAAAGGTCAAGACCAAAGGGCGTTTGCACATCGGGCAGATGTATGCTCCCGTGGCCAGGGCGGCCTATCGGCCTGTGGCTGCGGCGGCCGTTTTAATAATAACCCTGGCTCTTTCGGTTAATTTTCTTACCGTAGCCGCCTGGGCCCGTCTTTCGCCGGGAGTCGAGCTGGGGGTAAACAGCTGGGGCCGGGTGGTAAGCGTCAAAATCCAGGAGGGGCTAGGCGAAAACCTTACGAACGGAATACCCATGTGGGGAAAAAGGGTGGAAGAAGTTCTGCCCGGGCTGCTTGAACGGACCATGCAACAGATTGGCAATGCCCAGCAAGAAAACATCGTAGTTAAGGTTGAAGCGCAGGGCAGGTACTGGCCCCGGGGCCAAAGTGGGCTGGAGCATATCAACCAATCGCTCCATAAATATAATGAGAATAATTCCCAGGGCCGTTGGGTGATCCAGGATGACCCGCAGAGCTGGCGTTGGCAAAAATACAACCAACCCGCTTTGGAAGACGACGAAGAGCAGTCCGATACATTAAAAAGGGCCGGGGATACTAACCAGGGGATGCAAAAGGAAAAACACAAAACAGATAATCAGCCAGATTCCGAGGACGAAAAAGGCAACTCTAACGGAAGCGGCAGTAACTCCGGCGATAATAGCAAGCACGACTACAACAGCGACGGCAAACAAAACGGCAATGACGATGAAAATAACAATCCGGGAAATGCCGACAGCAGTGATAAGCACGGCCCAAGCAGCAGCCACGGCAATAATGACAGCAATGGAAGCGGGAACAGCAGTAATAACAGTGGCAACAACGGCAATGGGTCAAAACACGCGAACAACTCTCAGCCATCAGAGAAAGACCGTCAAAAAAACCGGGATTAATTCATTCACCGACAGGCCGGTAGAAGGCCCCAAAATATATAAGCTGCGAAGAGGATGTTGCGTTTAATAATATTTCCTTGGATTTTGTACTGAGAATGATCGGGTTGACTGCTGTTGCATGGAAAAAAGCAGTGGTTGTTACGCTGCTCTATTTAAGCGAATCGGTCGATACGGCCGTATTGCCTTGATTTGACGAAGTGTTTTCCCGGGTCGAAGCGGCCCCTGGTGATGAACCTGACTGACCGGTCGGAGTGCTTTTATCAGTAATGTTCCGGCTCAACTGTTTGTACAGCATATCGGCTATGCCCAGGGTTCTAGTTTTGCTTACCTGTTTGGAGTATTCTTCATCAAGCATTGACTGAAATGTTTCCTCGGCAAAGCTGTCTCCCAGCAAGCCGCCTTTTTGAATGCTTTGCCGCATGGTCTTCATAACCGTGTTGACAAATACGGACTCCAGGTCCTGGCAGGCTTGATACAGTTTTTTGCTATCCTCGCTTTTTAGAGCGGATGCAAATTGAGTGGCAAAGTCTTTACTGCCGCTCGATGTTTTCGAAGCCAGGACCAGGTTGGAGGCTTGATTTGAAATATTGTTATTAACTGATGATAACATCCTTACTACCTCTTTATCGCTATATACTACCTGCGCAGGTTGGTGGCCGTCTGCAGCATTTCATCGGCTGACGTGATTACCTTGGAATTGAACTCATAGGCCCGCTGGGCGGATATCAATTTGACCATTTCCTCAACCACCGATACGCTTGACATCTCAAGATAAGTGGGGGTCAATATAATGCTGTGATCGTTTTCCGGATCCCAATCCACCGGGTCTCCGGAATTGGCTGAAGCCTGGAGCAGATTGCTCCCCATTTTTTCCAGCCCGGCCGGATTCATGAAGCTGGCCACCTCGATCTGCCCGGCTTCCTGAATGTCTTCCGAACCCGCTATCTTATAGGTAAGCTTGCCGCTTTTATCAATGGCGATATCATAGGCTCCTTCGTCTACAGCGTCCACCCCGACTACCTTATAGCCTTGAGATGTGACCAGCTGACCGGCGGCATCTACTTTGAAGGACCCGTCCCTGGTATACAGGGGGTCGTCATATCCGGGTACTTCAACTTTGAAAAAGCCCGGCCCGCTTATGGCTACATCCAGTTTGTTGCCGGTATTCTGGAGGCTGCCATCAGTATACAGGGTGTTTATCGCGGCGGGCATTACACCCATGCCGACTTGAATTCCGGTTGGCTGGTTGGTGGTTTCGTTGGCGACAGGCTTTTTGACGTTTTGGTATAGCAGGTCCTGGAACTCGACACGCTGTTGTTTGAACCCGACGGTGTTAACATTGGCTAAATTGTGGGCCAGAGTGTCAATGGCCATCTGCTGGCCGGCCATTCCAGTGCTCGCTGTATAAAGAGCCCTAATCATCCTGGTTCCTCCTCTATGGGCAAATCAAGGAAGCGGTACTTCAATCGTTCGGTACCGCCACGGGCCTCTCTTTAGCGAGTCCAGCCCGTTAAATTGTGTTGACTATAATATAGTATCGTTATTTAAAGCCGAATCCTTAATAGAATTCTATACAATCGTAATAAATATAAAAATATATCTTTTGCAGCGGCCGAAAAACACCTGCAGGCGCGTACACGACCTGGATTACATGCTTAAGGCGCCGATTTCATAATGTGAAAAGAGATTACATATTTATATGGGAGAGGGGTGAAGCCTATGATTAAGATATCCGACCTGCGGGCGCGCGACGTTGTCAATATCCTGGACGGTAAGAAGCTGGGCAATATCATCGATATAGACCTGGATCTAAACAACGGCCGGGTGCTGGCTTTGATTTTGCCCGGCAAGCAAAAGGGATTAAGTTTTTTCTTCAAGAGGGAAGAAATATCGGTCCCCTGGGATAAGATAGTGCGCATCGGCCGGGATGTTATCCTGGTGGAGGTTCCCACCGTGGCCGAGATGAACGACTTCAGGCGCAATTATATCATTGATGAAGATCAACTGTGATAAAACTTAAGCAAAAGCGCCTGTTAAATCCGTCCTTGAGTTGAATTTTGGCCGGGCTTTGTTCATAATAAGGGAAGAATGCGGGATAACAGCATCTGGAGTGAATAACATGCGCTGCCCTTTTTGCCAGGACTATGAAAGCCGGGTCATTGATTCGCGTTCCAGTGAGGACGGTTCGGCCATCCGACGGCGTCGGGAATGCAATGCCTGTAAACGGCGCTTTACCACTTACGAACGGGTGGAGGAGCGGCCTTTACTGGTGGTAAAAAAAGGCGGCCGTCGGGAGCCTTTCGACCGGACCAAGGTTTTTGCCGGTCTATCACGGGCTTGTGAGAAGCGCCCGATAAGTACTGAGCAGATTGAAACCCTGGTGGCTGACATCGAACGGGAATTGAGGGACGCCTATGACCGTGAGGTAAGCAGCCTGGTCATCGGAGAAAAAGTGATGGACCGTTTGCACGCCCTGGACGAGGTGGCTTATGTGCGCTTTGCTTCAGTATACCGCCAGTTTGCGGATCTCAACAGTTTTATTCGTACAATAGAACAAATGAAAGATGACACCAAAGAAGGGTCTTCTTAGTAAGACTCTTTTTCATTCGGACTGCTTAAGAAACGTTGTAGACCATCCACTATCATGGTGAGGGGGTAGACCTGTTCCTCGACCCGGCTTATGGATCGGCCATAAATAAACATCAAGTCATTATAGCGACAGGTTTTTCTTACCGCCTGATTGACCAGGTGGAGGTCTTTTACAAAGCGGGCCGCTGACAGCGGTAAATGGAAGCTGAACCGATGCCCTTCCAAAGCCAGGTCAAATTGAATAAGCGAATAATATTCCTTCTCCAGGTTTTGGACATAGCATTTTGAACAATGGTATTCACGCCGGGCATATTCGGGAAAGGGTATGCCGGCCTTCCTGGCGTTGCTCTTGCAATCCTCGCACAGCCAGACCTTCTTTCTGTCCGGCCCGAGCAGATAGGTTATATTAAACAGGGGACGGTATTCTTCCAGCATCTTTTTTAAGACTTGTTTTTTCAGCCCGTACAATTCCTTGCTCTTTTCGGCATAGCTTTTGGCATAGTGGTTGAGGTGGAAGAGATAAAAACCGGCCTCCAGCAGTGGTGCATGGCAGTTCAAGCCGATTTCTTCCAGGAACCGTTGATAGTGGTCAGCCGCCTTGTTAAGGCGCTTCCAATCCAGTGGGCGGTTGAGGTAATTCCCAGTCCTTTGTTTGGCTTCCTGAGCTTCAGCTATAAGCGAGTATAAGTCCAGTCGGTCAAGATACTGTTCGGAAAGCAGGTATTTTACACCGCGATTGTCGCGGCTTATGCTGGAAACGTTAAGAAATCCCATGCTTATCAACTCATGGATTTGACGATTGCTGACCCCGAAACGGGCGGCAGCCTGACTGATGGTAAGCACCTTATTACCCCCTGGATCATGGATGCTGCTGACGGTTAAGACTTTAAAATGCTAGAGGTATTATCGACTATTCCGGCTCCTCGTTTTGATAGGGAAACTCGTTTTGTCCCTCAATCAGTTCGAGGGCTTCTGACAGATAAAAATCAGGTACAAAAATCAGGGTTTCTGCCAGGGGCCCTATTTTGAACGTAAATTGGGACGGGTCCTGGTGGATAGTCTTCATGGGAATACCGTACGATTGCAGGAGACTTTCTATGATGAGCTGCCTGGGCAGCTCAAAACCGCCCAGTAGGGCCCATTTGCTTTGGGCCGTAGTCCAACCGCACTGGGGACAAGCATTTTGTTCATTGAGAAAGGTCTGACAAAGGGGACATCTCATACAATCACCTGAGTATTATTGTATCCCAAAGGGAAAGGAACAACAAATGAGCTCGTGGACAAGCGAAATCGAAGATCAGATCGCCTATATTAAAATAGCCGATTGGGAGGCCATGGGGGTCGATGCAGTTTTTAGCTGCCGCGCGGGGGGCGATAGTCTGCCCCACTATAACACCCTGAATTTAGCTCTGCATGTGGGGGATGAACCGGAAACCGTTCTCATGAACCGTTCGCGGCTGATGCAGGTTTTAGGTGCTTCAACCAGGCAAATGGTTTGCTGCCAGCAGGTACACGGAACCAGGGTACAACGAGCGACCCGGAGCGATGCCGGCTGCGGTGCCCTGGATATGGCCAGTGCCATTCCCGATTGTGATGCTTTGCTTACCAACAACCCTGGTCTTTATCTGACCGAATTCTTTGCCGATTGTTTTCCCCTGTATTTTTTTGATCCGGTTCGGCGGGTGGTGGCCCTGGCGCATGCCGGGTGGAAGGGGACGATCGGAAGAATTGCCGAAAAAACTCTGCTGGAAATGAACCGTTGTTTTGCCTGCCGTTATGAAGACATACGGGTCTTTATAGGACCGGGAATAGGCCCCTGTTGTTTTGAGATTGGGCCGGACCTGGCTGGTCGGGTGGTGGCCGAGTTTCCTGACCAACCCCGCTTGCTAAGGAGTGAAGCCGGTCGAACCACCTGGGATCTGGCTTTTGCCAATACTGTCATTCTGGTTGGCATGGGGGTCAAACCTGAAAACATTCAAAATTGCGGACTGTGTACGTCCTGCCATCCGGAGCTTTTTTACTCCTACCGACGTGATGATGGTATTACGGGACGTATGGGGGCCGTTATCGGCTTGAGGTGGTAAAAGATGCAGAAGGCCAAAATACTGGTGGTTGACGATGAATCGCATATTGTGGAACTGGTAACATTTAACCTTGAAAAGGACGGGTTTGAAGTTGTTTCGGCTTACGACGGCAAGAGCGGCATCGAGGTGGTCAAGTTGCAGAACCCGGACCTTATCATTCTGGATATAATGCTTCCAGGAATGGATGGGCTCAAGGTTTGCCGCACGCTAAAACAGGATCCCCAATACAGCTCTATACCCATAATAATGCTTACGGCCAAAGCCGAAGAGTTTGATACCGTGCTGGGTTTGGAGATGGGCGCCGACGACTACATCAAAAAGCCGTTCAGTCCCAAGGAACTGGTTGCCAGGGTAAAAGCCAGGCTGCGGGCCTTAAAGGTTCTGGAGGCGGAAAAAGCAGCCGGGCAAAAGGCCTTTATAATCAAAGACCTTATTGTAATTCCTGACAAACACGAAGTATATTTGGGGGAAGACCGGCTGGAGCTAACCCCCAAAGAATATGAACTTCTCTATGTTATGGCCGCCCAGCCCGGCAAAGTATTCACCCGGGAGGCTTTGTTGGAGCGGGTCTGGGGATACGAATCACTGGGTGACGCGCGAACGGTGGATGTGCATATAAGGCATCTCAGGCAAAAACTGAAGGATGATCCCGCCTACCCCGAGTATGTTGAAACCGTACGGGGAATAGGCTACCGTTTAATGGAAAGCGGTAAAGCATAGCTTTAGTGAGATTAGCGGAAAGAGGTAAAATGTGGCTTCAATGGTAAGTTGGGACAACAATATACCGGGTATTCTAAACAGCATGATTGACGGAGTTATCGTCTGTGATAAAGAGGGGCGGATCACTATGGCCAATAAAGCGGCCGAAAACTTGTTCCTGGCCCGTGAGGGCAGCCTCTTGAATACGCCCCTGCACCAGGCCAGCAATGAGCGCGCCATCAACAACATGATCGACGGGGTTTTAAGCACAGGAAAAGAGGTCTTTGCCGAAACCCGTTTCGATTCCAATAATCGTTTTTACAGGGTGCATGCCGTCGCCCTGACCGATGTGGGGGGCGGCATCTTGGGAGCTGTGGCGGTCTTTCACGATGTGACCGAGGCACGCAATTTTGATCAGATGCGCTCCGAATTTGTCGGCAATGTTTCCCACGAACTACGAACTCCCCTTACTTCAATTAAAGGCTTTGTCGAGACTCTTCTGGATGGGGCCCTGGCCAATACTGACACCTGCCGGCGTTTCCTGAGCATTATCGATACTGAAACGGAAAGGCTGAACCGGCTTATCGAGGATCTCTTGACCCTCTCGTCCATCGAATCCAAAGAACGGATGGTGAAACCGGTGCCTGTTTCAGTGGTGCGGGTAATCCGCAACGTCACCAACATTATGAGCCCCCAGATCAGCGAAAAACGCCTGCATGTCGAGTTTATTTACACCGATGGGCTGGAGCCGGTTATGGGTGATGAAGACTTAATCGGGCAGGTATTCATAAATCTTCTGGATAACGCCATCAAGTACTCACCCCGCGGGGGGAAGATAATCATCCGCAGCCGCAGGCGTGAACACCGGGTGGTTACAACCATAAGCGATACGGGCATGGGCATACCCAGGGAAAGTATATCGAGGATTTTCGAACGTTTTTACCGGGTGGATAAGGCCCGCTCCCGGCGCCAGGGCGGAACCGGCCTGGGCCTGGCTATTGTCAAGCACATTGTTGAATCGCACGGGGGGGAAGTATTTGTGGACAGTGAAATTGGAAAAGGCGCAACCTTTGGAGTAAGCTTCCTGGTGGTCTAGATGTTTATCCCCACCCGGCTGGAAAAGGGGTGAACCTTTGTCATTGCGGATGGAGAGGGTCAAGAAACGCAAAAAGCGGATCTGGGTTATTCAGCTGTCCTTGCTGCTTTTAGCCCTGGTTTTGCTGGCCGCTTTTGCTTATGATCTGGAGCAAAAGGCATTTCGGAATCTGAAGGAAAAGCGTATGCAGATTGTGGCTGTCAGCCAGGGCAATCTGGTGGACAGTCTGGCCGGAAGAGCCCTGGTTATAAACCAGGAGTATCTGGTACAGGCTCCTAAACAAGGGCACTTTGAAAACCAGGTGCAGGAAAATGCAAAGGTCCGCAAAGGCCAGACGCTGGGGCTCCTTATTGATAAAGACCAAAAGTATCCACTGACCGCACCCGGCACCGGAATATACACCGCCCAACTTGATGGGCTGGAGCAGGTCCTCAAAGATCCGGTGTTAAATGCAGTCGGTCCGGAAATCTTTGCCTTTCAAGCTCGGATTGTCAATGCCGACCCTGCAATAAAAGCGGGACAGCCGGTCTGCAAGGTTATTGATAATCTCACACCCAATATATTAGTCGTCAGGATTGATGGGGAGGCTTCTTATCTGCCTGATATAAAACCGGGCAGCCGGGTTAACCTGTGGATTAAGGGACAGATGCTAGGCTCCGCTTTGGTAAAGGAAATTCGCCTGGATAAACCTGTACTCTTAAAACTGGAAACGGATAATTTCAGCGAAGCTCTCATCGGACAGCGCTATTATGATTTGACGTTGACTCAGGATTCGGGCAGCGGGCTGCTGGTGCCGGTCAGTGCCCTTCTGGGGGATGAGGCCAATAGAAGTGTATTTAGCTATAAAGATGGGAAAATATATGCCAAGAAGGTCCAGGTGGTGAAGATCAAGGACAAGCGGGCTCTGATCACCGGTCTGGAACTAAATGAGATGGTAGTTGGCGACCCGTCAGTGGTTGAATATGAAGATATTATTTCTTAAAGGTCCAGTACTCTGTTAACCCTAATTCTATATATTATCGTAGGTTAAATTTTCGCATGACTGCGTTGTCGTGGGTTGCAATACATCCAGTATCACTCATTCCGTGACGCCCATGGACGGACTAATGCGGCGACGTTCATGTACGAACTAGTGCAGCGGTGTCAGGATGGCAAAGAGCTGCCGGTGGCAGGACGCCAAGGAGCCGCCAAAAAATTTTCCTCGACGAGTTATATAAAGAATTAGGGTTAACAGAGTACTAGGGGGGAGGATTTTGATGAAGGAAAAGATTCTTTTGGTAAAAGAGAGGATGGCACGGGCAGCAGCCACAAGCGGGCGTTCGTTTGATGATATTACTCTGATTGGGGTGAGCAAAACGGTTGGAGAAGCTGAAATACGGCAGGCTGCTTTAATGGGAATCAGCGATTTCGGAGAAAACCGCACCCGGGATCTGGTCCTCAAGCAACAAGCGTTTCCCGACCTAAGGTGGCACATGATCGGCCGCCTGCAGACCAATAAGGTTAAAGAAATAATAGGGTGCTGTATACTGATTCATTCGCTGGATCGCTGGAATCTGGCCGAGGAAATAGAGCATCGTGCCAGGGCAATGAATATAACTGTCGATGCTTTGCTGCAGGTGAACATCGCCGGGGAGGAGCAGAAAGGCGGGCTGCCTCCCAACGATGTGGAAGCTTTTCTGGATGCGGCTGGCCAGTTGAGCTCACTGCGGATTAAGGGTATGATGACTATAGCGCCAGAGGTCGACAATCAGGAGAAAACCAGGCCGATCTTTAGAGAACTTTATCAAATGCAGCAAAAGTTTAGGAATCGAAAATGGACCAATGTTGACTTAAAATGCCTATCTATGGGGATGTCGCAGGACTTTGAGGTGGCAATCGAAGAAGGGGCCGATCTGGTCCGGATCGGAAGTGCCATATTTAATTAAGTTTTTTTAAAAGAAATCCCGATAAGATCTAATGTATCAAATCTTTCTTTTGGGAGGCAGACAAATGGGAATCGTTGACAAAGTATGGAACTGGTTGGGCGTAGTCGAAGAGGAAGTCCATGAGGAGACTGTACCTCTAAGCCCCGGGCCTGAACTCCACTCCCGGCAAGCATCCAATGTGGTTAGCATACACGCCAATAAAACCATGAAAGCCGTAGTGAGTGAGCCGGTTAGCTTTGACGAGGTGCAAGTCCTGGCCGATCACCTTAAAAACCGTAAACAATTGATATTGAGCTTTGAAAAAACCTCACCTGATGCGGCCAGACGAATTATTGACTTTCTATATGGATCAGTCTATTCTCTGGAGGGCAGCTGCCAGCAGCTCGGTGATCACATCTTTATATTCGCACCCAGCAATATGGAAATTATGAGGGACAGCCGTTCTACCATACGCCGCCACAGTGTGTGGAGTGCCGGAGGTGAACGGTAGTGGAGCAGACCCTGGGCATAATCGGCTGCGGTAAAATGGCCTATGCCCTGGTTAAGGGAATTCACAGCAGTCCGAACTTAAAAGTGGGAGGACTCCTGGTGAATGATGTAAATCCATCGCGCACTGCCCTGTTTGCTGCGGAGTTCAAGAGTACTGCCATGGAACAATGGGAGCTTGTCAAACATTCGTCAGCTGTAATACTGGCAGTAAAGCCGCAGCAGGTAGCCGATGTCCTGGCTCTGACCCGAGACGCATGGACCGATGACAAACTGCTCATTTCGATTGCAGCCGGCGTTAAAACCGGCACTATCGAAGGACTGCTTGAAGTTACCCTACCGGTGGTCAGAATCATGCCCAATACACCTTGTCTGGTGGGAGCCGGAGTTTCCGCCTACTGCCCAGGCAAACATGCCCGTTCCGAAGACCTGGAATTAGTTGAGAAGGTCTTTTCTACCATGGGGCTGGCCCTCCCTATGGAAGAGAAAAACATGGATGCGGTTACCGCAGTGTCGGGCAGCGGTCCGGCCTATGCGTTTTTAGTAGTTGAGGCTATGATGAACGCTGCGGTACAGGTCGGCCTGGATATTAATACCGCTAGAGCGCTGGTCTTGAAAACTATTGAAGGTAGCATTAAAATGTTGGAGGATACCGGTGAGCATCCGGCCATTCTCCGCGAACAGGTTTGCTCTCCGGCCGGAACAACCATTGCAGGGATAAGGCAACTGGAAGACAAGGGACTGCGGGCGGCGTTTTTTAATGCTATTGAAGCGGCTTACCTTCGTTCAATAGCATTGGGCAACAAGTAGTTTCTAAGGGAGGACAAATTTAAGTGGGTAGATTTACTGTCGGCAGCTTTATACTAACAGCGCTGTGGGTATACAAGTGGCTGGTGGTAATAAGATGCATCCTTTCTTTCATTCCGCACAACCCCTACCAACCTATCATCAAGTTCATCTATGATGTGACCGAGCCCCTTATGGCCCCATTCCGGAGGCTGCTGCCGGGCGTCGGCGGTTTTGACCTTTCCCCTATGTTTTTATTTCTGGCCATTTATTTTGTAGAAAGACTGGTTGCCGCATATCTGTAATAGGCAAATAAAAAGGAGAAACCAAAATGGACAAACCCCAACTGGAGCTTTTAGCGCCAGCCGGCAAGTGGGATGTGCTGGAAGCGGTAATTAAAGCAGGCGCCGATGCTGCGTATATCGGTGGGAAAAAGTTTAATATGCGCCTTTTAAGACCAGGGTTTAATTTTTCCGAACCGGAACTGATCGATGCCGTTGCCCTTACGCATAGCAAAGGGAAAAAGTTATATGTCACGGTCAACAACCTGTATCTGGACCGGGAAACCCCCAACCTGGGTGAATATTTGATCTTTCTTCAGGATATAGGGGTTGATGCCATAATAGTTCAAGACCTGGGACTGGTGGGAATATACCACCAGCTGGGTTTGACCATGCCGCTGCATGCCAGCGTTCAGATGGGTGTTTCAAGTTCGGCCGGGGCCCGGCTGTTTGAAGAAATGGGCTTTTCCAGGGTGGTTTTCTCCAAGAATCTCAGCCTGGAAGAGATTGGGACTATACATGATTCATCGAGCATGGAAATTGAGTTTTTTGCCCACGGCGATCTGTGCGTTTCTCATACCGGTCAATGTTATATGAGCAGTTATATGAAGGGTGAAGGAGGCAACCGGGGCCGCTGCCTCAAGCCCTGCCGTTGGAAGTACCGGCTGCTGGGAGACGAGGACAGCGAATTTATTCATCACCTGGCTTATAAAGACCTCTGCACCATTGACCTGCTTCCCGAACTGGTAAAGGCCGGGGTCAGCTCGCTGAAGATCGAAGGAAGGATGCGCGAGGCATCCTTTCTAACTCAGCTGGTTTCTACCTACCGTCGGGCCCTGGACGCCGGGTTAAGGGATCATGATTATAAGGAGCGGGAAGTGGATCGGGAAGCTTTATATGAGCGGCGTATTCGTGACTTTACCACCGGCAACCTGGTTGAACCGCCTGATTCCCAGGCTGTTGATCGGAGCGGAACCAGGGAGCCTATTTTCTTTTCCCATGCATTTAAATTGCCCCGCCTGGAAGAGGAGTATAAAAAAGATCCAACCAGTTTAAAGCCCTTGCCGCAGTTGGTCGATATTACTGTTAAAGTAGGCGATCTTGAAAGCCTGGCCGCAGCCTGCCAGATGGGTGTGGAAAGTATAATAATACCTGGTGAAGAGATTCGCCAAACTGCATTTGAATGGACCGACGACAGGCGCCGGGAAGCCATTGATACCGCCGGGATGTACGGAGTTCGGGTTTTTTTGGAGACTCCGCGGGTAGTAACCGAAAAAGACCTGCCTGGAATCCTGCAGTCCCTTCAGAACTGGCGCGATATAGTTGACGGTGTGGCCGTCAACGATTGGGGAACCCTGTGGGCAGCACTGCAAGCCGGATTTACCGTTCGTGGAAGTTATGGACTTAACCTTTTTAACTGTAAGGCTCTGTCATTTTTAACCGGCCGAGGATTGGAAAGGGCTGCCGCTTCCTTGGAGCTTGGTAAACAGGAGCTTATTCCTTTGCTGGCAGAAACCAGGGTGGAAGTTCTGGTCCAGGGCCCATTGTGCGGCATGATCAGTGATTATTGTCCGGCCCGCTACCGGGAGGAGTCTGAGGGACCGGGATGTCGGTTCAAATGTCTGGAACCGGGCTATATACTCGAAGACCCCGTGGGGCAGAAGTACACCCTGTACAGTGATAAAAACTGCCGAACCTATTTGTATTATCCCTATCAACTGACCAGATTGCCGGAGCTTCCGGAACTGGCCGAATCAGGTCTAACACATATTCGCATCGATGGACAGTTTTATTCGCAGCAGGTTCTTACTGAAATTATTGGACTGTATCAGCAGGCCCTGTCCGATTTACAGCAGGGAGTCTGGCATGGAGAAGCGTACACCAGGCGGCTGCAAAGTCTATGTCCAGAAGGGCTCACTATGGCTCCCAACCAGGTGCACTTGTAGCAAGCAAGGTTCCTCTCGTGCAGCGGTTTGGTATTCAGCCGGTTTTTTAAATAAAAGGAGGGGAAAAAATGCTAACCGCTATTGAAATTCGCAGCCAGCAATTCAACAAATCGCTACGTGGATACAATGAAGAAGAGGTCAAACAGTATCTCAACCGACTGGCTCAGGATTACGAGGGACTCTATGCGGACAACGCCCAACTGCGCGAAACGGTGCAGAAATTGGAGCACGATCTCAACAAATACCGGCGTATGGAAGACACCATGAACAATAGCCTGATTCTTGCCCAGCAGACTGCCGAAGAATTAAAGAGCAATTCCCGCAAAGAAGCGGCCCTGATGCTGGAAGAGGCCAAGCGTAAGATATCTGATATTATGGTAGTTTATCAGGAGATTATAAAACGCCTTAATATTTTCAATGCCGAACTAAAAGGGCAAATAAGCGCTCATTTGGAGCTTTTGGAGAAAAACTTTGTCAAGGTGGAAGAGATGTCTGGATTCTTCTATGATGCCGATGTCAAGATCGCCATGGAGCGGCTGGAGAGCATTACCGTGGAGGAGCTGTAATGCCCTCTTTCCTTAAAGAGTTTGACGGAAATGTGCATCTTGAAATCAAGGTACAGCCGCGTTCTTCCCGCAACCAGATATTGGGGGAGCAGGAAGGGGTTCTGCGGGTAAAACTTACCGCTCCACCGGTTGATGGCGAAGCCAATCAGGCTTTGCTTGAGTTCCTGGCCAGGCAGTTAAAGGTCCCCCGCAAGAACCTGCGTATAATTCGGGGCGAAAGCTCCCGCCAGAAGCTCCTGGAAGTGACCGGCATCTCGGGTAGTGATGTCATGAAAAGATTGGGACTGTCACAGTCCTAAAGGCTGCATTTTCTAAAAACTCCCTATATCCCATTTCGTTTGATTGCCCTTCGCTTATTGCGTATAAGACCATTCCCTTTTATTTCGGCATAAAACCATCAGACCTCCCGTATAATGCCTATGGAATTTTAACCTCTTCTTTTGTCCAGGCTGGTTCTAAAAGGAGATGGTTCAGGGTGTATTGGAGGTGAAGATGAGATTATAAGCAGCGCTAAATATCCCTGCCCCGGTTGCGGCAACTACACTTTTGAGGTTGAACCGTCAGGTTCACTGGAAATATGCGATGTATGCTTTTGGGAAGATGATAGGTGCCGATATCATTTGGCTGAAATAAAAATCCGGCCCGACGAAAAAGAGCCCGACCAAAAACGGATTTATCCTGATAAAGTACTGGGATCTCGGCCAGATTGAAAGTCTTTAAAATATTAAAAATCTGGTAGCTGGTTTTAGCATTTCATATAATGATCGGTAGAGGTCATACATTGGCCTCTACCAGATTCTTTTCCCGGCGGGTTAAAATAGATATGATCATAGATAGGACAATCAAACCTCCACCGGCCCAGGCCTGACGGGTAAGGTATTCTCCAGCCCACGCCCAGGCGGCCAAAGCCGCAAAGAGAGGCTCAGTGGTCAGTACGATGGCAAAACGAGTAGGCGTGCTGTATTTCTGCATTATGTTCTGCACCAAAAAGGCCAGAGCGGTGGCTAAAAACGAAGTTATCAATAGTGCGCTTACGGACTCCTGACTCAAGTGGCGGGGCCAGGGTTCCACCACTGCTCCCATCGCCAGGGAGAGAGCCCCGACCAGGAGGATTTGAACTGCTGTTATTGCCACAGGGTTGTGTTTGTGGGAATAGAGATCGACGAAGACTATATGCAGGGCAAAACCTAAAGCCCCGATTAACACCAGAAGATCACCGCGGGACAGTTTAAAGGATGGCTGTTGGAAAGACAAGAGGTAAAGACCCGCGACAGCGGTTGCTACAGTGACAATAGTTCGAAAAGAAGGCCAGCGGCGGCCTATAAGGCTGCATAAAATGGGGACCATTACTACGCTTACCCCGGTGATGAAACCAGCGTTTGACGCTGAAGTATATTTTAAACCGGTAGTCTGAAAAGCATAGCCCAGCAGCAGAAAGAAACCGAGCAGAAAACCCGATGACCAGGTGGAAGCCTTGAAGGACCGGAGGCTTCCCGGAGACAAAATGACCAGGGCGAAAAATGCGATTATAAAACGCAAACCGATGAAAATAAAGGGGCCTAGCTCGCTCAGAGCATTTTTGACAACTACAAAGGTGGTACCCCAGATAAGAGACACCATCAACATACTCATTTCCGCCTGAGCCCGCCTGCCCCAATTAGTTATATTAAATCCCGATGTAATTGCTTCCATTAAAATACTTCCCGGCATAGATATGCTTTGCATAGCTTGCCCGGAAAACCGGGTAAATAGTTTTCAATTATTTCATTTGGGTACCTGGGAGGATGTAATGACCAAACGAGACCAGGCTTTGCGTATAATTAAAGAGCTAAAAAGGGAATACCCCAACGCCGGTACTTTGTTGAAATTCAACAACATCTTTGAGCTTACCATTGCCGTTGCCCTGTCGGCTCAGACCACTGACGAACGGGTGAACCAGGTCAGCGGGCCCCTTTTTGCCCGGTACCCGACTCCTGAAGGCATGGCTGCGGCCGACCTGGAAATACTTGAAGAAATTATTCGGCCGGTGGGCCTCTATCACAACAAAGCAAAGCATATTAAAGCCCTGGCCCAGGCCCTGGTGGAACAATACGATGGACGAATTCCCGAACGCCTTGAGGAGCTTACCGGCCTTCCGGGATTGGGCAGGAAAAGCGCCAATGTTATACTGGCGGTTGGTTTTGGAAAGCCGGGGCTGGGAGTTGACACCCATGTGCAGCGCGTGGCCCACCGGCTGGGTCTGGCCAGCTCCGATAAACCGGTTCAGACGGAACTGGAATTGAAAAAACTCATACCCCAAAACCAGTGGGGGCCTGCCCACCATCTCTTCATCTTCCATGGGCGCAAGGTATGCAAGGCGCGCCGTCCGGACTGTCAATCCTGCCGAATCCGGCCTGTCTGTGAGCAAAACCCGGATAAGTGAGTCCGGCTTTAAAGGTGAGAACCGTTAAAATTTTATAGACAATCATCCAGGATCTTCAGTACGTTGAAGGTCTTTTTCTTTAACCAGGGTTTCAAAATAAACAGTATTTGTTCGCGGCTAATTTATCGACATTACTCCTTTAAAGCCGAAATCTAATATTTCATGTCACAAATTGCGCATTTCATGTCGCAAACGCAACTGTTGAGGTACGCGGGCAGGATTGAGGCCCAAAATGCAATAAAATGGAATAGAAGCTAATTGCTATTAGCGCCGGTTCCATTCGTAAAGTACTCTTCAATTTTGAAAACATAAAACCGTAAAATTACCCAATGTTTTAAATAGGCAAATTTTCGCCCTATGGGCTAAAAACCCCGAAGTTCCTAACTCTTTGGGAAGCGTAGTCGGTGTGGAGGTGTGGCCTTTATGAACCAGAGAAGCGTGAATAACGAAGAAGGTGTTGACAAGTATAGAAACGACCTGAGCCTGGTCAGGTCGGAGGAATTGTTCTTAAAAGCTTTCAACTACCTGCCCAATGTCATGATCTTAAGCACTCTGGAAGGGGTGTTTGTAGAGACAAATGCCGCCTTTACCGAGATATTGGGATACACTCGTGAAGAAGCCGCCGGAAAAAATGCATTGCATATCGCCTGGATAAATCCCGGTGAGCGAGCCAGGTTTTTAGATGTTTTAAATAAAGAGGGAAGCATTTACAAAATGGAGGCCCACTTCTGGCATAAAGAAGGCCATGAAGTTGTCGCCCTGATCTCCTCGGTCAAGGTTATGATCGGCGGAAGAGAATATATACTTAGCTCCATTATAGACATTACCGATCGCATTAATACCCAGGAGACTCTGGAGCGGTATAGATATCTGTTTGACGAAGTTCAGGACAACATTATTCTCATAAATATGAAAAACGGAAAAATCGTTGATGCCAATAACACGGCCTTAAGGACATATGGATACACCCGTGATGAGATGCTGAAACTCGAACTTGGCCTGCTTTGCGGGATGAACGAAAACAGCAGGAAGCATGACGCCCGGAAAAATTGGCGGGGCCTCCTATTTGAGAGTCTTCATCAACGCAGAGACGGGAGTCCTTTTTATGCAGAGATAAGCGCCAGTACGATGACCGTAAAGAAGCATAAATACCTGCTATGCGTAATCAGGGATATTTCAGAACGCAAGCAGGCTGAATCGTTGAGGCGCAAGGATGCCGAAGAAATTATGGAGCTTTATAATAATGCTCCCTGCGGGTATGTATCATTGGATAGCAATAATGTAATTCTGCGCATAAACGACACTCTAATTAAATGGCTGGGCGTTACCCGGGAGGAAGTAGTAGGCAAACGAAAGCTGTCCGAATTCCTGGTTGATAACAGTAGGCAATACTCTAAAAAACTTCGTTCTTCTCTGAGGAAGCAGGGTGGGGCAAAAGGGCTGGAATTAGAGATAATAGGCGGCGACGGGTCGCTTATAACTGCCCTGGTAAATATCCAGGTGCTTAAGGATGAAACCGGGCGATGTATAATGGGAAACGCTACATTGACTGACACAACGGCCCGAAAGAGGATGGAAAGAAGCGTCCGGCTCAGTGAAGAGAAATATCGCTCCATCTTTGAAAACGCGGTAGAAGGAATGTTTCAGGCCCACCTTGACCGAAGCTACATTAATGTCAACCCGGCTTGTGCCAGCATGTTTGGCTATTTGTCTCCCGAAGAGATGCTGGCGGCGGTGGATGACGTATACCAGACCTATGATAGTCCCGATGAGGCTGAAAGAATCGATAAACTGCTTATCGAGCATGGGTTTATCAGGGACTGCATCGTCAAACGGTTGAGAAAGGATAAAAGCACCTTTTGGACGTCGGTCAATGCGCTCGCGGTCTATGATGAATCAGGGAAAGTCAGATGGATCGAAGGCTGTTATATTGACGTTACCGAGCGGATTAAACATCTGGAAGAACTTGAATACCTAAACGAACATGACCCTTTAACCGGGCTTAACAACCGGACTTATTTTGAGAAAACCCTGACCGCCCCCGCTGCCAATCGGATCAATGGAATACTTATGTGTGATATTGATGGGCTCAAGCTGGTGAACGATTCTATAGGCCTTCAGGCCGGCGATGATCTGCTGATAGCCGCAACGGAAGTGCTGAAGAAGTGCTGTGATGCCAATGACATACTAGCCCGAGTCGGTGGAGATGAATTCGCAGTTCTGTTGTCTGACATCGATGTTAATGTACTCAATAAACGGGCCCGGCAGATTCAAAAAGAGGTTGAGGCATACAATACCCGGGATCCGCTTATCCCGCTCTGTATCACGGTGGGGGTGGCTTTCAGGGAAGAGCGGAGTGCAAGTGTTTTTGATCTGATAAAGATGGCGGACAACAACATGTACCGGCAGAAACTGCTCAGCAGCCAGAGTGCCCGCAGCTCAATTGTAAAAACCCTGATGAAGACCCTGGAGGCCAGGGATTTTGGAACCGAGAATCACGCCGTTCGCCTTGCCGAGTTAATGCGCATTTTTGCTAACAAGGTGGGCTTTCCGCTCTGGAAGATGGAAGATCTGATGCTCTTTTCGCAGTTTCACGATATCGGAAAAGTGGGAGTTCCAGATCGTATCCTGTTTAAACCTGGCAGCTTGGACCAGGAAGAAAAATTTGAAATGCAGAAACACTGCGAAATAGGCTATCGCATCGCTCAGTCGTCTCCCGACCTGGCACCGATTTCAGAACTCATTTTGCAGCATCATGAATGGTGGAACGGGCAGGGCTACCCGCTGGGACTTAAGGGAAGTGAAATACCTATAGGCTGCCGGATGCTGTCTATAGTCGACGCTTACGACGCCATGACCAGCGACCGGCCCTATAGAAGGGCTATGTCCCATGAAGCAGCTGTGCAGGAGTTGATAGCCTGTAAGGGAACGCAGTTTGATCCAGACCTGGTCGCAGTGTTTTTGGAATGTATTTCCGGGTTTGATGACTTAAACCGGGGAAATCACCTATAAAATAAGGGTTAACGATTAAGGACCGGCCAGTTCTGCTTTTCTGGCTGGTACAAACGGAATTCTCACCAATTTCCCGCCAAACTCTCACAGCTTTTCCACTAGAGGAATTCATTATGAAAATAACTGGGATAAACGAGAATGCCGTAGAAATCGCTATTGTAAACAGCAGCGAGCTCCCCATAAGCGATATCCAGTCAGCCCTGGATTTGATGGTGACGAAGGTATGAAACGGGTTGTCACACGTTGATCTTATATAAAAAGACTATTGGCATGGAGTTTTTTTATTTAAAGACCGGAATAGCC
Organism: Syntrophomonadaceae bacterium; assembly: GCA_040217815.1. Classification (GTDB taxonomy): domain Bacteria; phylum Bacillota; class Syntrophomonadia; order Syntrophomonadales; family Syntrophomonadaceae; genus UBA5314. The sequence continues at coordinate 117,247 of JBEHWI010000002.1, read as the reverse complement.
GGAGAGGTACTACAGAAGTTCATCAACTACCAGATAAAACTGGCTATAGTCGGAGGTTTTGCCAGGTATTCGAGCAGGAGTCTTAGATAATTTATTTACAGGGGCAAAGATTTTTTCTTTTTGGCCAGTAAACAACATGCTGTTAAGAGGCTAATCAGAGTTTGATGTGTCAACAGAGTCTTCGGATAAATACGTAACGTGTCAGGTTAATCCCGGGCACGTTTTTATATGCGGAGATCCTGGTATTTTGGTGCTGGAAAACGAATAGTAAAATGACAAAATTCGTATTGACTTTAGCACTGGTAGTAATTAAAATTGGATAATAAAACTAGCCGGTCAGTTTTTTGACTAACGGGACGGAAAGGAACCGCGCATGTCATTTAAGCAAAAACAAAGAGAGTTTAAGAAAAAAGTAATCTGTGAAGTTGCCTATGATCTGCTTACCAGCAAACCGGTCGAATCGGTCAGTGTGGACGATATTGCCAGGCTGGTAGGGTGTGCTAAGGGGACTATATATTTATATTTTAAAAACAAGGACGATATACTCCACCATCTGGTTTCCGAGGGATTGCAGAAACTCTGTTCGGATATGGAGGATCAGTGCCTGAAAGTACGGGACATCCGAGAAGCGATTAACAACTACATTAAGCTTCAATTTCACTTTTTTAAGGAATACAATTTTTTGCTTTCTTCTTGGTTGCGACGCAGGATGGAAGAAAAAATCAGACCGGAATGCGTCGAGGAAATCAACAATATGCTGGATAGAAAGATCCAGATAGTTGCTGAAATGCTTGGGCGAGGTATAAAGGACGGTTTTATTATCAAAGTTGATGCCTATCAACTAGCTAATCTGATGGAAAGCGTATTTCGCGAAGCAACCTTTCCTTTTATAAGTGACGAGGCCAAAGAGAAATCGGAACATAAATTAAATTTACTCAACTACGTGGTGAACAACGGAATCTTAATTCGTAATACGACCTAGATTGTATGTCCGGGAGGGACTGTTCAAGAATGAAATCATGGCTAAGTAATATACGGAGGGGTAGCTAATGGAAGGCAATATATCGAGTTTGCAAAAGAAAAAGACCATGGTTTGTTTGGGGTTAATTGGCCTGACGCTTGTAGCTGCGGCAGCTTTCTACGGTTATTTCAGCAACAGACAACGGGCAGTTGTTGCTCAGAGGCAAAGCCTAACTGCCACCGGGGTAGTTGAAGCAACCACCGTTGACCTGGCTTTTAAAGTGGCGGGAAAGATAGACAAAATGATGGTGGACACCGGTAGCACGGTAACAGCCGGGCAAGAAATCGCCCTTTTGGAGAGTAGGGAGCTAGAAGCCAGACTGCTCCAGGCCCAGGGAGGAGTCGTAAGCGCTCAGGGCTTAATAGATGAGGTCGGAAGTACAGTGCCGCTTACCAGTGAGAGTGTCGAGGCTAAAGTAGCCCAGGCACAGGCCGCCTATGATGATAGCGTACAAACCTATGAGAGATATAAAAACCTGCACGATGCGGGAGCGATTTCCGACAGCTCATTAGATCAAGTCACAAATAAAATGAATGCTGCTAAGGGCCAGTTGGATGAAGCCCTGGCAGCGCGTATAAGTGTGGAAGTAGCAGGCCACAAATACGTTGAAGCAGTTGGCAAAAAGCAGACCGCCGACGGCGCCCTGCAAGAAGTGCAGGTGGCTTTGGGAAATACCCATATGATAACCCCGGTGGGAGGAGTAATTACCGAGAAGTACTTGGATACCGGGGAAATGGTCAATGCAGGCACACCTGTCTATGAGATTAGCGATATCCAGCACCCCTATGTAAAGGTTTTTATTGACGAAACCAAGATCGGCCGGGTACAGCTTAATCAGGAAGTTAGTATTCAAGTTGATGCCTATCCTGGCAGAATATTTAAAGGAAGAGTAGTCTGGATTAGCGACGCCGGGCAGTTTGCAGTGCGCAAGGCGATAAACGAACAATACAGCCACGATATAAGAAGCTTTGAAGTAAAAATAAACGTTCCCAATGACGAACTAGCTTTAAAAGCGGGGATGACTGCCACAGTTCAGTTGATTTAACAAAGGGGAAGGATCATTGTGGAAACCAAGCATGACGTAGTAATGACCGTAACCGGTCTCAGCCAGAAAAGAGGAGACCGGGAGATAATACGAAATATTTCTTTTTCACTGCTGCAGGGTGAATGTTTAGGGATCTTTGGTTTGCGTGGCAGCGGCAAAACCACTCTGCTGCATGCCCTGGCTGGAATCGACAGAATCTCAAGCGGTGCAGTTGAAATCCTGGGTCATGATATCAGGAAAGACTTCAGGTATAAAAGGGATTTAGGACTTGTCACTCAGGAACCAAGTCTTTTCAAAGATTTAAACGTTCTGGAAAATCTCGATTACATAGCGGTTTTAAAGGGATGCAGCCAACAAAATACCGCTTCTCTTATTGAAAAGCTGGAGCTTTATGACTACTTAAAAAAGCCCATCAACAGCCTGGAGCTGGGAGTATATCAGCGGCTTTCCCTGGCCTGTGCCTTGCTAAACAATCCGAAGATATTAATTGCCGATGAGATAATCAGGGACATCGATCTCAAGTCACATCAATTGATTCTCAAGGTAATAAAGTCCTTTTTAGAAGCTGGTTCGAGCTGTTTATGGGGATTTAGCAATATCGAGGATGTTTCACTGTTGAACCGGCTTATATGGCTGGAAGAAGGATTGAACGAGATACTTCAACCGGAAGAAGCAATGGTTAAATGGAATGAAATAAGAAAAGTATTTTCAGATATGAATCAGGCAGACCCCAGCCCGCCCAGCCCAGAAGTATAATGTAAGCTTTTTACTTATAAAACAGGTTAGCAAAACCTCCCTATTTATTAGAGGGACAGGAGAAGTCGATTATGCAGTTATTAGCCATTATGCGCCGGGAATTTTTCTATATGTGGAACGACAAGGGGCTGCGGTATATTTTATTGTTAGGGCCTGTATTGGGTTTTTTACTCTTCTACGGAATTTACAGCGCTCAGGTGTTAAAGAACATACCTACCGCCATAGTGGATAAGGACAATTCGCCGGCCAGTCGGGAAGTGATAAGCGATTTGGAGGGTACCGACTACTTGAAAATCGTCGCATATGTAGATGATTACGAGGATCTTGAGAGCATGATCCAAACCGGGCAAGTTGTAGTGGGTGTCGTAATTCCTCCCGATTATGGCCGTGATCTGGGCAACAGAAACGGTTCGCGGCTCATGGCCATAATCGATGGAAGCAATACAATCTATGCAACCAATGCCAATACAGCCATATTGGGCGTTAGTCGAACCATTAATTCCCGGGCGGGAATTAAGAATTTGATGGCAGGCGGTCTTAGTATTGCTCAGGCCACTGATGCCTTTCAGAGGATTGATTTTTACCAGGACGGTTGGTTTAATCCAACCCTCAACTATGCCTACTTTTTAGTCCTGGCATTTGCTTTAAACGTATGGCAGCATTGCTGTATGCTGGCCTCGACCATGAATATAACCGGTGAAACTAAATTCTCCAGCTGGCTGCAAGTCAAAGCCTCGGGTTATTCCCTTAACCGTTTATTTGTGGGCAAGTCGCTGACTCAAATAGCGGTTTTCATAGCTATGCTGATGCCTGTTTATATACTGGCTTTCGGTGTGCTCAAATTTACTCTGGCATGCAATATTGCCGTTTTGTTTCTTTTCACGATAGTATTCATTTTGGCTATTCACAGTTTGGGGAGTTTTATTTCATTTATCGCTCCTAATGCGGTTGACGCCACCCGCTTTGGGATGATTATTGCGGTTCCCTCGTTCGTAATCAGCGGTTATGTCTGGCCTTTAGAAGCAATGCCCAAATTACTGCAACCGGTGGCCTGGATTCTTCCCCAAACCTGGTTTTTTCAGGGATTCAATTTCCTGGTCTTTAAAAATCCCGGCTCTAATTTTATGATGCCCTATTTCGGTGTTCTGACTGGTATAGCACTCCTGTTTTATCTAGTAACCGCACTGCTTATATACCGTAAGGAGAGGTGTTGAACATTAAAACCGTATTCCATATAGCTTATTATGAGCTTCGCCATATTTTTAAAAACCCGATCCTTTTTATTATTGTGTTTATAGCGCCTACGGTGTATGCTCTATATTTCAGTGCAGTGTATTGCCATGGTGTGCTGTCAGATATCCCCCTGGGTATTGTTGACATGGATAATTCACATTTGAGCGATGAATTGGTCACTGCTTTTAGCAACAATCCCTATTTTGAAACCGTTGAAGTATCATCCTATAAAGAGTTGCAGGAAGACATGAAAACTAATAAGGTAAGAGCGGGGGTCGTCATCCCAGAGGATTTTGAAAAAGACGTAAGGCAGAACCGTCATACAGAGACTCTTAATGTCTATGACGCTTCCAATCTTATATGGGGTTTAAACACCCGCAAAAACACCATGGAGGTTATTGATAAATTCAACAACCAGTATACGGCCGAATACCTGGCTGGCGCAGGTATGAATGAGCATGAAGCTACGCGAGTAATAAATTCGGTAAGTTGTAACATTGTCAGCTGGTATAATCCCACCAACAGCTATCCGACCTATATTATATTAGGGCTTATGATGATGCTCATCCAGCAACTCGGTCTTATGAGTGTGGGATTGACCATTACTCGAGAAAAAGAGCATAATACCTGGCTGCATTTTGTTACTTCTGGAGTTTCCTGGTCCAAAATTGTAGCCGGTAAGTGTCTGCCCTATTTTTCCGCCAACCTGACAAACTTTATACTTGTGATATTCATAGCGGTAGAGGTTGCCGGAGCCAAGATGGAAGGCAGTATTTTGCTAATGCTGTCTCTGGGCTTGTTGTATGTTATTATTATTACTTTTTTGGGTTTTGTAATATCCTTGTTTTCGGCAGATTCATTACAGGTTACCAGGTACCTGGCACTGTTGTCTCTTCCTATCTTCATGATATCGGGGTATAGTTGGCCGGCCACTCATATACCCGGATTTCTGAATACCCTTGCCAGCATTTTCCCTTCTACCTGGATGATGACGGCGGGACGAATGGTAAGTGTTAAGGGCCTGGAGGCGGGCTACCTGGGCGAAACATTTGCTGTAATGAGCTTAATGGCAGTTATAGTTCTAATGTTTTCACTATTATATCCTCATATTGAGAAAAAGCTTCCTGCCTGATGTCAACTTGTCTTCATTGGATCCATATGCTAAAATATACTGTAATTTTTTATATTGAAACGATGATCGGGACAGTAGGCAGGGACATAAAAGGCTTTAGCGAATCCGGGATGGTGGGAGCCGGTGCTTAATCCTTAAGCTGAAGATCACCCGGGAGTATTCTTCCCGAAAAACAGGAAAATAGGGGAGAACGTGTACTTTGCGTTAAAGAGGTATTGAGTGGCATTTGCTTTAAGGCAGGTGCAATGTGGGTGGTACCGCGGAAGAATGGCCTTTCGTCCCTTTAGGATGAAAGGCTTTTTTGTTTTATTTTAGGCCTTATACCCAAAGACCAAATAATATAGATGAGGTGAGACCAAAATGGCAAAAGGCAAATATGATGGAACATTGAATCTACCGCAGACCGAGTTCCCCATGCGCGCCAATCTAGCTAAGAGGGAACCTGATATTTTAAAATTTTGGGAAAAGATCGACCTTTATCATAAGGTCCAGGAGCACAATCAAGGCAAGCCCAAGTTTATTCTTCATGACGGACCTCCGTATGCCAACGGCGATATCCACATGGGGCATACTCTTAATAAGGTGCTGAAAGATATTATAGTGAAGTACAAATCCATGGCTGGATACGATTCTCCCTATGTACCGGGATGGGACACCCATGGACTGCCTATTGAACAGCAGGCTATCAAGGCCCTGGGATTGGACCGCCACCGCACCGATGTGGTTGAATTCCGCAAACACTGCCAGCAGTATGCATTGAAATATGTCGATATCCAACGCGAAGAGTTCAAGCGCCTGGGGGTCAGGGGAGATTGGGAGAATCCTTATCTTACCCTCAACCCGGTTTTTGAATCAATTCAGGTTAAAGTCTTCGGAGAAATGGCCAATAAGGGCTACATTTACAAAGGCCTCAAGCCGGTTTACTGGTGCGGCGATTGTGAAACCGCTCTGGCCGAGGCGGAAGTTGAATACGGCGACAAAACTTCGCCTTCAATCTATGTAAAGTTTCCGGTTAAAGACGGCCGTGGCGTCCTTCCCCATGACGCCTTTGTGGTTATCTGGACCACTACTCCCTGGACTCTGCCAGCCAATACTGGTATTTCACTGCACCCGGAATTTGAATATGTTCTGGTTGAAGCAGCAGGGGAAAAGTATCTGCTGGCCAAGGGGCTTTTAGAGCAGGTAGCTGCCGAACTGGGATGGGCCTCATATTCGATTGTGGCTGAGTATAAAGGACAGGACCTGGAGAGAGTAGTCTGTGCTCATCCGTTTTTTGAACGCGATTCGCTGGTGATACTGGGAGAACACGTTACCCTGGATGCCGGTACCGGAGCAGTTCATACCGCTCCCGGACATGGCGAGGAAGACTTTTATGTGGGAAAGATTTACGGTCTGGAGGTCATTTCCCCGGTTGATGATCGAGGCTGTTTTACTGAAGAAGCCGGGCAGTTCAAAGGTTTGTACGTGCATAAAGCCAATCAGGCAGTAATAGAAGAATTGCAGAAACGCTCCATGCTACTAAAAGTTTCAAGTATAGAGCATCAATATCCCCACTGCTGGCGTTGTAAGAATCCTATTATCTACCGGGCTACCGAACAGTGGTTTGCCAGTATTGACGGATTCCGCCAGGCGGCTCTAAAGGCGATTGATGATGTCAGGTGGATCCCGGCCTGGGGAAGGGAACGCATCTACAATATGGTGCGCGACCGGGGCGATTGGTGTATTTCCCGTCAGCGCACCTGGGGAGTTCCGATCCCCATCTTTTATTGTAATAACTGCGGCGAGGCCGTTATCACACCGCAGACTATTGAAAGAATAAGCCAGCTCTTTGCCGAACACGGTTCTGATATCTGGTTCAAGGAGGAGGCCGGGAAGCTTCTGCCGGAAGGCTTTAAGTGCCCCTCCTGCAGCTCCTCTGACTTCAAAAAGGAAACCGATATTATGGATGTCTGGTTCGACTCAGGGTCTAGCCATATGGCAGTTCTCGAAACGTACCCGGATTTACAGTGGCCGGCTGATATGTATTTGGAAGGCAGCGATCAGCACCGGGGATGGTTTAATTCGTCTCTTTCCACGGCGGTCGCTGTACGCGGCGTTGCTCCTTACCGGCAAGTCTTGACGCACGGGTTTTTAGTTGATGAGCAGGGACGTAAAATGTCCAAGTCAGAAGGTAATGTTATAGATCCTCTGGTAATGATCAAAGAAATGGGTGCGGACATCCTGCGTCTGTGGGTGTCTTCTGCGGATTATCGCAATGATGTATCGGTTTCCAATAACATAATTCGCCAGTGTGCGGAAGCCTATCGAAAAATACGCAATACCTGCCGGTTTATCATCAGCAACCTTTATGATTTCGACCCTGATACCAACCAGGTGGACTACGCCGACATGGAAGACCTGGATCGCTGGGCTCTGCTGAAACTTGACAAATTGGTGCGTCGGGTTACGGCGGCCTACGAGGACTACGAGTTTCATGTGGTTTTCCATTCTATTCACAATTTCTGTACGGTAGATATGAGCAATATCTATCTGGATATTCTGAAGGATAAACTCTATTGTTCCCTACCCGGATCGCGGGAGCGAAGGGCGACTCAAACAGTTTTTCACAAGATTATCAATGCCCTGGTAGTGATGCTCACGCCCATATTGGCCTTTACCAGCGAGGAGATCTGGACGCACTTGCGCCGGCCCGGCCAGGTGGAAAGTATTCAGATGCTTACTTGGCCCGCAGCAAATGACAGCTTCCAGGATGAAGCCCTGGAGAAACGCATGGACCGTCTGCTACAGGCTCGGGAGGTAGTGACCAAAGCATTGGAAGAAGCCCGGGTTCGCAAGGTTATTGGGCATTCCCTCGGTGCCAGGGTTGCTTTATATGCTGATCCCGGGTGGAAAGAGATACTGCCTGAAGCCCAAGAGCTGGCCAGAATGTTTATAGTCTCCCGGGTTGAGGTTGAGACTTCTGATAAGAAACCGGCTGACGCTCTGGCGCTGGAAGAGGTTCCAGGCCTGTGGGTGGCGATTCAAGCAGCCGAGGGCGGCAAATGCGAGCGCTGCTGGGTTATAGAGACCACGGTGGGAGAAGACGAACAACATCCCTGCCTCTGCCAGCGCTGTGCCAGTGTGGTTAAAGAACTGCCGATTCAATAATAAAAAGGGTAGGAGGGTGTTCGTGGAAGAAGGTACACGTTTGATCATAACCGTGGTCGGATATGACCGGGTGGGCATAATTGCCGGAATAGCCAATATCCTGGCCGATGCCAACGTAAATATACTCGATATCAGCCAGACTATCCTGCAGGGCTTTTTTACTATGGCTACGGTGGTCGACGCCAGCGCGTCGAGTGTTGAGCTGCCCGAATTGACCCGGCGTCTAAAGGAAAAGGGTCGGCAGCTAGGCCTGGAAGTCAACGTTCAGCATGAAGACATTTTCAAATTTATGCACCGGATTTAGACTAAGACACAGCGTTCGGCCTTAAAGCCGGCTTGCGGTGCTTAGATAGGATACCGATGATCAGCAAGGCCCGACCGATCGGCTGGGCTTTCCCTTTTAACCGGCTGCTTGGCAAGATATTTACCAGGAGGGGTTAAACATGCCGTTTAACATTAATAAGGAAGAAATACTTGAAACGGTTCGCATGGTACAGGCAGAAAACCTGGATATCCGGACCATAACTATGGGCATAAACATTCAGGATTGCCGCGGTGTAAGCTCAGGGGACACCGCCCGCAAAATCTATGATAAGATCTGCCGGCAGGCCTGCCGTCTGGTATCTACCGGTGAAGCCATCGAACGAGAGTATGGTATTCCCATTATAAACAAGCGGATATCCGTGACTCCGATCGCCATGGTAGCAGATGGGTTAGACCGTGAAGCCATGGTGGAGATCGGTGTGAGCCTGGATAAAGCCGCAGCGGAAGTGGGAGTGAATTTTCTGGGCGGATTTTCCTCCCTGGTGCACAAAGGATTCACCCGCGGGGATGAGGCCCTTCTGGAAGCGATACCGGAAACCCTGGCCCGCACCCACCGAGTTTGCTCATCAGTGAATGTAGGTACGACCAAATCGGGTATTAACATGGATGCCGTTTTCCTGATGGGGGAGATAATCAAAGAGACGGCCAGCCTGACCAGCGAAGAAGACGGGATAGGCTGCGCCAAACTGGTTGTTTTTTGCAACGCAGCCGAGGATAATCCCTTTATGGCCGGTGCTTTTCATGGACCGGGAGAACCGGAGGCTACCCTCAACATCGGCATATCGGGTCCGGGGGTAGTCCTAAACGCGGTTCGCAAATACCCTGAAGCTGATTTCGGCGAACTGGCCAATATAATTAAAAATACAGCCTTTAAAATAACCCGCATGGGGGAATTAGTGGGCCGGGTTGCTTCCCGCCGGCTGGGAGTTCCTTTTGGCATCGTCGACCTCTCCCTGGCTCCGACTCCCGCCATAGGGGACAGCGTGGCCGATATCTTACAGTCCATGGGTTTGGAACAGGTTGGCGCCCATGGCAGCACCGCCGCCCTGGCCATGTTAAACGACGCGGTAAAAAAAGGCGGAGCCATGGCCTCATCCTACGTCGGAGGTCTTTCCGGCGCTTTTATACCGGTAAGTGAAGATGCGGGAATGATCGAAGCCGTGGTTAATGGCTCCTTAAGTATCGAAAAATTGGAGGCTATGACCTGTGTGTGCTCAGTAGGATTGGACATGATAGCCATTCCTGGGGACACTCCGTCCCATACCATATCGGCGATCATAGCCGACGAAGCTGCCATTGGCATGATAAACCGCAAGACTACGGCGGTGCGGGTTATTCCCGCTCCGGGCAAAAAGGAAGGGGATTGGGTGGAGTATGGTGGACTTTTGGGCAGGGCCCCGGTTATGCGGGTCAGCCATCTCTCGTCGGCCGGATTCATAAACCGGAAGGGAAGAATTCCGGCGCCCATCCATTCTTTAAACAACTAAATATCGATATCGGATTTTATGTTATTTATATAAATCAGCCCGGCGATGAAAAAAGGGATGTGGCCTTAAATTCAACTTGAAGGTCCATCCTTTTTTATTAGGTATGGCCGATAGAGTGGCTGGAATAATAATAACAATGGAGGGAATGCTAGTGGAAAACCGGGATTCAAACAAAGATGAAGCCAGGGATGGGGGGCTCATTCAAACGCGGTTGGATGAGATTGCCCGCGGTCTTGAAAAGACGGGCATAGCCGAGTATATGGAAATGCTGCAAAGGCCCCGGCGGCTTCTCTGGTTAAACTTCTGGATTGGATTGGCCCGGGGTTTTGGCATGGCTATTGGTTTTACCATACTAGCCGCGGTTGTTATCTATTTATTAAGGCATATTATTGCCCTCAACATCCCCCTTATTGGCAAGTTCGTAGCGGATATAGTTGAGATTGTGCAGAATGAACTGCGCCTGTAGAGTGCGGGGCAGTTTTTTGAGGATTTAAGGTGAGGTGTTTGACTTGGATAATTGGCAAAGGCTGCAGGCTCGAAAAAACGAGATTGAAGAAATGATCAGGCATAAGCAGGACGCTCTGTTTTCCTACCAGCATTCAGCTAATGCAGAGCTTTCTCTGTATGACGAGCATCCCGCTGATTTGGCCTCTGAAGTATATGAGCGGGAAAAGGAACAGGGGCTTCTGGAGATGCTGGAATATGAATTGGAAAAGGTTAACCAGTCTCTGGAAAGACATCAAGCAGGCCAGTATGGAATATGTCAGATCTGCGGACAGGCCATTGAGCCGGCCCGATTGGAAACACTGGTCAACACCGATCTGTGTGCGAACTGCGCAAGAACCCATCAACTATCTTTCCACAGGCCGGTTGAAGAGGAGGTTATGATCGAGGCAGGTTTGGGGGTTCCGGCCGAAAAAGTAGACATTTCCGGGCACGAGTTTTACGATCACTAAAGACTCAAAAAGAGCGGCGCTATTCCAAGGGAAATCAGCCCTTTCCAGGGTATGGCTAAACTTGCCAAAGAGCGGCTTTAAGATTATTATTAGACATGAATTAAAGCAAAGGGGGTACACCTCGTTTGAGGATTGGACTATTCTCTGACAGTTACAAACCCTATCAAAGCGGAGTGGTTACCTCTATCAGCACCTTAAAAGAAGAATTAAACCGCTATGGACACGAAGTCTATATTTTCGCTCCTTCCTATCCCAACTATGAGGATGAAGAGCCGGATATACATCGCTATTTTTCTGTACCTTCTCCCACCAATCCTGATTTTACCCTGGCCATACCCGGATTATCGGGAATGAGCAGCATAATAAAGAAACTAAACCTCGATCTCATCCATGTTCATTCACCCTTTACCATGGGTTGGGTGGGCAAGCTCTACGCCAACAAGTATAAAATTCCGCTGGTTTTCACTTACCATACGCTGTATGAAAGCTATGCTCACTACGTACCGGTAGCCCAGGATTTGGCCCGGGAAATGGCTTCCAAATTCAGCACTATGTTCTGCAATCATTGCGACCATATTGTGGTGCCCAGTCCAGAGATCAAAGATGTTCTACTGGCTGGTGAGGTGCAGTCGCCCATATCCGTTATCCCTACCGGGGTTTCCCTGGAGAAGTTTACCGGCGGCGACCCCAACTGGCTGCGCGAGCAGTTCAATATACCTTATGATAAAAAAATTCTGCTCTTTGTCGGACGTTTGACCAAAGAAAAAAACCTGGAATTTTTAATCCGTGCATTTCAGGACATCCACCATAAGGTGCCGGACACGGTCCTGGTCCTCACCGCCCGCGGCCCTCTGGAGCAAAACCTGAAAGAATTAAGCGAAGTATTGGGCGTGAGGGAGGAGGTCATATTTACCGGAGCCCTTCCCTTTGAAACCCTGGTTCATGCCTACCACTCCGCCGATCTGTTCGTTTTTTCTTCCATGACCGAGACCCAGGGGCTGGTCTTGTTGGAAGCTATGGCCTGCGGACTGCCTGTTGTTGCCGTGAGGGCCTCCGGGGTTCAGGACATGGTGGATGATGAGGTTGACGGCCTCTTGACGGAATGCCGGATAGATAAATTCAGTGAAGCGGTGTGCCGGGTCCTGGGCAGCCGGGATACCTATGAAAAACTGAAAGCCAATTCCTATAAAAAAGCGGATAAACTATCTTCGACCAATATGGCCAAACGCCTGGAGGAGCTTTATCTGGAACTGATGCCCCGCCAGCAGCGCCGCAGGAGGGTCAATGGAGACGATGTCTGGAACGCCTTTTAGAGAAGCAATTGTTACGATGGCCTATTTTTCACTCCTTTAGTATACATATATGACGGGGCGGGCAGCCGATGGGGGAGAATCAGTTTTTACATGAATAAATTACGTTTGATTATTGCCATATGGGCCGGCAAGCTGGTCATTATCTTCAGCCGACTGTTGGGCAACCAGGGCTCTGCTTATCCCGGCTACCTGGCCCGCCGTATCTACCCCGATATTTTACGGGTTTTAGGCAGCCGGATCGAACGGGAAACCGTAATCATAACCGGCACCAATGGAAAAACCACTACCAGCAATCTCCTGGCCAGCGCCATCCGCGAAGCAGGATTCCGGCTGGTCCACAACCAGGCCGGAGCCAATATGCTGGCCGGGATCACCACCGCTTTCATCAATGCGGCGGGCTTTTGGGGCAACAATTCATTCGATTATGCCCTGCTTGAAACCGACGAGGCCAATGTGCCACTGCTTTTAAATGAAATAAAGGCCGATTATTTGTTGGTGACCAATTTCTTTCGCGATCAATTGGACCGTTACGGGGAGCTGGACACCATGATCGGGTTCATCCGGGAGGCTGCTTTAAAACACCATCTTGAGCTGGTTTTAAACGCCGACGACCCCTTGAGCAAAGCCTTTCAGGATAAAGGCCTCATTATTCACTTCTTTTCTTTTGCACCCACCATTTACGACAGCCTCCGCAGCCAGGAGAGCCGGGAAGGGCGCTACTGCCTGCTCTGCGGCCAGGAGCTTAACTATCAGCGCTTTCATTATGCCCAACTGGGTAAGTACACCTGTCCGGGCTGCGGCCAGGCCAATCCACCTGCCGAGTACATCGGAGAAAGGCTGCGGATGGAGCCCCTAGTGGAGTTTGAGGTTGAGTCGACATGTATCCGCAGCCAGTACCAGGGCTTTTTTAATGCCTACAATCTTTTGGCCGCCTTTGCTATGAGCAAAACCCTGGGCATCGGGGAACCTGTGATAGAAAAGGCTTTTGCCGCCTTTCGTCCCCAGGCCGGGCGTATGGAGTATTTTGAGATTCAGGGCAAACCCTGCTGGCTGGTTTTAGTCAAAAATCCCACCGGCGTCAACCAGAGTTTAAGCACGGTGCTTAACGGGAGGGGTAGCAAGAATTTGCTTTTTGCCCTCAACGACAATGCTCAGGACGGACGGGACGTGTCCTGGATATGGGATGCTGATTTTGAGTTGCTGGAGCCCTGCAATAAAGATATTGTCAGCATGGTATGCTCCGGTCAGCGCAGCGGGGATATTGCAGTGCGGGTAAAGTACGCCGGGCTGAAGGCGGAAAAGCTCAAAATCATTCCCGATCTAGCGAGGGGAATTAAATGCACCCTGGAGGAAGAAGGACAGTTGAACTACATCCTTTGCACCTATACGGCCCTGTTTGCAGCCCGTAAAATAATGGTTGATTTGCAGCATAAGAGCATCGGAAATAAGCAGAAGCCCGCCCGGGCGGCGGGAAGTTGATCCATTAGGACGTTAACGGCCCGAAATAAAAGGAGGAGAATCGTGGCCTTATTTAAGCTGGCACACCTTTATCCTGATTTAATGAACCTGTATGGCGATCGGGGCAATTTGATCTGCCTGAAAAAACGCCTGGAATGGCGAGGACACCAGTGTGAAATTATACCCATTTCACGGGGGGAGTCACTTTCCTACCAGGAATACGACCTGCTCTTGATGGGCGGCGGGTCGGACCGTGAGCAGGGATTGATGTACGAGGACCTTATCAATATGGCCGAGGGCCTCTGGAACCAGATCGATAAAGGCTTTCCGGTTTTATGCATCTGTGGTGCCTACCAGCTGTTGGGCTCCTACTACCGCTCACTCGACGGGCAGATGCTTAAAGGGTTGGATTTGTTTGGCTTTTATACTCAGAGCGAAAAGGGCCGGTTGATCGGAAATATATTGATTGAAATCGAGATGGGTGGACAAAAAAGGACCGTGGTCGGCTTTGAAAACCACGGAGGGAGGACTTACCTGGAAGACAGGCGGCTAAAACCCCTGGGGAAGGTCCTTAACGGCTATGGGAACAATGGAAAAGACGGCCAGGAGGGAATCTGGTACAAAAACCTGATCGGAACCTACCTCCATGGGCCGCTATTGCCCAAGAATCCAGCGCTTGCTGATTACTTTATCCAGGCTATGGCCGGCCGCCGAGGTCTTAATATCAGGGAATCTCTTGACGATCAGATCGAAGATTACGCTCATCATGAAGTGAGAAAGATGCTGTCCAAATAGAAAATTACCCGAAATACGCTGCATGCCGGGTATTATACGGGTGGGCTTGGGGCAGAATATGGCTAAAACACGTAAAGGAGTGTTTTGCCATTAAACCCGATGCCGTGCTAAACCTCCACTATTTTCCTCAGGAGATGGTCCAGCAGCGCCTGGCCGACATCCTGCAGGCAGGTAACGAGGATATTGATCAGGTATTGTCTTATCTACTGCAGAAGCCGGGCAAGATGCTGCGCCCCCGGTTGGCTTATCTCTGCGCTTCGTTCCATCCGCATGACGCCGCTCTGCTGTGTGATACCGCTGTGGCCCTCGAACTCATCCACCTGGCCTCGCTGGTGCATGACGATATAATAGACAGGTCTCAGCTGCGGCGTGGTCAGGAGAGTCTGAACACCCGCTGGGGTGAAAAGGTAAGCGTTCTAACCGGCGATTATCTATTTGCCAGCGCTTATGATTTGCTTGGCAAGAGCGGCCGACCAGATATTCTGCAAAAAGTCAGTTTCACCATAAAAACCATGTGCGGCGGGGAGATAAGGCAGCTGAACCAGGCCGGGCGATTCAAGCTCAGCCAGGATGATTACTTTGAAAAGTGTTTTGCCAAAACCGCCTGCCTGTTTGGATGTGCCTGTAAGGTTGGGGCTTTGGCCAGTGAAATGCCCAATGACGAGATCTTTGCCCTGGAGCAGTTTGGTCTGTGTGCCGGGTATGCCTACCAGATTATTGATGATGTTCTGGACTTTGTGGGTGAGAGTCGGGAACTGGGAAAACCGGTGGGTGGGGACCTGCTGGCGGGCAATGTTACCCTGCCGGTTTTGCTGGCTCTGGAAGATCCCGACCAAAGGCCGCGCATGGAAAACTTACTGAGCCGGGATTTAAGCAAGGCTGATATTAAGAGGATCGTTCAAGCCCTTGAGGAGAGCCATGCCCTGGAACTGAGCATGCGCTGGGCGGCCGCTTTTTTGCAGCAGGGTCGGGAATTCCTGAACCGGCTGCCGGAATGTCCGGCCCGTCAGGAACTTGCCGATTTTTCCGTGTACTTGATAGATGCTTATTACAGAACCAACAAGATGCAGACTTCTGGATACGCGGAGTCCTGATATGAGTCTGAGAACACTGCCTGAATATAAACCAGGCCTGGCGCAAGCCGGAATTGACCAGGTTAAGTCAACCAAGGCCGGTCTTCTTATATGCTACATCCTATCTGTTTTGCCCAGAGTAAACCGGCAGCTTAAGCAATGGACTTTGCTTGCCCGGCAGTGCCCGGAACCGGCCCTTCGCCTTCAAGCCCTGGCCAGTCTGGAGAATAAAGCCTTCCATTGCCAGGGAGGAGCCGTATTTACAGTCGACGGTTCGCGCTGTAATCAGAATCTGCTTGAATTGATTATAGCCTATCAGACCCTCTGCGATTACCTGGACAACCTCTGTGACCGGGCCGGAGAGACTGATGGCCGGGCCTTTCGCCAACTGCACCAATCTTTAATTGATGCCCTGGACTTAACCAGGGCTCCTGCTGATTACTACCGTCATTTCTCCCTTAAAGCCGATGGTGGATATATTGAAGCCCTGGTTGACTGCTGCCGCGAACAGATAAGCTTGCTCCCCTCCTATCATATGATCCAAGAAGATGTTCTGTGTTTAGCCGGCTGGTATTGTGAGCTCCAGGTCAGGAAACACCTGTCCTGGGATGTCCGGGAAAAAGAACTTCAGAATTGGGTTGAAGGCCTTATGCCCCAATTTCCCGGATTGTTATGGAATGAACTGGCCGCTGCCACCGGCTCCACCCTGGCTGTTTTTGCCCTGCTTAAACTGGCCGTCAGGGAGAACCTGAACCGGGGCCTGGTTGATAAGACCCGGCAGGCCTATTTCCCGTGGATCTGTGCCCTGCATATCCTGCTCGACTATTTTATTGACCAGCAGGAAGACCGGTTGGGGAGGGATCTCAACTTCACCTTTTATTACCGCAGTGAACTGGAGATGATGGAACGCTTGACGGCATGTGTTTATGAAGCCCGACGTTGTGCTGCCGACCTGCCTGACACTGTTTTTGACCTGACCGTCGTGGAAGGACTGCTGGCTATGTATCTCACTGATGGCAAGGTTGAGCGCCAGGGCTATAAGCGGCAAGCCGGTGAACTGATCGCTGCCTGCTCCGGTCAAACCGCCAGGGTTGCGGCCCTATGCCGGCTGGTGCGCAGGTTTCTTTAAGACGCATGCCCGAAACTATACAAAATGATAGTTGCATAAAACACCCTCCTCATATTCCCATATTGAGATCCTCATTTAAAAAAACGCAATTTCTTGGCGAGCAAGAATTTTCTTGGTGAATTCCATGGTGCGTTGTTTTACCATGTATACAGTATTAAAAACCAAAAATATGTCCTTATTAGGTAAAATGAAAAGAAGGTCTGACCCGGATAAGGTCCGGGCAGCCCTTTTTCCATACTATGCATTAACTGATCCAAGGGAGGGTTTAACGAATGCAGTGTTGTTGTGAGGAGGGAAAAGGCTCCTCGGTGTGCTTGAGCAACGCACAGGTCGATCTGGGCTTGTTGAATGAGGTGCTCGATCACTACCGGGAGCAAGAAGGCAGTCTGGTTACGGTATTACAAAAGGCTCAGGAAATTTATGGATTTCTACCCTTGGCAGTCATGAGACATATTGCCGACCAAATGGGGGTCAAACCGGCCAAGGTTTTTGGTGTGGCCACCTTTTACACTCAATTCCGTTTCCAACCGGTAGGAAAGTATTTGATCCTGCTCTGCCAGGGCACCGCCTGCCATGTCAACGGTTCGGAGCGTATTGAGACGGCTTTATGCCAGGAATTGAAGATAAAAGCGGAAGAGACTACCGGAGACGGGCTTTTTACCCTCAGCAACGTAGCCTGCCTGGGCTGCTGCAGCCTGGCCCCGGTAATGATGATAAACGGTCAGGCCTACGGACATTTGACTCCCGACAAAGCGGTCAGCATAGTCCGGGATCTGGCTAAAAAGGAAAAGGCATTGGCAAAGGAGGGTTCCGAAAATGAAAATTAGAATCGGCATGGGAAGCTGCGGGATTGCCGCCGGAGCCCTGCCCGTTATGGATGCCGCCCATGAAGAAGCACAGCGGCTCGGCCTTGATATTGAAATTCAGAGCACCGGCTGCGTCGGAATGTGCCACAATGAGCCTCTGCTGGACGTGTTGGCCGATGATGGCCAGGTGTTTACTTACGGAAAGGTTACTCCGGACCAGGTAGGGGCTATTTTGGAAGGCCATAGCAAGGGAGAGGTCCTGCCCAAGGCTCTGGTGCACGGAGGCGGCGTAAAAAACGACTTTATGGATGGTCAGGTGCGGGTAGCCCTGCGCAACTGCGGCATCATCGATCCCGAAAAAATAGACGACTATATTGAACGAGGCGGTTACCAGGCTCTGGCCCGGGCACTTAATAGTCTGAAACCAGAGCAGGTTATTGAAGAGATCAAGGTTTCCGGGCTGCGGGGCCGGGGAGGCGCCGGTTTTCCCACCTGGTTTAAGTGGCGGGAGGCCCACAAGAATCCGGGAGATATTAAATACATGGTCTGCAATGCCGATGAAGGAGACCCGGGGGCTTTTATGGACCGCAGCCTTTTGGAAGGGGATCCCCATTCAGTTTTGGAGGGGATGGCCATAGGGGCCTATGCCATAGGGGCCATAGAAGGCATCATTTACTGCCGGGCCGAATATCCACTGGCCATCCGGCGGCTTGAAATCGCCATAGCTCAGGCTAGGGGAGCGGGCTGGCTGGGTGAAAATATTAAAGGCTCGGGATTTTCCTTTGACATTCGAGTCAAACAGGGCGCGGGAGCTTTCGTCTGCGGCGAAGAAACCGCCCTGCTGGCTTCCCTGGAAGGCGAGCGGGGCATGCCCCGGCTCAAGCCCCCTTTTCCGGCCGAGTCGGGATACTGGGGAAGGCCCACCAATATCAACAATGTTGAAACCTTTGCCAATGTTACCTGGATTGTTCAGAATGGGGGGGCTGCTTTTGCGGCCATGGGCACCGAGACCAGCAAAGGAACCAAGGTATTTGCCCTGGCCGGAAAGATCAAAAACGGCGGGCTGGTGGAAGTCCCCATGGGTCTTACCCTGCGCCAGGTCATATTTGATATCGGTGGGGGAATAAAAGGCGATCGCCGTTTTAAAGCGGTGCAGATGGGGGGACCGTCCGGAGGGTGTATACCGGAAGCCCTTTTGGAAACCACCGTTGATTACGAATCCATTACCAAGACCGGTGCCTTTATGGGCTCGGGCGGCATGGTGGTCATGGATGAAACCACCTGCATGGTGGATATTGCTCGATTCTTCCTGGATTTTACCCAGAAAGAATCCTGCGGTAAGTGCGTGCAGTGCCGGATCGGCACCAAACGCATGCTGGAGGTGTTAGAGCGGATCTGCAGCGGGGAGGGCAAAAGCGGCGATCTGGAACTGCTGGAGGAAATGGCGGCCACTATAAACCAGGGTTCCCTGTGCAACCTGGGAGTGAGCGCTCCCAACCCGGTTCTCACCACCATCAGATACTTCCGGGAAGAGTACCGGGCCCATATTGAAGAAAAAAGGTGCCCTTCCCATCAATGCAAGGCTTTAATATCTTATACGATTGACCCGGACAAATGCAAAGGCTGTGTTCTATGCGCCAGGAAGTGCCCGGTTTCCTGTATTAAAGGCGAGCCCAAGAAACCATACACCATAGTTCAGGAGGAGTGCATCAAATGCGGCAATTGCCTGGAGGTATGTCCGAGTAAATTCAACGCGGTTCGCGTTCAGTAAGAAGGGAGGGTGCAGGATGATAAAGATCAATATAGATGGCAGAGAATTTGAGGCCTATTCCGGGCAGACCATTCTCGAAGTGGCCCGGGAACACGGCATTGAGATACCCACTCTGTGTTATGACGACCGGTTAAAGATATATGGCGGATGCGGTCTGTGCGTTGTGGAAAGCCAGGCTGGAGGCCGGCTTTTGCGGGCCTGTGCCACCCAGGTAAGTCCTGGTATTATAATATTCACCAACAGTCCCAGGGTGCTATCGGCGCGGAAAATGACCCTGGAGTTTCTCCTTTCCGATCACATTGGAGATTGTCAGGGCCCCTGCACGCGGGCTTGCCCGGCCCACACCGATGTGCAGGGATATGTCGGGCTGATTGCCAATGGCGAATACCGGGAAGCGGTGCGTTTGTTAAAGGAACGCCTGCCTATTCCGGCCAGCATCGGCAGGGTCTGTCCCCACCCCTGTGAAAACGCCTGCCGCCGGCAGCTGGTTGAGGAGCCGATAGCCATTGCCAACTTAAAGTATTTTGTAGCTGATGCCGACCTGCTGGGGCCAGATCCCTATATACCAGAAATTAGACAAGCCACCGGTAAGAAGACCGCAGTGGTAGGCGCCGGTCCGGCCGGTTTGACAGCTGCTTTCTACCTGGCCCGGGATGGACACCAGGTGGAGGTTTTTGACGCCATGCCCCGGGGGGGCGGCATGCTGCGCTACGGCATACCGGAATACCGTCTTCCCAAGGATATAGTAGATAGAGAAATCGACCTGATCTCCCGCATGGGAGTGAAATTTACTTTCAACACCCGGATCGGCAGTGATGTGAGTCTGGACTACCTGGTTCAGGAATATGATGCCGTGTTCCTGGGAATCGGCGCCTGGCAGAGTTCGGCCATGCGCTGTAAAGGAGAGGACCTGCCCGGCGTGATCGGAGGCATTGATTTTCTGCGTCAGGCAGCTATGAACGGGGATGTAGAGATAGGCGACCGGGTGGCCATCGTAGGAGGCGGCAACACCGCCATGGACGCTGCCCGTACGGCCGTGCGACTGGGAGCCAGTGAGGTGATGGTCCTATATCGACGCACCCGGGCGGAAATGCCGGCTGAAGATATTGAGATCCTTGAAGCTGAGGAAGAAGGGGTCATTTTTAAATACCTGGTCGCGCCGCTGGAGGTAACGGCTGAAAACGGTAAGGCGGCTGCTATCAGGCTGCAGGTTATGGAGCTGGGTGAGCCCGACGCTTCGGGGAGGCGCAGCCCGGTGCCGGTGGACGGGGCCGAAGAAACCATTCCGGTGGACACCATAATAAGCGCTATAGGTCAGGCGGTCAAGCCGGAAGGATTGGAGGGGGTGGCCTTGAGCCGCTGGGGGAGCCTGGCGGTTGACGAGGCGACCATGGCTACCAGCATCCCGGGCGTGTTTGCCGGCGGAGATGGCGTAACCGGACCCGGCATAGCCATTGAAGCGGTGGCCCAGGGGAGAAAGGCAGCCCTGGCCATGAATCTCTATCTGCGGGGATTGGATCTGTCTATAATGGAACCTTATCTGGTAGAGCAGACGGACTTAACTCCTGAAGATTTTACAGATGTCAGCAAACAGGCGCGCGCCCCTATGCCCCACCTGAAACCGGTGCAGCGCAGGGATAATTTCAAGGAAGTCAACCTGGGTCTGGCTGAGCTGGAGGCGCAGAATGAAGCCAGGCGCTGTCTGGAATGCGGATGCAAGGACTATTTTGAGTGCCAGCTGATTGATTATGCCAATCAATATAAGGTGCAGCCCGCACGCCTGGCGGGGGACAAACGGCGGGAGAAGGTCAGTGACGATCACCCGTTTATCAAACGTAATTCTGAAAAGTGCATTCTCTGCGGTTTGTGTATACGCATCTGCAGCGAAGTTATGGGGGTTACGGCCCTGGGCCTGGTGGGGCGCGGTTTTGAAAGTTCAGTTCAGCCTGAATTTACCCTGCCCTTAAAAGACAGCGGCTGTATAAGCTGCGGCCAGTGCGTTGCGGTATGCCCTACCGGCGCATTGTTGGAAAATGATCCGATTATTAAAAACCTGCCCATGGAGCTTGCCGAAACCAATACCGTTTGTTCATTCTGTAGTGTAGGCTGTGGGCAAAGGGTGCAGACGCGCGGGTCGATGCTGGTCAGGGTGCTGCCCGAAAAAGGTGATCTGCTCTGCCGCAAAGGGCGGTTTGCGTTTGAATATGCCGGGAAAGAAAGGGTAGAGATGCCGCTGCTGCGCAAGGACGGGGTGTTGGTAGAAAGCAGCTGGGAGGAAGCCTTGAAGGAGGCTGCCAAAAAGGCCCTGTCTATCAAAAGCAGGCATTCCGGCGATTCTCTGGCCGTGTTTATATCGCCAGCGTATACCAATCAGGAGGCCCAGGCTGCGGTTCAAACCGCCCGGGAAGGCTTGAAAACCGGGCATATAGCCAGCTTTACCCCCGATGCCGGGCGGGCTCTTTCTGCCGCATTCGGGGAGAGCGGCTCTACCAGCCGGTTTGAAGAATTAAAGGCAACTGATTTAATCGTAATGGTCGGGAGCTTCAAGGAAAGCCCGATTGCCGCAGTAAAGATCAGGGAGGCGGCCTGTAATGGAGCGGCCCTGGTTATAATAAGTACGGAGCCCACCCTGGTCGATGGCGAGGCTATGCTCAAGGTAAAAAATACCGACAATACTTCCTTTTTACGCGAGGTGTTAGCAGCAAGCGTAGCGCAGGGGTTTAATCGGGAAAACCTTGCTGAAAAAGCCGGCGGTCTTGACGAGTTTCTGGCCTGGCTGCAGGGTGTCGAAGCGGGTGCCGACGCTGCCCGAGTGGCCCGGATTTACGCATCAAAGCGCAATACGATCATTATCATCGATGGAAGCAGCGTTAGTCAGGCCGCTGTACAGATGCTGGCGGATCTGGCCATACTGAGCGGCAAAATTGCTTCCCCGAGAAACGGTATAATTGTGGTTGCTGAAGGAGCCAACCAGAATGGGCTCTGGCTTAACGGGGTTCGCTCCAACGCGGGGCAGCTTGTCCAAAACCTTGAACAGAAAACCATCAAGGGAGTGTTTATTCTGGGTGAAGACCCGGTAGGGGCAGGAGTTATTCCGGCGCCGATTCTTGAACAGGCTGAACTATCGGTGGTTATGACTCCCTACTTGACTTCCACCGCTAGAGCGGCCGATATTGTCCTGCCTGGCTCAACCGGTTTCGAATCCAGCGGTGACATGATCCTGGCTGATTGGACGGTAAAACGCTTAAACGCTTCTCAAAACCCCCCGGGAGGTCTAACCAACCGCCAGGTCCTGGAGAGGCTGGCCTGTCTCCTTGAAGTGCGCCTTGCGGAATCTTCCGCAAAGGGAGGCTCTCAAGAGCCGGGGGTAAGGTATCAAGAAGGTTTTGCCCGGGAAGATGGGCTGGCCCAGTTCATGATCCCGGAGGAAGCTCCGCTCTTTGTCGATGCAGTTGGAACTGATTTCAGTTTGAGGGGCTTTAATAGCAAATTGGTTAAAGAGGGGCTTAAGTAACCCCCACTTGACTTAAATGAAATAGCAAATAGGGGGCGGTCTACTTTTAATTGACCGCCCCGCTTGTTATTTTACAGCAGGGTTCGGATCATGTAGAACCTCAGGAATATTAAGGTATTATTTGAGCCATGCTAATCAAAAAAGGGAGGTTGTGCTATGGCCCAGTTTTCAACCCGTGAACTGTTGTATTTGGAGGATATGAGCAAGATGTTCGAATCGATTGAAAAGAACATTCGCCATGCCCGTACCGAGGTTACCGACCAGCAGATATTGAGTATGCTGAATACTATGAGCCAGGAGCACCGGCAATTGATTCAGAGCGCCGGTTCACTGCTCAGCTCGGGAAGAATGCAGTAAGGAGGTGTTTTTGTGAATAAGGACATGGAATGGATGGGCAATATGCTTTATCAACATAAACTGGCGGCGAGTATGGCAACCAGTGCCATATTAGAGAGCGGACATCCGGAGGTAAGATCACATTTTACCAATCTGCTGAATGCAACCCTTCATCACCAGCAGCAGATATTCGATCTTATGAACCGCAAAGGCTGGTACCAAATGGAGATGGCTTCTCCGGATCAGTACAGCAGGGTGCAGCAGAGCCTTTCCAGCATACAGCAGCAGATGCAGCAATAGCGGCAATATCATAATCGGGGCCGGATTATCCGGCCCCAACTTATTTTTGAAAGGAAATTGAAACGTATATATTTATGCTCTTGCAAGTTATTACCAATGCATAATGTACTAAAGGCACTGTTTTGCTTCAGTGCTTTCAACCAGTGCGGAAGGTTGGCTGGTCTGATGATTATTTACAGTAAGGACCGGACTTCCCAGGTCTGATTCCTCTATGGGCAGGGATAAAGTAACGATAACTGTGTCATTGTCAGAGCTTATGCTTAGGCGGCCATTGTATTTATTGACCAGATCGGTAACGATATAGAGACCCAGACCGCCATGGCCTTCTTTTTTTGTTGTGAAGCCCCGGTCGGTTATTCTTCTAAGGGTTTCCCCACTGATATGTCCATAATTGCTTACTTCAAAATAATAAAAGGGGCCGGAGCGTTTAACTCGCAGGTGGACCCAACGCTTCTCTTGGGGCAGTTTGGCGGCTGCCTCAAAGGCATTGTTTATAAGGTTGCCGACCATTCTATTCAACTGGTAGGGAGGCAGAGTCAGAGAGTCTACCGGAGTCAGGATATCCAATTTAAAGTCAATGTCCCATTCCTTGGCCAGGCCGATCTTGATATAGAATAGCGCCGAAAGGGGAACATTTCCCAAACCGGTGAAGCCCCTTATAAGTGGGGTATCTCCGATAAGGGACTCAACGTAGCGGGCTGCCTCGTCAGCATAGCCGAGCTGGAGAAATCCGTATATAGTTTGATAGTGGTTGGCCAGATCGTGGTGCTCTGCCCTGATGGCCGTGTGCAGCTCGTCAAGGGTTTCTGCATAGGATTTTTGAAACATATACTCGCTTTCCCGGCGATTAAGATCGAGCAATTGCTTAATAAGAAAAGAGACCATAAAGATAGCTGCCATTACAGTTATATTGCTGATCCAATCCAGTATTTTTACGGGCACGCTTATAATGGAGGGATCAATAAAATAACCGAAATCAGAGAGGTTGTACATCATTTCAAACACAATGAAAATCAATATGCATACATACAAGCCCAGAATCAAATTTTCTTTGGCTTTGGAAGCATATAATTCGGCATCGGAAGGGATTATGTACTTGAGCATATGGAAATCGAAACGGAAACACAGATAGATAAGCAGCAAACCTAATATAAACTGGGGGAGAAACAGCAGTACAGATTGGATTGGGGTGGCGGTATGAATATTTATTTGCCCTAATGAAGTGATTATAGGGATCAAAGCTCCGTCCAGTAAAAACTGCAAAGTAATTCCCATTACAATAGCGAAAGCGGCTCGAAAATACCCCACGTACCAGGCAACCATGGCAGTTGCCGAAGTCATTACCAGAATCAAAGCCGGCCCAACTCCGAAAGGGAGTGTAAGGGCTGCGACATACATTTTAAATGCGGCAAATATAAGTACCACACTGAGGAGCCGCTTAAAGGATGGAGGAACTCCAATCATTATCATGCCGAAGAGCACGATAATACATCCATCAGCCAGATTGTGTATCATTTGCATAAACCAGGGAAGATAATGCAAGGGGATACTCCTTTCGAAGTCATCAGTGTAAAATTGCATTTGTGATATTAATAACAAACGATATTAAAATACGTAAAAACCATCTGCTTGCTCAATACTATTAATTGAAAGGGTTGTCGATATGAAACTATTGTCTGCTTATTAGAACTTCGAACCAGTAATCTACGCTGTTTGAAAAACTGTTCCCATCGCTGCGAAGTACTTAATATGAAGACTGCAGAGGCTATTATCCCCATTACCATATAGAATAACACTTTTTGTCGCAAAAAAGGATTATAAGTAGAAATATGAGAAATAGGTCCCGCTGTTTTTGCCTGGGAGGCTGAAAAGCGATATAATTAGTTTGTACACCAATAATACGAACAGGGACCTGTTGCTGGCTTTGCTGCAAATAATTCTTATTGCATTGCCGACAGATTAGTGTTTGAGTATTGGTAACAGATACATCTTTAAATGCCATCCCGGGTTTTGGGGGGAAGCCGGGAGGGAATTTATCCACTGAATTTAGGGGAGGGGTGGTTAAGATTGTTTGGATATGCAGGTAAAATTCTGGTAGTGGATTTGTCAACCGGGGGTATTACAATCCGGCCCGTTCAAAAGGAACTGGCGCTCAAATATATTGGGGGGATTGGCTTCAACGCGCGGATTCTTTATGATGAGATCCCGGTTGGAGCAGATCCGTTGGGACCGGACAATGCCCTGATATTCAGTGTGGGAGCCCTGGTGGGAACTCCGTTCCCGACCGCTTCCCGGACCGAGGCCTCGGCCAAGTCCCCGGCCACCAATGGTTTTGGAACCTCTAATTCAGGGGCTTTCTTAGGCCTGCAGTTGAAGGCTGCGGGGTATGATTCGCTGCTCATTAAAGGGCAGAGTGACAAACCTGTATATATTTTGATTGAGAATGATAAAGTAGATATTCTAGATGCCTCGTTTTTGTGGGGAAAAGACTCCTGGGATAGCATTGATATTTTAAAAAATAAGCATCATGGGATTGAAATTGCTTTGATCGGGCAGGCCGGAGAAAACCTGGTTCGTTTTGCTAGCATTGAGAATGGTTATTATGACGGTTTCGGCCGCACCGGTCTGGGCGCTGTAATGGGATCCAAAAAGCTTAAAGCCATCGCGGTAAGGGGCACCAAACCGATAGTTCCGGCTGATGCCCGGACTTTGCTGGACTTAACCGCCCGGGGCCAGCAAATGATAAAGAGAGCCTCCTCATATGTACCCTTCACAGAATACGGAACCATGAATGCCACAATTCCCTATGGCAACTACAACGCTTTGTCTACCCACAACTACAGCCGGGGCACCCTGCCGGATTGGAAACAGAGAGCGGGCAAACAGATAGTCGATGAGTATAGCAGCCGGCATATTGCCTGCCAGTCGTGTATAATTGCCTGCGGTCATATTGCCGAAGTCAAAGAAGGCCCCTATGCCGGAACAATGGTAAAAGCCCTGGAAATAACTCCAACCGTATCATATTCATCCAACGCCGGATTATCGACCCAGGCCACTATCAAGTCGTACGAATTGTGCCAGCGCTACGGCATAGACCTTTCAAGCTCAGGAGCCGTTCTCGCTTTTGCCATGGAGCTTTTTCAGAAAGGCCTGCTCACCAGGGAAGAAGTAGGTTATGACTTGGAATTCGGCGATGATGATGCCGCGTTTCACCTTCTGGAAGACATTGTCATGCGCCGGGGAATTGGGAATATCCTGGCGGAAGGGGTTAAGCGGGCGGCTCAGAACTGGCCGGGAAGCGAAGTCTATGCCATGCACGTCAAGGGATTGGAACTGCCGATGATAGATCCCCGCGGTCGCTGGTCGACCTGGACACTGGGTATGTTGACCAATATTCGAGGCGGGGATCACCTGCGCTGCCGCAATCCAGTGGAAAACCTGCGCTATAACGAAAACAAGTGGGATTATCAGAGAGAGCGCTTCGGCTTTAAAAAGCCCATGTATGACAAACTAGACATGCCCGAGGATCTAAAGGCTCAAGCTATTGACCTGGAAAGCGATACGGTTGATATAGCGATTATGTCCAAATGGGCGGAGGATTTGATAAACCTGTTTAACTCCACCGGAGTGTGCATCCGGCCGCCGGTCATGGAGGCTGTCGGCCCCAGCATTTTGGCCGAAGTTTATAAAGCTGCCACCGGGTGGGACATGAAGCCTGACCAGATTATGCAATCCGCAGAAAGGGCCTGGAACCTTATCAGGCTGTTTAACCTGCGCGAAGGGGAAAATGCCAGCGACTCCAAATTTCCCCGTCGTTTTTACCAGGAAGCCCAGTCGGGTAATGTAGTCGATGAAGCCAAAGTTGATGAATTAATGAAAAATTATTATAAAGCCAGAGGCTGGAATCGTGAAACGGGAAGTCCGCTGCAAGAGACCCTGGAGGCTCTGGGACTTTCCGATCCTATAGCTTAATTGGTTGAGGTTTAACAATATGGCAGGAGATAGAAGATTTTTATACATCGATTCCGAACGCTGCCAGGGCTGTGGAATATGCCAGCTGGTGTGCGCTGTGGTGAAGCGCCGCCAGTGGAATCCGGCCCTGGGGTTAATACGGGTGGTTGATGACCAGGCGTTTGAGCGCCACCGGGGAATAAGCTGCCTGCACTGCAATGATCCGGCCTGTGCTCTGGCTTGCCTTATGAATGTAATATATCGTGATGATGAGCAGGAACTGGTTTTGCGCAGGCTGGCAGGATGCATAGGATGCCGGGCCTGCGAAGCGGCCTGCCCCTTTGGTGCGGCCGTCTATGATCAAATCAGCGAAAAAGAAGCGGCCTGCGACCTGTGCCTGGGAGATCCGCAGTGCGTAGTCTACTGTCCCCACCAGGCTTTGAGCTTCAGAAGCCAGGAAGAAGAAATGGGCAGCAAGCGCCAAAAGAGGGCTGATTTACTATTCGGCCCGGCCGCGCCCGGGCATGAAAAAGAGCCGGGAGGTGAGCCTGCCCAATGAAAGTAGTCATTATAGGCAATGGCGCCGCCGGCAATCAAGCTGCAGAAACCCTGCGCCGCCTCAGCCGGGACGTAGAAATAAGCATTTATGCAGGGGATGCCGAGCCTTTTTATTCCGCCTGCGCTTTGCCAGATTTCCTGGCTGGTTGGATACCACGGCAGCAGCTATTTCTTAAAACACCTGAACAATATGTCAGGCAGAGAATAGAACTGAATTGTTCGGAGTGGGTAAATAAAATCGATATAGACGCCAAGGAAATCTGCACAAATCGAAACATCATTAAGTATGATCGCCTGATCCTGGCCACCGGCAGTCGGCCCCTGGTTCCTCCGATCCTAGGCAGCAAACTTCCGGGCAACTTCGTGGTAAAAAGCCCCCGGGATATTGATCTGCTCCTTGAAATGCGGCCCAGCCGGGCAGTTGTGGTGGGCTCAGGAAATATCGGCGTTGAGGTAGCCGAGGCTCTGCAGTTAAAGGGCTGCGAGGCGACCATAATTGAAATGCAGCCGCGCATCCTGCCCAGACTGTTTGATCCGTTTCCGGCCGGTTTAATTCAGAAACTGCTGGAAGCCAATGGAATACGCGTAGTTACTGGCGGGCAGGTCATTGAGGTTAAAGGAAAAGAAGACGTTCAGGGGGTTGTAACCGGAGCTGGTTTTATACCCTGTGAAGCGGTTATCTGGGGGGTAGGAGCAAAGCCCAACGTCGAATTGGCCGCCGCCGCCGGTCTTCAGATTGGCGCACTGGGTGCCATAAAGGTCGACTCCCACATGCGTTCCAGCCACCCGGACATATATGCCTGTGGAGATTGTGTCGAGGTGAAAGATATACTTTCCGGCAGACCAATCCAGTCTATGCTCTGGTCCAGCGCCAAGATCCAGGCCCAGGCAGCCGCCCAAAATATTATGAGCCAACCGGTTGAATACCCGGGAGCACTTAATTTAATGGTTGAAGAATTATACGGGGTGCCCTGTCTGGCAGCGGGGGTAAGGGAAGAAGATCTGCAGGACGGCGGTTCGGTTATAGAAATAAACGAGAAAGGAGCCTATGGCAGAATAATTCTACAAGATGGTAGGATAGCCGGTTTGCAGACGGTTGGAAACCTGGATGCCTGTGGCACCATTATTGCCTTTATGAAGAAACACACCAGAGTTGACGAGATAAAGAGGATTGTCGCAACTCCTTATATGAGGGACAAGGCGCCCTGGCTGCTTGAAGTTGAACGACGTTTAGGTGCACAATAAGAACCGGATGGGGGATAAAATTATGGAAAACCAGGCTTTTTATATTGATTATCATAAATGTGTGGGCTGTGGAACCTGCGAAATGGTTTGTTCTCTTGTTCATGAACAGGCCTGCTCACCTGAGCTTTCACGTATACGGGTGGTGCGTTATCGCAAGGAAGCCTACAGTGTTCCCATTACCTGTGCCTTCTGCGAAAAGCCCCCTTGTGTTGATATATGCCCGGTTGGGGCGATAAAAAAGGACAAATCTGGCGATGTTGCCGTCCAGAGCGAAATATGCATCGGATGCCATCAGTGTTCCCAGGCCTGCCCATTTGGCCACATGAATTTCAATTTTGAAAAAGGAGTGGCTTTCAAATGCGACCGCTGCGGGGGCGACCCCCAGTGCGTAAGGTTCTGCTGGACCGGAGCCATTCAGTATATTTTCCCACAGGTGGGTTTGGACCTTAAACGAACCGCCTTTTCCGACCAGATAGTACAGGAGCTCAAGGAATAAGAGGATCTCTTGACTAAAAAAAGAATTAATAGGGCAGCATGCTTCTTTATTAAAAGCTTATAAAAATGGGGAGGAGTTTTTATGTCTCCAATAGCAGAGAAGGGGCCTGCGGCCAGTTATAAACACGGCCACCCCCCGGTTCGCAATGTCAATGAAGAATACCAAAAGGGCCTTACTTTGGGCCAGCGGGTTGCAGACAAGATTGCGGCAGGGGTTGGGAGCTGGCCGTTCATAATTACCCAGAGCCTTATGATCGTCGTCTGGATGGCAATTAACGTATATCTGGCCATTATGATTAAGACCCACCCCGATTATATAAAAGCCTGGGATCCCTACCCATTCATACTGCTGAACCTGGTGCTCAGCCTGCAGGCGGCTTATACCGGACCGGTGGTTATGATGAGTCAGAACCGCCAGAGTGATAAGGATCGGATTGCTGCCCAGCACGATTACGAAATCAATATAAAATCAGAAGAGGAAATCAAGCTGATAATCAACCAGCTGGCTTACCAGGATGAAATGATTCAACATATAATCAGCCACCTGGAACAGTTAAACAGCCCGCCCACACCTGCCCAAGAAGCGAATTGAGAAATCATGTATTCTGGCTGGCCATGGTATACATTCGAAAAGTAAATAGTAAGTCGGGCAAAGATGCTCTGCTGGGCCGGCTTTTTGGCCAGAAGCAGAGCTTTTTCCATAGATGGCAAAGACTTCAGCCTCAAGTCGGTCAGGCTGGGGGGAGGCAGAATACCGGCCGGCTTGTAATGCCACAGGCCAAAGCGTAAAATATATAAAAATCGTGGTTCCTTAAGATTTTTCGAACGGAGGTTGGCCGGTGCGTTTCTGGCTGATAACATTGGGTGTTGTAATCCTTGATCAACTCAGTAAATGGGCCATAAAAACATATATGGCGGTTGGGCAGTCGGTGCCCCTGGTTAAGGGATTCCTTTCCCTTACCTATGTACAGAACCAGGGGGCCGCTTTCGGCATGCTGCAGGGTAAAACCATTTTCCTGCTGCTCTGTTCAGTAGCAGTTCTGGCAACCGTAATCATTATGAATTGGCGCAGATCTCTGCCTCCCGCCTGGCAGATGCTGACCGGGCTGGTGGCCGGAGGCGCAGCGGGCAATTTGATTGACCGCCTGGGACGGGGATACGTGGTTGACTTTTTAGACCTGGGCTGGTGGCCGGTATTTAATGTGGCCGACTCCGCTTTATGCTGCGCCGTTGTATTTATTTTAATCCTGTCATTACGGGAGGAAACGGGAGAGGTTTTCCGTGGATAAGACCGCTTGCTTCTGGGTTGATGAAGAACTGGAGGGGGAGCGCCTGGACGCCTACCTGGCCGATCAGGTGGAAGAGTTGTCCCGCAGTCTTTTAAAAAGTTTGATCGCCGGGGGAATGGTAACCGTCAATGGTCAGACCAAAAAGGCCAGCTATCGGGTGCACGGCGGGGAGGAAATCAAGGTAAAAATACCGGCCGCGCAGGAGGTGCCTATTCTTCCCCAGAACCTGCCCCTGGAAATAATCTACCAGGACAAAGACCTGGCGGTTATCAATAAAGCCAAAGGCATGGTGGTTCATCCGGCGCACGGGAATTGGGACGGCACGCTGGTCAATGCCCTGCTCTATCATATTAAGGATCTCTCCGGAATCAACGGTGAACTGCGCCCGGGCATCGTTCACCGGCTGGACAAGGATACGTCAGGGGTTATGGTAGTGGCCAAAAATGATGCTGCCCATCGGGAACTGGCCGAACAGATCCGCACCCATACCATAAACCGGGAATATATCGCCCTGGTGCATGGAGGATTTACTGAAAATCTGGGGAATATTGAAGCCCCTATCGGGAGAAGCAAGTACGACCGGAAAAAGATGGCGGTAGTGGCTGAAGGTCGTCCTTCAACCAGTGAATACAAGGTTTTGGAGCGCTTTTCCCAGTACACTCTGCTGCAGATCAAGCTGTTGACCGGCCGCACCCACCAGATCCGGGTGCACTTCTCCTATATTCAACATCCGGTAGTGGGGGACCCGCTCTACGGCCCCTTAAAAAAACACCTGGGGCTCGATTCCCAGGCTCTCCACGCCCATCTGCTGGGATTTAACCACCCGGCCAGTGGTGAATACATGGAGTTTCGCAGCCCTTTGCCGGATTATTTCCAGGAAGTTTTGAACCGGTTAAGGCAGCAGGCTTCCCATTGAAAATGTTTTTATGCAACAGGGAGTGGCGATCCTTTCATTGCCATTATTATATTTGACAGTCCGGTCCGGGTTGTTTACAATCTATTAAGAACCTTTAAGTTGGCCCCGTGAGGCTGCAAGGGTAATGATTAAAAATGCCTGTTTATGGCTTCACGGCCGTAGCAGGCTTTTTGTTTTCTATAAAAAGGAGGGGCGGCCATGGTGCTTCGAGACAAAAATGTCATTATGGACAAGATGGCTATGAAAAGGGCCTTGACCCGGATAGCCCACGAGATTATCGAACGCAACAAAGGGGTTGAAAGAGTTGCCCTGGTAGGGATCAGGCGCAGGGGCGGACCGCTGGCCAACCGTCTGGCTGATTTAATAGAGGAGATCGAAGGCATCAGGGTTCCGGTCGGTATACTGGACATCACCCTGTATCGCGACGATTTGACCACTCTATCCGCTCAACCTCAGGTGCATCGGACCGAAGTCGATTTCAAGATAAACAATCTGGCCATTGTCCTGGTTGATGATGTGCTTTACACGGGAAGGACGGTGAGGGCAGCCATGGATGCCTTAATAGACCTGGGCCGGCCCAAATGTATTGAACTGGCGGTCCTGGTGGACCGGGGGCACCGCGAGCTGCCCATCAAAGCAGATTTTGTTGGGAAGAACGTTCCAACCGGCAAACAGGAGATAATCTCCGTCATGGTTGAGGAATTGGATGGCCGTGACGGAGTGATAATACAGGAAATAATAGACGGATAAACGAGCCCTTTAAACCGGTACCGAGAGACCGGCAAGGGAGCACCTAAAGAAGCCAGGCCTCCCTTGAATATTGAGCAGGGAGGCTTTTTTAGTGAAAGTCAGACAGAGTTGGATCTTATTGCAATAACTGAGGGGAGGAAAGGACCTTGAGTTTTGACCAGAGAAAAGACCTTCTGGGGCTGCGGGGGATGAGCCGGGAAGAGATTGAATTGATCCTTGATACCGCCGTCCCCATGAAGGATGTTATGAGCCGGGATATTAAAAAGGTGCCTACCTTGAGAGGAAAGGCAATGGTAACCGTTTTCTACGAAAATAGTACCAGAACTAGAACTTCTTTCGAGATTGCCGGAAAATACTTGAGCGCCGACACTGTAAATCTGGCGGTGGCGACCAGCAGCGTACAAAAAGGGGAGAGCCTAAAAGACACCATAAAGACGATTGAGGTAATGGGTTTTGATCTGATGGTAATACGTCATTCCATGAGCGGCACGCCTCATTATGTAGCCAGGAACACCCGCATGAGAGTTATCAACGCCGGCGACGGCTTCAATGAACACCCCACCCAGGCCCTCCTGGATATGTTCAGCATTCGGGAGAAAAAAGGCAGTCTGGACGGTTTGAAAGTCTGCATAGTTGGCGATATACTGCATAGCCGGGTGGCCCGGTCCAACATCTACGGCTTGAGCCAGTTCGGCTGCGAAGTCCGGGTGGTGGGGCCTTCCACCTTGATTCCTCCCGGTCTGGATAAACTGGGGGTCAAGAGTTATTACAGCCTGGAAGAAGCGGTAAAAGGTGTTGATGTGGTAAACGTGCTGCGCATCCAGATGGAACGGCAGCAGAGCGGACTATTCCCCTCGCTCGGTGAATACGCCAACCTTTATATGGTCAGCCCCGAAAGGCTAAAAGGGGCTAAAGAAGACGCCCTCATACTGCACCCGGGGCCCATGAACCGGGGGGTGGAAATATCAGGCCAGGCCGCCGACAGCGCTGCCTCGGTAATCAACGAACAGGTTACCAACGGGGTGGCGGTGCGTATGGCCTTGTTATTCTTGATGATGGGGGGAGCCAAAGATGAAATACTTGATTAAAGGCGGTAGAGTAATCGATCCGGCCAATAACCTGAATGAGGTATGCGATGTACTGGTCCAGGACGGCAGGATCGAAACGGTCGGCAAAAAAATCAGTTCCGCCGGTTCTGAAACCATAAACGCCCGCGGTATGATTGTAACACCTGGCCTTATCGACATGCATGTACACCTGCGGGAACCGGGTTTTGAATACAAAGAAGACATTGCTTCCGGAACCAGGGCCGCTGCTTTGGGCGGATTTACCACCCTGTGCTGCATGCCCAACACCGATCCGGTTATAGACAACCTGACCACCGCCAGTTTTGTACGGGAACGGGCTAAAAAATCGGGAGTGGTAAACGTACTGCCTATCGGTGCTATCAGCAAGAAACAAGAGGGTCAGGAGTTGAGCGCCATAGCCGATCTGGTAGCAGCTGGCTGTGTAGCCCTCTCTGATGACGGCAAACCGGTAGCCAAAAGCAGCTTGATGAGAAATGCCCTGGAATATGCCAAGATGTTTGATCTGCCCATCCTCTCCCATTGTGAGGAATCATCTCTCTCCAAAGACGGCCAGATGCATGAAGGGTTTTATTCTACCATCTACGGTCTGCGGGGCATTCCGGCTGAGGCCGAGGAGATAATGGCGGTCAGGGACATTATCCTGGCCCGGTTGACCGGCGCCCGCCTCCATCTCTGCCACGTTTCCACCAGCGGGGTCATCGAGCTGGTCAGGCAGGCCAAGCGGGAGGGGCTTCTGGTCAGCTGTGAAGCAACCCCCCACCACCTGTCCTTGAGTGATGAAGTGGTAGGAAGCTATGACGCCGATACCAAGGTAAATCCTCCTCTGCGCTCCGCAGAGCACATCGAGGATCTGCTTGACGCGGTGAACGACGGAACGGTTGACTGCCTGGCAACCGATCACGCCCCCCACGAACTGGAGAGTAAAGACTGTGAATACGCCCTGGCCAGTTACGGAATATCGGGGTTGGAAACCGCGGTTGCGGTCTGCATGAACCTGGTCAGCCAGGGTCTGCTGGATCTGGAACGGGTGGTGGCCGGTTTCACAAGCGGACCGGCCCGGGTTTTGGGCCTTAGACAGGGAACCTTGAGCCCCCAGGCGGCGGCTGATATCACTATTATTAATCCCAAGCAAGCGAAGGTGGTGGATCCTTCCCTGTTCTATTCCAAAGGCAAAAATACGCCGTTTAAAGGAATGGAGCTTACCGGCTGGCCGATCCTCACCATGGTCGGAGGAAATATCGTAGCCCAAAAAGGCAAACTGTTGATATAGATAGGCAGGTTGAATGCCTGTTCAAGAAAAGACAGATATCAGGGGAATCCTGGCTCATCCGCAATGAAGGGGTCATGGGCGGGGTCGTTTTGAATTTAAAGGTATTTCATGATTGTGGCACCAGCCCCAAGCAGATGAGTGATTTAAGCTTTGGCTTAAGACAAGGAGGAACACTATGCCCCTGCAAAAAGATTTAAAAAAGGTAATGGTAATCGGCTCGGGGCCGATTATAATCGGGCAGGCCGCTGAATTTGATTACGCTGGAACCCAGGCCTGCCGCGCTTTGAAAGAAGAAGGAATCGAGGTTGTGCTCTTAAACAGCAACCCGGCCACTATAATGACCGATGCCGATATAGCCGAACGGGTCTATTTTGAACCGATCACCGTGGATAACGTACACCGCATACTAGTCAGGGAAAAACCGGACGGAATAATAGCCAACCTGGGCGGGCAGGTGGGGCTCAACATGGCCCTGGCTTTGCACCGGGAAGGCATATTGGAGAAAACCGGGGTGCCGGTGTTGGGCATGCCTATTGATGCTATAAACCGGGCCGAAAGCCGGGAAGCCTTCAAGCAGACCATGCAGGATATAGGCGAGCCGATTCCGGAAAGTGACATCGTCCATTCCGAAGAGGAGGCCTTAAATTTTGCCGCCCAGATCGGCTACCCGCTGATCGTACGCCCGGCCTATACCCTTGGCGGCACCGGGGGCGGAAACGCTTCCAATGAAGAAGAATTACGGCATATTATCATCCGGGGCTTAAAAAGCAGCCCCATCCATCAGGTTTTGTTGGAGCGGAGCGTGGCCGGCTACAAAGAGATTGAATTCGAAGTAATGCGGGACGCCAACGACAATTGCATCACCATATGCAGTATGGAAAATATTGATCCAGTGGGCATCCACACCGGCGACAGCATAGTTGTGGCCCCCGCTCAAACCCTGACCGATGAAGAATACCAGATGCTGCGGGCGGCTTCAATAAAGATTATCCGGGCTCTGAAAGTGACCGGAGGATGCAACGTCCAATTTGCCCTCGATCCCTTCAGCAAAAGGTACTATGTCATAGAGGTAAATCCCCGGGTCAGCCGTTCCAGCGCCCTGGCCTCCAAGGCCACCGGTTATCCCATTGCCCGGGTAACCACTAAAATAGCCATCGGCTACCATCTGGATGAAATCCCCAACGCGGTTACCGGAACAACCACCGCTTGTTTTGAACCGGCTATTGATTATGTGGTTTTAAAAGTTCCCCGCTGGCCCTTCGACAAATTCGTTTTGGGCGACCGCCGTTTGGGCACCCAGATGAAGGCCACCGGTGAAGTAATGGCTATTGACCGCAGCTTTGAAGCGGCTTTCTTGAAAGCCATACGCTGCCTGGAGATAGGCTTTAACGGGATGCAGCTGGCCGGCCTCAAGGACTTGAATGATGAAGAATTGATCGTCCGCTTGAAAGAAGCAGACGATGAACGTACTTTCATAATAACCGAAGCCTTTGAACGCGGTATGTCGGTTGACGATGTGTGGCAGATTACCCGGATCGATAAGTATTTCCTGATAAAAATGAAGCATATTTTTGATTTTTCGAAAAAGTTGGGTGCAAAGGATCTGAGCCCCGAGCTGCTAAAAGAAGCCAAGCAGATGGGCTTTTCCGACAGTGAAATTGCAGGATTTAAAGGAATCAGTGAAATGGACGTGCGCTCTATGCGTAAAAAGGCGGGCATTGTACCCACCTATAAACTCGTCGACACCTGCGCCGCCGAGTTCGATGCCCTGACTCCCTATTACTACAGCAGTTATGAAGAGGAAAATGAGGTCAGCCATGTGCCGGGTGAACGCAAGGTTCTGGTTATCGGCTCAGGACCCATACGCATCGGCCAGGGAGTGGAATTTGACTATTGCTCGGTGCATGCTGTATGGGCTTTACGGGAATCAGGCATCAAGGCCATCATCGTAAACAACAACCCGGAAACAGTCAGCACCGATTTTGACACTTCTGATAGACTTTATTTTGAACCGCTCGTTTTTGAGGACGTTATGAACATAATCGAGGAAGAGAATCCTGAGGGAGTTGTTGTTCAGTTCGGGGGGCAGACCGCCATCAACCTGGCCAGTGCCCTGGACAAAGCCGGGATTCGAATCCTGGGCACCTCCAATGACAGCATCGACCGGGCCGAATCGCGCGATCGCTTTGACGAACTGGTTGAGGAACTGGGAATTCCCCGGCCGCCCGGAAAGAGCGTCTTTTCAGTGGAAGAGGCGATCAAGGCGGCCGAGCTGATCGGCTACCCGGTGCTGGTTCGACCTTCCTATGTGCTGGGTGGAAGGGCCATGGAAATTGTTTATAACAATGAAGAAATGGCCGGTTATATGCAGATGGCAGCCAGAGTCAACCGCCAGCACGCGGTGCTGGTGGATAAATACCTGCTGGGGA
This sequence comes from Syntrophomonadaceae bacterium, assembly GCA_040217815.1. Taxonomy (GTDB): domain Bacteria; phylum Bacillota; class Syntrophomonadia; order Syntrophomonadales; family Syntrophomonadaceae; genus UBA5314. The sequence goes on along the minus strand of JBEHWI010000002.1, from coordinate 79,660 downwards.
CGGAAATCGAAGTAGACGCCATATGCGATGGTCAGGAGGTCCTGATCCCCGGCATTATGAGACACATTGAGCGGGCCGGAGTGCATTCCGGGGACAGTATGGCAGTTTTTCCAGCCCATGACTTGAGCCCTGAGATCACCGCTAAAATAGTTGATTATACCACCCGACTGGCCCTCGCATTGAAGGTACTGGGACTGATTAACATTCAATTTGTAGAATATGAAGGGGATTTATATGTGTTAGAGGTCAATCCCCGCTCCAGCCGTACGATTCCTTTTATGAGCAAGGTTTCCGGAATACCGATGATAAAATTGGGGACCCGGATACTGCTGGGAAAAACGCTTAAGGACCAGGGCTACCAGGGCGGCTTGCAGCCTGCGCCGGGGTTTTATGCCGTTAAGGTGCCGGTGTTTTCCTTTAATAAGCTGGAGCAGGTGGATATCACCCTGGGGCCGGAAATGAAATCAACCGGGGAAGTTATGGGCATCGACAGCACCTTGAAGGCAGCAATCTTTAAAGGACTTTTAGCGGCTGGTGTCGAAATTCCCCAAAAGGGAACAATTGCCGCTACCATCGCTGATAAGGATAAAGATGAAGCAATTCCCATACTGGTCGATTTCGCCCGGGCTGGATTCAAGCTGCTGGCCACGGAAGGCACCGCGGGGCGCCTGGCCCAGGAGGGCATCGAAGCGAGACTGGTGAAAAAATACGGTGAAGGCTACCCCAATATAGTGGACCTTATCCGCGAAGGTGAGATAGACTTCGTAGTAAACACCCTTACCCATGGCCGCACGCCTTTTTCGGACGGGTTTCAGATACGCCGGGCGGCGGTCGAATTGAATGTTCCCTGCTTGACATCACTGGATACCTTAAAAGTGATACGGGAAGCGGTTATTAAAGATGATAATCCAGCAGGACTGGATCTAAAATACCTCCAGGAATATGTAACCGGGTATTAATACACATGCTATATTAGGACTTATATCTTAAAGGCTTAAGGCAGGAGGTTGTTTGATGCCTTCAATGGAAAAAGGACTGGTGGTTCGCCACCTGCAAGTTGGGCAGGATCTATTTGAAATGGAGTTAATTACCCCCGGCATAGTACCGGAATGTCAACCCGGTCAATTTGTCCACGTTCAGGTCGGGCAGGAAAACTATCCGATGTTGAGGCGTCCTTTGAGCCTCTATGACGTCGACCGCCATTTGGGCAGTGTTGTATTTCTATATAAAGTGGTGGGAGAAGGAACCCGTCTTCTGAGCAAAGTGCGCGCCAAAGACAGTCTCAACGTGATGGGCCCCCTGGGGCGTGGATTTTCCCTGCCCAGGGAAGAAAGCAACGTGCTGCTGGTAGGCGGTGGAGTGGGAATCGCGCCCCTGGTATACCTGGCCAGGGTTCTGGTGGAGCGCCGGTGCCAGGTGCGGGTCTTGCATGGAACCCAAACCAGGGATCAACTGGCGGCGTTTGTTAAACTCAGGCAGATTGGCGTAGAATTCATGCCTGCCACTGTGGACGGAAGCGCCGGCTATAAAGGTCTGGTTACCGAATTGTTGTTTAAAAAGATCGATCCGGCCTGGGTTGACTGTATATATACCTGCGGCCCCGAGCCCATGATGGCCCGTACAGCTGATTTTGCCAGGAAATACGGCATTACCGGGCAGGCGTCTCTGGAAGAACACATGGCCTGTGGAGTAGGCGCCTGTCTGGGGTGCGCCCGCAAGCTGAAGGTTCAGGACCAGGGCTATGCCAAAATATGCAAAGATGGACCGGTTTTTAATTTTGACGAACTTGATTGGCCCGGAGTTTAGACGAGGAGGAAGGTCTTTGAAAAAGGAAACAAGCCGCTCGGGGGCAGCGCTGAAGCCCAGTGTATCCGTAGATCTGGGGGGGATTAAATTACAAAACCCGGTGGTGGCTGCTTCTGGAACATTTGGATATGGAAGCGAGTACGAAGGCTTTATCGATCCCGCCGAACTGGGGGCTGTCAGCGTAAAAGGCACCACCCTGGAACCCCGTCCCGGCAATCCGCCCCAACGCATCTGCGAAACGGCCAGCGGCATGCTAAATTCCATAGGTCTGGAAAACCCGGGAATAGAGGTCTTTTTACGGGATTATCTTCCTGCCTTAAACAGCCGGGGGGTTGTCGTGCTGGCCAACATTGCGGGCAATTCAGTGGAGGAATACGCCCGGATGGCGTCCCTTGTCAACGACAACGGCGGTGTGGCAGGCATTGAGATGAACATATCCTGCCCCAATGTAAAACAGGGCGGGCTGCAGTTTGGCACCGATCCGGACATGGTTTACCAGGTGGTTAAAGCGGTCCGGGAGCGGACTACCCTGCCGGTGATTCCCAAGCTGTCTCCCAATGTCAGTGACATCGTAGCCATTGCCAGGGCGGCTCAGGCCGCCGGAGCCGACGCACTGTCGATGATAAACACCCTGATGGGGATGGCGGTTGACATAAAAACCAGAAAACCGGTTTTGGGCAACATCTTTGGAGGGCTGTCCGGACCGGCCATCAAGCCGGTGGCCCTGCGCATGGTTTACCAGGTTTATAAAGAAGTTGATCTGCCTATACTGGCAGGTGGAGGTATTATCAATGGAAACGACGCCCTGGAATTCATTATGGTAGGAGCTACTGCTGTTTCTATCGGCACCGGGATCTTCCTCAACCCCTACCTGGGTCGGGACATCGTTGCGGACATTTTGCGCTACATGAAGGAAAATGGCCTGAAGAACCTGGAGCAGATTCGCGGTGTGGCCGTAGACAAGTAGGCTTAGGCAATAAAGGAGGAAACGATGTGGAACCCAAAGACAGAATAATTCTGGCCCTGGATGTGGACACCCAGGCGGAAGCAGTCGGTCTGGTAAAAGAGCTTAGCTGCTATGTGGGAACTTATAAAATTGGTATGCAGCTCTTTAATGCCTGCGGACCGGATATTGTTCACCGTATAAACGATCTGGGCGGCAGGGTATTTGTCGACCTTAAATTCCATGATATTCCCAATACGGTGGGAGCGGCCGGACGGGTAATGACCAGGCTGGGCTGCGCTATGTTCAATGTACACGCGGCCGGGGGCCGGGAAATGATGAAAAACATTGCCCGGGAAGTGGCCCAGGAATCGCAGCGCCTGGGTGCGGTGCAGCCGCTTATCCTGGCCGTAACTGTTTTGACCAGCATTTCTCAGCAGGATCTGGAAGAGGATGTATTGATCAAGGGACTGGCACTGCCGGAAGTGGTCAGCCGCTGGGCCAAAATGGCTCAGGAAAGCGGTCTGGGGGGCGTCGTTTGCTCACCCCAGGAGATCACGGTGATTCGGCAGGCCTGCGGCCCGGATTTTAAGATTGTCACTCCCGGGATAAGACCGGCCTGGTCGGAAGCGGGCGATCAAAAGAGAATCACCACTCCCCGTCAGGCTCTGGATATGGGGGCGGATTACATGGTAATCGGGCGGCCTATACTAAAAGCCGCTGATAGAATTGAAGCAGCCCAGAAAATCATAGCAGAATTGGAGGCATAATAATGTTGAACAGCACCGATGCAACCCGCATCTTTTCCGAAGCAGGGGCCTTGTTGACAGGCCATTTCAAGCTTACTTCGGGACGGCACAGCAACCGCTACATGCAATGCGCCCAGGTCCTGCAATATCCTAAATATACCGAAGAACTGGCCCTTCACCTGGCCGAGCAATTTGCCGGGGATGGAGTAGAACTAGTAGTGGGTCCGGCCATGGGTGGAATTATTGTGGCCTATGAAGTGGCGCGGCAGATGGGAGTCAGCTCTATCTTTACCGAACGCCAGGATGGCAAGATGGAACTGCGCCGGGGATTTGTGATACGGCCCGGACAGCGGGTTCTGGTGGTGGAAGATGTAATTACTACCGGTGGTTCGGTGCAGGAAGTCATTGACATCGTACGGCAAAACGGCGGTGAGGTAGCCGGGGTGGCAGTACTGGTGGATCGCAGCGGGGGAAAAGTTAATTTTGGAGTAAAACAGGCCAGCGTATTGCAGCTTGATATAGAATCGTGGGAGGCTCCCGACTGCCCGATGTGCAAAGCGGGGCAGGGTGAACCCACAAAGCCGGGCAGCCGCAGTTAACAACCCAACCACTTTGTATGGAGTGAATAGAAGTGAAAGTATATTTAAACGGGCAGGAAGTTCCCTTTGCGGACGGTGGTTATGAATACATCTTTATCAAACCTTATGAGAGGCACCAGCATCAAACCATCAAACGAGAGGTCGGGGAGTTGACTCTGCAGCTCTACGACAATGGGGTGCAGATAAGAACCCTGGTCACCCCCAAGGAGGTTTCTACTATTGTAAACCGGGATGTGGCTATCGATAAGGTCAATAAAAAGATTTACATTCTGGAAGCGGATACCGAGATAAAAGAGAACCCCGATGGATCGATCGAAATCATCCAGTAAACGTGGTATCTGAATTGTTCGAATGCCTTGTTACAGAGCACTACTGGAGATTTTCCGGCTCAATCGCCCTTGGATTGACCATTATGGTCCAATAGTTGTCGTAGATTACCATACCCGGCCGGGCCCCGGCCGGTTTTTTGACGTTGGAGCGGAAGGTATAATCCACCGCCACCTTGTCTGACTGTGAAGCTTTGCTGTAGAGGGCGGCCAGACAGGCCGCTTCTTCCAGTGAACGGTCGGGTACATCATGAATCGACTGAACTCGGGGAGGGAGCTTCAAAATCACATGGGTGCCGGGAACCTCTTTGGTGTGCAGCCAGAGGTCGCCGCGCTCCGCCTGCTTCAGGCTCAGGTGATCATTTTGCCGGTTGTTGCGCCCCACCAGGATGGTCAGGCCGTCCGAGGACAGGTAGCTGCGAGGCTGGCTGCGCAGCTGCTCTTTGCGGCGTTTCTTGCCCTTTTCTTTTATGAAATGCTCCTTTTCCAGCTCTTCGACCACCTCTTCTAACAGCTCCGGGGTTTCGGCCTGTTCGATGGACAGCAGAACCGATTCCAGGTAGTTTATCTCTTCGCTATTCTTAGCCATTAACAGCTCCAGGTGCTTGATGGCTTTGGTGCTCTTATTGTAGATTTTAAAGTAGCGCTGGGCGTTCTGGATCGGGTTGTACATGGGGTCCAGTTTTATTTCTACTAGTTCTGAGCTGTAGAAGTCATCCAGAGACACTTCGGTTTGCCCCTTCTTTATTTCGTGGGCGTAAGCGGTCAGCAATTCCCCCCAAACCTGGTAGCGCTTGTTATCCCTGGCCTGGGCTAAATCGCCCTCCTGATGGAATCGTTTGCGGTACAAGCGATCTAAAATCTCCTTTAACTGCCGGGCATAGTTGACTTTCATTGATTCCAGGCGGGCGATGCACAAGCTGTCATCGAAAAAGCGTTGACAGGCTTCACTTATTCCGGGAAAGAATATACTGGATCCGGGGAGCGAATAAATACTATATGGGGCAAAATCCTGGGGATGCTGGTTGAAGTAGACCACCTGGGCTTGAATAGTATCTTCATTAAAACTTCGCAAGATGCCTTGCAGATATTGATAGAGTTGTAAAAGCTCGATCTCTCCGCAATATTCAACCGCCATATTTTCGTTTAACCCGGCGCCCAGGCAGATTTGGCGGCAGGAGAAGGGGCTTAAACCTGAAAAGGTGCGAAACAGAGCCTGGGGCAGGCTGGTGTTCTCCACCTGCCCGTAAAAATGCTGGGCAAAGAGCTCAAAAGAGGTTTCAAGCGGATTTAGCTTATCCTGGTTTGAGGGGCGTACATAAGTTTTACCGGGCAACACTTCCCGGAAGGAGCTCAATTCACTGCCGTATTTCTTTATGGCATCGATGATTATTTGATTATCCGGATTGATGAGAATTATATTGGAATGCTTCCCCATAAATTCACATATGAGGACTTTTTTTCGCCATTCCCTATATTCATCCAGGGCTTCAATTTCGATATGTATAATACGGTCAAAATCAAGCTGGGTAATCTTCTTTATTTTTCCGCCTTCCAGGTGTTTGCGCAGGAGCATGCAGAAAGCCGGCGGGTTGACGGGATTGGTCTGTTTTTCGCCGGTCAAATGCATTCTGGCCCAACGGGCATTGGCGGACAGCAGGAGGCGAAAGCTCCCGCTGCCGGGTTGGCGAATCGAGAAAACCAGCTCATCCTTGAGCGGCTGGTGAATTTTATCGATCCGGGCATTTAAAAAAACCTGATTTAACTCATTACAGAGTCGATTAATAGTCAGACCGTCAAATGGCATAAAATTGCATGTCCCCCTTAACACGAACAGTATACCATTTGACGTCTCAACCATACAAATGCTGCCATGCATACATATTGCCTATCAAAAGTAATATAAAAACATACGATACTCTTATAAAGAGGACCTGGGAGGTGATCTCAAATATGAGTGGTCCGGCCATCATGTATAACGATGTACTCAAACAGGTAGACGTTCTGGAACGGCAAAAGAAAGATTTAAGCCGGGATTTACTTCTATATAAAGAAGGTCGCCGGCGGATGAAGTTGATCTACGCCTTCCTGAGTTATGATCTGGATAAACATGAACTTTTTGAGCATGCCGCCGTTTGTGCCATGTGTAATAATGAAGAACATGTTCTTTATGATTTACAGGATTTTTATGCCCATGTTCGGGGCGGTGATCTTATGGATAGAATACGCACTGAGATTAAATGTACGCGCCGCTTTATGCAGCTGGTTGAAAAAAGCATGGAAAATGAGGGCGGTTTAAACTTTACGGAGCGCAGGCTGCTGCAGGAACTGTGTAAATATATCCTTGAACAGGCCCGTCTTTATCGCCAAATATAACCGGTGTCTATTTAGAATCGTCTATCCTATAGCACTTCCAATATCAGGGGGTACATCTCCCTGGTTTTTTATTATTGGCCTGGACAAGGCTAAACTATTTAAAATTTCTGTTATCCACTTTTGCTTGCTCCCTGGTTAGTTTCTAAAAAACCTGTTTTATGCCCAGACCAAGGTGAAGGGTTGCTGAATAAAACGACAGGTCACGGTCAATCCCCGTATGAACAGGCGGTTCTTGACTTGGACAGGGAAATGGTTAAAACTATTTTTTAAGGAAACGGGGAGGTAAAGGTATGGAAAAAATCAAGGTAGTAGTAAATGGAGCCATGGGAAAAATGGGCAGCGAAACGGTAAAGGCGGTGCTCAATGACCCGGAAATGAAACTGGTGGGCATGGCTGACATCAGGGCCCGAGGTGAAAGCATAGGGTCCATCATGGGATCTGACAACCAGCAGGATTTGGTTGTTGAGAACGATGTGGAAAAACTGGTTGAGCTCACCCGACCAGATCTGATAATAGATTTTACCAGCCCTCAATCGATCTTCGATAACGTTCGCGGCTTTTTAAAAATGGGGGTTTCATGTGTTGTGGGCACCACAGGCTTGAGCGATGCGGATTTGAAACAGCTTGATCAATTGGCCCTTGACAAGGGAGTTGGGGTTGCGGTTATTCCCAATTTTGCCATAGGAGCTGTTTTAATGATGAAATTTGCCAGGGAAGCAGCCCGTTATTTTCCTGATGTGGAGATTATTGAATTGCACCACCCGCAAAAGCTCGATTCACCTTCAGGCACATCGATAAAAACCGCTGAACTTATAAACGAGGCCAGAGCGGTACGTCCACCCAGCGGTGTTCGGGAAATAGAAAAAATACCGGGTTGTCGAGGTGGGGATGCGGACGCAGTGCGCATCCACAGTGTCCGTTTACCAGGTTTTGTGGCCCACCAGGAAGTTATTTTTGGCGGACTGGGTCAGAGCTTGACCATAAGGCATGATTCCTACGATCGAGTCGGTTTTATGCCGGGAGTTATCATGGTAAGCAAAAAGATGAAAGATATAAAGGGATTGGTTTACGGAATGGACAATCTATTGTAGCTGCATAACCCAATAATAAGGACGGCCTTTTTTCCTATTGGAGAAAAGGCCGTTTTTTTGCTGTTTAGCCTGGGTACGGATTATTTCAGACAAGCACCATGGTAGTGAAGCCCACATATAATGCTACTAGTTCTGGCAATATTCTATTTACCCAAAAGGGGGAGTGGCTTTGAGTTCGGTGCTTTCCGGCCTGAAAATAGCGGTGCTGGGAGGAGACGCCCGGGAGTTGATCCTGGTAACGGAATTGGTCAAGATGGGGGCGACGGTGGTTGTAGCAGGGTTTCCCGCCAATATGGTAAGCCCCGGAGCCTGCATGGCCAATTCGGTTGAGGAGGCCTGCCAGGATGCCGAGGTCATAGTTATGCCTCTGCCCGGAACTAATCCCCAGGGAGTAATAAGGGCTGTATACTATCAGGGCCAGCTTCAATTAAGTGAAAAGGCTATGCGCAGTATTGCAGCCCATGCCGTCGTGATCATTGGAACGGCTCGTCCTTTCCTCAAGCAATGGTCGGAAAAACACGGATTTACCCTGTTGGAGTTAAATGATGATGACGAACTGGCCATTCTTAACTCCATACCAACCGCAGAGGGCGCTCTGCAGATAGCCATGGAAGAAACCGCGATCACCATACATGGCAGTCGTTCCTGCGTAATTGGTTTTGGCAGAGTGGGGGTCAGCATGGCCCGGGCTTTGAAGGCTCTTGGTTCCGACGTATGCGTAGTGGCCCGCAACAAAGGGCAGCTGGCCCGCGCCTACGAAATGGGCTGCCATCGTGCTGAATTCGGCAGTATACCAGGCATATTAGCTCAATATGACCTGGTTTTCAATACGGTGCCGGCTATGGTTCTTAACCGCGAGCTTTTGCAACACGCCCGACCGGAAATTGTAATTATCGACCTGGCCAATCAACCAGGGGGCACTGATTTTGAAGCCGCCAATGATCTGGGTATAAAAGCGATTCTGGCTCCCGGGCTTCCAGGAAAGGTGGCTCCTACATCAGCAGGCCGAATTCTGGCCGAAGTTGTTCCCCGGAGGATTATCAGAGAACTCAGCAAAGCGGACAGTAAGCTTCTTTTTGGATAGCAGGGAGGTGCAGGCATTGCAGGAGTCACAGGAAGCATTAAGCAGATTACGGGGTGTAAAAATAGGCCTGGTTTTTAGCGGATCTCACTGCACTATTGGCGAAGTCTTGCCCCAGATAAATAGACTCAAACAAGAAGGAGCTGAAATATATAGTATTCTATCCTATACGGTTGAAGCGACCGATACCCGTTTCTATAAAGCGGCCGACCTCAAGAAAGAATTGACCGCCCTCAGTGACCATCCATTAATATCAACCATAGTGGATGCTGAACCTATCGGACCCCAAAAACTGTTGGATGTAGCGGCTATAGTTCCAGCCACGGGTAATACTATAGCCAAACTGGCCAATGGAATAGTCGACACGCCGGCCTTAATGGCCATAAAGGCCCAGCTGCGCAACCAGCGCCCGGTAGTAATAGCCATTTCAACCAATGACGCTTTGAGCATGAATGCTAAGAATATCGGTCTTTTACTTAATACAAAAAATATATACTTTGTGCCCTTTCGCCAGGATGATCCATTCAACAAGGGAAACTCGGCGGTTGCGTGCATGGAGCTGTTGGCTGATACGATAATTATGGCCTTGCAAGGACGTCAGATACAGCCTCTACTCCTGGGCCCTCGTTCTTGAGAGCCCCTTATCCATGTGCTACAATAACCTTTAGATTTATTTTAGGAGGTAATCATCGTGGCACAGGGGATTAATTTAGCCATTGTCGGAGCAACCGGGGCTGTAGGGCAGGAAATGCTCAAAATCCTGGAAGAGCGTAAATTCCCCGTTAACGACCTGATTCTCCTGGCCGATCCGCGTGAAGCCGGCGCCAGGATAGTCTTTCGGGGCGAAAACTTTACAGTCCGGGGAGCCGATGCCGAAGCCTTTAAGCAAGCCGATGTCGCACTTTTTGCGGTAAACACGGAAATAAGCCAGGTACTGGCCCCGCAGGCGGTTGAAAATAAATGTACGGTTATAGACAACAGCTACGCTTTTCGTCTTGATGATCGGGTGCCTCTCGTGGTCCCCGAGGTAAACCCCAATGATATTGATTGGCACCAGGGGATTATTGCCAACCCCAACTGCTCTACAATAATCATGGTGGTGGCCATCAACCCCATTCACCTGGCCGCTGGTCTTAAACGAGTAATAGTCTCTACTTACCAGGCGGTATCCGGGGCCGGAATATTAGGTCTCAAGGAGCTCGAGGATCATGTGCGGGCCTGGGCGGCAGGAGAAACGAAAACCCCCCAGGTTTTCCAGCACCCTATAGCATTTAATGTAATACCGCATATTGATACCTTTATGGACGAAGGATATACTCGTGAAGAAATGAAGATGGTTTGGGAGACCAGGAAGATAATGCACGCCCAGGATCTCAAAATATCGGCAACGACGGTTAGAGTACCGGTTTTTAGAAGCCACTCGGAGTCCATAACATTAGAATTGGAGAAGGATTTGACTCCTGAACAGGTAAAAAATATCCTGTCTCAGGCTCCCGGGGTTGTGGTTCAAGACGACCCGTCCCAGAATATATATCCCATGCCGTTATACTCTTCTGATACCGATGAGGTCTATGTCGGCCGGATAAGAAGAGATATTTCGGGGGAGCAGGGCATTGTATTGTGGGCGGCCGCCGACCAGATCCGCAAAGGAGCAGCGACCAATGCTATTCAAATCGCCGAGCTGGTCATAAATAAAAACCTTTTTTAGGAAGGTGGCAATTTGAAAATTGTCGTCCAGAAGTTTGGCGGAACTTCTCTGGCTTCTCCGGAGGCCCGGTCCCGTGTATGCAGCATCATAGCTGATGCCAGGAAGCAAGGGTTTAAACCGGTCGTGGTTGTGTCAGCCATCGGGCGGGAAAATGATCCATATGCTACCGATACTTTTATAAACTTGTTAAAACAGGTAAACCCCTGTCCATCTCCACGCGAAACGGATTTACTGCTTTCCTGCGGGGAGTTGATTTCCGGGGTTTTACTATCCAGTCAGCTTGCTGCCATGGAAGTTGAAGCCTGTTATTTAAGCGGTGAAAGAGCGGGCATTGTCACCGACGGAAAATACTCCAACGCCCATATATTGTATGTTAACCCGGGCCGGCTTTTGGAACTGCTGGCCGGGGACTGTGTCCCGGTGGTAGCGGGGTTTCAGGGGGTAAGCGAGGACGGCGAGCTTACCACCCTGGGGCGGGGCGGCAGCGACACTACCGCAGCTGCTCTGGGAGTAGCCTTGCGGGCTGAAATGGTGGATATATTTACCGATGTTGAAGGGGTAATGACTGCCGACCCCCGTATTGTCGATAACGCTCGCGTGCTGGACGCGATAACTTACAATGAGATCTGTCAGTTGGCCAGGGAAGGAGCCAAAGTGATCCATCCCCGGGCGGTGGAAATCGCCATGCAAGCCGGCGTTCCCTTGCGAGTTCGCTCTACCTTCGCCGATTCAGAAGGCACCCTGGTGGCCAACCAGCTTCGGGGCGTCGGAGACAACATCCAGATAATCCGTGATAACCTGATAACCGGAGTAACCTATACGTCCACTCTGGCCCAGCTCAAGATAAACAAGGATGCTCCTTTACACAAGGACTTTGATCTGTCGGTTTTTCAGACTATGGCCCGGGCTGGCATCAGTGTGGATTTTATAAATGTCCAACCAGACCGGATAACCTTTACGGTTGCACCTGAAGCGGGCGACCGGGCGGTAAAGATTCTTAATGATATTGACATTTTCCCGGCTTTGGAATTTAATTGTGCTAAGGTCGCCGTTGTTGGAGCGGCGATGACCGGCATCCCCGGGGTTATGGCCCGGGTGGTGGAGGCCTTGAGTGAAGAACATATCCCCATTCTGCAATCCGGAGATTCCTATACCAATATATGGTGTCTGGTGAAGAGAGAGCATATGGAGAAAGCGGTTAAGGCTTTACACGACAAATTTGAGCTGGGCAAAAAATAAGAATGGTAGGTGAAAGTATGCAATTGCCGAGATTATGGACAGCGATGATTACTCCCTTTGACGAACAGCTTCAAGTCAATTACCCTAAAGCGGTTGAACTGGCCAACTACCTCTGTGACAACGGCAGTGAAGGGATCATCGTCAGCGGCACCACCGGTGAATCACCGGTACTTTCGATGGAGGAACAGCTTCAGCTCTTTGCATTAATAAAAGAAAAAGTAGGCAAACGGGTCCCCATATGGGGGGGGACAGGTTCCAATAATACAGCTCATGTAGTTGAATTGAGCCGCGAGGCCGAAAAAGCTGGTTTAGACGGGCTGCTTCTGGTATGTCCGTATTACAATAAACCTCCCCAGGAGGCATTGTACAGGCATTTTAAAACTATTGCCGAAGCTGTCTCCATACCGGTGATGCTTTATAATATTCCCGGAAGAACAGCGGTAAACATGACCCCCGCCACCATGGCCCGCCTGGCCGAAATTGACAATGTGGTAGCGGTCAAGGAATCGACTGGCGATATGGAACAATGCTCTTTGTTAAACAGCCTCCTCCCGGCAGATGTAGCTGTATTTTCCGGTGATGATTCTCTGACCCTTCCCATGATGGCACTGGGGGCCAGGGGTGTGGTCAGTATAGCTTCCCATATCCTGGGCAACGAAATAAAGGCTATGATCGATGCCTTTGTCGCCGGCGATGTAAGACAGGCCAGGGATTTGCATATCAAACTATTTCCGGCCTTTAAGGGCTTATTTATAACTACCAATCCCATACCGCTTAAAGCGGCCCTGAACTTAATGGGTATGCAGGTGGGCTCAGTTCGCCTGCCGTTAATCGAAGCGGATGACGCACAGGTAGAATCGGTGAGGGCATTATTAAAATCGTATAATTTAATCGGATAATTTTAGTAAAAAACGTGCAACGCCAAGGGGAGGATGGAGTATCAGCTTCCATCCTTCGGCATTTTTCTACATAAATTGTGGACTATTAAGCATGCCGGAGTTTCGGTATATTGTAAGGTTCAGAATTTTCAGCTATAATTATCAGGACAGTATTGTGCGGACATAATTATTTGGAATAAACCAAGGTGACAACTTTATAGCAAAGGAGGTGTTTCGGTGTCTGAAGAAGCCCGTTTGCACATCATTCCCCTGGGCGGTTTGGGGGAAATCGGGAAGAATATGATGGCAATCAGATATCAGGACACTATTGTAGTTATTGACGCCGGGCTTATGTTCCCTGAAGAAGAACTGCTGGGCATTGATATGGTAATACCTGATATTACCTATCTTTTAGAAAACCGGGATAAAGTAAAGGCCATTCTGCTTACCCATGGGCATGAAGACCATGTGGGGGCGCTTCCCTATGTGCTTAAGGAAATAAATGTGCCAATATATGGGAGCCGTTTGACTCTGGGCCTGGTTGAGCAAAAACTCAGTGAACATAGCATGGATGCAGCGGATTTTCACCCCATATTACCGCGCGATAAAATAAAGATAGGTCCATTTGAAATCGAGTTTTTCCGGGTCAGCCATAGCATTCCCGATGCCATGGGAATAGCCTTGCATACACCCCTGGGTATAATTCTTCATACCGGGGACATTAAACTGGATCAGACGCCGGTCGATGGAGAAGTAGTCGATTTTAGAAAACTGGCCGAGTTGAGTGAAAAAGGCGTTCTGGTAATGTTGGGCGATAGTACCAACGCTGATAAAATAGGGTTCACCATGTCCGAAAAGGTTGTGGGCAACACCTTTGACGACCTGTTTGGCCGATGCGAAGGGCGCATAATAGTAACTACTTTTGCTTCCAATGTGCATCGCATTCAGCAGGTAATTAACACTGCCCAAAAATATGGCCGTAAGGTTACAGTGGTTGGACGCAGTATGATAAACAACGTACGGGTTTCCATGGAACTCGGCTATATGACGGTCCCGGAAGGACTTTTAATTGAAGTTGAGGAGATCAACCAGTATCGCCCCAACCAGATAGTAATCGTGACCACCGGTTCCCAGGGGGAGCCGATGTCGGCCCTTACCCGCATGGCTACGGCTGATCACCGCTGGGTGGCCATTCAACCAGGGGATACGGTCATCATATCCGCAACCCCCATACCGGGCAATGAAAAGCTGGTAGCCAAGACGGTGGATCTTCTTTTCCGCCAGGGTGCTGAAGTGGTTTACGAAAAAGGCGTTGGGGTTCATGTATCAGGCCATGCCGCCCAGGAGGAACTCAAAATACTGCTCAACCTGATCCGGCCGCGTTATTTTATACCCGTGCACGGAGAATACCGTCATCTGATGAAGCATGCTAAATTAGCCGAAAGCCTTGGTATACCGCGGTCGCGCATTTTTGTCACCGAGAACGGACAGATGATCGAAGTGGGTAAGAAGAAGGCCAGCATAGTCGGTAAGGTGACGGCGGGCAAGGTTTTGGTTGACGGTTTGGGTGTAGGCGACGTAGGCAATATTGTTTTGCGGGACCGCAAACAGCTGTCCCAAGATGGCATTATGATCGTAGTGGTCACCCTCAACAAAGAGGTGGGTGAAGTTGTCGCCGGCCCAGATATTGTAACCCGCGGATTTGTTTACGTCAGGGAATCTGAGAAGCTGATCGATGAAGCCAAGGAAAAGGTCAAAGACGCCCTGGACAACTGCACCAAGCGCGGCGTAACCGAATGGGCGGTGATCAAGGCCCATGTCAGGGACCGCCTCAGCAAATACCTGTACGACATGACCGGCCGTCGCCCGATGATAATGCCGATAATAATGGAAGTCTAGCTAAAAACCAATCGATGAAAAATAATTATAACTGCCGGGTGCCTTAATAATGGTTCCCGGCAGTTTACGTTTTAAGGTTTTTCTAGCTGTATTCTTGAATGAGGCTAAAGGTATGATTTCCAGGTTTTTAGCCAAGCTAAGAATGAGCTAAATCATATGGAAGGGGAATAAACGTTGACGGAGACTAATCCACAATCAGGCGATAATCAAGAACAAAAAGTCGAAACCATAAAGGAACTGGGTCAAATAGAGGTTCCATCATTTAAGAGCGATATCCACTGCCTTACTATAAGCGGGCAGGTGGAAGGACATATGGTTCTACCTCCCCAGAATAAAACCACCAAATATGAGCACCTGATGCCGCAGCTGGTAGCCATTGAGGAAAACCCTAACATCAAAGGGCTGCTGGTTCTTTTGAATACAGTCGGCGGCGATGTGGAGGCGGGATTGGCACTGGCGGAGATGATTTCCAGCTTATCAAAACCAACCGTATCTATAGTATTGGGAGGAGGCCATTCCATAGGCTCATCAATTGCAGTGAGCACTGATTACACATTTATAGCGCCTACCGCTACCATGACGATCCACCCCATCAGGCTTACCGGGCTTGTAATAGGCGTTCCCCAGACCTATGAATACCTGGATAAAATGCAGGACCGGGTGGTGCGCTTCGTGATCGAACACTCCCGAATAACTGAACAACGCTTCAGGGAATTGATGTTCAAAACCGGAGACCTGGCCAGGGACATCGGAACTGTTTTGGTGGGCAGGGATGCGGTGGATTGCGGACTAATTGACGAAGTTGGGGGGGTCAAAGAGGCCTTAGGCAAGCTTCATAAAATGATATCCGGTGAAGGAGGACTGGTGCAGTGATATTCTATTGGCCGGAAATGCAGGCCTGGGATAATTCCTCAAAGCCCAACGAAAAGCGCTACTTTAAGCTGCCTTCAGGCGGAACCCTGGCAGCGGAAGTTTGGGGCCGGGATCAACTGCGGGTGGTCGAGGTAATCAGCACCGATCCAGGCGATTATTTAAACAGCGTGATTGAACCGGGACGTATCCTGGCTCTTAAACCTCAGGTTCAGGATCAGGATTAGCTTCTGCCGGCTCTGGTTGGTATTCTTGAATTGTTTCGGCACCATTCAATAAAAATTCCACTATTTCAGCAGTCAGGTTGATGAGCACATGCCCGCGGTCGGGCAGCACTGTAACATCCGCCTGGGGCAGCAGGCGCCCCAAACGGGCGGCCATTTTTTCACTGTGGTTAATTACATCTTTAAGACCGGTAAAGAGCTTTACAGGCATAGTCAAACGCTGCAAATCTTCGTCTGAGAACATTTCAATAGTCCCTATCCTCGGCCGGAAATTGGTCATTACCAGGTTGATAAACTTCCAGGCTTCTTCGCCGATATCCTCTTCCCCTACAACTAGCTTGTTTAAGATTTCAGCTCCCTTCTTGCCCATCAGGCTTAAAGGCACCGCCTTTGCCAAGAAAGACCATCTGGTTGGAACCAGTCCCGAAGGTGCTAAAAGAACCAGTTTGTCAACCCTTTCCGGCTGATAAATGGCGTATTTTAAAGCTATCCAGCCTCCGTAGGAGAGTCCTAAAATAGAAGCCTGCTCAAGATTAAGTTCATTCAAAACATCTTCCAGCCATTCAGCAAAGGCTGGACTTCTCCAACTGGGGCGATTGCGCGAACTCTTGCCCGGCTCTCCCGGAATGTCTACCAGATAGACGCGAAAGTGCTGGCAATACCGGGCAACATCTCCCATCCAGGCAGCAGAGTTAGAATTGGAGCCATGAAGCATTATCAGGGGAGGATTTAGAGGGTCGCCGCAGGCTATTACATGGGTGCGTCCGTGTCTCGTATTGGTTCTGCCGGAGTCGTAAGACACCGGCCATTGCTCCAGGAGCTGGTTATAGTAACCCATGACCAGTATTTCTCCAGGGGCTGTTTTATATATCGATTTCTTATTCATGGCCTTTCTTCCTTCCTTTAGGATAAGTCTGCCCGGACCCTATTAAGTCCGGAACGAAGCTGGCGTACCCAGGACAGCTCGTTTTGGTATACGGCAGACCAGTTTAAGGAAATCATCTGCCAGAGATATTTTTCCCTGTCGGTACGTGCCGGATTAGGGCTCCCCCGTTTTTCCCGCTCGGTGTGGATGAGAAGCTGCAGCTCCAACTCTTCTTCATACGCGGATAAAAGATTGTCCAATTCATTGTCATCCAACTGATCGGCCCAGGACAGCTGAATCAGAAAAGTATTACGCAATTGCAGTGGTTCAGGCGGTCCTTTAAGCCATTCCTCCAATGCGGACCGCCCTAGCGCAGTAATAGTATATAGTTTACGGGCTGGATTGTTTTCCTGCAGCTGGATCTCACTTTCCACCAGGCCTTCCTGGTGTAATTGTACCAGACTCCGATATATTTGATTGTTATTGCCTGACCAGTACAATGATTGAGACTGGACAAATATCTTTTTTAAGTCATATCCTGAAAAAGGTTTCCAACTTAGAAACCCCAGGATGGCAAATTTTATATTCATACTTCCCCCCCCACATAAGTTTTATTTAACATATGTTAATATTCACATATCAATGGTTTAAATGCAAGATGGATGATTCTGGACAAATTCGGTAGTAAGCTGTGCTATAATGAATTGATGCCAGGTTCACTCCATCGGCGGCGAAATCATTTATCAGGTTATCATCCCAATAAAGGGACCAGCAAACTATAATTAGCTTGCTAAGTTTATGTCTATATATGTAAACTTTACCTTAGAAAAGGAAGAGAAATGACTAATCTTTTCCTTGGAATGGGGGGGTGAGGTTTAAAACCATGGCGAAAAAAAAGGAACCGGTCAGGAAAGTAAGGAGGAAAGTAAAAAAGGCAGAGCCATCTCCCGAACAATCAGCCAAAACTAACCTTGGCCGAGAGGTACTGTCAATTACCCTGTTTATGTTGGCCGTCTTTCTGTATGTGGGTTTGAGCAAATACCAGGGCAATCCTCAGGATGCTCAGTTTTTAGGCATTGTAGGAACATCCGCTCTGAGCCTTCTGCACACCTTGTTTGGAGTGGCCGGTTCATATGTTGTGGTTTTCTTTTTATTGATCTGGGCTATACACATAGGGTTGGAAAAGGAAATATGGTCTTCCCGAATGACTGGCGTAGTTGTTGCCGGTTTGACCTATCTGGTTGCCTTAAGCCTGTACAATATTCCCGGTGGCCTTACCGCCTGGGAGGCTGGCAAGCTGGGCATGGGGGGAGGCTACCTGGGCGGAGCCCTGGGCTATATTTTAAGCAAAATGCTCGGTGAAATAGGGGCTTTAATTGCGATAATACTGGCCTTTGTTCTATCTTTTATAGTAGTTGTCGGCAAGCCACCGGGCGAAATTGCTAGATGGATATATTGCCAGATACAGCATCTGAAAAACATGCTGCCGGAATCTCTGTTTTATTCGGAGACGCCTAGTGTGGAAGCGAGCGCTGTTGCTCCGGAGAATCCTTTGATAATTGAAGGGGAGAGTTCCCGGAATACCCTTATTGATTATGTTCCCCCCATGACCAGGGAAAGCGACCAGACCGTACCTCTGGTTCTTGACTATACCAGCCCCGGACCAGAGCCGGAATTGAAGACCGATATAAGGCCAGTTTCCAGGGAGCCGGGTCCTTACGAAAAACCTCCGATTGAATTGTTAAGCAATACCCGAAGCGAAAAAAGCATTGATAAAAAAAACATCCGGGAAAGCATTTCCATACTTGAAGATACCTTTGCCAGTTTTGGCATTGGGGTCAAAGTGAATCAGGTTAGCTGCGGGCCGGCCGTCACCCGCTACGAATTGACCCCGGCCTCCGGGGTTAAAGTTAGCAGGATCTTGGCCCTGGCCGATGATCTTCAATTAAACCTGGCTGCTCCGGGTATTCGCCTTGAAGCACCCATACCGGGAAAGGCCGCGGTAGGAATTGAGGTGCCGAACAGCAAGACATTGAGTGTTGGCTTGCGTCAGTTGTTAACCTCTCCGGTTTTTAACAAGAGCAAAAGCCCGTTGACCTTTGCACTGGGCGAGGATATAACCGGCAATCCGGTTGCCGCCCATTTGAGTGAGCTGCCTCATTTGTTAATTGCTGGTTCCACTGGATCGGGAAAAAGTGTATGCTTGAATTGTATTATAATGAGTTTTCTTTTTAATGCTTCCCCCGAAGAGCTGAAAGTTGTATTTATCGATCCCAAAATGGTCGAATTAACCGTCTATAATGGCATTCCTCATTTGTTGACACCAGTGGTCACCAACAGCAAAAAGGCTGCACAGATCCTGAAATGGATGGTTAACGAGATGGAGAAGCGCTATCGTTTATTTTCGGAAAAGGGCGTACGTGACATTCACCGCTACAACCAGGTGGTGAAAGAGAAGCTTCCTTTTATTGTAATTGTCATTGATGAACTGGCCGACCTGATGATGGTAGCCCCGGTAGAAGTCGAGGATTCCATCTGCCGCTTGGCGCAGATGGCCCGAGCGGCTGGAATGCATCTGATTGTGGCCACCCAGCGGCCATCAGTAGATGTGGTCACCGGTATTATTAAAGCCAATATACCGTCCAGAATAGCTTTTGCTGTTTCGTCTCAGGCCGATTCGCGCACCATCCTTGATATGGGTGGGGCGGAAAAGCTTTTAGGAAAAGGAGACATGCTTTTCTTCCCGGTGGGAGCGGTCAAGCCTTACCGGGTTCAAGGGGCCTTCGTTTCCGATGCCGAGATTGAAAACACGGTCAAGTTTATTCATGAGCAGTCGGGTGAAACCGTCGAAGAGGACGCCTTCCGGGATATGGAGCCGGCCATGGAAGAAATGGAAGAAGGTGACGACCTATTTTGGGATGCGGTCAAGGTTTTTGTAGAAAGCAGAAAAGCTTCGGCGTCGCTGCTGCAGAGAAGGCTGAGGGTGGGTTACGCCCGGGCGGCGCGCCTGGTTGATCTTATGGAAGATCGGGGTATTGTATCACCACTTGATAATAATAAGAAAAGAGAAATTCTTATTGACGGTGAACAGTTGGAAAAGCTGTTGGAGCGCAACCGCTTGCTGTAAAGGAATAAATGACGCAGGAGTATTGCTATGAGGTTGACCTCGCGGGAAAAAGAAATACTTGATTTTGTTAAAAAGCATCCCATGATAGCGCAGGATGATTTAGCCCGGCATTTTGGAATTACCAGGTCCTCCGTCGCCGTTCATATTTCCAACCTCATGAAAAAAGGGGCCATTATGGGCAAGGGCTATGTGGTTAATGAACAGGTATCGATAGTCATAATTGGCCGCATCTTATTACAGATCAACGTTGCTCAGAGTGAAGCGACCAGTGCAATTGATTTGCAATACACTGGATTTGCCCTGGAAAGCTGCAAGGCTTTAAGTGGTTTGGGGTTGAATCTAAAGGTTATCAGTGTGGTGGGAAATGATGAACTGGCCCTGACCCTGATAGATGAAATACAAAAAAGAGAGGCCGACATCACCAATATTGCACGTCATCCTGAAAAACGCAGCGGGCGGCTGATTAAGATAGATGGAACCAGGGCTTATGAAGAGGGCTTCAGTTTGGAAGACTATGAAAAAGCCATTAATCAAAAAGAATGGGTGGCCATGAATTGCCAGTGGCTTATAATTGAGCCGGTTTTTCATCAATACGCTTTGCATAAGTGGTTGGAAAAGGAGCAGGAGACCATTCCATCAATATGCACCTGTGCCCTGGTTAAACGGGCCGAGCAAATGCCCGATTACTTATCACGTTTTTCGCTGGTCGTTTTAGGGGTCGAGGAAACTAATCAGATTGAAGTTTGTGCCAACCAGTTGGCGGAGGCGATGGGCCAGGGGTATGTATTGGTTACAGATGGGAAAACCAGGATTTTATATATAAATGATGGAAGCATTGCCGAGTTTCCTTTGCTGCCCAGCCAGCAGTTTAATTTGGACAAATCGTTGCCTTATCTGCTCGGAGGCGTAGTATACGGCTTATCTTCACGCTACAATCTCCGCCAGGCTGTAAGGATGGCGGTGGGGACAGCAAGCAGCCATGGATAGGACTACCAAGCACAAAATAAACCAGGTTCAGGGAGTGGATGCCGGACATGGAATTTAACAAGAGACTGAGGGAAGAACGCCTCAGACAGGGTTGGTCGCTGGAGGAAGTCGAAGAGGAAACCAAAATCCGCAAGTATTATTTGGAAGCTTTAGAAAACGGTAATTTTCGGGTTCTTCCGCCTCCCGTGTATGCAAGCGGTTTTGTAAAACGATATGCTATTCTTTTGGGGCTGGATGAAAAAGAAATGGTGGCTGAGTTTCGTGCCCTGGCCTACGGCGAGGAAGAAGAACCGGCCGTAGTAGAGGAAGAACCGGCCGAGGTCGTTTCACGCGAACGCGAGCCTCGCAAACCACTTCCCATTAAACATATTAAAAACATTGCGGCAGGTATCGTATTTTTGATTATTGCCTTGTGGCTGGGGAGTTATCTCGTCTCATATATAGCCAACTGGAGTAAAAACCATACTACACCTCCAGACCAAACCGGGGCCCAGCAAAAACAGGCCTTGCCTCAAAATCAAACTAATAGTCAAACACCGCCTCAGCAAAGTACTACTCCTGAGCAGACTACTCCGCCTCCGGCCTCTACCAATCAATCCGGGGTTACCGTGGATCTAGAAGCCACCGCGCGCTGCTGGGTAAGTATTACTGTTGACGGTAAAAACACCTTTACCGGCACCTTGATTGCCGGAGATAAAAAGAGCTTCAACGGGAAAAAGAACGTAGTACTTAATGCGGGCAATTCCGGGGGCTTAAAGATAACCGTGAATGGCCAACTTCAGCCGGCTCTGGGAGCAACTGGAGAACATAAGATTAAGGAATATAAAGCCGGACAATAGAAATTTAAAACAGGAGATGCCGGGGTGAAGGTTGGATTTATAAACTTGGGATGCGCCAAGAACCGGGTTGACACAGAGGTAATGATGGGGCTGGTTAAGAAGACGGGACACCAGCTGGTTGACAAGATAGAACAGGCGGAAGCTGTAATAATCAATACCTGCGGCTTCATATTGGAAGCCCAGGAAGAAGCTATTGATACAATTCTTGAAACAGGACGATTAAAAGATAATGGACAATTGCGGTATTTAATAGCCGTGGGCTGTCTTTCTCAAAGGTTTGGAGCTCAGCTCTACGAGGAGATCCCGGAGTTGGATGGGATTTGGGGCCTGTTGAACCCCTCGGAATGGCAGGCTAATTTAGATAAGGTGTTTTCTGGCACAAAGGTATTTTCTGTTAACCAGCCCCCTGACCGGTTTATTGAGCAGGGCCAACGAATTGTGAGCACCCCGCCCGGCTGGGCCTACCTCAAAGCGGTGGAAGGCTGCAGTAATCATTGCCGCTATTGCTCTATTCCGTCGATTAAAGGTCCATTGCGCTCACGCTCTATAGAAGAGCTGGTTAAAGAAGCTGAACAGCTGGCGAACCGGGGCATTAAGGAACTCATCGTGATTGGACAGGACACGGCCATCTATGGAAAGGATCTGTACGGCAAATCAAAACTGTGTGAATTGATAGACTGCCTGGATGGCATCGAAGGACTGGAATGGCTGCGCCTTATGTATCTTCACCCGGCACATATTACCGGCGAAATGATTGAAACTCTCGCCCGTGGTAAAAAGGTGGTTCCTTATTTGGAGATCCCTATTCAGCACGCTTCGTCACGAATACTTTCAGACATGGGACGCCGCCATGATAAGGAGCATCTTATAAAGCTATTCCAGGATATCCGGGCCGCCCTTCCCGGAGTGGCATTGCGAACAACGGTTATGCTGGGATTTCCTGGCGAAACCGAGGAGGACTTCCAGGAATTGCTAGAATTTATTGAAGCTACCAGGTTTGACTGGCTGGGCGCATTTACCTTTCAAGCCCAGGAGGGTACGCAGGCTTATACCATGCCGGAACAAGTTGATGATGAAATTAAAGCCCGGCGCAAGGATATAGTAATGTCTGTGCAGAAGCATATAACCCGGAAGAAAAATATTGAGCGTTTAAACACGCGGCAGAAAGTGCTGGTCTCTTCAACGGCTTCCAAGAGCCTCTACCTTGGAAGGACAGCTTTTCAAGGGCCGGAAGTTGATGGTATGACGATTGTGAAAAGTGAAAAATCCCTGAAAAAGGGATGCTTTTACGAGGTGCTCCTTAAAGCTGTGCGTGATTTTGACATGATCGGGGAAGTAGTAAATGAATCTGCCCAATAGCCTGACTGTTTTGCGAATTATTCTTATACCCCTGTTTGCGGTATTGCTTTTATTGAGAATGCCCAACAGCGACTACCTGGCCGCCGGGGTATTTTTGGCGGCTGCTTTGACCGACAGCCTGGATGGCTACCTGGCCCGGCGCTGGAAGCAAGTAACCAAGCTGGGTATTGTTCTGGATCCCATTGCCGATAAGCTTTTAATAACCGCTGCTTTGATAAGCCTGGTGGAGCTGGCCCGGGTTCCTGCCTGGATTGCTATCGTCATTTTAGGACGGGAATTTGCGGTTACTGGATTAAGGGCTTTTAAGGCTGAAGAGGGGATTGTTATACCCGCCAGTATGCTGGGCAAAATGAAAACTTTTACCCAGGTAGTGGCCGTTATGCTCACTATCCTCAAGCCAGCTATGCTGCGTTTTACTTCACTTCCTCTAGACCAGTGGTTTATGTATCTGGCAGTGATTATCACACTGGTTTCCGGGGTGGAATACTTCCTCAAGTTTCTCCGCCTTACCGAGGAATTCCAAAAACCGGTATCCTGATCTACTGGCATATCAGCACTACCACCAGGTGACAATATTTCTCCCACCTTGAATCTCTCCCCGTAAGAAGCCAGCGTAATCCAAAGCCCTGAATTACCATATTTTAATAGGCCTTCTCGCAATTACCCCGTGCTATAATGGTCCAGGAGAGGAGGTGGGTAAATGCCTAAAAAGGCCGATTTTAATATAGTTACAGCGGTTGCAGCCCTGGTTATTGTGCTTATAATTTCCTTCTCATCCTATTACCTGTATAAACGCTTTGGCGTTGACGCCCCCCTGGAAAAGAAAATCGGGGCTCTGGAAGGCGTTGAAAACTCGAAAGCTACCAGGCTAAAAGATGGATATGAAATCGACATAAATATGAAAAAGGTAGCCAACCTGCAGGAGGCTTATACTTCTATCGACCGTGCGGTAAAAGATTCCCTTCCCCAAAAAGAATACTCATTACAGCTGAACGATAAACCCAACCAGTCCCTGCAAGATTTTATGCAGCATATGCAGCCGGCGGTTTTTGAATCCCTGGCGGCCAACCGTTTTATTTGGCTTGATCAGGAATTGCTCCGTCGCACCCAGGAAGCCGGTTTGCAGTACAAGCTGTTTGTGGACCAGGAGCATCTCTACCTGCAGGTTGAAGATGGGGACAACTATATATACCAGGTAATTGACCGGGAAAAGAACCAGAATAGTATGGTGGTCGAGGCATCTTGAGGCAGTCTAAAGACAGCAAGTACCAGCACCGGGTTTTTAGCCTACTGTAGCCATTATTTAGGCTTCGCAGGGCTTGGGAGGCCTGTGCTATAATTATTTACAAAAAAATGTATAATAATTATTCGCTTTATTAGCTGATAAGCAGGACGGGAGGTTCGCGTCTTGAAAGAGTTCGCGCTAGGATCAGGAGTCGGAATAACTGTTTTTTTAGGTTTAATCGGTATTAATATAATGCCGTTGCTGCTGTTGGCCATGCTGGCGGCAGGGCTGTATTTTTTTATGCAGACCCAGGGCAATTTAAAACTCGAACAGGTAGGGAGTGGAGTGGAAGCCGCTTCTGGATTAAGCTTTGATGACATCGGGGGACAGGATTCGGCTATAAATGAGTTAAAAGAAGCCCTTCAGTTTCTGTTAAACGCGGAGGAAATGGTGCGTATGGGAATCAGGCCTTTGAAGGGTATTCTGCTGGTGGGGCCCCCCGGAACAGGGAAGACGCTTCTGGCCCGGGCGGCAGCCAGCTTTACCAGCTCTATCTTTGTAGCCGCCTCGGGTGCCGAGTTTATCGAAATCTACGCCGGAGTTGGAGCCAAGCGAATCCGCCAGCTGTTTCGCGATGCCCGGAAAAAGGCGATAAACGCCAGTAAGCACAGTGCTATTATTTTTATTGATGAATTGGACGTGCTGGGAGCCAAGCGGGGAAGCCACTCCAGCCACATGGAATACGATCAGACCCTAAATCAGCTACTGGTGGAAATGGATGGTCTGCGCCAAAATGAAGATCCCCGCATACTACTTATAGGAGCCACCAATCGCTCCGATCTGCTCGATCCTGCACTCATGCGTCCAGGTCGTTTTGACCGGCAGGTTCAGGTAAACCTGCCGGATCGCAAGGGGAGGATAAGGATCCTGGATATTCATACCCGCAATAAGCCGATTTCGGACCGGGAAATACTGCACGATATAGGACGGGAAACCTTCGGATTTTCAGGAGCTCATTTGGAGAGCCTGGCCAATGAGGCTGCCATTCTGGCTATGCGGGAGAACAGCACTACCATAGAGAAGCATCATTTCAGCGAGGCAGTGAATAAGGTAATTATGGGCGAAAAGCTGGATCGCATACCCAGCCGCCCAGAAATTGAGAGGGTGGCGGTTCATGAAAGCGGTCATGCCCTGGCCTGTGAATTATTGGAACCGGGTTCGGTTGCTTCGCTTACCGTAGCCCCACGGGGCAACGCTCTGGGATTTATGCGCCGTTCCCCCCGTGAAGACCAGTATCTGTACACCCGCCAGGAACTTGAAAGGCAGATAATGGTAGCGGTGGCCGGTGCGTTGGCGGAAGAAATCAAATATGGCGACCGCAGCACCGGGGCTCAGAATGACTTTTCCCAGGCCTGGAATCTGGCCGAGGAAATTGTGGGGAGTGGTCTCTCTTCGCTGGGTATAGTTAAAAAGGACCAGCTGCCCGATGAGCAGATGTTCAATGAGTGCCGGGAAATCATTGCCGAATTGGAAAAGAGCACCCTTGGCCTGCTGCTTGACAATAAGCATGCCTTAATGAACCTGGCAGATTGCCTGCTGACTGAAGAAAACATCGATCAGTCACGTTTTAGGGAAGTTATCGCTGTCTGAAAATTTCCCATTCTAATAAGAACCTGGATGCAGTACCTTGCTGCGTCCGGGTTCTTTGCGCTTGGGGCCGACCGGGTCTATAAAGCAGGCGTATTTTGCCGATATTAACAGTATTTTTGTACGTGACAATTAAGCTGCAAAAGAGTGTTTTCAGGGGCAATAATCTACTTTTTTTCCCAGGCAACAGGGGTAGAGTCCCTGGATGTAGAAATAATTAAATCTGGTTTGAGAATGAGCAGGTGTTACAGACTACTAACAATGCGCAATATAAAACTTAAGACCAATAAGGAGATGAATCCATGCAGCGGGTTTGTATAATATCAACCGGAACCGAATTGATGTTAGGCACTACGATTGACAGCAATGCGAATTTTCTTTCCCAGCGCCTAACTGATCTGGGCTTTAAAGTAGTAACCAGGTACACCGTAGGCGACAGTGAAGAGTATATCCGGGAAGCATTTACCGAGGGCCTGCGGCAGGCAGATCTGGTTGTATCCAGTGGAGGACTGGGGCCCACCCTCGACGATTTGACCAAACAAACCGCCTGCCAGGTGCTGGGTGTTCAAGTTGTGCTTAATGAAGAAGAAGTGCAGCGCCTGCGGGATTTTTTCCGGCGCCGTAATCGAGAAATGCCTGAAGCCAACTTGAAACAGGCCATGTTTCCGCCCGAGGCCTTAATATTACCAAACCAGATTGGTACGGCGCCGGGAATGTATATAGTCCACCAGGGTAAAGCGGTGGCCCTCCTGCCGGGACCGCCCCGGGAGATGGAGCACATGTATTGGGGTGCCCTTGAACCTGTTTTAAAAAAAGAGTTTGCAACTGTGCCCAGGGTTGCCCGCAAGACCATCAAGGTGTTGGGACCGGGCGAATCACAGGTAGAGGCCCTTCTGGGCAGTTTGATGGAACAGCCTGACTATTCCATTGCCCTTTTGGCCAAAGACGGGGAGGTGCATGTCAAAGTCAGCGCAGAGGCAAAAGATTTGGGACAGGCCGAGGCAATACGCGATCAGGCGGTAAGTCAGGTTGAAGCAAAACTGGCACCGCACGTGTTTGGATATGATGAGGACACTCTGGAAGGAAGGGTGGCTGTTTTACTGGGAGAACGGGCCTTAAGGCTGGCAACAGCCGAATCGTGTACGGGTGGGCTGCTGGCCAAAGTACTCACCGATATACCAGGCAGTTCTTCATACTTTTGGGGCTCAGTCTGTTCATACAGCAACGAAGCTAAAGAAGTATTCCTGGAGGTTAGTCCGGATACTTTGAACCGTTTTGGGGCGGTAAGCCAGGAGACCGCGACTGAGATGGCGATGGGGCTGCGAGGGCGCAGCGGGGTCGATTATACCCTGTCAATTACCGGGATAGCCGGGCCGGGGGGAGGAAGTGCCGAAAAACCGGTTGGTCTGGTTTTTATTGGCCTGGCCGGACCTGAGGGCTGCACCGTAAAAGAACTGCGATTTGTGGGTCCAAGGGAGGCTATCCGAATTCTGGCTGTTAAATCAGCTCTGGATCTGTTGAGGAGGCAGCTAGTGGTCTGTAACACCTAAAAATTTGGCTCGGCGGATAACCTAACTCTTTAGATGTTACAGACCACTAGCCGGGGGAGGAAGCAACGCATGAGATTGTTTATAGCCATTCCGGTCACTGATGCGGTTAAAGACTATGCAGCATTGGTCCGGAATGAAATGGATATGAACCACCCTGATGTTAAATGGGTAGAGAAAACCAATTACCACTTGACCCTTAAATTCCTGGGCGAAGTGGATCCGGCTTCACTCGGCGAAATAAAAAAAAGGTTGAAGACCGTAGCCGAGGCTTGCCCGGTGTTTAACATTTCAACCAGGGGCCTGGGGTTTTTCCCCAGCCGCGGCCGTCCGCGGGTGATCTGGGTGGGTGTTTACGGAGAGATGGATAAAGCAGATTTTCTAGGGGAAAGGGTAGATGCGTACCTTACCGAACTCGGTTTTGATCCTGAAAAAAAGCGCAGCTTTCATCTCACTCTGGGACGTATCCGCTCGGATCTCGGCTTGGCCGAATTGCAGCTTAAAGCGGCGGGAGTCAACAAACGCGGCGAGGAACATAGCTTCACGGTGGATCAATTTCTGCTCATGGAGAGCAAGTTGTCATCCCGGGGACCCCATTACTCGGTTGTGGAAAGCTACCGGCTGGAGGGCTAAAATGAGGTTTAATGCACTTTATTGATTGACACGGGCAGTCGGGGTGGAATATAATCAAAGGGCGAACATATGTTTGAGGAGGGCTTCGGGGTGGATGCAAATCAAGGGAGAACAGAGGCTATAAACAGTGCCATTAAGAGTATCGAAAGGCAGTTCGGCAAGGGGTCTATTATGCGATTGGGCGAGGCCTCGGCCATGAACATTGAAGTTATATCCACCGGCTGTATGTCGCTTGACATAGCTTTAGGGGTTGGCGGCTTTCCGCGCGGTAGAGTAATTGAGGTATTTGGCCCGGAATCTTCCGGTAAAACTACGGTAGCCTTGCATGCAATTGCCCAGGCCCAGAGGCAGGGTGGCATGGCCGCGTTTGTCGATGCCGAGCATGCCCTGGACCCGCTTTATGCCAAAAACCTGGGTGTGGATATTGAGAACCTGCTGGTCGCCCAGCCTGATTCAGGGGAGCAGGCCCTGGAAATTACCGAGGCCCTGGTAAGAAGCGGAGCCATTGATGTGGTGGTGGTGGATTCAGTGGCGGCCCTGGTGCCCAAAGCCGAACTCGACGGGGAAATGGGTGATGTGCATGTGGGTCTGCAGGCCCGCCTCATGTCCCAGGCCTTGCGCAAACTGACCGGACATATAAGCAAATCCAGAGCCTGCGTCATTTTTATCAACCAGATTCGGGAAAAAGTCGGGGTGATTTATGGCAATCCGGAAACGACTACCGGCGGAAGGGCCTTAAAGTTTTATTCCTCAGTTCGCGTTGAAGTTCGCAAAGGTGAGGCAATCAAACAGGGAACTGATATATCCGGCGCCCGCACCAAGGTCAAAGTGGTTAAAAACAAAGTGGCGCCTCCTTTCAAGACGGCCGAATTTGATATAATGTATGGTTCCGGCATCTCTCGGGAGGGAGATCTTTTGGATATAGCCTGCACCCTGGATGTCATTCAGAAAAGCGGTTCCTGGTACTCCTATGAAGGGGAGCGTCTGGGGCAGGGGCGGGAAAATGCCAAGGAATACTTGAAAAACAATGCCGAGTTCTGTTTATCACTGGAACAGAAGATAAAGAGCTCCAAAATCGCCAGCAATACGGGCAGTCAAACAGAGGAAGCTTGACACTCATCTGGAAACTAACTAAAATTTTAATAAGGTTCAGTTGAGCAGTCATAACTCGTGACTTAACCATAGAAAAGCCAGGATCTGGCGTGTAATTCAAGGGTCCCTGAGGTGAAACCGGCAGCTGTTAGGCCGGATATGATATAGATGTTTGCCAGTGGCAGGGTTGAATTCAACACAGTCAGTATGTACTAAGCTTCATCCATAACCTTTAGTAAAGTGAATATGAAGTTTAGGATAAAAAAAGTCTGGTATTGGGAATAGGCGAGTTTATCTGGGTTCAACTAAACCGAGTAGCTACTCGGTTTTTTTGTGTCTAAAGACACGTAAAAAATTAATATACCATAAGGAGGTGAACGAGATAGATAACTACGTAATTGTTATAGTAATGACAGTTTTTTTGGTGGTAGGATTAATTTCTGGTTATTATTTACGCAAAATTCTGGCTGAAGGCAGAATCGGAGCGGCTGAAGAGGAAGCCAAACGTATCCTGGATGAAGCCGGTAAAGAAGTAGAAGCCCAGAAAAAAGAAATCCTGTTGGAAGCCAAGGAGGAAATCCATCGCAACCGGCAAGATTCGGAAAAAGAAATCCGGGATCGCCGCCGGGAACTGGACCGGATTGAAAGGCGTATTCTTCAAAAGGAAGAAATGCTGGACCGGAAAAGTGAAAACATGGAGAAGAAGGAACAGGGTTTAAGCGATAAAGAGAAAGTAATAGAAAAGACCCAGCACGATCTGCAGATGATTCTCACCCAGCAGCTTAAAGAGCTTGAACGCCTGTCCGGATTGAGCTCCGAGGAAGCCAAAGAACTTTTGCTATATAATGTAGAGCAGCAAATCCGCCAGGAGACGGCCGTAATGATCAAATCACTGGAGGCGGAGGCCAAAGAAGAGGCCGATAAAAGGGCTAAAAATGTACTCTCTCTGGCTATTCAAAAATGTGCTGCCGATGTAGTATCTGAAACAACCGTGTCGGTTGTGGCTCTGCCCAACGATGAAATGAAGGGGCGCATAATTGGTCGGGAAGGCAGGAATATTAGAACCTTTGAAACCCTTACTGGAGTTGATTTGATTATCGATGACACCCCGGAAGCGGTTATACTCTCCTCTTTTGACCCTATTCGCCGGGAAGTTGCCCGGGTGGCCCTGGACAACCTGGTATCTGACGGAAGAATACACCCTGCTCGCATAGAAGAAATGGTGGAAAAGGCCCAGAAAGAGATTGAGCAGGAGCTACGGGAAGTCGGTGAACA
This sequence comes from Syntrophomonadaceae bacterium, assembly GCA_040217815.1. GTDB lineage: Bacteria > Bacillota > Syntrophomonadia > Syntrophomonadales > Syntrophomonadaceae > UBA5314. The sequence goes on along the minus strand of JBEHWI010000002.1, from coordinate 49,275 downwards.
GGCCGCGTTTGAGGTGGGAGTCCATGGATTGCATCCCGAAATTATCAGGCTCCTGGGCAGGTTGAAGTACCGTACCAGCTATGGTCAGAATGTTCTCAAACACTCTATTGAGGTAGCCCATCTGGCTGGAGTTATGGCCGCCGAACTCGATGTGGATGTAATGTTGGCCAAGCGGGCTGGACTGCTCCACGATATTGGAAAAGCAGTGGATCATGAGGTTCAAGGACCCCACGTGGAAATAGGCGTGGATCTGGCTAAAAAGTACCGTGAAAGCAAGGATGTAGTTCACGCCATAGCCGCCCATCATGGAGACGTTGATCCGGAAAGCGTTGAAGCAGTTCTGGTACAGGCTTCCGACGCCGTATCAGCTTCGAGGCCGGGTGCCAGAAGGGAAACCCTGGAAGCCTACATAAAGCGGCTGGAAAAATTGGAGGCCCTGGCGGATTCCTTCGTAGGAGTGGACCGGTCCTTTGCCATTCAGGCAGGACGCGAAGTTCGAATCATTGTCAAACCCGATGAAATAGACGATCTCGCCTCAATAAAACTGGCCCGCGATATTGCTCAGAAAGTTGAACAAGATTTGGATTACCCGGGACAGATAAAAGTGGTAGTTATTCGGGAAACGCGTTCCGTTGAATTTGCCAAGTAATCAAAGTTGGTTTGATTTGAAAAGCAGGGTTTTAATGGCCTTGCTTTTCTTTTTTGGACGAAATATAATAAACAGAAATGTAAAAAAATAACACATAATATTGTGGTAGAATTTACTTCAAAGAGGTAATTTATGGAGGTTATTGCTTTTGAGGATATTGGTAATAGGAGACATAGTCGGAAGGCCGGGGCGCAGAGCGGTAAAAGAGATGCTCTGGGAAATCAAAGACAGGTACGCGGTTGATTTTACGGTGGCCAATGGAGAAAATGCTGCCGGAGGCCGGGGAATTAATCACGAGGTGACTGATGAACTCTTATCTTCCGGTATCGATGTTCTCACCATGGGAAATCACGTATGGGACAACAAGGAAATATTTGACCTCATAGACGACCAACCACGCTTGATTCGTCCCTGCAATTACCCGCCGGACACCCCCGGGCGGGGATACAATATCTTTGCAACGCCCGATGGCCGGATAGCGGTTATAAATGCATCAGGGCGGGTTTTTATGGATGCCCTGGAATGTCCCTTTCACAAAACAAATGAGATACTAAATAATATAAATGGGCAATGGGACATTTGTCTTATTGACTTTCACGCTGAAGCAACGTCGGAAAAAAGGGCTTTTGCCTATTATTTTGACGGCAGGGTTACAGCAGTCCTGGGTACTCACACCCATATTCAAACGGCTGATGAAACCGTATTGGGAGGTGGAACCGCTTATATATCAGACCTGGGAATGACCGGGCCCATTGATTCAATTCTGGGTATGAACAAAGAGCAGGTAATAAAAAAGTTCTTAACCCAGAGACCGGTTCGCCTGGAGGTGGCCAAAGGGCCTGTCCAAATTCAGGGGATTTTCATGGAAATCAGCAATGCCGACAAGCATGTGATCAAGATCGAACGTTTCTCGCAGGATAGGAAGCTGTGATAGAAAAAATATCCAAATAGGCCTCTCTAAAAAGAGGAATTACCGTATGTTATTAGAATATAGATGTAGAGATATAGAGCAACTAACGTGATTGTATTTGTATTTTTTTTGAGGGAGGTTTTCTGATGGAAGTTTTAAAGGTTTCAGCCAAGTCCAGTCCCAATTCGGTGGCTGGTGCACTTGCAGGGGTCTTGAGAGAAAAAGGTGCGGCCGAGATACAAGCCATTGGGGCTGGCGCGATTAATCAGGCAATCAAGGCTATAGCCATCGCCAGAGGATTTGTGGCTCCCAGTGGAATGGACCTCATATGTATACCCGCCTTTACCGATATTATGATTGACGGTGAAGAACGAACCGCGATCAAGCTGATTATTGAACCCCGCTAGATGATATATTAAGCTATTTATAGAAAATACGACCTGCTTAAACAAGCAGGTTTTTGTTTATATTTAACATATCTTAATTGTGTATAAAGGAGACGAGCATATATGAAAATAATCGATCTACATTGCGATATATTATCAAAGTTGGTTGAAGGGGATTATTCCTTATATAATAATCCTTATCATTTTGATATAAAACGAGCTTTGCAGGTAGGTCAGCAGGTGCAATTCTTCTCCCTCTTCACCAACCCGGACGAGGCTGACGTCTGCATGCGCAAAATTCTACTGCAAACTACCCGGCTCTTAAAGGCCTATAAGGAGTATCCAGACTATATTTACCCGCTAACTCACTCTGAACAGCTTGACGATCAGGCCAACCGGGGCAAGCTCGCAGGTGTAATTCATCTGGAGGGAGCAGAGGCCCTGGGAGCCGATCTCGAACTAATCTACCTGCTGTATGAGCTGGGATTGAGAAGCCTGGCCCTGACCTGGAATCCTCCCAATCTTCTTGCTGGAGGAGTGGATGCCCCGGAAGAGAAAAGCGGCTTGACTCCCCTGGGACGGGCACTTATAAAAATGGTGAACCAAATGGATATTATATTGGATCTGGCCCATATTGCTCCACGCTCCTTCTTCGAAGTTATCGAGTTTTATGATAAACCGCTTTTAGTTACTCATGCCAATGCCTACCATCTCTGCCCTCACCGCCGCAACCTCAAAGACGACCAGTTAAAGGCTCTTGCCCAAAACGGTGGTGTAATAGGATTCACCCAGGTGAGCGATTTTGTCAAGGAAACCGGGCCGGTACGGCCACAAGACTTTATTGACCATCTGGTATATGCAGCAGAATTGGTAGGTGTTGAGTCTGTGGCCTTGGGCTCTGATTTTGATGGGGCTGAAAATATAGTATTACCCTCCGTAGGGGCCTATGCTGATATGCCCAGCCTGCTGGAATACCGCGGCTTCAACAAGAAAGAGATAGAATTGATCCTGTCGGGTAATGCCTTGCGCGTGATACACAATCTTATATAAGTTTCTAATTCAAAAAGCACCTGGATTTTAATGGTAAACAAACCAGGATATTTAAACATATAATGAAAAGGGCAGGACATTTTTTGCTATTATAAAGCAAAGTGTCTGAAACGCCTAAAACTTTAGTTATACGTCGAGAAAAATTTTCGCAGGGTGATGCACGGCGGGCGGCGGCTCCTTGGCGTCCTGCCACCGCCGCATTAGCCCGTCAATGGGCGTCAGCTCCTTGCCGTCCTGGTACCGGCAGCTCTCTGCCATCCTGGCATCGCTGCACTAGTTCGTCCATGAACGTCGCCGCATTAGCCCGTCCATGGGCGTCTCACGGCTCCTTGCCGTCCTGGCACCGCCGTATTAGCCCGTCAATGGGCGTCAAAAGGAGAATGAAGTGTTATACGATTTGCATGTTCATTCCACAGTATCTGATGGACTCTTAAGCCCGACAGAAGTTGTGGAAGCTGCTTCCCAAACAAAGCTAAAAGGATTTTCTTTGACCGATCATGATACCCTGGGGGGAATTAAAACAGCCCGGGATTATCTAGCGGAAAGGGATTTGCCTCTTATTTTTATTCCTGGAATCGAGCTCAATACGGATTTTAGGGAATCTGAACTGCATATTCTGGGTTACTTTATCCATTACGAAGATGAAAAACTAAACAAACGCCTCCGCCAAATATGGTCAGCCCGCTATGAGAGGGCCATGAAAATGGCGGAGCGTTTGCGCATTATGGGATTAAATATCAGCTTTGAGCAGGTCCAGAGAATTGCCCGGGGGGATTTGATCGGAAGGCCGCATGTGGCGCAGGCCCTTGTGGAAAAAGGATATGTTTTTTCCATTAAAGAAGCCTTTCATAAATATATAGGCCGGGGAAAGCCGGCCTATGTGCCACGCTATAAATTCACTCCAGAAGAGGCCATATCTTTGATAAAGGACGCGGGCGGGATCAGCGTGCTGGCCCACCCGGGACTTGTTAGAGAGCAGGATGCCATTCCCCAAATTATCGAAATGGGGATTGAAGGTATAGAAGTATACTATCCTGAACACAGCGAAGAACAATTGGCCGAATATATTGCCTTAGCCCGCCGTAAGGGGCTTTTGATAACGGGGGGCTCAGATTTTCATGGAACAGGAAGTGCCGAGAGCAGGGGGCGTCTGGGTTGTGCTGGTATAAGGCAGGCAGAATTCGACGAATTATTAGCCTATAGATGTAAAACCAAACCATAAAATGAAGAAAAAATTCCTGAGATGGAAGGAATTTTGGCCCGAATGTAGAATGTTATATGGATTACATTCTATATAGAAGGGTTGGATGGAATGAAGCGCCTTAAAGTTTTTAGTTTGTTGTTGATCATCCTATTATCATGTGCTGCTCCGGCAGCTGCTAGTGGGGATGTGTATATAGTAAAATCAGGAGACAGCCTGTGGTCTATAGCCCGCAAGTACGATATGCTGGTCTCCGAGCTTAAAGCCCTTAACAACCTCAGTTCTGACCTTCTCCAGGTCGGACAAAAGCTTCGCATTCAGCCTGACGATAATAATACTTCCCAGAACAATTCCAGCGCTCAGGGGGATGCAAACGGCACGTATTATGTGGTTAAGGCCGGCGATTGCCTGTGGTCGATAGCCAATGCGCATGGAATAAGTGTTGAAAATTTACGTAAACTAAACAATCTGAGTAATGATTCTATACATCCGGGAGATAAATTGTTGATAAGTGCTTCTGCACCGAAGGCGCCGGTTGAACCAGAGGAAGAAGATACGGCGAATCAGCAAGAACAAGAAGATGTATCCAGCAATGATTCTGCTCCCCCGGAAGAGAATAATGATAGTCAGGAGTCCTCTAACCCGCCCAGCCGTGCAGGAGGAAGCGTTTTGGCCGGGCAAATCCTGCAAACTGCCGACCAGCACCTGGGGACCCCGTATAGATACGGCGGAGCAAGCCCGGGGGGATTCGATTGCTCCGGATTTGTCATGTACGTATTCAGTCAGTATGGAATTGATCTTCCCCGCACTGCCTCAGACCAGGCTTCGGTGGGGACCCATGTAGATAAGAAGGACCTTAAGCCCGGTGACCTGGTGTTCTTTAATTGCAATGGATCAGGCATAAGCCATGCTGGGATATATTCTGGAAACGGTAATTTTATTCACTCCAGCTCGCCACGGAGTGGAGGGGTAATCTATTCTTCCCTGGAGGAAGGATACTATCTGCAGCACTATGTCGGAGCCAGAAGAATTCTTAGATAAATGGAGGTATAGCAGTGGCCGAAGAAAATGTTCTGGAAATGTTCGGACTGCCCAAAACCGTTATGGGAAGTAACGAATGGCTGGAACTGGAAAAGCTTGAGTTCAGTATAGGCCCGGAAACTTTATTGGAGCAGCTTATCGAAAAGAAGCTCCTGAGTAATGCCGAGATCGTTTGGATGTTGAGACGATTAATATATTTCTATGGCAAAAAGGATCCGCTTCTTAAGAAGGCTCCTGTTGAAAGACTTTTTACCACAATGTGCAATACTTTGAGGACCTTTCTCCTGGTTATGGATCTGGATGACCCGCAGCTTGATGACAATATGCGCACCTATATATCCGCAAAATTGACTGACTCGACTTGGGGAATAAATCAACGAACCAGAGTTTATTTGGAAAAATTATAGAAATATTAATCAAAAAACCGCCTATTAAGGCGGTTTTTTTTGAAAAAAATTCACAAAAATTAGCAGGAATTTCAAGCTGGTTGTCGAAGATTTATGAAACTTGGGAATAATTTCATAATATCTGGGGGACTTATATCATGGCAAAAGGCTCGAGAGAAGAAAACATTCGGCAGATTATAGATATGGAGGATCGTATTGCCAAGTGCGGGCGCTGCCAATCATTGATAAAATGTGTGAGGAAGCCGTCTCTGGGCAAGGGCGAACTGGATCCCGAACTAATGATGATATTCGAGTATGACAACCATTTTACCAGGGATGTTAACAACCTGATCGGTCTTCGCAACATGGTTAAACGGGAATTAAACCTGGATAAGATCTACCACACCTTTATTACCCGCTGCCAGCCCAAAGCCTGTGTGACACGCAACAGCATGAGTTGTTATACCAATACACGCCTCCTGGATAGGGACAACCGTTGTCTACTTAACGGACGCGACTGTGAGGGCATTCCGGTGCGGCCTGCCGACGAGGAGATCATAGCCTGCCTGCCTTTCTTAATGGAAGAGTTAAGCATATTAAATCCTGCCTATGTACTTTTATTCGGGAGCCGGGTTGCTGAGTATATGCTTAAATCATGGGGGATCTTCGATATTGATGAAGACCGATCGGTATATACGATAAACGATGCTTGCATTGTTTTAGCACCTGAAGGTGAGCAATTCACCAACGGCTATTGTCAACAGATGGGTCAGCAAATCCGCAATTTCGCCAAGATCTAAACAAGTTATTTTAATCCACCCGCCTTCACCCTAAATACATTGAACTTTTATAGCCCCCGCCATAATGGCGGGGGCTTTGTCGTTTATAAGCCGAATGCTCATTAAGCCCGTTCTTTTATCCTTGAGCCGTGAATAACAATTTCTTAAAAGCATAGGGAGGCAGTATATGGAGCAAAAAGCCTGGTGGCATTGGGAACGGGAAAGGGTATTGAATGAACTGGATTCCAGGATAGACATCGGCCTCAGTAAAGCTCAAGCAGCAAGGCGTCTTGAACAAGGCCGCAACGAATTGGAGCGGGACTCGGGAAGCAATCCGGTGTTGATGTTTTTAAACCAGTTTACGGACACCATGGTCCTGGTGCTGCTCGCGGCGACCGTAGTATCGGCTATTGCAGGATCGATGGCTGATGCTCTTACCATTATGGCCATAGTAATTGTAAATGCTATCCTGGGATTCGTTCAGGAATACCGGGCCGAACGCTCCCTTGAAGCTATCAGACAGCTTACGTCTCCTAATGCCCTGGTTCTAAGAGATAATAAGCGAAAAAAAATTCCGGCGGTTGAATTAGTAACCGGAGATATTGTGTGCCTGGAAACAGGTGATCGTGTTCCGGCTGATCTCCGAATTCTTGAGCCGTTTAGTCTGGAAATTGACGAGTCAACTTTAACTGGAGAATCAGTTCCGGTGGTCAAACAAGCGTCCCGTCTTGAGTCAGCAGAAGTACCGCTGGCGGAGCAAAACAATATGGCTTTTATGAGCACCGTGGTGACCAGGGGACGGGGACTGGCGGTTGTGACAGCTACCGGTATGAATACGGTGATGGGACAGATCGTTCAAATTATTAAGGAAAGTGAGCCGGCTCTGACCCCATTGCAGCAGAAATTGGACCACCTTGGAAAACTTCTGATCATCATTTGTGCTGTGGTATGCGCAGCCGTAGCTGGTTTGGGGATCTATCGGGGTGAGCCGATTCTCATTATGTTTTTAGCGGGCATAAGCCTGGCCGTTGCAGCTATACCGGAGGGCTTGCCGGCTATAGTGACCGTGGTTTTAGCCGTAGGTGTGCAGCGCATGGCCAGACGTAATGCCGTGGTGCGAAAACTGCCCGCAGTCGAGACCCTGGGCTGCACTACGGTTATTTGTTCGGATAAAACGGGAACCCTAACCCAGAATAAGATGAACGCAGTGCGGGTGGCAACCTGGAGCAGGGATTTAGAGGTAAACGGAGAAGGATATGAGCCCAAAGGGCGTATTACCCAGGCGGGGAGGAATCATAACTCTCAGCATGATCCGGCTTTACAGCTTCTCATGCAGGTCGCTTTAAACTGCAACAACGCCCTGCTCATTAAAACCCGGACTGGCTACGATGTTCAAGGCGACCCTACCGAGGGAGCCTTGCTGGCTTTAGCAGGCAGGGCTGGTGTGGAAAATGAGCTTCCCCGACTGAGGGAGTTGCCCTTCGATTCGGAACGCAAGCGGATGACGGTAATCGTAGAGCGGGACGGCCAGTGCTGGGTCATGAGCAAAGGAGCCTTAGAAGTTCTACTTCCGCTTTGCTCGCGATTCTTTTCCGGGAAAGAAATGGTACCTTTAAACGCCCCGGCCAGAGAGCATTTTCTAAAAAAGCAGGAGGCCTGGGCGGCTGAGGGCTGCCGTGTATTGGCCTTTGCGGCCCGAACCATAAGCGAGCGAGAAGCAAAGGAGAACCAGGAATCAGACATAGAATCCCAGCTTTGCCTACTGGGCGTCTGCGCCCTGCTCGATCCGCCCCGGTCAGGAGTGGACATAGCCGTAGGTTGCTGTCGCAACGCCGGAATCGTGCCGGTAATGATTACCGGTGATCACCCGGCCACGGCCAATGCCATAGCCAGGCAGATTGGATTAACCCAGGGTAATGATGTACTTACCGGCAGCGATATGGATAAGCTGGGAGATGAAGAGCTCTATAAGAAAATCATCGGGACAAGGGTGTTTGCCCGAGTATCACCACAGCATAAAAACCGGATCGTTAAGATATTGAAGCGTAAAAATGAAGTGGTAGCCATGACCGGTGATGGGGTCAATGATGCGCCAGCTCTGAAAGGTGCTGATATTGGGATAGCGATGGGGCTAAGCGGGACTGAAGTGGCCAAGGAAGCATCAGCCATGGTGCTGGCTGATGATGACTTTTCCACGATTGTCGAAGCCGTACACCAGGGGCGGGCCATTTATGATAATATCAGGAAATTTATCAGGTATCTTTTGGGCTGCAATATTGGCGAAGTAATGGTCATGTTTTTAGCCTCATTAATGGGTATGCCCCTTCCCCTGCTTCCCATTCAGATACTATGGGTTAACCTCGTAACCGACGGGCTGCCGGCTATGGCTTTAGGTTTGGAGCCGCCAGAACCGGGGATTATGCAACGGTCCCCCCGCCCCAGGCTGGAAGGGGTTTTTGCCAGGGGGTTGGGCTACAAGGTGTTTGGTCGGGGATGCTTCATTGCTCTGATTACTCTGCTGGCTTTTGTAGCCGGCGTGGTTTATGCCCGGTTAAACGGATGCGCCCAGTTGGAATTGGCGCGCACTATGGCTCTAACTACCCTGGTTATGGGGCAGCTCTGCTTCGTTTTTGAATGCCGTTCGGAAAAATATTCTCCCTTTGAGCTGGGATTTTTTCAAAATAGATTTTTATTAGCGGCAGTTGGTTGCTCCCTGGTGATGCAACTAAGTCTGTTGTACCTGCCCGCTTTAAAAGAAATCTTCCATACCGTCGCTTTAAACGGATGGCAATGGTTGTTGGTAATGGTCCTGGCCTCACCAAAATTGCTCTTTGGATTTATACAGTATACCTGGCAAAGAGTTTTTGTTTCGGGTTCCGATTATGTTAAAATAAATGCTTAGTAAGAGGGAAAAAGCGTAATTTTGACTATCAGGGGAGGCCGGGTATGGATTTTATTAAAATGCACGGTGCGGGAAATGACTTCGTTTTAACCCAGGCTTCAACATGGGAAGAAGCCGGGACTTTTCAAGTCTATGCCGAATGGCTTTGTAACAGAAATTTTGGTATTGGTGGAGATGGTTTGATTATAACCGGGCCTGATCCCGACTTTGATATTTTTATGCGCATATTCAATTCAGACGGCAGTGAACCGGAAATGTGCGGCAATGGAATAAGATGTGTGGCTCGTTACGCCTATGAACACAGTCTGGCCCCCTCAACTCATCTAACCGTGCGCACCCTGGCCGGTCCCCGTTATCCGGAAGTGATACTTGAAAAGGGACAAGCAGTTAGTGTTAAGGTTGATATGGGTGAACCGATCCTGCAAAGAGAACTGATCCCGGTTGCCGGAAAAGGAGATATAATCGGAGTGCAATTGGACATCCCCCGGGCTGCTTTTGCGGCGACAACCGTGTCCATGGGAAACCCCCACTGTATAATATTTGTCGATAATGTTGATGCAGTACCGGTGTCCGAATGGGGGCCTTTGGTAGAAAACCATGCTATGTTTCCCGCTCGTACCAATGTTGAGTTTGTTGAAATAGTAAATCCCGGTGAAATCATCATGAGAGTATGGGAGCGGGGAGCCGGCGTTACCCTGGCCTGCGGAACCGGAGCTTGCGCCACCCTGGTGGCTGCCGTGCTCAATGGAAAAAGCCAGCGCCGCAGCATTATCCATCTGCTGGGCGGAGATTTGCTTATTGAATGGAACGAAATCGACAATCATGTTTATATGACCGGTCCTGCTCAAGAGGTGTTTTCCGGACAGGTGGATCTTGGGCGTTTAGAACAATACCAAAGCAAAGTTGATTAGGAGGTCTACATATGAAAGAAAGTATACCCATGCAGAATCTACCCCCTTATCTGTTTGCCCGGATCGAAAAAAAGATTGACGAAGCACGGGAAAAAGGCATAGATATTATCAATTTGGGGATAGGAGACCCGGATCAACCTACACCCCGGCACATTGTCGATCGTATGGCCCAATCAATTTATGATCAGGCCAACCACCAGTATCCCAGTTCGGTCGGTATGATGGCGTTTCGCAAAGCAGTTGCCGACTGGTACCAGGGACGTTTCGGAGTGGTGCTTAATCCCGGGACTGAGGTTGTATCCCTCCTGGGCTCAAAAGAAGGACTGGCTCATATTTCCTTTGCTTATCTAGATAAAGGCGACGTGAATTTGATCCCCGATCCGGCTTATCCGGTCTATGCCATCGGAACCCAATTGGCAGGGGGCGAAAGCTTCATTATGCCGCTTTTAGAGGAAAACGGATTCCTGCCGGTTTTGGAGGACATTCCTGCCGACGTAGCACGCCGGGCCAAGCTGTTGTTCATAAACTATCCCAACAATCCCACCGGAGCAGTGGCTGATCTGGCCTTCTTCCAAAAGGTTGTAGAGTTTGCCCGGTCTTTTGACCTGCTGGTCTGCCATGACGGACCCTATTCGGAAGTGGCTTTCGACGGGACCAAAGTACCCAGCTTCTTAGAAGCACAGGGTGCCAAAGAGGTGGGTATAGAATTTCACTCCCTGTCCAAAACCTACAATATGACTGGATGGCGCCTGGGCTGGGCTTGCGGCAATAAGGACGCCGTGGAAGTGCTGGGGCGTTTCAAGTCCAATGTCGATTCAGGCGTATTTCAGGCTATTCAGTATGCCGGGATTGAAGCCCTCCATGGGCCCCAGGAATGTGTGGCAGAAATGCAGGCTATATATCAGGAGCGTCGTGATATACTTTTAGAAGGACTTCTTAATATGGGTTGGAAGATTAAGCCTCCCAAGGGCAGCCTTTATTTCTGGGTGCCGGTGCCCAAAGGCCATAGCTCGGCTTCATTTGCCGAACAGGTCCTGGAAAAGGCCGGGGTCATTATAACCCCGGGCAATGGCTACGGCAGCTTTGGAGAAGGCTATTTCCGCATTGCCATGACCGTTGATAAGAGTCGGATGAAAGAAGCCATTGAACGTATGCAGCAAGCACTGGGAAAGGTTGAGTTTTAATATGATAAGAAGCATGACCGGTTTTGGCCGGGGGCAGGTTGAAGCTGCCGGTTATATTGTTAACTGCGAGATAAAAGGGGTAAATCACCGTTATCTGGACATGAACATTCGGATGTCCCGCCGTTATAGCATTCTCGAAGAACGGATCAAAGAGGAGTTAAAGAAGAGGCTCAACCGGGGACGGGTTGAGGTCAGCTTAAACATCGAAAAAACCGGGGATTCGCGCCGCAACATCAAACTTGACAAAGAGTTGGCAATAGCTTATCATAATAATTTGAAGGAATTAGCAGAAAAACTAAATATTTCGGCGGAAATCAACCTTATTGACGTATTCAGACTACCCGAGGTTTTCAGCCTGGAAGAGCAGGAGGAAGATCTGGAGCAGGTGTGGGTGCCTGTAAATGAGGCCCTGGGCAAAGCCCTGGAAGGGCTTCTGGAAATGCGGTATAAAGAGGGGGAAAACCTGGCCCGGGATATTAAATACCGGAGTCAGCTTATACTCACAATGGTTGAGGCCCTGGAACTGCGTTCTCCGCAGGTGGTCAAAGAATTTGACGAAAAGCTGCGTTCCCGAATATCTGAACTTCTTTCAAATGAAAGTTTGGATGATCAGAGGGTTGCCCAGGAAGTAGTACTATTTGCAGATAAGACCAATGTAACTGAAGAGATAGTGCGCTTAAAGAGCCACGTGCAGCATTTGGATGAACTGTTGGCAGCTGGAGAAAGCATTGGCCGCAAATGTGATTTTTTAATCCAGGAAATGTTCAGGGAGATAAATACGGTGGCATCCAAAGCCAATGATCTCGAGATGAACCGTACTGTAATTGAAGTTAAATCAGAACTGGAAAAAATCAGAGAACAGATTCAAAATATTGAATAAAAACTATTTAGGAGGTGAATCCGGGATTAACCGGGGAACATGGATATTAAACTTGTAAACATTGGATTTGGGAATATTGTTGCCGCCAATCGTATAGTAGCTATTGTGGGGCCGGAGTCGGCGCCGATTAAACGTGTTATTCAGGAAGCGCGCGAAAAGGGTATACTCATTGATGCCACTTACGGCAGACGGACCAGAGCGGTTATCGTTTCTGATAGCGGCCACGTAATTCTATCTGCTGTACAGCCGGAAACTGTAGCCAATCGACTTTCATCCCGAGAAATAAGCGAGGAAGCTTAGTACAAAATTCCGTATTTTCATGCCCATAATTTGGGCAGATTTTTCCGAATTACTGCGTTGTCGTCAATCGTAATACGTCCAGTATTACTCATTCCTTGACGCCCGATGGGCTAATGCGGCGGTGGCAGGGAGGCCAAGGAGCAGCCGCCTTGTACTTGAAAAAAATCTGCTCCAACTTATGAGCACAAAATACAGAACGTTGTACCAGTAAACCGAAAGAGCAATTTAAGCGATGAACAGAAAAGGAAAACTCTTCATTATATCCGGCCCTTCTGGAGTAGGCAAGGGGACTATAATGAATGCCCTGCTGCCGATCATGGATGGTTTAAAGTTGTCCATTTCGGCAACCACCCGCCCGGCAAGGAGCGGTGAGGTAGAAGGTCGGGAGTACTATTTTGTCAGTGATGAAGAGTTTGACAGAATGATTGCGCAGGAGCGGCTTTTGGAATGGGCCCGGGTATACTCCAACCGATATGGAACTCCCCGGGATTTTGTGCTGGGTACCCTGGAGAAGGGTCTGGACGTGATCCTGGAAATAGATATTCAGGGTGCTTTGCAGGTAAAGAGTAAAATGCCGGAGGGGATATTCATCTTCATATCTCCGCCCCGGATTGAAGATCTGGTTGAGCGTTTACATTGCCGGGCCAAGGATTCCGAACTGAGTATTCAAACCCGTTATGAAGCCTGTAGAAGCGAAATGGATCATATGCAGGATTATGATTATGTGGTAATAAATGATATAATTGAGGATGCTGTTGACAGGGTTAGATCGATAATTGTTGCCGAGCGCTGCAGGATAGACCAATTTATTTAAGGAGTGATCTTTGTGATACCTGCATCAACCAAGGAATTAATTCACATTGCGGATAGTAAATATGCGGTTGTGGTAGCAACCGCCAAAAGGGCCCGAGCCTTATCCGAAAAAAGCAAGAACAACGTTGATTATCGCCTTTCGAGTATGGTAACCATAGCACTTGATGAATTGATAAGTGGCAAGATAGTTATCCAACAACCGGGAGCTAATAAACTCTAGGGAGGCTCACCATGACCAAAACGGTTGGGATAGGAATAAGCGGTGGTATTGCCGTATATAAGATAGCTGAACTGGTCAGTCGCCTGAAGAAAGATGATCTGGACGTTATTGTCATGATGACCGAGGGGGCCCAGCATTTTGTAACCCCTTTAACCTTTAGGACCCTGTCGGGACGGGAAGTGGTAACCGACCTGTGGAACGATTCCAGGGAGTGGAAAGTTCAGCATGTAGGTGTTGCTGAAGAATTAGACCTGCTGGTTATCGCTCCAGCTACCGCCAATATCATTGGAAAGATGGCCAACGGCATTGCCGATGATCTGTTAAGCACCGTTTACCTGGCCAATGCTGCTCCCGTTTTGGTAGTGCCGGCTATGAACAGCAATATGTTTCGCCAGCCGGTTGTTCAGGAAAACCTGCATAAACTAAACCACGTTGGCTGTCATATAATGCAGCCGGGTGAAGGATATCTGGCCTGTGGAGTCACCGGGCCGGGAAGGCTTCCGGAAGTAGATGATATATACGCTCGCATTCATAAGATACTCTTTCCCAAAAAGGACCTGGCTGGAAAGAGGATCATGATAAATGCCGGGGCGACCTGCGAAGACATCGATCCGGTCAGGTACATAACCAATCGCGGAACTGGAAAAATGGGATATTGCATAGCCGATGAAGCAGCCGCCCGGGGCGCAGAAGTCATCCTGGTCAGCGGCCCCAGCCAGCTTCAGCCGCCGGTGGGAGTTCACTTTGTGCAGGTTTGGAGCGCCGAGGAAATGTGCAAGATAATGCTGGAATACCAGGCCGGGTGCGATGCCATCATCGGATCGGCAGCGGTGGCTGACTTCCGCATGGCCAGCATTCCAGAGCAAAAGATTAAGAAAAAGGAAGGTTCCCAGACTTTGGTTTTGGAACTTGTCCAAAACCCCGATATTTTAAAAGAGCTGGGCCAGAATAAGCGTCCCGATCAGATTATGGTGGGATTTGCCGCGGAAACTGAGAACATCCTGGAAAACGCTGCCAAAAAGTTGGAAAGCAAGAATTTGGATTTCATTGTTGCCAATGACGTTACATTAGAGGGAGCGGGCTTTGCTGTAGATACTAATATTGTATCTTTCATAAGCCGTAATGGGGAAACGGTGTCCCTGCCCAAGATGAGTAAGGTCGATGTCGCAGCTGCTATTATTGACAGGGTGGCTGATCTTTTAAGATAAATTCAGGTTAAGGAGATGATTGGTCATGCACAGAAATTTATTCACTTCCGAGTCGGTCACCGAAGGGCATCCTGATAAAATCGCCGACCAGATATCTGATGCTATTTTGGACGCTATCATGGAAAAGGATCCCATGGCCAGGGTGGCGGCCGAGACTATCGTTACCACCGGTTTGGTGCTTGTTTCCGGAGAAATAACGACTGAATGTTATATAGACATACCCAAAATAGTTCGCAAGACCATCCAGGAAATTGGTTATACCAGGGCCAAGTACGGCTTTGACTGCGATACCTGCGCGGTAATAACCTCGGTAGATGAACAATCATCCGATATTGCCATGGGAGTCGACCAGGCCTTTGAAGCTAAAAAAGGTGAAATGTCGGAGGCGGAAATAGAAGCTCTGGGCGCCGGCGATCAGGGCATGATGTTTGGTTATGCCACCAATGAGACACCGGAACTGATGCCCATGCCCATATTCCTGGCCAGTAAAATGGCCCAGCGTCTGACCGAAGTACGCAAAAATGGTACTCTTCCCTACTTGCGGCCGGACGGCAAAACCCAGGTAACGGTCGAATACGTCGACGACAAGCCGGTGCGGGTGGATACGGTGGTGGTATCCTGCCAGCATCACCCCGAAGTAGGGCTGGACACTATATCGCGCGATGTTATTGAAAACGTGGTAAAACCGGTAATCCCGGCAGATATGCTCGATGAGAAAACCCGTTACTTTATCAATCCCACCGGGCGTTTTGTCATCGGCGGCCCCCAGGGAGATTGCGGTCTGACCGGGCGCAAGATAATTGTTGACACCTATGGCGGTATGGCCCGTCACGGGGGAGGGGCTTTTTCGGGCAAGGACTGCACTAAAGTGGACCGTTCCGCTTGCTATGCCGCTCGCTGGGTAGCCAAAAATCTGGTCGCGGCTGGCGTGGCTGACCGGCTGGAAATCCAACTGGCCTATGCCATCGGCGTAGCCAATCCGCTCTCTATACGGGTGGAGACTTTTGGGACTGGTAAGATTCCGGAAGAAAAGATAATTGAGCTCATAAATAAGAACTTTGATCTGCGGCCGGGCGCCATTATAAGAGACCTCAAGCTACGCCGCCCGATATATAGAAAAACTGCCGCCTATGGACATTTTGGCCGAAACGATCCCGATTTTAGCTGGGAGCAGACTGATAGAGCGGCGGTTATTAAAGAACAAGCTGGGTTATAATATGTAGTTGAACCCTATCCACAAATAGCCTGCTGATTTGCGAATATGCTAATCCGGATGACGGAAGCAAACGTAGAGGCATGAAAGAAGCCCGTGATTGAGGCGATTAAGGAATGGGGACACACCTTCCCTTCGGGTAAGGGATGTCCCCGTTGTACGTCGCTTGAACGGGCTTTTTGAAATAACGCACAGTTTCGGTTTAAGAGACGGACCAGAACCTTGGAGAGAACTATGAAATATGTCAACATCTTGCTAGACATACCCAGCTTGACTCCACCTCCTATATATACCTATAGCTGCCCGGAAGATTCTTGTGTGCCGGGCAGAAGGGTTTTGGCCCGTCTGGGTGCTAAAACCCTGGAAGGTTGGATTATAAGTGAAGCCAGTGAGTTGCCTCCGGGGGTACAGGCCAGACCAATAGTAAAGGTACTGGATGAGGAAGTTTATTTAAATCCCGCCATGCTTTTACTGGCCCAATGGATTTCAGAAACCTATGTCTGCCCGCTTAACCTGGTGTTAAAAGCCATGCTGCCAGCCCAATTACGGAGCAGGGATAAATTGATAAGCTTAAGCCCCGGGGAGCATGTATTGAACGAGTGCTCGCCGTCGGTCCGGGATTTTGTTAAACAGCTGGAAAAAGATGGGCCTTTGCCCTGGCCTGAAGCCTCGCAGCTGGTTGATGAATGGGAACTGGCGGACTTGATTGAGAATGGTTTGATAACCATTGTAAGCCCCCGCCGTATTAGGAAAGAAGCTGATAAGGACTCGGTATATGTCCTTGAACGATTTGATGCAGCCCTACAATCAAAATTAAAAAGGTCTCCCCGCCAGTTGGAGGCCATGGAATACATGTGTGAAAACGGGACGATTAACTGCAGGGATTTAGAAAAGCGCTATAGCCGGCGGGCCGTTGCCGCTCTGGTTGACAAGGGCTATCTTAAAAAAGAGGCTGTATCGTTGCAAATAGAACCGGAATACAGCCTTACGAGTGAACAGGAGGCAGTGCTGGAAGAACTCATCTACTGCTTGAACCTGCCCCGGCAGGAAACGCTTTTATATGGAGTCACCGGAAGCGGAAAAACCGAGGTCTATTTGCGGCTGGCGCAGGCGGCGATAAATAAGGGTAAAACCGTAATCGTTTTGGTTCCCGAGATAGCCCTAACCAGGCACCTGACTGAAGTATTTAAACGCCGCATTCCCAATATGGCGGTTTTACACAGCCGCCTGACTCCGGGGGAAAGAAGAAGATTATGGGCAGCCATATCCCGCGGTGAAGTTCACCTGGTACTGGGAACCCGGTTGGCTGTTTTTGCACCTCTGCCAGAACTGGGCTTGATTATTGTGGATGAGGAGCAGGAAAACACTTTTAAACAGGAAGAAAGCCCACGCTACCATGCCCGGGAGGTGGCCCGCAAACGGCTGGAAATAGAGGGCGGCCTTTTACTGTTGGGGAGCGCCACCCCTTCTCTGGAGAGTTATTACCGGGCAGTTTCAGGCCAAATTGGTCTGTTGCATCTGCCTGAACGGCCCGGACAGGCCCGCCTTCCGGTTATTGAAGTAGAAGATATGCGCAAAACTCCGTACACCTCTACCGGTGGAGTGTTGTCGCCGCGCCTTATGGACAATATCAGAACGGAACTGGCCGGTGGACGGCAGTGCATTCTGTTCATCAACCGGCGCGGGTATTCTCCGCATACCATTTGCCATAGCTGCGGCCAGGCCTTGTTATGTGTAAACTGTTCCGTTTCGCTGTCATATCATCGCCAGAGCGATAAAAACCGGTGCCATTATTGCGGGTTTAGTCAAAAACCTCCGGCTGTTTGTCCGGCCTGCGGCAGCAGCTTTTTGCAGCAGCAGGGGATAGGCACTCAGCGTGTCGAAGAGGAGGTTCGCCACGTATTCCCCGAAGCACGAGCAGCCCGCCTGGACATGGACAGCAGCGGGAAAGGAAGACAGCAGCAGATCCTGCAGCAGATGGCCAGGGGTGAAATAGACATTCTGATCGGCACCCAAATGGTGGCCAAGGGATTGGATTTCCCGGACGTCTCCCTGGTGGGCATAGTTGATGCTGACAGCCTTTTAAATCTGCCGGATTTCAGGTCCGCGGAACGCGGCTTCCAGTTGATGGTGCAGGCCGCCGGAAGGGCCGGGCGTGGAGCGATTGCAGGGAAAGTGCTGGTCCAGACGGTAAACCCCGATCATTATGCGGTGCAAAAAGCAATACTACAAGACTTCCCCGGATTCTTCAGGGAGGAAATGGCCTGGCGTCAAGCCTTGCACTATCCTCCTTATACCCGTATATTAAGGGTGGTAGTGAGTGCTCTGGATGAAGGTGACGCATGGGAGCTTGCCAAAGCGGTTTTTTATAGTATTGAAGAGGCCCTGGATTCCAGTGATGATGTTCCTGAAGTGCTGGGCCCTGCTCCCTGCCCCCTGGCCCGGGTGCGTAAACGTTACCGGTTTCAGATCCTGGTGAAATCTGCTAATATTCTTTTATTATCAAGCATTGGGCGTTATATAATTAATAGGGAAAAGACAGCGGGAGGCAGAATTGAGATCGATGTCGATCCGCTGGTGAATATGTAAGGAGGATGACGATGGCTGTATATCAGGTGCTGACCGTGCCGGACGAAAGTCTGCGCGCCAAGGCCCTGCCGGTGAACAAGATAAATGCCGGCGTTTTGAGGGTTTTAGACAATATGACCGACACCATGTATGCCTTTGACGGGGTGGGCCTGGCTGCGCCCCAGATAGGCGTTTCCCGCCGCATGATTGTCGTTGATCCGGGGGACAATTTGTTTGAACTGATCAATCCGGAGATTACCTTTCGTGAGGGTGAAAAGTTGGACAGTGAAGGATGCTTGAGCGTTCCCAAGGTGCGTGGTATGGTTCCCCGGGCGCAGCGTATAATTGTGCGCGGTTTAAACCGTCAGGGGGAAGAGGTTGAAATTGAAGCTACCGACTTGCTGGCCCGGGTTTTTCAACATGAGATAGACCACCTGGATGGCATCCTCTTTACCGATAAAGCTACCCAGATTAAAAAGAGACAGGATTATTAAAAGGTATTGTCAATGAAGATTGAAGCTTTAAAAATTCTATTCATGGGAACTTCGCCGTTCGCCGTACCATCATTGGAGGCACTGGCCGGCTCGCCCCACCACCTGGTCGGGGTGGTGAGTCAACCCGACCGCCCCCGGGGGCGGGGCCGCCACTTGCAGCCCACTCCGGTCAAGGAGGCGGCCTTGCGCTATAGCATTCCGGTGCTGCAATTCGAACGCATCAGGGATGAACTGGCTGTGCAGGGGATTAAGGAGCTGGGTCCTGACCTGATTGTAGTTGTTTCCTACGGCCAAATACTTCCACCCGACTTGCTTAAGGTGCCCAAATGGGGCTGTGTGAATGTGCACGCCTCTCTGCTTCCTCATTATCGGGGGGCAGCTCCCATCCAGCGGGCTATAATGGACGGTCTTACCGTAACCGGAGTAAGCACCATGCTCATGGATGTTGGAATGGACACCGGGGATATACTACTGCAAGAAGAAGTGCTTATACCGGATGAAATTGATCATGGCGTTCTGGAATCACGGCTGGCTCAAGTGGGGGCGGGGCTCCTTACCAAGACCATAGCCGGTATGTCAACCGGAAGCATCAAGCCCGTACCCCAAGAACATGATAAGGCTTCCTATGCCGCTATGATAGCCAGGGAGGATGAACTGATATCCTGGGCCTGGTCGGCCCGGGAAATACACAACCACATTCGAGCCTTAAGCCCTTTTCCCGGGGCGTATACCATGTTTCAGGGTGAAAGGCTCAAACTTTACCGCAGCCGGGTCTTTGAAGAATCAGGTCAGGGGCCGGAAGGGGTTTTTCTCTTTGCCACCAACGATGGGCTGGTTTTTCAAACCGGGCAGGGGGCTATAGAGATTCTAGAGGTTCAGAAAGCCGGCAAAAAGCGCATGGCTGCCCGCGAGTTCATAAAGGGGTATCTCCTGGCTCAGGGAAGCCGTCTTAGCGGTTAGGGGGAGGAATATGGTCATTCATAAACGCCTGTATGTAGGCCTTCTGGGCGGAAGCATGCTGGTTGCCATAGCCCTGGCCGTAATGATCTGGTACCTTATCAGCAACCGCCAGTTGATCATAAATCAGGTTTTATTGAGCATCATTCTGGGCGTACTGGGTGCCCTGGTGTTGTTATTATCTATAGGTATACTGGCTCTGGTTATCATGATCGCTCGTTCCAAAAGTATACCTTCCCTGGAACATGTCAGTCAGCTGGCCAACGAATTACTTTTTCCTCTAACTCTAATCACCGGCAAGGTATTGGGGTTTAAAAAAGAGAATATATTGCGTTCTTTTATTGAAGTGAACAATTATCTGGTCAATGTTAAAAAACCGGTTATTCCCCAAAACCAGATAATGATCCTGATTCCACATTGTTTACAGAATTCGGAGTGTCAGCACAAGATAACGGTTGACGTAAGTAATTGTAAGGGCTGCGGCAAATGCAAGGTCAGTGAACTAAAGAAGTTCGCGGAAGAAAACCGGGCGATTATAAAAGTGGCGACTGGAGGGACTCTGGCCCGCAAGTACATAAAGGATGTGAATCCCCGGGGTATTATTGCGGTAGCCTGTGAACGTGATCTGTCATCAGGCATACAGGACAGCGGTCTTATACCGGTAATCGGTGTTTTAAACTGCCGGCCCAACGGCCCCTGTGTAGATACCGACGTTAGTGTGGAAGATGTAGAGAAGGCTTTTAATACTATGTGTAAGGGGGGGTAACTTATGTTTGGATACCTCATTTTTATGCTGCCGGCATTGATTCTGTCGATTTTTGCCCAGACCCGCGTCTCTTCTGTGTTTAACCGTTATTCCCGGGTGCGCAATGCTCGGGGCTATACCGGGGCCCAGGCGGCCGGCGTTTTACTAAACAGGAACGGGTTGAGTCAGGTTCGCATCGAACCCATTGGCGGAAGCTTATCCGATCTATACGACCCCCGGTCGCGAACCCTTAAACTGTCGGAGACCGTATACGGCAGTGCCTCCATCGCGGCAATCGGAGTGGCAGCTCATGAAGTTGGCCACGCCATTCAACACAACCAGCGTTATGGCCCGTTGGAATTTAGACATGCCATGGTGCCAGTGACCAATTTGGCATCCGGGGCTTCCTGGTTTGTGATCATAATAGGGTTCTTACTGCAGTGGAGCAACATGATATTATTAGGCATTATCCTGTTTTCAATAGTAGTTTTGTTTCACCTTATAACCCTGCCGGTGGAGTTCAACGCTTCGCGCAGAGCGGTTGTTCAACTGAGTGAAGCCGGCCTGATAAGCGCCGATGAGGCGCCCCAGGTTAAAAAGGTGCTCAGTGCTGCCGCCCTGACCTATGTTGCGGCAACCCTGTCGTCGGTAATGACCCTTCTCTATTACGTCATGATGTTTGCTGGAGGGAGCGATGACTGAGAAGCAAGACAGGCATAGACGGCGTGGCAAGTCCGAAGTATATGAATCAGTAAGGGAGTGCGCAGCTGATCTTGTATATAGAGTCCTGGAAAATGGGGCCTATGCCAACCTGCTGCTGGAAAAACAGATTGCCCGCAGCACTTTCAGCGGTGAAGATCGTCGGCTCCTGACTGAAATAGTCAATGGAACAGTTCGTATGGTAAAGCACCTTGATGAGGTGCTTAATCTTTTCCTTAAAGGGGATGTCTCTTCTCAGAACCGGTGGTTGAGATCCGTGCTGCGGATATCGGCCTATCAGATCCTGTTCATGGATCGGGTGCCGGAATACGCCGTGGTCAACGATGCGGTAAACATAGTTGCGAACCGGGCCGGAAAGGGTTTGGGAAGGGTAGTCAACGGTGTTCTGCGCAACCTGTTGCGCCAGCGTGGTGATTTAACCAGGCCCGGTGAACAAGATGGCTGCCTGGCCGCCTATTACTCGCATCCGGAATGGATGGTGGACCAATTTATCGATCAGTATGGAATGGCTCAGGCCCGGACAATGCTGATGTTTGACAATTTACCTCCAGCTCAAACCATCCGGGTCAACCGGTTGTACTGCACCCCTCACCAACTGGCCGCCGATCTGGCTGCTGAAGGAATTGATGCGCAAATAAGCCCAAACTGGCCGGGAGCTTTGCGGGCTATGGCTGCTAAAAGGCCTTTGAGCGAGAGCCGGGCCTTTAAATCGGGCCGGTTTTATTTACAAAGCGAGGCAGCTATGCTGGCCGGTATAATTCTCAACCCGGCGCCCGGGGAGACGGTGTATGATTTATGCTGTGGAGTGGGTGGGAAAAGCACTCATTTGGCAGAAATTATGGACAATAAGGGGCGCATTGAGGCCTTTGATATCTATGGACACAAAATTAAGCTCTTGATGGACAACTGCCGGCGCCTGGGGATAGAGATAGTTGAGGCCCATGAAGCTGATGTGACCGGCCTTTCGCCTCATTTGGCTCCGGGTTCGGCGGTGCTGTTGGATGCCCCCTGCTCGGGGCTGGGGGTTCTGGCCCGGCGGTCTGATTCGAGATGGAAGAAAAGCCTGGAGGATTTGCAGGAACTGCCAGGATTGCAATCTCTGATGCTGGCGCAGGCAGCCCGCCTGGTCCAGATGGGGGGGTGCCTGCTATACTCTACCTGCACTGTCAATCGGGGGGAAAACGAGGAGGTCGTCAAAGACTTCCTGAAATCGCATCCCCATTTCCAGCTTAAAGGCTTTGACCGGGAGTTGGAGCATTTTCCCCTGGACCCGCCTGACCGGCAGGCCTGCGGTTCGGGAATGTTTACCCTTTTGCCTGGAAAATATGATACCGACGGGATGTTCTTTGCATTGATGAAGAGAGAGGATATAGGATATGAACAAAACTGAGCTTCTGGGACTTAACATCCCCGAACTTGAACAATACCTTCAGACATTGGGGGAGCCGGCTTACCGGGGGCGGCAGATATACCAGTGGATATACCGTAAGAACGTAACTTCGTTTTATGATATGAGCGACCTGCCCCGGGAGTTGAGAGTGCGGCTAGATTCCAACGCCCGGGTATCGGCGCCGCGCTTTATAAAGCAGCGGGTTTCAAACGACGGAACGCGCAAATTTCTACTGGAGTTGAACGATAAAAAGCGCATTGAGAGCGTAGCCATTCCCCAGGGGGATCCGCGCTCTGATAAATATACCCTGTGCATATCCACTCAGGTGGGTTGCCCCATGGCCTGCGCCTTTTGCGCAACCGGAAAGGGAGGGTTTCAGCGCAATTTACAGGCCTATGAAATTGCCGGACAGGTATTAAGCGCCAACCGCGAATTGGCCGAACGTTTAAAGAGCCGTGAAACACAAAAGGTAGGCAATGTCGTGTATATGGGAATGGGCGAACCTATGCTAAATTATGATCAAGTGATAAAATCAGTATATGTGCTTAATAATACCCAGGGAATAAATATCGGCCAAAGGCATATTACGATTTCAACAGCCGGCGAAGCGGAGGGAATTGAGCGTTTGGGGCGGGAAAAGCTTCAGATAACCCTGGCCGTTTCCCTGCATGCCTGTGATGACGAATTACGCAGCCGGTTGATGCCGATAAATCGGAAATACCCGTTGAAGCGTCTGATAAAGGCGGTAGAGACGTTCATCGCCATGACCGGCCGAAGGGTTACTTTTGAATACGTGCTATTGGCAGGGGTCAATGACCGGCGCGAGGATGCCCAGAACATGATAAAGCTCTTAAAACCGCTGCTGGCCAATGTCAATCTGATTCCCTATAATGAAGTTGACGGATTGCCCTTCTTGAAACCGGGAAATGATGTAGTATACCGATTCTTAAGAATGCTCGAACAGGGGGGGCTTACCGCAACGGTTCGCCAGGAAATGGGTGCCGATATCGAAGCGGCCTGCGGGCAGCTCAAGGCCAGCACATGAAACAGGCTAATATGAGGGTTTATATAGAATCGAGGAGTTAAAAAATGAAGGTAGCAGCGATAAGCGACCAGGGGCTGGTTAGAAGCAACAATGAAGACAGCTATCTGGTGGATTTAAACCGTGGCCTTCTCGTTGTCTGTGACGGAATGGGAGGTCATAACGGCGGAGAAGTAGCCTCAGCCATAGCCGTTGAAACCATTAATCAGATATTTGTAGAAAGCAGCGAGGAACTACCGGGAAGGCTGGTATTGGCCCTGGAAAAGGCCAATAGTGCTATTTTGAGCTCCGCCCAGCAGGATCCCGCTTTACATGGGATGGGGACCACCGCCACCCTGGCGGCTTTTGAAGACGGGCTCATGCATGTAGCTCATATAGGAGACAGCAGCCTGTATATGGTTCAGGATGGAAAACTACGCAAAATAACCAGAGATCATACCCTGGCTCAGCAGCTTCTTATGGAGGGAAGGCTGAAGCCGGAAGACATGCGCTCCAATCCCTATAACCATATCCTCACCCGGGCTCTGGGTGTGGAAGAGAATGTGAACATAGATAGGTACCAGGAAAAGGTGCACCCAGGCGATTTGATTCTTCTTTGCAGTGACGGCCTCAGCGACAAGGTCAGCGAGGGCGAAATGCAGGAGGTTTTGCAGGAAACTTCAAGCAGCCTGGAGCAGGCCGCCCAGGGGCTTCTGGAAAGGGCTCTGAAGTACGGCGGCAGCGACAATATCACGATTATATTATCGCGCATCGAAGTGGGAGGTTAGAACTTTGATAGGTGCAGGTACAGTGTTAAGTGGTCGTTACGAGATCATCGAACTGGTCAGTGAAGGCGGCATGGCTATGGTATACAAGGCCCGGTGCCGCATGTTGGACAGGATAGTAGCGGTCAAAATACTGAAGGACGAGTATTCAAGCGATCTCAACTTTGTGCAGAAATTTAAAACTGAAGGCCTGGCCGCTGCGCAGCTTTCTCACCCCAATATCGTAAATATTTATGATGTCGGGCAGGAGGAAGATGTCTACTATATAGTCATGGAATTCATAGAAGGTGAGACGCTAAAGGAGTACATCCAGAGAGAGGCGCCTTTGCCCGTTGATCAGGCTGTTACCATTGCCACCATGATCTGCGACGGCTTGCAGCATGCCCACGAAAAAGGCATTATACACCGTGATATCAAGCCTCATAACATCATAATAACGGAAACCGGAATAGTAAAGGTGGCAGATTTCGGCATAGCCAAAGCCATCAGTAAAAAGACTATAACCTACGGCGGCAATATCGTGGGTTCGGTCCATTACATCGCGCCCGAGCAGGCCAGGGGGGAGCCGGTTACCCGGACCACGGATATTTATTCTCTGGGCTGCGTAATATATGAAATGCTGACCGGGAAAATGCCATTTGATGCTGAGAGTCCAATTACCGTGGCTTTAAAGCATATTCACGACGACCCGGTTCCTCCGCGTTCGTTCAACAGCGAGATCCCGAAGGCTTTGGAAGCAGTTATTTTAAGGGCCATGGCCAAGAATCCGGTTCAGCGTTTTGCCAGTGCTCAGGATTTGCGCAATGCTTTGCTTCCCTACTGCCGATCGGTGGCAGCCGATTTCGGGAACGAGGGCTATCGTTCGGGAACACCCCGCAAGACCCTGGGCAAGAGACGCCTAAAAAAGAGCACCTGGATTGTTATTGGCATAGCCTTGCTGGGCCTGCTGAGCGGCTTCTTCTTCATGAGTTCCGGTCTGTTTGGAAAAGAGGTTGAGGTTCCCGATGTAGTCGGTTTAAAGGTAACCGAAGCCAATCAAAAGCTTACCGATTTAAAACTCAAGGTGACGGTAGTAAAGGCCAGCAGCGACCAACCGGCGGACACGGTTATAGCCCAAAAACCTCCCAAAGGTCAGAAAGTCAAGGAAGGGCGCGAAATAGAGATTACAGTAAGCACTGGTGCCGAACAGGCAGCCGTTCCTTATGTGGTGGGCAAAACGGCCAGTGAAGCGGAAATGGAAATCCGGGGAGCCGGTTTTGTTCCGAAGGTACAGAAGCAATATGATGATAAATGGCCGGAGAACGTTGCCTTTTCGCAGGATCCAAAAGGCAACACCCAGGCCGCCAAGGGAAGTACCGTATATATACTGGTAAGCCAGGGCAAATCGCCAGGCAAGGTAAAGATGCCCAATCTGTTGGGTATGACCCTGGAACAGGCAACGAAGTTAATTCAGGATAATGATCTGGTTATAGGCACAACCACTCGTGAACCCAGCAGTCAATACTATATCAACCAGGTATGTAAACAGAGCGTTGCCGCCGGCACCATGGTGGACCAAAAGAGCACGGTCAATATTTCACTTTCCACCGGACCCGGTCCGGTGGCTCAGAGCCGGCAGTATACTTATACCCTGCCAACGACTGAAGCATTTTACCAGGTTGTCATACGGGTTACCGATACTCAGGGAACCAGGGATGTTTATAACCAGGCCCATCGGGGAGGAGACACGGTAGTGACAGCTATTAACTATTTCGGTGCCGCCAAAGTGGAAGTATTCCTCAACGGCAAGTCGGTGAAGAAAGACAGCTTCTAAGTTAGTTCCCCCCACCCCGTGTGGGGGGCTGGAACCGGCCTTGGTACGATTAAACGGGTAGTTGGAGGGAAGCCATGCCACAAGCAAGAGTAGAAGGGCTGGTATTGAAAAAATACAGCGGCTTCTACTATGTTCAGGATCAAGACAAAAACCTGTATCAGTGCCGCCTGCGCGGTAAGATTAAGGATCTGGTTACTACCGGCGACCGGGTGATGATTAGCCCCCTGGAATCAGGAAGCGGGATACTGGAAACAGTTCTGCCCCGCAGCAGCGAACTCTATCGGCCCCGAATTGCCAATGTCACCCTGGTCCTTATTGTTTTGGCCTGCAACCAGCCGGCACCCAGCACCGTACTTCTGGACCGCCTGCTGGTTTTGACCATGCACAAGGGTCTGCGGCCCTGCCTGGTCTTGAATAAGAGCGACCTGGAACCGGATAACAACGCTCAGCTCATCACCGACCATTATCCCCGGGCCGGCTTCACGGTAATTAAAACTTCGGCCCTTGATTGCACCGGAGTGGACTTTTTGAAAGAACAGATTCAGGATGAAATCGCGGTATTTGCCGGACCTTCGGGCACCGGCAAATCGAGTCTTTTAAACCAGCTGGTGGGTGGGGGATACGCCGCCACCGGGGAACTGAGCGACAAGATAGGGCGGGGCAAACACACTACCCGTCATGTTGAACTGTTCCCGCTGCCCAGCGGGGGCTGGCTGGCTGATACTCCCGGATTTAGCATGCTCGATCTGCCGGATATAAGCAGTAGGGAACTGGGAAAACTCTATCCCGACTTTGAAGAACTTTCACGGGATTGCCGATTTTCGAACTGCCTGCATGCCAGGGAAACGGATTGCGCGGTGCGTGAAGCCGTGGCTACCGGACAAATTCCGGATTTTAGATATAACAATTATTTAAACCTGCTGGCTGAAGTGATGGAAAAGGAGAGGTGTTATAAATGATCCTGGTTGCGCCTTCAATCCTGGCAGCCGATTTTTCAAGACTGGGAAAGGATATTGCGACAGTAGAACAGGCAGGGGCGGATTGGCTCCATGTCGATGTGATGGACGGGCATTTTGTTCCCAATATCACCATCGGCCCCCAGATGGTGGCCGACATCAGGCCGGCAACCGGCCTCTTTCTTGATGTTCATCTCATGATCGAACGTCCGGAGCAATTTATTCCCGCTTTTGCTGAAGCAGGAGCGGATTTGATAAGTGTGCACCAGGAAGCCTGCCGCCATTTGCACCGGGTGATTCACTTTATCAAGGAACAGGGCAAAAAAGCGGGTGTGGCTCTAAATCCCAGCACTCCATTGAGCGGCCTGGAATACATATTAAAAGATGTGGACCTGGTTTTAATAATGAGCGTCAATCCGGGTTTTGGCGGACAGCAGTTTATACCCGAGATGATTCCCAAAATAAGGCGCTTGCGAGAAATGATGAAAGAACGCGATTCAAAGGCCTGGCTACAGGTCGACGGGGGAGTAAACCAGAGCAACGCTTTGGACATTATAGAGGCCGGGGCAGACGTCCTGGTGGCCGGCTCCTACGTGTTCAAATCGGAACACCCTCCGGAGGCGGTGCGCTACCTTAAATCTCTGGCCCCTTGACCAAGGCCTTGACTCGTGATACCATAGATGCAAACTTGATAGAAAAAACAGCTTTCTTCGGGGATGGGTGAAATTCCCTATCGGCGGTTACAGCCCGCGAGCCGCAAGGCAGGATCCGGTGGAACTCCGGGGCCGACAGTATAGTCTGGATGGGAGAAGAAGGTCTATTCTGGCATGCATTGTTGCAGGCCTGAGTGGCTACGCCCAACAACCCGAATAAAATCGGGTTGTTTGTTTTGGGGGCACAATTTAAATGCAGCAGATAATCGATGAATTTTATATGCAAAGAGCTTTGAACCTGGCCGCCCGCGCCCAGGGGCGAACCAGCCCCAACCCGATGGTGGGGGCTGTACTGGTAAAGGATGGGCAGGTAGTGGGTGAAGGGTATCACCGCAAGGCGGGCACCCCTCATGCGGAGGTTATGGCCCTGCAAAGGGCCGAAGAAAATGCCCGGGGAGCCACTCTCTATGTAACCCTGGAACCCTGTTGTCACTTTGGGCGCACCCCACCCTGTTGCGAGGCGGTAATAAACCAGGGTGTTGTCAGGGTGGTAGCGGCAATCCTGGATCCCAACCCGCTGGTAGCCGGAAAGGGAATGGCCCGTCTACAGGAAGCGGGAATATTCACTTCTGTTGGAATCCTGCAGGAACAGGCTGGGCGTTTGAATGAGTTCTTTTTTAAATACATCAGGGAAGGCCGCCCCTTTGTTACCCTGAAGACGGCTATGACCCTGGACGGGAAAATCGCCACCTTTACCGGGGACTCGCGATGGATAAGTTCAGAAGCGGCCCGGGAATACGTGCACCGGTTACGCAATCTCTATGATGCCATTATGGTTGGGATTGGCACGGTGCTGGCCGACGATCCCCAGCTCAATACCCGGCTGAAAATTGAAGAAAGCCGCGATCCGCTGCGGGTGATCCTTGATCCGGAGTTACAGCTTCCCCTGGAAAGTAAAATCGTTCAGAGCAGCCGGGAGCAGTGTACTCTGGTTTTTACCAACCGGATTGAGGATCCCAAAAGGGTTAAAATGCTGGAAGAACAGGGAGTGGAGGTTTGTTCCCTGGACGGTGAGGGGCCGGTTTTAGATCTTGAACAGGTGCTGGGAGAGCTGGGCCGAAGAGGGATATGCAGTCTGCTCCTGGAGGGCGGATCCGAGATCAATGCCGCAATGATCGATAAACGCCTGGTGGATAAATTGATCTGGGTGATCGCCCCCAAAATTATTGGCGGAAAGGCGGCCCCCGGTCCGGTGGCAGGACCGGGCCGGCAGCTGATGAGTGAAGCCCTGGTGCTTGGCAATGTACAAACGCAAAAGCTGGGGCCGGATTTTGTATTTACCGCTTATACAGGATGGTGAATCGAGATTTTTACAGGAATAGTTGAAGAGATAGGCAAAGTAATCAAGCTGGAACCGGGAAGCCAGTCATATAGAATTGGAGTTGAGGCAGCCCGGGTATTAAGTGATGTCAAACTGGGTGACAGCATTGCCGTAAATGGAGTTTGCTTGACAGTTGTGGAATTCAATTCCCGCAGCTTTGCGGCTGATGTAATGCCCGAAACGGTCAGTAAAACAACCATAGGCAGCCTTAAGCCGGGAGACCCGATCAACCTGGAGCGGGCTTTGCGTCTCGCCGACCGTTTGGGAGGCCACCTGGTGCAGGGGCATGTAGACGCGGTGGGCCGTATTGTCCAAAAAGAGCGTTTGGATATAGCCATCATTTTGCGCATAGGTGCTCCAGCCGTTCTGTTAAAATATGCGGTGCCCAAGGGCTCCATAGCCATTGACGGGGTCAGTCTTACCGTGGTGGACGTTTTTGAGGACAGTTTTACGGTTTCACTTATTCCCCATACCGCGCACCAAACCGTTTTGGGCTCCAAGAACCCCGGGGATTCGGTAAACCTGGAAAGCGATATCATTGGGCGTTATGTGGAACGGCTGCTGACCCCCGGCCAGCCGCAAGAAAAAACACCGTTAAATTTAAGTTTCCTGGCCGAAAACGGCTTTTTATAAGGAGGTTTTAACTAATGCTGAATACGATTGAAGAAGCGATCGCCGATGTCCGGGAAGGGAAGATGATCATCGTTGTGGACGACGAGGACCGGGAAAACGAGGGCGACATTATTATCGCCGCGGAAAAGGCTACTCCCGAAATAGTAAATTTTATGGCCACTCACGCCCGGGGCTTGATCTGTATGCCCATGCTGGGTGAGCGCCTGGATGAACTGGAGATACAGGCTATGGTGGCTGAAAACACCGACAACCATGAAACTGCTTTTACGGTATCAGTCGATTACCGGACTACCACTACGGGGATATCGGCTTTCGAGAGAGCCGAGACCATTAAGGCTTTGATATCTGATGAAGCCCTGCCTTCTGATTTCCGCAGACCGGGGCATATATTCCCGCTGCGCTACCGATCGGGCGGTGTTTTACGCCGTACCGGACACACCGAGGGTTCTATCGACCTGGCCCGGCTGGCCGGACTATACCCGGCAGCGGTGATCTGTGAAATCATGAATGCCGACGGAACCATGGCCCGGTTGCCCGAACTCTATCATTTCGCGCAGCAGCATGACTTGAAGATCGTGTCCATAGCTGATCTCATTGAGTACCGGAGGCGCAAAGAAAAACTGGTTACCAGGGTATCCGACGCCCAGCTGCCGACCAAATACGGCGATTTTACAGCAGTGGCCTATGAATCCATGCTGGATGGCAAGGGCCACCTGGCCCTGGTTAAAGGTGAATGGGATCCTGATGAACCGATCCTGGTGCGGGTGCATTCAGAATGCCTGACCGGGGACGTATTTGGCTCCCGGCGCTGTGACTGTGGAGACCAGCTGGCAGCTGCTTTGACTATGATCGAGCAGGAAGGCAAGGGGATCCTCCTGTACATGCGCCAGGAGGGAAGGGGTATAGGACTGACCAATAAGATCCGCGCCTATCACCTGCAAGACAACGGGCGGGACACGGTGGAAGCCAACCTGGAACTCGGGTTCCCGGCCGATCTGCGCGATTATGGAATCGGGGCGCAAATACTGGTTGACCTGGGTGTCCGCAAGATGAGGCTTATGACCAACAATCCCAAGAAGATTAGAGGCCTGGAGGGATACGGACTGGAAGTGGTTGAACGGGTTCCCATCGAGATGGAATATCAAAAGGAAAACCTGCGCTACCTGCAGACCAAAAAGGAAAAAATGGGGCATATGCTGGTAAACCTGTAATAGCATCATAATTATCGAGGAGGCAGACATTAATGGTAGGAAAGAGTTATGAAGGAAAACTTATCGGGGATGGGCAGAAAATCGGCATAGTGGTGTCTAGATTCAATGAGTTTATCACCAACAAATTGCTGTCCGGCTGCGTTGACGCCCTGACCCGTCACGGGGTAAATCCCTCTGATATAGAAGTTGCCTGGGTGCCGGGCGCTTTTGAAATGCCACTGGCAGCGGCCCGAATGACCAAAAAGGGCTACGATGCGGTTGTGTGTCTGGGGGCCGTAATTCGCGGGGCTACACCGCACTTTGAGTACGTGTCAGCCGAGGTCACCAAGGGCATTGCCCATGTAGGGTTGGATTCAGGAGTTCCAGTGGTATACGGAGTGGTTACCGCCGACACTATAGAACAGGCTATTGAAAGGGCTGGAACCAAGGCCGGCAACAAAGGCGTTGATGCAGCGGTAACAGCTATTGAAATGGTAAACTTGTTCAAAGAAATCTAATGATCGGTAAGATGATTGACCGTAATAAGGAAACCGTTCTGCGTGGCCTGCGCAGCATACCTGGAGTGGGTAAGAGCATAGCCGGTGATCTCTGGGATCTGGGCATCCGGGATCCCCGCCAACTGGCCGGGCGCAGCCCGCAGAAGTTGTATGATGAATTATGCCGCCAGCGGGGAGTCCAAATGATCGATGCATGTTGTATGTGCTGAGCTGTGCGGTTTATTATGAATCAACTAAACAACCAGAACCCGAGCTTCTCTAATGGTGGAACTGGAAGGACAGGGCAAGAAGAGTTGTAACTTATACTACTTAACCACCTGGTGCTGTACTACTATTTTGGTTACCACCTGGTTGTTTATTTTAAAAATAATTTTGTCGGATTGGCCATAGCTCATATCTACCATGCCGACGCCAGCCATGTTGGTTGAGGAGTAGTTGTCTCCATAGGCAGCTATAACCTTGTCAAGGCTGTCTCCCACATTAATGCCGCGCGCGGTTGCCAGGCTCTTCTCCTCTATCTGGATCACGGTTAAAATGTTTTCCTTTTTCGAAAATTCAAAGAAAAATGGCTGACCGGTTGGGCGGTAAATGGTGCTCATACCCAGTATCTTGCCGTCGGGAAACAGGGAGTATACTTCTTGGAAGGTGCTGCGGCCGACTGTTACAGATCCGGCACCAGTCTGAATCACATAATCTTCAGGAGGAAGAACCATCACCTGACCGGACTGATTTACATATTCAGGTTTGTCGTGCAGGGAACTGTAAAGACCTACGGCGAACGCCATTACAACGATGACCAGGATTATTAAAAATTCCTTTTTATGAGTCTTCATAAAAGCATCCTCCTCGTGGATTGTCTGATTGATTCACCAGCCTGTCTGACGGGCATTCACCATGATATCATATCTCAAGTTGGTTTTTATTCCATAATCATAGTAGCCTATTTGCACCGCTTGCGGTATGGTAAAACTTGCGCTGCCGCGGTAAATTTGAAAAAATTATAACATATATTCAGGAGGTAAAGCAGTGGACAGCGAAGAAACCACTATCCAATTGTGGGGGGACAAGCGTTATCAGAGCTTGAACTACTTTTTGCGCCAGAAATTCGGGCATAAAGTGTTCAAGGTTTCCCTGGATGCTGGTTTTAGCTGTCCCAACCGTGATGGAACCCTCTCTACCACGGGCTGCCTTTTTTGCAGTGCCAGGGGGTCCGGCGATTTCGCCGGACGGCGAGGAAGCAGCCTGGAGGAGCAGTTTCATGAAGTAAAGGCCTTTATGCACAAGAAGTGGCCAAGGGCTGGATATATTGCTTATTTTCAGGCGTTTACCAACACCTATGCACCACCGGCCAGGCTGCGCAAACTCTACTGTCAGGCATCGAATTGGGAGGGGGTTGTAGGCCTGGCCATTGCCACCCGACCGGATTGCCTTTCCGAAGAGGTACTGGACGTTTTGCAGGAAGTGGGAGAGAAGCGCTATCTCTGGGTGGAGCTGGGCCTGCAGAGTATTCACCGCAAGAGTGCCGAACGGTTTAACCTGGGTTATAGCTTTGATAACTTTCTTGATGCGTTAACTCGCTTGAAGGCCCGGGGCATAGAGAGCTGTGTGCATTTGATTCTGGGCCTGCCCGGGGAAGGCCGGGATGATATGATGGCCAGTGCTCTTAAGGCAGCCGGGCTGCCCCTGAATGGGCTCAAGCTGCACCTCTTGCACGTTATGCAGGGCACTCCCCTGGGTCATATTTACCAGCAAAAGCCTTTTGATACCTTAAGTAGGGATGAATACATAGAACTGGTGGTAGACATCCTGGAGATACTGCCTAAAAATATGGTAATCCATCGCTTGACCGGGGACAGCCCCCGTCAAACTTTACTCGAACCGCAGTGGAGCCTCAACAAATGGGAAGTTCTGAACCAGATCGATCGCCGCCTGGCAGAGAGAAACACCTGGCAGGGGAAATTTTGGACAAGCCTAAAGTAGAGATTCTATCTAACCGCCCTCTCCAATTCCTGTAAATAGCTCCATACTCCTTTATACCAGTTGGGATCGCTGGCGTACTTGCGGTTGATCCAGGCCAGGGGATCGGCATTGGCCGGGCGGCCTTTGCTCAGGGAAATGATGGTATTGGCCGCAATATGGGCCGAATCGTTTATCGAGGTATTGTATTCAATCCAGCTGCCGAAGACATTAAACGGGTTGTTGGCAATGCGTGCGGCGTCGCTGTCGTCCTTGGGAACCAGGGACTGCTCCTGCCCGGTTATGGCAAATAGCAGCAGAGGATTGAGATTGTGCTGATGGCTGACCGATATGATAGTGGAGAAATATGGTTCATTGGCGAGTAGTGAATTTTTGGCTTTGAGATAAGCCTTGAGTTTCTTTTGATCAACGTTGTGGTAGGCCAGTAGTTTAGCCGAATTATTGCTAACTACAGCGCTTTTAGGCCGGGAAGGTTGACTCGGGACGCTTTTGGAAGGCGCTGTTGGTGAAGCGGCTTTGCTGGCCGAAGTAGATTTAGCGGTGCTCGGCTGTCCGGAAGATTCGCCCGGCCTAGTGGTATTAAGAGTGGCTGGCTTAACGGGCGCTTTTTCAGGAGCCCTGGTGGTAAGCTCATTCCATACCGGAGCGGTTGCGGTTCGGCTCTGTTCGTAAGGTATAACCGGGCTGGCTTTGGCACTATGGACCTGAGTAATAGATGCTATTGACTGATGGGCTTCGGCACTGCTGCTTAAGCTGGCCATGCTCAAACCTGCCGCTATGCACAAAACCGACGCTGTGGCAGCGGGCAAAACAAAACGCTGCAGACCTTTTTTTAGAAGGCTTAAGGTACATGCCCAGGCCTTTTCCAGGTATTGCTTTAAAGG
The DNA here is from genome assembly GCA_040217815.1 of Syntrophomonadaceae bacterium. Lineage (GTDB taxonomy): Bacteria > Bacillota > Syntrophomonadia > Syntrophomonadales > Syntrophomonadaceae > UBA5314. The sequence goes on along the minus strand of JBEHWI010000002.1, from coordinate 14,557 downwards.
AGGCCATTCTATATGGGCCGCCTTTTGGGGCAGTTGTTTCAGGTAGTCAAGCAGGAAGAGCTCCCCAAAGGGCGCCGGGATTCTCAAACTGGACAGGTTGGAAAGTGTTTTTCTCACATCCGCGTTATACTGAAAGCCGGTCTGCACCGCCGAAGAGCTGTACCACAGCGGCTCTGACGATGGTTGGGTGATTTTAGCCCGGTAGGCCGGCAGGAATGCTTTAGCAAGGTTGCTAAAAGCCCGTTGACGAATCTGCAGAACCATTTGCTGCAGAGCGGTAATGGATACTACTTGGCCCAAACGGGTCTTTATCCAGGAGGATAATGCAAATAGAGAATCTTTGGCAAAACCGGCCAAACGCAAAGCCGTATAAAAGATGTCATCTCCCCTGACCTGAAAGACGCTTCTGCTTACGGCTAAATCGAGTACAGCTGTACGGAGGGAGCTTTTGAACAAGCCGGAGAAGACCTGAAGTTCTTTATCAATAACGCGGTGGATGGCGTTGGCCAGGATTTGGGCCCGACTGGCTGCACTTTGGAGGGGATATTTTTCCGCTATATAGTTCCTAAAACGAACTATATCATCGGAGCTGAGAATGTGGAGGGATTCCAGATCGGTGGCCATAGTACCCAGCATTAATTCTACCTCATCCTTTCAGATCCACTAATAATAATATCGCATAAAATCCCTTCTCATTAAACTCTTTTCAACAAAATAATTGGGTTTTAAGCATTTTATTACCGTTTACTCCGCAGCTAACCTGGTTTACCGGAAGTAAATACAATCTCTCATGCAAATAGCGGGAAGCTGTTATTTACAGAGAGGATTTTAGGGGCTGATTATCTTGACAACCCGGAGTGGCTTATACTATAATTTCAATTGCTGATGTAAGCAGCGTGCGGTAGTGGCGGAATCGGCAGACGCGCATGGTTCAGGTCCATGTCTGTGCAAGCAGGTGAAGGTTCAAGTCCTTTCTACCGCACCATATGCAAACAAGAGGGAGGAAATCCTCCCTTAATTTATTTTCTGACCGTATTTTCACTCCCTAATTAGTCCGGATGGTCTGGCTGGGGAGCTAGAAGAAGCAATAAAGGTTTATGATAGGAAGGACAATAGCGTAATTAGATAAAATGCACCAGTTCGGTTTGCAAAAGCATTACCGGGCAGTCATTACGGAATATGTCAGACCGTCGCTTGAGACCACAATGCTGCCGTTTATATCCGTACGATAAATCTGGAGCCCGATTTGCTGCAGCCTTTTCAGTGTATCGGGAGACGGGTGGCCATAGGTATTGGCGTTGCCAACACTTATTACAGCAACCCTGGGGTTGACCCGTTCCAAGAAGCGCTGACTGCTCGACGAAGAGCCGCCATGGTGCCCCACCTTCAGTATATCAGCGCTAATATCGCCGGGAAGGAGTTCTTCAGCGCCCTTTTCAGCGTCCCCGGCCAAAAGAAACTCGATATCACCACAATCCAGACGTATGACCACCGAGTAATCATTGACTTCATTCCAGGTGTCCTCGCCGGTAAGCACTTGCAGGCTGGTGCCGCCCCAGGTGAATGATTGATAGGCGTCCCGTTCCCACGGACAGCCTTCCAGCCGGGCTTGATTGGCATAATTTTTATAGGTTTTATTGGAGCTTACTTTACCGCTGTCAATGATCTCTTTTACCTTAAAGGCCTTGAGAATCTCGGAAATGCCACCAATATGGTCTTCATGAGGATGGGTGGCGATGAGTAAATCCAGGTCGTCAACACCCTGTTCTTGGAGATATTTAACTACCGCCGGGCCGTCCTGAACGTTGCCTGCGTCGACCAGAATGTCTACATGCTCGGAGAGCTGCAGGTAGATGCTGTCAGCCTGGCCTACGTCTATAAAGTGCACCTTGACCTCCTGGGAAGATGCCACCGTATTCGGAGCAGGCGTGGTCGGAGCAGGCGGTGGGACGATCTTTTTCCCGTTGAGTGCCCAGATGGATACCATCAGGCAGCATATGGCAATCACTGCTATAAGCCATCGTTTGGCCTTCATTCAAAACTCCTTCCCGACAACCGGTTTGGATTTAAGACCTCGAAACATTGGGGCCGGTTTTTAACAACATCTATGGCGACTACATATCTTTAAAGAATTCTTTTCCGTAAAAGCCAATTCCTCCTGCCAGGCACCCGGGTTGAATAAAAGGGTAATAGGAGTAGCATCTGGTAATTGTGGTACAATAAGGGCAGCGGCAGGCGTTGTTATATTATACTGTGTGCAGCTAGTGTGGAAACATGGGCTTTTGAGTTAAGGAGGCGGTTTTTTATATGGAGGACTTTTTTAACAGATATAAAAGACTGGCATTCATCGGTTTATCCGGCAATCCCAAGTCATTCAGCCGGGGGGTGTTTAAATTCTTGAGGGAACAAGGATATGAGATATATCCGGTAAATCCCGCACTTGAACAGGTTGAGAACCAGAAATGCTATAAAAATATAGAGTCCCTACCTGCTGCCGAAGCGGTGCTCTTTTTCACCAACCCCCGTGTAACATTGGAGCTTTTGCCGGTCTGCAAGGCTAGAGGGTTAGAACATATTTGGTTCCAGCAAGGAGCGGCCAATGAAGAGGTTTTAGACCTGGCCCGGCAGCTCAACCTTCATTACAAAAACTCCTGCGTATACCTGCATCATACCAAAGCTGGTTTTCCGCATAGTTTTCACCGCTTCATAAACCGTACTTTTAAAATTGAATAATAGCAGCTTTGGAACACCGTTTCCATGGTGGCGATTTAAATGCAGTTGAAACGTAGCTGTCGTTGGTTCGCACCTGAACCCGGGTTTTTTTCCAAACGGCAAAAACGGTAAAATCTGCCGCATTTTTAACCCTAACGTTCAAGATTACCATGACCGGTATAAATGAAATGCTGGAATTCAAGGCAAAGAAACCCTTTACTTTTTCCTTAAGACCTGCCAAAATTATTTTCATCCCCTCAAAAACAAGATACGGTGTTGCATAGGAACCCCGGTCAAGTGTTTTTAAGCATATTGCTCCGTAAATGACATTATTCTTTAAAATATTGATATTAAAGGCATGAGAAACCTATCAGCGGTTAAAGTATAGTTTGGGGATATCGAAAGACTTGAAACGTGAAAGGATGGGATATGGTTGCCGTTTTTTGACGTGTATATAGCAGAATTGGATGATCCTCACTTTTCCTGGGAGCTCGGCGAGTGGTCACGCAACGTTCCGCGTCCCATCAGCCCGTTTTTTCCTCCGGCCAACGACAAGGAACCCTTAAGAAGTGTAATTGATTATATAAAAAAAGGGATTTTAAAGGGCAAACAGACCGACCAGAAAGCCTGGGTGGCCCGGGTTACGATCGATGAATTGAAACAGTTCTTGTACGATTTTTACGGCGACTTCAACGAAAACAAATACCATAAAGAAATATGGTTTTTATATAACTTGATCGATAAACTCGACAAAAAAAGGGCTTATGCCCTGGTGGCGAACCAGGAATGACGGGAGGCTCATCAAATGTGGGATCAAGATAAATACCTCCAGGCTATGAACTATGCGGCCATCATTCATGGAGAACAAAAAGTGCCGGGCCAGTCCTACTCCTATGTAGTTCACCTGGCTGAGGTGGCCCAGGAGGCCATGGCCGCGCTCTGCAACAGTGGCCAATCCAAACTGAATGCTGATCTATTGATTCAATGCGCCCTTCTGCATGATATCATTGAAGATGCGGGTATCAGCTACCAGGAACTGAAGAGTCAATTTGGCGAAGCGATAGCAGACGGTGTTCAGGCCTTGACCAAAGACAAGGCGCTGCCCCCAGAAATGCGTATGAAAGACAGCCTGGACAGGATAATCAGGCAGCCTCGTGAAGTCTGGATGGTCAAATTAGCGGATCGAATAGTCAACCTGCAAAGACCGCCCGCTTTTTGGACCAGGGATAAAACGATCAACTACCTGGCGGAAGCCGAGTTGATATTGAAGGTACTGGGCGGGGCCAGCAGTTTATTAGCTGATAGAATCCAGAGGCAGATAGGCTCCTATAAAAAATTCATTTAAGAATTGGGTTAGAGCCGGATAGTTCTGACTTTTCAAGAGCATATAGATTCTTCCTTACCCCTTAGCTGCCCCCGCAGCCTCCACAACCCCCTCCTCCACAACCGGAGCTCCCAGAACAACCAGAACTGCCGGAACAGCCGGAACTGCTTGAGCACCCCGAGCTGCTCGAACAACCGGAGCTGCTCCAGGTAGACGTACATCCGGCAGCATAAGTACTGGCGGGAAAGAGACTCATTAAAGGGCTGTACGCCAATGTAAGGGCTCCTACACCAAATATGGCGGCTAAAATGGCCGGGTTGATGTTGGGTCTCTGTCCGGCCTTTATCAACGATAATTCCGGGTTGTATTGACTGGCCAGACCCTGAATGTACTGCCGTGCTTGTGAGGTTGGGCCTTTTCTGGCTCGCATCAGAATAAAAACCACGATCGTGTAAACAATCAAAGCTAAAATTAGAAACGCGCTGGGTCGGTTATTGGCAAATCCGAGATAGGCCTTGAGCAGGCCGGGCAGAAGCCCCAGACCCAGAAACAGATATTTTAGAGACCGCTGGCGGCTTCGGGCCTCCTCGCTCATCAACAGGCCGTGGCTCTCCAGGTTGCGGGCGATAGGCTCCAAATAGGGCGCTAGATTCTGCAAGGTTGCTGAGGTGGGTTTGCGCATGGCGATTGATGCCGAAGTATAGGACAATAGCTCCCGGGAGACAGTTGCTTCAAGCGCGTTCAAATGGACCTGACTGTTCTTTATTACAACCTGGCCGCGGGGGTCCAGGTCCAGGTATTCACGGTTCCAGAGATCGAAAAAGACGGTCTGGATAACTCCGCGCGGGCCCCCTTTCAAGTAGGCTATGCTTATCATATCCAGTCCGGTAAGCGATTCGGCAGGCGTTCCGGATGCAAAAAAAACTGCTCTGGCTATCAACATCAACACGATTAAATACAAAATGTAACCTATTAAAAAATAGGGCCCGGGTATCGATTGAAGTAAATACATTAAGGGGCACCTCCTTCTGCCTAAGGACTTCTCCAAATTATGTTAAACACCTGCTTTATATAAGGTTATAAAAACTATAAAACGTAAAACAGAAAAGAACCTTTTTGATGTTTCTGAAGACAACCAGAAACGGCGCAGGATGCAAGAGGAGCTCATTTAAATACTGTTTGGCCGGGAGATTCAGACTCGTCTTTCCCGCCTGTGGGCCGGAATCCGGGATATAGAAACCGTCGTTGATATAACAGCAGGGTAGAAAGAAACAGAGGCCTTTATGCATATAAATAAAGAGGAAGAATGACGTTTAATTACTGGGGTCTAAGCATTAGCCAAAGTTAGACGGGGGGTATTAACAAAACTGATTTTTCGACCGATAATGATATTAGTAACCTCTAGTACTTGGTTAACCCTAATTCTGTGTATTACTCGTCGAGGAAAATTTTTGGCGGCTCCTTGGCGTCCTGCCACCGCCGCATTAGCCCGTCCATGGGCGTCACGGCTCCTTGGCGTCCTGCCACCGGCAGCTCTCTGCTGTCCTGGCATCGCTGCACTTGTCCGTCCGTGGACATCGCTTGTACTAGTTCGTTCATGAACGTCGGCGCCTTTAGCCCGTCCGTGGGCGTCTCGCGGCTCCTTGCCGTCCTGGCATCGCCGCATTAGCCCGTCCGTGGGCGTCAAATGAGTAATACTGGACGTATTGCGATTGACGACAACATAGTCATACGAAAATTTAACCGACGATAAATATATAGAATTAGGGTTAACAGAGTACTATCTAAAAGAAATTTGTAATCTCAAGAGAGAAAGGAGAATAAAACATTGGGCGTTTTTGATTTTATCTCTAAACAATTCCTGGATATCATCGAATGGGAGGACAATACCCAGGACACCCTGGTCTATAAGTTCCCCATGCAGGACAACGAAATTCAAAACGGCGGCAAACTGGTGGTCCGTCCCGGGCAGGCAGCGGTGTTTGTCAATGAGGGTCAGATCGCCGACGTATTCCGCGAAGGAACCCACCCTCTTAACACTCAGAACCTGCCCATCCTGGGCGACTTAAAGGGATGGGCCTATGGCTTTAAATCCCCATTTAAAGCCGACGTCTACTTCGTAAACACCAAACAGATCCTGGATCAAAAGTGGGGAACTCCCCATCCCATCCTGGTTTCCGACCCCAAATTTGAGCAGGTTCAACTGCGCGCTTTTGGCAGCTTTGGCTTTGCGGTGACCGATCCCAAGATATTTGTAAGCACGGTTTCCAGCACCAACCAGGTTTACAAGATAGACACTCTGAGGGATCAGCTCAAGGACTTCATTGTAACCCATTTTGCTCCCATCCTGGCCCAGCAAAAAGTTACCGTCGCTGAACTGGCCGCCAATTACAACATAATCAATGAAGCGGTCAAAGCAGCGGTAAAAGAGAGCTTTGCCAACCTGGGCATAGAAATGACCATTTTAACCATATCCAATATATCTTTACCGGAAGAGATCCAGGCTATGTTGAACGAGCGCACCAGGATCAATATGATGGGCGGTATGGACAACTATAGCCGAGTACGGCAGCTTGACGTCATGGAAACGGCGGCGGCCAACGAAGGCGGGGGAGGAATGATGCAAGCCGGGATGGGCATGGGCGCCGGTCTGGCCATGGGGCAGGTGTTCGCCCAGACCATGGGTCAAAGTCAGGGAGGCATGGGCGGCGCTCCACTGGGTCAGCCCGGCCAGCAGCAGGCCCCAGCGGCTCCTCAGGCGCCGGCTGCACCAGGGGCAGCAATTGTTTGCGCCGGATGCGGTTTGGGGTTAGCGGCAGATGCCAAATTCTGCAGCAACTGTGGGGCCAAGGTGGTAGTGCCCGAGCCGGCCCCGCAGGCCAAATTCTGCAGCCAGTGCGGCACCAAAACGGATGGCAGTGCGGCATTCTGCAGCAATTGCGGAACCAAATTGTAAGGAGGCGGTGGAATGTTCTCCTTCAGGAGATTCAGCAAGGGATTGTTACTGTGTCTGGCCTGTCTGGTTCTGTGCACCTTTGCCTACGTAAATGTGGTTGACGCGGCCGTAGGCCATAGCACCAGCCATTCCTCCAGTTCTTCCAGCAGCGGCTCGAAGTCAAGCTCTTCGAGTTCTTCAAAATCGAGCTCATCAAGTTCTTCCACGAGCAGCACCAGCAGCAGCGGCTATACCAGTGGCGGGTCATCAGTGGGAGGCTTTTTCGCCGCCTTGTTCATCATACCGTTCGTCATCATCGTAATAATAATTATCCTGGTCATTGTGTTTATTAAGAGAAAAGGCGGCGGGATACCAGAAATGCCAGTCCAACAAGAATCAGCGGCAGTGGGAAAGGACCCGGCTTATCTGAGGCAGGCTTTGGCCGAGTTAAGAGAGCGGGATCCCAACTTTTCGGAAGATATGTTTATTTCCCGGATAAACAACATGTTTGTTCAGCTGCAGGAGGCCTGGCAGGCCAAAGACTGGAAAAAAGTGCGGCCCTTTGAATCGGATGAACTTTTCAACCAGCACGCCCGCCAGCTGCAGGAGCTGATCGACAGCCATACCACCAACGTGGTTGATGAGATTGCCATACTGCGCGCCGAAATAAGTGATTACCATGACAACGGGGCTACCGAAACCCTGGATGTGTATATGCGGTGCCGCTACAAGGATTATATAGTTGACGACAATACCGGCAAAGTGGTAGAAGGCGATCCCAACCGGGAATACTTCATGGAATATGAACTGGCGATGTCACGCAAGAAGGGTGTAACCACCCGGTTGGCGCAGAATACGGTGGTCAGCACCTGCCCCAATTGCGGAGCCAATGTCAGCATCAACGCTTCCGGTGAATGCGAATACTGCAACAGCGTTGTGAGCAATGGCGATTTTGACTGGGTTTTAACTAGAATGGATGTATTATCGCAAAATTAGCCGGATTTCCGGTCGGATTGTAATAAAGAATAAGGAGGAGCAAGGATGAACTCCTTGAGGAAACACCGAAAGGTTCTTTTAATATGCGTGGCCTGTTTGGTCCTGTGTTCGTTTGTACTTGTCAATGTTGCCGATGCGGCGGTGGGCAACAGCGTTTCCCACTCCAAGTCCACCAGTTCGAGAGGTTCTTCCGGCTCGTCAGGCGGCGGCTTTTTCACCGGCCTGTTGATCGGCAGCCTCTTAAGCCATCCATCTTTGCTGGGGATAATCATAGTAATTGTAATCATCCTCTATTTTGTCATGCGTAAAAAAGGTGGCGGGATAGATGAGGGCTATTATGAGGAGCCGTACCAGGAATCGTATCAGGAAGCCGCGACCAGAGATACATCTTATTTGCGGTCCGCCATGGCTGACCTACGCAGTCGTGATCCCAACTTCTCGGAAGATATGTTTATGTCCCGGGTAAACAATATGTTCATCCAGCTGCAAGAGGCCTGGCAGGCCAAAGACTGGAAGAAAGTCAGACCCTTTGAATCCGATGAACTCTTCAACACCCATGCCCGGCAGCTACAGGAGTTTATTGACAGCAAAACCACCAATGTAGTTGACGAAATAGCTGTATTGCGGACGGAAATATCTGATTATCACGACAACGGGGCTACTGAAACCCTTGATGTTTACATGAGGGTGCGGTTAAAGGATTATATTATCAATGACGAAACGGGAAAAGTCATTGAAGGTGATCCTAAACAGGAAATTACCATGGAATACGAATTGGCTATGAGCCGCCGTAAAGGGGTTGTCACCAGACTGGCTGAAAGTACAACCGTAACCACCTGCCCCAACTGCGGAGCAAATGTGAGCATCAACGCTTCCGGGGAATGTGAATACTGCAACAGCGTAGTCAGCAATGGCGATTTTGATTGGGTACTGACCAGGCTTGATGTATTATCCCAGGAATAGCCAAACGCCAGCGGCAATTTTAGCAGGATATTATAAGATTATATGTTACGAAATAAGTAAACTAAGGTGTGACTTGGGCTAAATATTTCATAAGTTAGCAATAGGCGGGATTAATTTATCCTGCCTATTGTTATTTTAATGGGGATTTTAAACAGGCTTCCGAGGCGGTTAAAGCAATACCTGCTTGCTTAAATTCCATTCAAGACTACATAAAGGAGATTTGTGCATCTCCTCTTCGGGCTAAAAACCCTGTCCTTCCTGAGTCGATCACCTGTACCTGATCATAGATCAACACTCCCCCCCGAGGACCTTCTTCCCCGGTGGGGCTGGGTATGTGCCAGCACAAAACGATAAGTTCACTGCCTGAAGCCAAAGGGCTGGCCGCTATGGCGGGAAAATTGATATCCTGGACCAGGACATCATCACCAGTCAAAAGGCGGGTGCGGCGATAGCCACGCTCGGCCAGACGCAGACGGCGTAAAGCCAGGTGGGCCAGACCAGCTGTTGCAGGATCAGGATCATTAAAATGCAGCTTCAGAGCCCTTTTTACTCTGCCGTTGAAATCGCGGGCTATACGCCCCAGGCTTAAAACGGTGTAATAGCGCACCAACGGGCAGGGATGTTCGAGCAGTGTTAAAAGGGGAGGGAGGGCTTTAAGACCAAATGCTGCCCATAAAAAGCTGCCAATGTAGTAAATGCCGTGGCGCTGCGGCTCAAACACGGTGCAGTCGGCGGCCGGTGTGCTCTGCCAGCTGGTCTGCAGCCTCAAGATATCGGGCCGGGCTGGAATAACCAGTAGATCAGTATAAGCAGAAATGGAATCTGGATTTTTAAGCTGATTGTTATCGCTTAGAACCGAGACGCTGGTGTTGAACTGTCCGGCCAGGCAGTGCAGGGTATCTTCAGGTAGAACCAGGTAGTAAGGACCACCGCCTGATTTGGGTAAAGCCAGATCCCGGTTGGGAATGATCAAGACCTGGCCGGTGAAAAGCAGAGCGGGGTGGCAAATAACATTGGCATTCATGATGGACTCTATCGTTGTCCCGAAACGCCCGGCTATCTGGTCAAGGGTGTCCCCGGCCTGCACCGTATAGAGCATTTATAAATCTCCCTCCCATCCATCCTATGCGGGAAGGGTGCTGCGGGTTAAAGTATCTTTAAAAAATATGCCGGATGTTTTTCAATCCCCTTCCACCGGCGTAAAGACCGGGAGCCGGCGGCCCTCCCTTTCAACCCAGGTAAGTTTTACCGGCAGGTCAGGCTGCAGGAGTTCCTCTGGGCATTTTACTACATTGCTGGCCAGACGAACTCCTTCTTCCAGGTCGATAAGGGCATAGACATAAGGGGTTGCTTCTTTAAATTCATCCAGGGCGCTCACCCTGACCGTGGTGTAGGAATAGACCTTCCCGCGGCCGGAAGCAGGCATCCATTGCCAGCCTTCTTCCAGGCAGAAAGGGCATTGCCCGCGGGGGTAAAAAAACGCTTTTTGGCAGCGGGGACAGTATGGCAGCCACAATTCGCCCTGGTTGCATTTCTCCTTGAAAAAGTTGCTATAATACTCCTGCATATTAGTCACCTCCCAATACCAGACTGGACTGGGTGCTCAAAACTCCCCCGTTGCCGTTGACAAAAGCCAAGCGGTGGCGTTCAACCTGGCGCTCGCCGGCCTGCCCTCTCAGTTGACGCACCGCTTCTATTACATGAGACATACCCCCGGCGTAGGAGGCTTGCCCGCATGACAGCTGACCGCCATGGGGGTTGCAGGGGAAAGCGCCCCGAAAGCTGAGGTCGGTGCTCTCGACAAAGCGGCCACCTTCACCACGGGGGCAAAAACCGGCATCTTCCAGGGTAAGCAATACGGTGATGGTGTAGCAGTCGTACAGGGAAACCAGGTCGATATCTCCTGGCTTTACATCTGCCATGGCAAAGGCTCTTTGGGCTGAAAGCGCAATTGGTGTAGCGGTCAGGCCGGGGGCATAGACAATGGAATTGTGGGTGCAGGATTCTCCCATTCCGAGAATTGCAACTCGAGGTTGGGGAGTATCTGGAGCCGCTTCGGTCTGGCTGACCACAACCGCGGCTGCTCCGCTGCAGGGACGAACTATTTCCAGCAGGTGAATGGGATCGACGATTACGGGTGAATCCAGCACCTCTTCAATTGTCAGGGCCGATTGATTGAAAAGGGCCAGTGGATTGAAAAGAGCGCTCCGGCGCTGGTCAACGGCAATTTTGGCCAGTTGTTCCGGAGTAGTGCCATACTCGTGCATATGGCGACGGGCGGCCAGGGCATATCCCGAATTAAATCCCATAGGGCCGTAGGGAAGTTCGTATTCCAGCTCCGCGCCGGACATCACCGCAGATTTGCCTTCCCGGTCGTTAAATACCCCGGTGCCCCAGACTCCGCCGCTCAAACAGAGGCAGTGGCGGCAGATTCCGGCTGCCACCAGCAGAGCCGCGCGGTTGACGCAGCCTACCGCGCTGGCTCCGCCCAGTTCAACCATATTGAGGGAGGCGGGGAAGATCTGCAGATATTCAGCCACTTGAGCCGGCCACATAAAAGCGGTGTCCTCGGAGGGAGGAGCGACCAGCAGACCGTCAATGTCCGATTTTAGGAGACCGGCATCCCGAATAGCCAGGCGGGCAGCCTGCGCCAGGAGATCCAGGGTTTTTAAACCCCGACCGTCTTTTTGTGGGGGGAGTTCACTGATTCCGATTATAGAAGCTCTCCTTGACAGTAGCAAAGTGTAGCCCCCTTTTCATTTTTTTGGGACAAGCCCCCGGTAAACAAAGTCTTCTATAGCTGAAAAATACAATTCAGGCCGGGCAAATATAACATCATTATGGCCTGCGCCCGGTATTAAAACGAAGTTTTTATCAGGTCCGGGCAGGGTTTCCATAATCATTTGCCCTTCCCCAACCGGCACCAGGTTGTCATACTCGCCATGGATTATCAAACACGGGCATTTAATAGCGGCGATCATATCCAGACACTGGTTCTCCAGGGTGGCAAGATCAATACCGGGGGCAGGCAACCCCAGATGTTTAACCAGGCGGGTTACTGAAGCAAAGCCGCTTTCGATAATCAACCCTTTAATATCCTTCTGGTGATGGTACCCCAATTCCAGAGCGCTGGTGCTTCCCAGGGAACGGCCCATAATAAGGAGCGATGATGATGGGGAGCGGCGTTTGATCTCATCGATGAGGGCCTTAAAGATAATATGGGCGTCGTTTATCAAGTGGGCAAACCCGGGCTGGCCGCTGCTGCCCCCATACCCCCGGTAATCGGCCACCACCAGGTTTATGCGGCGAGTGGTATAAAAGGGGGCTATGTAATCATAATCACAGGCCACCTCTCCGTTGCCGTGAAAATAAACCAACCAGGGCCAGCTTTCCTGGCCGGTATAAAAGCGGCAGACGATGGTTACTCCCTCATCAACCGGGACGGGAAAATCAAACACGCCGGGAGGGGCTTGGTCGTGATCTTTGCGCGGGTAAAAGAGAAGCTGCTGTAAAACGGGATGATCCAGACGGGCGTAATCAGGCATGGAATCACTCCTTTACTTAAAAATCGGTTGCCAGGTGTCTCTTATTATATTTAAGTTATAATAATACTAGTCTTTAAAGCAAGCACAGGCTTAAGACATTTTATTTAAACGCTACAATCAACAGCAAGGAGTAGATGACATGGCTGAAAAAGGAACCGTACTAGCAGTAAACATTTCCGCCAAACGCGGCGAAAAGAAACGCAACGTCGGAAAGGCTCTCATCAAAACCAATTACGGCATCGAATTGGACGCCCATAGCGGTCAGTGGCACCGCCAGGTAAGCCTGCTCTCGCAGACCAGTGTTGACAAGATGCGGGCCATGGGTGCGGATGTGGACTTTGGCGACTTTGCCGAAAATATTACCCTGGAAGGCATAGAAGTTTCAAAGCTGCCCATAGGCACCCGTCTAAAGGCTGGAGAAGTTCTCCTGGAAGTAACTCAGATCGGAAAGGAATGCCACAACCAGGGCTGTGCTATAAAAAAACAGGTGGGGACCTGCGTGATGCCGCTGGAGGGAATATTCGCCAGGGTTGTGGAGGGCGGCTGGATTGTAGCCGGCGACAGCATTGAGGTACTGGAATAGCCGGCCTAACGTATCAAGTCCAAGAAGTGGGTAAGAATGCGGGCGGTTAAACCCCAGATAACCTCTTCCTTCCACAGGTAAAAATACTGGGGGTAGACGGTGTGCCGGTACGGGTAATTCTTGCCATGGGGAATGAGATGGACCGGAAAATCCTCAGGCCAGGTCATGGCTATGCCGTTGGAAGTCTCCAGGGGCTGGTGCTCCAGCAGCCATTGCAATGGAACATAAAAAACGCTCGCAACTTCGACCGGGTCGATAGTGATCTTTTCCGGGTGATGAATAATGGCCAGGTAGGGACGAATTATCATATTAAAGGGACTGACGAAGACATCCAGGTCAGCAACAACGCTGATATCTTCGGGGGATAAGCCCAGCTCCTCACAGCCCTCCCGTATGGCGGCATAACGGGGGCCGGGATCGCTTTCCTCCAGTGCTCCGCCGGGAAAGCATATTTCTCCGGGCTGTCTATCTATAGAAGAAGAACGTTTTTGAAATAAAAGGCACCATTCATCATCAATTCGGGTTAAGGGTACCAGGACAGAGGACTTGAATGCATTGCTGCTTCCCAGAATGTCGGCATTTCTATCGCAAAGGCGAAATATCTTGTCTTCCAGCATGAGTAAAGCCCCCTTTCCCGTCTAACTATCACTATACCACTCCAGCACCGGTCACGACAAAAACAGATTTGTTTCAGAAAAGAAAAGGGCGAACCCGAAGGTCCGCTCCAGTTTTGTTCAAGGAGACAATAGAAGGTTTAATTAAAGGGTAACAAATCGTGGTTATAATGGCAATAGCTTTTAAGGAAAAATATGGGAAAAATTTCAGGGAATTGTGTTGCTAATACCCAAAGTCCGGTATAATATTGATAACTTTAATGCATGGAGGAGGATTATAGATGAACAGATATCGCCTGGAGAAAGAGGATACGGTCTTAATGATTATTGATCTGCAGGAAAAACTGATGGCAGCCATGTCTGAGAAGGCCAAAATATATAAAAATAATGGCATTTTAATAGATGCGGCCAGGATATTCCAGATCCCGGTGATACTCACCGAGCAATATCCCCGGGGCTTGGGGTCAACGGTAGATGAAATAAAAAGCAAGCTTCCAGCCGACTGCCACCGTCTGGAAAAAACCCGTTTTTCAGCCTTAACTCCGGAGATGGCCGATCTTCTGAAGAAAATCGGGCGAAAAAACGTGCTGATTACCGGCAGTGAAACCCACGTTTGCGTCTTCCAGACCACCCGGGACCTGGCGGAACAGGGCTACAACGTACATGTGGTCAGGGATGCGGTATGCTCCAGGTTCAAAGAGAACTTTCAGAATGGACTGTCCTTGATGCAGGAAGCCGGAGCCGTGGTTACCAATACCGAGACAGTGCTGTTTGACCTGCTGATCGACGCCAGCAGCCCGGAATTCCGCGGCATATCGGCCCTGGTAAAATAAGCGACGTGAAACAGGGGGACGGAGATTTTGTTGCATTTACAATGCAACAAAA
>JBEHWI010000001.1:0-200038 GCA_040217815.1 Syntrophomonadaceae bacterium | reverse complement strand
GTTCGGATTGATAGGAAATTTTGGACCGTGGGAGCTTATTCTTATCGTGGTCATATTGCTTATAGTAATTGGCCCGGGCAAACTGCCCCAGGTTGGACAATCAATAGGCAAAGCCCTGCAGAACTTTCGTAAGGCCAAAGACGATGAGGAATTAGAAGAAATAGAGGATAAAAAGGCTAAATAGGGGGGGAAGCTTTAACCCTTCTTTATTAACAATCCCGGACAGGGGTCATTATGCCGCAGTTTCCGATATTCTTGAATTTACGTGGGCGGAAGTGTTTGGTCATCGGGGGAGGCCCGGTGGCCGAACGCAAAGTTAAAAGCATACTTGAATGCGAGGGACTGGTTCGCTTAGTCAGCCCCCGAATTACGTCTGCTCTTGCGGATCTGTCGGCCCAAAAAAGGCTGCAATGGGAAGCGCGAAACTATTCAGAAGTAGATTTGGCTGGAGTATTCCTGGCCTTTATTTGTACGGATGATTATCAACTGAACCGATCGATTGCGCAAGACTGCCACCAACGAATGATCATGGTCAATGTAGCGGACGACCCTTCCAACTGTGACTTTTTTGTGCCTTCACTTTTGAGAAGGGATTCTCTGGCTGTGGCTATATCCACCGAGGGAAGAAGTCCTCTGTTCTCAAGACGCCTGCGGGAGGAATTGGAACAGCTCATTCCTCAAGATTACGGGCAGCTGGTTGAGGGGTTGGGCCGGATGCGGGATCATATTAAGACCCTGGTTGAGGACACCAACACCCGGCAGGCGGTTTACAGGTTGTTGTTGCAGCCCGATATATTAGAATTGCTTAGGAATAATCAGGAAGAAAAGGCGAGGGAGCGGATAGAAGCATGTATATCCTCCTGGCAGGACTGAGTCACCGTACGGCGCCGGTGGAGGTTCGCGAACGCTTTGCTTTTTGCGGAATAGATCTGGACCGTGCTTATGAAAGGCTTAAAAATGAAGCTTCTTTAGAAGGAGCCGTAATAGTCAATACCTGCAATCGCACCGAGGTATATGCCACCGCCCGTGATATAGAGCAGGGAATGGAAGCTTTATTTGCTTTTCTGCAGGAATTTTCCGGAATGGAAAAGTCCGAGCTTCAGGAGTACTTTTACCGTCCGACCTGTTATGATGCCATCATGCACCTTTTCCGGGTGACATCCGGTCTGGATTCGATGATAGTGGGCGAGGCCCAGATTATCGGACAGGTCAAAGACGCCTATCAAAGGGCCGTGGAATGCCAGGCTTCGGACAGTGTTTTAAACACCCTTTTCCAGAGGGCTATTCACGTGGGAAAAAAGGTGCGAACCGACACCAATCTTGACCGTCATCCGGTATCGGTCAGCAATGCGGCTATAGAACTGGCCTGCCAGGTCTTAGGGGATCTTGGCAATAAGTCGGTTCTGGTGGTGGGTGCCGGCGAGATGAGTGAAATGACCACCCGCTATCTGGTAACCCAGGGAGTCAGCTCGGTTATAGTATCCAATCGTTCATATGACCGGGCCCTGGAAATGGCTGAACAATTTGGCGGCCGGGCGGTTCGCTTTGACCGCTTGCCTGATGAATTATTAAACGCCGATATTGTTATAAGCTGTACGGCGGCCAGCCACTATGTCATGCGCTGCGATAATTGCCGGGAAGTACTGGCTGCTCGCCTTGGAAGACGGATAATAATGATCGATATTGCCGTGCCCCGGGATATTGATCCCGAATTGCAAAACATCGACGGGGTTTACGTGTATGATATAGATGATCTACAGAATGTAATGGATCATTCCCTGTTGGAGAGGCAAAAAGCCATTCAAGAGGCGGAAAAGATAATAGCTGATGAACTGGTTAAATTCAATGAATGGCTGGGCAGCCTGTATGTAGTTCCGGTAATAACAGCCTTAAAAACCCGGGCGGAGATTATCAAACAAAATGAGCTGCGCCGCGCTTTAAACCGTATGGGTAAGCTATCGGAACGGGAAAAGAATATTATGAGTACCATGGCCCATGCCATTGTAAATCAGATTTTGCACGATCCTATCGTAAATCTTAAGGAAATGGCGGTCAGCCAGCAGGGGCATCTCTATGCCGAGGTGGTTAAGAAGCTTTTTGACCTCTCCTCGGAGGCAAGGGAGTATGAAGACGATGCACAAGTTGAATCTGGGCACCAGAGGTAGTAAACTGGCCCTCTGGCAATCCCACCGGGTGGCTGAAGAACTGCAAAAAGCTCTGCCGGCCTTAGAAATTGACATCAAAACAATAAAAACTCAAGGTGATAAAATACTCGATGTAGCCCTGTCCAGAATTGGAGATAAGGGGCTTTTTACTAAGGAAATCGAAAACGAATTGCTGGCGGGCAATATTGATCTGGCGGTGCACAGTATGAAGGATCTGCCCGTGGAGATGGAGCCGGCTCTTGCCATCGGTGCTGTATTGCACCGCGAAGATCCCCGTGATGTGCTTATCTCCCACAAGGGCTATAGATTTGACGAACTGCCCAGGGGGGGGGTCTTGGGCACATCCAGCCTGCGCCGCATAGCCCAGATAAAAGCTAGGCGCCCCGATCTGGAGATGCTTGACTTGCGCGGCAACGTCGAGACCCGGATAAAAAAAATGCAGGAACAGGATATGGATGGAATTGTTCTGGCTTGGGCCGGGGTATCGCGTCTGGGGCTCACCGAGATGATCACTGATTTTCTGCCTGAGGACCTGGTTTTGCCGGCAGTAGGGCAGGGAGCCATTGCCGTTCAGATAAGGGCTGATGACCATAAGACCCGCGAAGTCCTGGATTTGATAAATAATAAGACGGCCCACATCGAAGTTAAGGCCGAGCGTTCCTTCTTGAGAAAACTGCAGGGGGGATGCCAGGTACCCATCGGTTCGCGGGCTGTTGTAAACGGAAGTCAAATTTATATTCGCGGATTGATATGTTCTCTGGACGGAACTCGTTTATACCGTCAGGAAATAAGCGGCCCGGTTCAACGGGGGCAGGAACTCGCCGTAGAATTGGCAGAAGAACTGCTGGCTCAGGGAGCGGGAGCTATACTTGATGAAATAAGAGGATTTAGGGATTAGGGAGAAGGATAGAGCGTGAAAACGGGCTTTGTATATTTAATAGGTGCCGGACCGGGCGATCCGGGGCTGTTCACCTTAAAGGGGCAAAAAATACTGGGCAAGGCAGATGTGGTTGTGTATGATCGCCTGGTCAGCGAACGGATCCTTAGCATGTCAAAACCGGATGCAGAGAAGATCTATGTGGGCAAGATTTCGGGCCGGCATGCCCTGAGTCAGGACAAAATTAACGCCCTTCTGGTTGAGAAGGCTGGCGAAGGGAAGATAGTGGCCAGGTTAAAAGGCGGAGATCCCTTCCTGTATGGTCGGGGTGGCGAAGAGGCTCAATATGTCAGGCAGCATGGTTTTGACTATGAAGTGGTTCCGGGAATAACCTCGGCTATTGCGGTCCCCGCTTACGCTGGAATTCCGGTTACCCACCGGGATGCAACCTCCAGTTTTGCAGTTATAACCGGCCATGAAAAACCGGACAAAAAGAAAAGCTCTATTAACTGGGCAGAGATATCACGTGGTATCGGAACGCTGGTCTTTCTAATGGGGGTTGAAAACCTGCCATTTATATGTGACCAGCTTGTCCAAAATGGACGGGATCCGGCTACTCCGGTGGCCCTGGTGCGATGGGGAACCCTTCCTGACCAGGAGGTGTTGACCGGCACCCTCAAGGACATAGTCGCCAGGGTCAAGGAAAGAGGTTTTAAACCTCCTGCCGTCATCATAGTCGGGGAAGTGGTGGATCTGCGCCCCGAACTGCAGTGGATAGAGAAAAAGCCGCTCTGGGGGAAGAAAATCGTGGTTACCCGGGCGCGCAGCCAGGCCAGTATTCTTGCTGAAAAGATCGAAGAGCTGGGCGGTGACGCCATTGAATTTCCTTCTATTGAAATCAAGAAGGAAGCCGATCTCTCCCACCTGGATAAAGCATTATTTACCGTCAACCATTACAATTGGATTGTTTTTACCAGCGTCAATGCGGTGGATATATTTTTCGAAGAGATGCTCCGCCTGGAATTGGATATAAGGGATTTAAAAGGCTGTGAACTTTGTGCGATTGGACCGGCTACCCGCAAGCGCCTGGAGGAAAGGGGCTTAAGGGTAAGGGTGGTGCCGGATGAATACCGGGCCGAAGGAATCCTTAAGGAGCTTGAACAGCTTATCCGACCGGGTCAGTGGGTGCTTTTACCACGAGCTAAAGGAGCCCGGGGCATACTGCCTGACAGCCTGCGCAAATGGGGGGCCCACGTCAATGAAGTCCACCTCTACGAAGCGGTGCCGGCTGAGCACATTGGTCAGGCTGCGATTGAGATTGTACTCGATGGGGATATGGATTACCTGACTTTTACCAGCTCTTCAACCGTTCACAATTTTGTTAAGATAGTTGGGAGCGAATACATCCCGCGAATTAATGCCAAAACCCGGGTGGCCTGCATAGGCCCGGTTACCGCCGAGACTGCGGAGGGGCTGGGGTTTAACGTAAAGATTATGGCCCGGGAATATACGATTGATGGTCTTTTGGAGGCAATATTAAACGATGTTCAAGGCGGCTAGCCGGGTAGTAAGATGCTGCCGGGCAGGCAATGTAAGGGTGGTCCGGTCTGCCGCTTAGAAGTTTAAGGAAACCAGAATATATAAGGGAGTGAGGAGTCATGTCGTTTCCAACCATCAGGATGAGAAGACTGAGGCAGAACGAAGCTCTGCGGAGTATGGTTCGGGAGACCCGTTTGGACATCAAAGACTTGATCTACCCACTTTTCGTCATACACGGTCAGGACAAGCGGCTGCCCATCAATTCCATGCCTGGAATATGCCAGTTTTCAGTTGATCGTTTGGCTGAAGAAATCCGTGAAGTGGACTCCCTGGGTATACCGGCGGTACTGCTTTTCGGGCTTCCCGAACACAAGGATGCCAGCGGCTCTTCGGCCTGGGACGACCACGGCGTAGTGCAGAACGCCATCCGCCTGATCAAGGATCAGGCCCCCGGAATCCAGGTAATAACAGATGTTTGTATGTGCGAATACACCAATCACGGCCATTGCGGCCAGTTGGAGAAAGATGGCTATGTAAACAATGACGCCACCCTGGAGTTGTTGTCGCGGGAGGCCTTATCTCATGCCCGGGCCGGCTGTGACATTGTAGCCCCCTCTGATATGATGGACGGCCGGGTGGCCGCTATCAGGAAGACCCTTGATGACAGCGGGTTTATAAATATGCCCATCATGTCCTATTCAGCCAAGTATGCTTCGGCCTTTTACGGCCCGTTTCGAGAAGCTGCCGACTCTACCCCCCAATTTGGAGACCGCAAGGCCTACCAGATGGACCCGGCCAATGTCCGTGAAGCCCTGCGCGAAGTATGGCTGGATATTGAGGAGGGCGCCGATATAGTTATGGTTAAACCGGCTCTGGCCTATCTGGATGTTATAAAAGCGGTAAAAGAACAGTTCGGACTGCCCACAGCAGCCTACAACGTCAGCGGCGAATACTCGATGATTAAGGCCGCTGCAGCCTGCGGATGGCTGGATGAAGAACGGGTCATGCTGGAAAGCATGACTTCTATTAAACGCGCGGGAGCGGATATGATCATTACCTATTTTGCCAAGGAGCTGGCCGTACTGCTTAATGGTTAGAGGATTTTGCAGGAACGACAGGGAAATTATATTAGTTAGGAGAAGGACTCATGCATCTATCCTGGAATGTTACCAACCAGTGCAATATGTTGTGTGAACACTGTTACAGGGACGCCGGAACCAGGCTGGAGGATGAATTAAACACCGAAGAGGGTAAAAAACTGATCCGGGAAATAAAGGCGGCTGGATTCCAGATGATGATCTTTTCCGGCGGTGAACCCCTGATGAGGAAAGACCTGTTTGAATTGGGAGCCTATGCAACGTCTCTCGGTTTAAGACCGGTTTTGGGAACCAACGGTACGTTGATTGACCGGGAGGCTGCCCAAAAACTCAAGGAAGCCGGGTTCCTTGCAGCCGGAATAAGTATCGACAGCCTGGAGCCTTCAAAAAATGATTCCTTTCGCAAGCTGGAGGGTGCGTTTAAAAAGACCCTGGCAGGCATTGAAAACCTTAAGGCAGTTGGCATTGGATTCCAGATCCATACTACGGTGATGGATTGGAATGTATCGGAGTTGGAAAACATAGCCGATTTTACCGCCCGAATAGGCGCCCGGGCCTACCACGTTTTCTTTTTAGTGCCCACCGGAAGAGCGGTTAATATTGAAGATGAAGCCCTGCGAGTGGCCGAATATGAAAAGACTTTGGCCCGGCTTATGGAAAAACAGAAGCAGGTTGATATTGAAATTAAACCGACCTGCGCGCCCCAGTTTATACGAGTAGCCGATAAAAAGGGTCTTAACTTGCGATTCAGCAAAGGATGCCTGGCCGGGGTCAGCTATTGCATAATAAACCCCAGGGGATTTGTGCAGCCCTGCGCTTATCTGGAAGTGCCTCTCGGCAATGTAAGAGAGCAGCCCTTTGACCAAATATGGCGCGAAAACCAATTGTTGAATGAGTTGAGAACCATGGACTACAAAGGAAAATGCGGCATATGTGACTACCGTGAAAAGTGCGGTGGATGCAGAGCCCGGGCCTTTTTCTACAGCAAGGGAGACTATATGGCGGAAGATGAATGGTGCCTGTACCGGCCGCCGGGAGCTAGAAAGCATGAATAAATTGGACCAGATTGATGCAAAGCTCCTAAACCTGATACAGGAGGAACTGCCATTGACTACCCGGCCGTATCAAACCCTGGGCGAAAGCCTTGGTATAGGGGAAGAAGAAGTATTGCGCCGGCTAAAAACCCTCAAGTCATCGGGAATGATAAGAAGAATTGGTGCAGTTTTTAACTCCCGGTCCATGGGTTATTTTTCAACCCTGTGCGCGTGCCGGGTGCCTGAAGAACGGTTGGAAGAAGTGGCAGGGGCTATCAGCCGGGAACCCGGGGTAACCCACAACTACCAGCGGGAGCACTTCTTTAATCTGTGGTTTACCCTGACCGTACCTGATGCCGATGAAGGAATCAGGATCATCCAAAAGCTCGAACAAGAAACCGGAATTAAAATTGAAAACATGCCCGCTAAAAAGGTTTTTAAGATAAAAGTTTCCTTTGAAATGGGTGGAACTGATGTACTATGATGATGTAGAAACCGACCTTATAGAGATGCTCCAGAGTGATATACCCTTAAAACCCAAACCCTATGAGGATTTGGCCAGGAGGCTTAATACCAGTGAAGGAGAACTGGTTGAGCGCATCTCTGACATGAAAGAAAAGGGCCTCATCAGGCGGGTGGGGGCGATATTACGTCATCGCCAGGCCGGTTATGCTTTTAATGTGATGGCGGTTTTTAAAGTCGAACCGGAAGACGAAGAACGGGCCGGATTAATACTGGCCGGTTATAAAGAGGTCAGTCATTGCTATTTGAGACAGGTCCCCCTCGATTTCGGATACAATCTTTTCGCCATGGTGCATCTGCATGACGAGTCCGCGCTCAAGCCATTGCTGGACGATATGGTTGATAAAACCGGCCTTATTGACTACCAGGTGATAAAGAGCGTAAGGGAATTTAAAAAGACCAGTATGCAATATATTTACCGCCGGGAAGATGGGGGAGGACTCTAGATGAAATTTGACCATTCGTCTGCCTTGTTTGAAGAAGCTAAAAGTTTGATACCGGGTGGTGTAAACAGTCCGGTGCGGGCTTTTAAGGCAGTGGGTATGAATCCGCTGTTTATCAGGGAGGCCCACGGGTCAAAGGTGATAGATGTAGATGGAAATGAATATATTGATTACATCGGTTCATGGGGGCCTCTTATCCTGGGGCACAGCCACCCGGCTGTAGTGAAAGCCGTTCAGGAGGCGGCGGCCGCAGGGACCAGCTACGGGGCACCCTGCCCGGCGGAAATTGATCTGGCTCGTATGATAGTAAGCGCCTTTCCATCGATTGAAAAGGTTCGTATGGTCAGCTCCGGCACCGAAGCGACCATGAGCGCGGTGCGTTTGGCCCGGGCTTACACCGGGCGGAGCAAGATAATTAAATTTGAAGGTTGCTACCACGGGCATGGAGACAGCTTTCTCATAAAGGCGGGCTCCGGCCTGCTTACCGCGGGGGTGCCCAGCAGCCCCGGAGTACCGAGGGAATTGGCTGAATTGACCCTGATTGCCGCCTACAATGATCTCGAATCGGTGCAAAGGCTGCTTGATGAGCATGGTTCGCAAGTTGCTGCGATAATAGTAGAGCCTATTGCCGGTAACATGGGTTTGGTCCTGCCGGAGCCCGGTTTTTTACAGGGTTTGAGGGACTTGACCCGCGAATACGGTGCATTGCTTATATTTGACGAAGTTATTAGCGGGTTCCGCCTATGTTTTGGCGGTTATCAGAATATAGTCGACATTAAGCCCGACTTGACCACCCTGGGAAAGATTATCGGCGGAGGTCTGCCGGTGGGCGCCTATGGGGGAAGGCGGGAAATTATGGAGCGGATTGCCCCAGAAGGGGATGTTTATCAAGCGGGCACTCTTTCCGGTAATCCTTTGGCCATGGCAGCTGGACTGGCAACCCTTAAAATTCTTTTTGACGATCCCCCCTACGGCCGGTTGGACGAATGGGGACGAACAATCACCGATTCAATTGCGGCCAACCTTTCCCAAAGGGATTGTTCTTTTGCCATAAACAGGATCGGATCGATGTTTTCATTGTTTTTTACCGGGCGTAAAGTTAAAGCCTTCGAAGATGTCATGAGCTGTGACACCGAGCTCTATGCCAGATTTTACCGGGCTTTAATCAGAGGGGGAGTCTATTTTCCACCTTCTCAGTTTGAGGTTTGTTTTGTCTCTCAGGCGCATTCAAAAAATGATTTAGAGGAAACGGTCCAGGCTTTGGACCGGGCTACGGATAGCGTTCTATAAAGGGGGATGAGAAGTGAACCAGGTGGATGACTGGGGCAACTTTGTCAGAAAGTACCAGGCACTGAGCGGTATTGATCTCGTTGCATATAAGCGGCCGCAGATGGAGAGAAGAATTAATAGCTTCATGCGTTCGATTGGAAGCCGGGACTACGTCGGCTTTTTGGAACTGCTGGGCAGCGATCGCGAGATATATCGCCGGTTTCTTGATCATCTGACCATAAACGTCTCCGAGTTCTTCCGCAACATCCAGCAGTGGGATGTTCTGGAGAAGGAGGTTATTCCTCAACTGGTAAACGAACGGCCCGGGCTAAAAATATGGAGCGCCGGCTGCTCAACGGGCGAAGAAGCCTATTCGCTGGCGATATTGTGCCGGGAAAAAGGAATTCGCTTGCAAGACAGAATTCTGGCTACCGATATTGACAACGAGGTTTTGGAAAAAGGGCGTCAGGCTCTATACACCCAGAAAGCCATTGACGGCATTCAGGCTCCCTGGAGAAATAAACATACTGTTGCCGAAAATGGTCAGTATCGCATCAGTGAGGAAATCAGGCGCATGGTTCGCTTTGAAAAGCATGATTTGCTGCGCGATCGATTTGTTTTGGATCAGGACCTGATCCTGTGTCGTAACGTGGTAATCTACTTTACTGAGGAAACCAAGCTGACCCTGTACAGGAGGTTTACCGAGGCACTGAGACCCGGTGGCGTCTTGTTTATAGGCAGCACCGAGCAGATATTCCAGGCAAAGGAATTGGGCCTAAAGACTATAGCTACCTTTTTTTATCAGAAGGAACGGTGATCTTAAAAACATTCTTTTAGCCAGCTTAAAAAAGCAGGAAATATCACTTTCATATCGAACCATATTTAGTGATGTGCATTTTTTTACAAATAGTGAGGGAGCTTTAAAACCTGACGGTAAAATTGCCGTAGGCAAAGCATATAGAATCTTTCATGGAGGTGGTTACTAGAATCGAGTGACTTCGAGTAACATAATAGTTTCCCAAAACTCAGCTAGTTGAAAAGGAGGAATGAACTTGAAGGTTGTAGTGTGTGTAAAGCAGACATTCGACACCGAGGCAAAAATTGAGTTAAAAGACGGCAAGATCGCGGATGCGGGGATCAATTTGATCATTAATCCGTATGATGAAGTCGCAGTAGAAGGGGCTATCCAGCTAAAGGAAAAAGGCGTGGCTACTGAAGTAGTCGTTGTTTCCGCCGGCTCCGACAAAGCGATGGATGCTATCCGTACTGCTCTGGCCATGGGCGCCGACCGGGGCATTTTGGTTACTCAGGACACTGCTGCTGACGAATATGCCAGAGCAGTTGCCTTAGCCGCTGCCATTAAAGCAGAGAATCCCGACATCGTATTAGCCGGGCACGTTGCCGCTGATGACGGAGCTTCCCAGGTCCCCACCCGTGTTGCAGAAATCCTTGGGCTGCCCCATGTAAACGTTATTACCGCTGTTGAAATCGCCGGGGGCAAAGCCACCTGCACCAGTGAAGCTGATGGCGGAACCCAGGTAACTGAAGTTGCTATTCCGGCTGTCATTTCCAGCCAGGTAAGCTGGAACGAGCCCCGTTATCCTTCCATGAAGGGTATTATGCAGGCCAAAAAGAAACCGGTTGCCACAGTTGCTGCTGCTGCTGCTGACAACAAGACCACCATCGTAGAATTCAGCTTACCACCTGCCAAACAGGCCGGCGTCAAGATCGAAGACGATGCCGATGTTTGCGCCGTAAAACTGGCTGACTGGATGAAGAGTACTGTTAAAGTTGAAGTTAAATAGCCACTTCAAATTGATTGATAAGGAGGGTAATTGATGGCAGGGACATGGATTTTTGTAGAACAAAGAGACGGAAATGTTCGTAAAGTAACTTATGAAATGCTTTCAGATGCAAAGAAATATGGCGACGAGGTTAGTGCAGTAGTATTTGGCAAAGGCGTAGAGGGACTGGCTTCCGAATTTGCCAAATTTGGTGCCGACAAGGTTTATGTAGTTGAAGACGACGTTTTTGCCAACTACAATACCGGTGCTTTCGTAGCCCAGATGGTCGCTATGATCAACGAGTTCAAACCCAATGCGGTATTATTTGCCCACAGCTTTAACGGAAGAGATTTTGCTTCCCGTTTAGCTCAGAAGCTGGATGCAGGTCTGGCCACTGACGCTATCAAGGCTGAAATCAGCGCTGGCAAAGGCGTATTTACCCGTTCCATCTATGCTGGTAAAGCCCTGGCCAAGGTTGAAATCACCACCAGCCCCATCCTGGCAACTATTCGCCCTGGTGTTTTCGAAGTTGGTGGAACAGCCGCCGCTGGCGCGGTTGTAAAACCCGCTGTTGCTGCATCGGCTGGCGATGTATATCAGACTGTAAAGAGTTTCGTTCCCACCGTTTCGGCTCGTCCGGAACTGAACGAAGCTGCTGTTGTAATATCCGGTGGACGCGGCTGCAAAGGCCCCGATGGCATCAAGCTGGTTGAGAATCTGGCTGACATGCTGGGCGCAGCAGTTGGCGGCTCCCGTGCTGCTATTGACTCTGGATGGCTGGGCCATGAACTCCAGGTAGGCCAGACTGGTAAAGTGGTCAACCCCAACCTCTATATCGCTGCTGGTATTTCCGGAGCTATTCAGCACTTGGCTGGTATGTCCTCTTCCAAGTTTATTGCAGCCATCAACACAGATACAGAAGCTCCCATATTCAATGTATCCGATTTCGGCGTGGTAGCTGACCTGTTCAAAGTTATCCCGATCGTTATGACTGAGCTGAAGAAATAATTAAACGCAGCAAGGTTCTTTCTCGAGAGGAGAAATAAGGTACTGGATATACGACGATATGTCGTATATCCAGTATTTGCTCCGGTTTTGTTTGAGGAGGGAATAATGTAATGATTTTTGGTTTTGAACCATTAGAAGGTGGTTACGAGATACCGATGCGTGTCGTCGGTGCAAACGTTCCCTACGAATGGCTAATTTATCTGTTTATGTTTATTCCAATCACCATCTTCCTGGTAGGTGCCTGGAAAAAGATAGAGGTATGGTTATTAGCCAAAGGTGAACTGCATCGTAACGATCAGGTGGGAGCGCGGATCGGCTCCTGGCTCAAGTTTTCTTTTGCCCAGGCCAGAGTTATTCGCAAACCTCTGGCTGGTTGGATGCACGCATTCTTATTCTGGGGCTTCCTTGTGCTCGCTATTGCAGCCGGTGTGGATGCCGCCCATTTCTGGATCCATTGGCCCCCGATTGAAGGAGCAGCTTATATAGGCTTCTCTTTTGTAGTTGATGTACTTGGCTTCCTGGCCCTTATCGGAATCATCGTCCTGGCCTTTATCAGGTACGTGCAGAAACCGGAACGCTTAAACGACACCAATTCTGCCGATGGATGGATGATTCTTCTGATTTTCGTGATTCTGTTAACCGGCTACTTCATTGAAGGAATTAGAATCGCAGCTCAGATTAAGATGGCTACCGAATTAAAAGCCATACTTTACGAAAAATCAGCTTCACCGTTCGGCTGGATGTTTGCCCAGATGTTTATGGGTGCCAACCTGGACGGCCTGCTGATGTGGCATAGAATATTGTGGTGGTTCCACATGACTATTGCCTTTATGTTTGTGGCCCTGGTTCCGTTCACCAAGCTGTGGCACATTATGGCCAGCATGGTCAACTATGGATTCCGGGATCTCGGCCCTTCAGCCTGCCGCATGGTTGACAACATCGAAGAGGCCACTTCCTTCGGCGTAGAGAAGATCGAAGAGTTTGGCTGGAAAGACCTGGTCGACCTGGATGCCTGCATTCGCTGCGGCCGCTGCCAGGAAAACTGCCCGGCTTACAACACCGGCAAGCACCTGAATCCCAAGGTTACCTTGATTCAGGCCATGAAGAAGCACCTGGACGCCAAGGCTCCCTATTTGTTGGAAGCCAAGAAGAGCGGTGTTTCTGAAGAAGCTGAAGAAATGGCGATGACTGTTGAAGGCGCAGAAGAAATGAATCCCATGGAAGCCAGCCTGATCTACGATGTAGTCACAACCGATGTGGTTTGGGACTGCACCAACTGCCGGGCTTGTATGGAGCACTGCCCGATGTTCATCGAGCATATTCCCAAGATTATCGAAATGCGCCGCAACCTGGTTATGTGGCAGGGTGATATGCCTGCTGAAGCCCAGATGGCGTTTACCAACATGGAACGCAACTACAATCCCTGGGGTGTTGGCTGGGCCAATCGCGCCGGCTGGCTCGAGGAAAGAGGCGTAAGAGACATCGTCAACCTGCTGGGAGAAGACGGCGGTGAGTTCGAGTATCTGCTCTATGCCGGTTGTGCCGTATCTTTTGACGACCGTTACAAGAGAGTCGGTGAATCTCTGGTAAGACTGCTGAACGCTGCTGGCGTCAAGTTTGGCTACCTGGGAACGGAAGAGTTCTGCTGCGGCGACTCCGCCCGCAGACTGGGTAATGAGTACCTGTACCAGACCCTGGCCAACCAGAACATCGAATCCTTTAACAACTACGGGGTCAAGAAGATAATCGTTGTCTGCCCGCATGGCTACAATGCTCTCAAGAACGAATACCCGCAGCTGGGTGCAAGCTATGAAGTATATCACTATACCGAAATCCTGGCCAAACTGGTGGCGGAAGGCAAATTGAAAGCCAACAAGTCGCTGGGTGCCAAGATCACGTATCATGATTCCTGCTTCCTGGGAAGACACAACAGCGTTTACAATGATCCCAGAGCTGTCTTGAAGGCCTGTGGCACGTCTCTGATCGAGATCGAAAAGGGCAAAGAGTTTGGATTCTGCTGTGGCGCCGGTGGCGGACGCATGTGGATGGAAGAGCATGCGGTAGAAGGCTACAAGCGCATCAATGACACCAGAACCGATCAGTTGCTGGTTCCCGATCCGGAGATGATCGTTACCAACTGTCCGTTCTGCCTGACCATGATCTCTGACGGCGTCAAAGGTGCTGAAAAAGAAGAACAAACAAAGGTCTTTGACGTTGCCGAAGTTCTCTGGAAGGCAATGGAATAATCAATTTAGAACTAAAAGAGGAGCTCCCGAAGAGGGGCTCCTCTTTTTTTGTGGGATTTACCCTGCAAATACACGAATTCCGGCAAAAGCATTGTAAATAGTAGATGGATCCATGTTAAAATACAGGAGAGTTCTTTTGTATTTTTTGGCGGTTTAAAAATCCTATTGAAATGAGGTTGGGATTGTGCGACTTGCAGTATATCCAGGCAGCTTTGACCCGGTGACCAACGGGCATATTGATATTCTGCAAAAGACCAGCAAGCTGTTCGATCAGATAGTTGTAGCGGTGGTCCATAATGTAAGCAAACGGGCTCTTTTTACCCTGGAAGAGAGGGAAGCCTTGATCAAGGAGAGCACGCTTCATTTGAAGAACATTGAAGTAGAGAGTTTTTCCGGGTTACTGGCCGATTATGTCAGAGAAAAACAGGCCTGTGCGATCATCAGGGGACTCCGGACGGTTTCCGATTTTGAATATGAAATGAGCATGGCTATGATAAATAAAAAGCTCATACCCCAGGTTGACACAATATTTGTCATGTCAGACTGCAACAATGTATTTATAAGCTCCAGCATCGTAAAAGAAGCAGCCCTACTCGGTGGAGATGTAAGTTCTCTGGTTCCAGCAGCGGTCAATGAAAAACTGCTGCAAAAGGTAGGTCTGTCTGGGGTTTAGGTCCAGGTTAAATAAAAATTCTAAGGCTGTTGGGACATTCTATTGTTCCCAACAGCCTTTTCGTCTTTAGTGGTGTTTACACGCGGATGCTCATAGTATGGTAACCACCAGGGTTTTCATACCCCAGGTCAAAGCGTCCTGATGGGATGCAAAACAGAGATCGATACGCTTCCCCTGAATGGCATTGCCCTGGTCGGCCGCAATTGCATAACCGTAACCGGGAATATAGAGACGGCTGCCCATGGGAATGACCCGTGGATCTACCGCAGCTATACCATAGCCCAATGGATAACCCAGGTAGGAGGGTTTGCCACCGTAAGGGTAGTTGCACTTGTCACAGGGGCAATACGCAGTCGTCACCAGGGTTACGTACCTTGTGCCACCACGAGAAGGTGGATTAGTGGAACTCTCGGACCAGCCCAGGGCCTGTCTGGTCAATGGGCCTACCAGGCCGGTACTGGGTAGTCCATTATCCTTCTGATACTTGACTACCGCGGAATAGGTGAGAGAGCCAAAAATTCCGTCAGCCGGGCCGCACCAGTAACCCCGGGAATTTAACTCTTGCTGAAGTGCAGTTACACTTTCACCATTGGATCCCCAGGACAGGTTGGGCACCGCAGCCAGGGCCTCCCCGGTGCCCATCCAGAGAGAGGCGCCGATTAGCAGTGCGATGAAGAGGGTTTTAATCCTATGTTTAAACATATGGTCTCCTTTCTTAAGTAGTTCCATGTTGCATAAGTGGCTCAGATGAATGAGGTATTCATCAGGGGCAACCAAGTAACGGTGCCAGATCCCGTTCTTGTTTCCCAATTTGAGTAAGCCGGACCACCAGGGGCCAAACTTAGGTTTATTCTACTTAAGCTTCCGCCTTTGGACAAACCGTCCTGAATAGTGAGTATAGGTAACAGTTTGACAATGAGGTGAGTAGAATAATATAAGGGGGATAATTCGCAGGACAAGTCGCGCAGACGCTGTGATGGGATAATCATACAGACAGGGAAAAACCCAAATCTAGGTACTTTGGTTAAGAAGCCAGGTTGGAGGGGGTGTACAGGGCCACCGCCTTTTAAACCGGGCATAGACGAGGAAGACTCTAAACCCGACTTTTTCCTAAATTAATGTTAAAAAAAGGCATGAGTGCAATTATTCGTCAATGAGATATAGGCCGGCAAGGCAGCGGGCGGCCAATCCCTGGTAAAGATGGACTCCCAGGCGGCCCATTGAAAGGTGGTCCTCGGTTATATCCCTAAAGAAGCTGACTGGATTACCAACCGCCAGTTTGCGGGTGGGAATGTTTCTTCCCGGGGGCAGTAGGCTGCCAGCTGCCAGGACGCTGTCGCCACCCACTTCGCAGCCAGTGCTGACTATGGAGCCCATACCCACCATTGAGCCCTGTTTAATGAGGCAGGGCCCGTGTACAATGGCCCCATGGCCGATTATGACGTTTTCTTCAATGATGGCAATTGCGTCTGGATCGCAGTGTATGACGCAATTGTCCTGAACATTGGAGCCCCGACCGATAACGATTTTGCCATAATCGCCCCGGATTATGGCACCTGGTCCGATGTAGCAATGTTCACCCAGTTCCACATCGCCGATTACGGCAGCCTGGGGATGAACAAAGCTAGTGGCCGGAATCAATGGGCGCTTGTTTTCAAATGCATAGATTGACATAGAATTCCTCCATTTATATACTAGTACTCTGCTAACCCCAATTCTATATATTATAGTCGGTTGTATTTTCGCATGACTGCGTTGTCGTCAATCGCAATACGTCCAGTATTGCTCATTTGACGCCCACTGACGGGCTAATACGGCGGTGCCAGGACGGCAAGGAGCCGTGAGACGCCCACTGACGGGCTAATACGGCGGTGCCAGGACGGCAAGGAGCCGCAACGCCCATTGGTGGGCGGCAAGTGCAGCGATGCCAGGACGGCAAGGAGCTGCCGATGCCAGGATGGCAAAGAGCTGTCGGTGGCAGGACGCCAAGGAGCTGTCGATGCCAGGACGCCAAGGAGCTGCCGCCATCCGCCTTGTCCTACTAGGATTAACAGAGTACTACAAAGCTAGTTTACTAAAAAAAGTCAAACAAATACTATAGATTTTTGCTTTAAATCCATGACTGGTTATAATTACATTATATTGAGTAGAAAGGGAAAAAGGGAATGATAAAAGAAGAACGGCTGCTCAAGGCAGTAGATAGAGAAAAAAAGATACGTATGATTTTGGCTTCAACCACCGGGGTGGTAGAGGAGGCCCGGCAAAGGCACCAAACATCGGCAACCGCTTCAGCTGCCCTGGGAAGGATCATGACCGCAGCATTAATGATGGGCAGTGATCTCAAAGATGAGGCTGACCTTATAACCATCAAGGTAGACGGTAAAGGCCCGGCGGGAAATATTATAGCAACCGCCAACAACCGGGGCGAGGTTAGAGCCTTTATTGCCAATCCCAAGTCCGACCTTCCTTCTCTGTACCCCGGGAAGCTAGCGGTGGGGGAACTGGTGGGCAGAGATGGATTCCTCGAAATAAGCCGGGACATGGGTTTGAAACAGCCGTTTGTAGGCCGGACGCCTTTGTTAAGCGGAGAGATCGCTGAAGACCTGGCCAACTATTTTTTAAGTTCTGAACAGATACCGTCTCTGGTTTCTTTAGGTGTCCTGGTGGGGCCTGATCTGGGAATACAATCAGCCGGAGGCCTCATTGTTCAAGCTCTTCCCGGAGCAGCCGATGAACTTTTGGAGATAATAGAAAGTAATATAGTTGGGATAGGCCCCTTAAGTCATGCTCTGTATGAATGCGAATCGTTGGAACGGATGCTTGGAATGGTAGCCCAAGGACTGGAGTATGATGTTGTAGGCAGCCTCTCTTTACAATACCGGTGCAACTGCAGCTATGAGCGCCTGGCGGGAATCCTGGCCAGCTTATCAAGGGATGAAATCATGGAAATCTGTGATGAAAATGGGGCAATTGAGGTATGCTGCAATTTTTGCAATGAAAAGTATGAATTCAAGGGAGAGGATATACTAGCCTTAAAAAGCGAAAAGCCTTAGAGCTTACTCTAAGGCCGTGGGTCTATAACGCGCGTTCAACTTTTCCAGAACGCAGGCAGCGGGTGCACACATAAGCCTTTTGAGGAGTGCCGTTTATCAACACTTTAACCCGCTGAACATTGGGCTTCCATTCCCGGTTGGTTCTGATATGGGAGTGGCTATATTTCTTGCCAAATGTTACGCTCTTATCGCAAACCACACATTTTGCCATATGTTTGCCTCCTCTCAATTCGCACCTTAATATTATACCAGAGGGTTGGGAGAAGGGCAAGAAGGAGGAATCGAGTTAAAGCTGTAGAATAAAAACAAGTATATTGGTTTAGGAGGGGTTTCTAATGTTTAACATTAAGAATAACGAGTATGGAAGCATTGAGGTTTCCCGTGAAGTTGTAGAGACCCTGGCCGGGCTGGCGGCAGTAGACTGCTACGGACTGGTAGGTATGGTAGCGCAGGATATTCAGTCGGGAATTGGAAGCATCCTGGGCATTGACTCGGTCAGGAAAGGAGTAACCGTTAAAGGTTCAGATACGGGGCTCATTATAGATGTATTTGTAATTGTAATCTATGGTGTTAAAATATTGGAAGTATCACATAGTGTCATGCAAAAAGTGGCTTATATGCTGGAAGATAAAGCAGGACTCCCGGTGGCCGCAGTGAATGTCAACGTCAAAGGCGTGAAAGTATTAGGATAAGTCGGGGAGGAAAATGGAGTTGAGCCTGTTAAGCATTACAGGGAAGGACCTGGTTAGAGGCGTTAAAGCGGGCTGCATCAAGCTGGAGCACAACCGCGATCGGGTCGATCTCCTTAACGTATTTCCGGTGCCTGATGGAGACACCGGAACCAATATGTATTTGACCCTGTTATCAGCCGTTAAGGAAGGTGAAAAGTCATCCGAACAGAGCCTTGGTAAACTTGCCAAAGCCCTATCCACCGGGTCGCTCATGGGCGCCAGGGGAAACTCCGGCGTAATTTTATCCCAGGTTTTTCGCGGGTTTGCGAAGATGCTGGAAGGGAAAGAGGAAGTCCGGGCCATGGATCTGGCCATGGCTTTAAAGATGGGCTCAGATACAGCCTACGAAGCCGTTATGAAGCCAGTTGAAGGTACGATTTTAACTGTAATACGGGAAGTTGCCAAAGCCTGCGAAGCAAAAGCCAGGCAGAGTGACGATATACTGGCGGTTTTACTTGAAGGGATTAGGGTAGGGGAGCGTACCCTGGAGAAGACTCCCACCATGCTGCCCATCTTGAAAGAGGCGGGAGTGGTAGATGCTGGTGGGCAGGGTCTGATTTATTTCCTGCAGGGGATGGTTGAAGGGGTTGCCCAGGAAAAAGAGCTTTCCCTAGATCTCTATCGCGACACCCGTCCTATAAGGAGTATGGGCCAGGCTTTTGATAATGTGCAGCTGGAATACCAGTATTGCACCGAATTGTTGTTGTCGGGGAAAGACCTGGACAGCGCTGATATTAAAGACCACCTGGCTCCCCTGGGGGATTCCATGCTGGTAGTCGGGGAAGATGAACTGATTAAAGTGCATATTCACAGCAACCACCCCGGAAAGGTCCTGGAAACCTGTCTGCAGTGGGGAAGTCTGAGTGATATAAAGATAAATAACATGCTGGAAGAAACCCACGAACATCTTCTGCTTCTCAATAGCGAAGAGCCTGAGAATAAACCGGAAGCTGCCCCCAAGAAAATAGGAGTTGTAGCGGTAGCAGCCGGGGAAGGGATGAATCGTATCCTGGACAGCCTGGGTGTTGATCAGGTAGTTTGGGGCGGACAGACCATGAACCCGAGTACCGAGGACTTATTGCAAGCATGTAAGCGCATTAAGGCGGAAAACATAATTATATTGCCCAATAATGGCAATGTCATTTTGGCCGCCCAACAGGTTCAGCAGTTCTCTGAAACTCCGGTATATGTGCTTCCAACCCGTTCAGTGGTCCAGGGGATCAGCGCTATGGTGGCCTATGAACCGGACGGTGCCATTGATGCAGTAAAAGAGGCTATGGTTGAGATTGCTGACAGCGTCAAATATGCGGAAATTACCCGCGCGGTAAGAGATTCACATGTAAACGGTATTGAAATAAAAGAAGGCGATATTATAGGCCTGGTGGGCGATAAAATTGTGGCAGCGGGTATGGTAATGGATGACATGATAAAAATGGTCCTGGAAAAGATGCTTGAGGATCACAATGAGTTGATAAGTGTTTTTTACGGTGAGGATACCACGTCTGAAGAAGCCGACAATACGGTTGGATATATTAAGGAGCTGTATCCGGACTGTGAAATAGAAAGCCATTTTGGAGGGCAGCCCCACTACAATTACCTTATTGCTGTTGAATAGAAGAATGGTGGTCTGTAACACCTAAAAATTTGGTTCCCACCGCCAAATTTCCGCAGGGCTGCGTTGTCGTCAATCGCAATACGTCCAGTATTACTCACTCCTTGACGCCCATGGACGGGCTAATACGGCGATGGCAGGACGCCAAGGAGCCGCCGCCCGCCTTGCCCTGTGAAAATTTCTCGGCGGATAACCTAAACTTTTAGATGTTACAGACCACCAGCTTCGTAAAGGTTATTTCAGAAGATCTTTTTCTGACTTAACCTTTTATTTTCAAGGGGGAAATAATGGAGCCCTTGTTGGAAAAAGTTCAATTTCTCAAGGGAGTAGGTCCCCGGCGCAGCGACTACCTGGCGCGCCTTGGGATAGTAGATGTGTTTGACCTTTTCTGGCATATACCCCGGGCTTATTTTGATCAGAGCCATGTTAAAACGATTGGCGGGCTGGCACCGACAGAAAAATCGAGCATTGTAGGGCGGGTTGTGACAGTAGACACACGCAGAACTCGCAGACATCCGGTTTTCAGAGCTTTAATACAGGACAACAGTGGAACCCTCCCGGCTGTATGGTTCAATCAAGCCTTTCTATCAAGGCTGATCAAACCAGGCCACAGCCTGTTCCTGAGCGGTCGTTTGGGAAGCTACGGAGGCCAGCCGGTGTTTTATGTCAGCGAATACGAGGTTTTGGAGGAGGAAAATCAAGCCTTGCGTATTCTACCGGTCTACCCGCTTAGCAGCGGATTGACTCAGAAAGCTATGCGGGCGTTGGTAAACCAGGCTTTGCAGGAAAGGTTGGTCTATTATCCGGAGATTTTTGATTCGTCAGTGCGCGACCGCTATCAGTTATGTGATATAAACTACGCGTTTTACAATATACATTTCCCGTCCAGCCTGGAAGCCTGCCAAAAGGCTCGCCGGCGCCTGGCTCTGGAGGAGCTTTTCCTTTTCCACTATGAGCTCTGGCAGCGACGCAAGGTTGGCCGGGTTAACGGAGTTTCCCACCAGGCCAGAAGCGGTCTGGTGAATAAGATCGTGGACGGCCTGCCTTTTGGCCTGACCAAAGCCCAGCAGCGGGTCCTGAACCTGATTTTAAATGATATGGAGTCATCCCATCCTATGAACCGTCTTTTGCAGGGAGATGTCGGGGCCGGAAAAACCATAATAGCTCTTCTGGCTATGGCCCAGGCAGTAGATAGTGGGTGCCAGGCGGCTATGATGGTACCCACTGATATACTTGCCAAGCAGCATTTCCAGGCTTTGAGACAGTTCCTGGAACCTTACGGGCTTACTGCGGCTTGCCTTAGAGGAGCCACTGGGACCGCTGAGCGTCAACAGATCGTACAGAGCCTGGCCCAAGGCAGCCTGGACCTACTGGTGGGGACTCATGCCCTGCTGCAAGAGGATATAAATTTTCAAGAGCTTGGACTGGTCGTGATTGACGAGCAGCATCGTTTTGGCGTCAAACAGCGAGCTCGTTTAGGAATAAAGGGACCAAACCCGGACCTTCTAATTATGACTGCAACCCCCATACCTCGTACCCTGGCGCTGACTCTCTACGGCGATCTGGACCTGGCAGTCATTGATGAACTGCCCCCGGGGCGCAAGCCGGTAAAGACCAGGGTGGTGGCCGAAAATAAACGAGAGCAGGTTTACAGCTGGCTGCGCGACAAACTGCTTAGCCAGGCCGGCACACAGGCGTATATAATCTGCCCCCTGGTGGAGGAGTCCGAAGACCAGGATCTAAAGGCTGCTGAAACTCTTTTTGCCGAGCTCAAGCAGGGTATTCTGAAGGAACTGCAAGTTGGCATGGTTCATGGCCGGCTTCGCCCGGCCCAGAAGGATCAAGTAATGGAAGACTTTAAAAAGGGGCACATCAAAGCACTGGTTTCCACTACGGTTGTTGAGGTAGGGGTTGATGTCCCGTCGGCCACTATAATGGTGGTAGAGCATGCCGAACGGTTCGGCCTTTCCCAGCTGCACCAGCTTCGGGGGCGGGTGGGAAGAGGCTCCCGGCAGTCATTTTGCCTGCTCCTGTCCAATCCGCGCACTGAGGATGCCTGGAGGCGTCTACAGGCCATGGAAAGAAGCAGCGACGGGTTCTATTTGGCCCAAGAAGACATGGCTATACGCGGTCCAGGAGAGATACTAGGTTTTAAACAGCATGGCATAAACCAATTTAAAGTGGTCGACCTGCTGGAAGACCGGGAACTTATAGAATTGAGTCTGGATTTGGCCAGGAACTATGCCCCCGACTCTTCAGTAATGAACGAATATTTCGAGCGAAAATTCGTTAAACCCGAAGATGTTTCATTTAATTAGCAATTATATTTAAATAAATTGAAATAAAAAGCCTAAAAATAGTACTGCCTTAAAGAGGGCAGTCATTTTTTTTGAAAGGAGGCAAAATGGTGGATGACAAGAGGATAAGTCCCAAGCCTGACCCTTTAAGCAGGCTCAAATATGAAATCGCTCAGGAAATTGTTATAAATAAAAAGTCGAAAACGGATGAAAATGAGAAAGAATTTAAAAAGTAATGAAAATACTTCTAGCATATTAGCCGCCGGCGGGGAAAAAATATGACTACATCACACAAAGGAGGTGAACAAAATGGCAAGAAGCAATAAGATTTTGGTACCGCAGGCACGCGCCGCTATGGATCAGTTCAAGATGGAAGCTGCATCCGAAGTCGGAGTAAGCTTGAAGCAGGGCTACAATGGAGACCTGACTTCTCAGCAGGCCGGCAGCATCGGCGGACAAATGGTTAAGAAAATGATTTACTCTTACCAGCAGGGCAAGGCCAACACCGTGAAATAATTGTTGTAGAATAAATTAAAATCTAAAAATAGACAAGCGGATCAATTATATCCGCTTGTTTTCATTTTATTTGCTAGTACAACGTTCCGTATATTGTGTACATAAGTTGTAGCAGGTTTTCTCGAAATACAAGGTGGTCGGCAGCTCCTTGCCGTCCTGGCATCGCTGCACTTGTCCGTCCGTAGACATCGCTTGCACTAGACCGTCCATGATCGTCGCCGCATTAGCACGTCCATGGGCGTCAAGGAACGAGTAATACTGGACGTATTGACGACAACACGGCAATTTGGAAAAACCTGCCTAAATTGTGTGCATTGAATATACGGAATGTTGTACTAAGTTGCATAGAGCTCCAACTGCTCCTGAGAGATATTGGGAAACAGGGCGGTAGCTACGCCCATGGAGATGATCCGGGCGCTGTTTTCGATTATTTCATCTACTTCCTTGGGTGTAACTGCCAGGCTTCCCCCATATATAGATAGGATTTGTTTTATTGCCTCATTTGATTTGGGTTCATCGTACATGGCCCCGCTGTTGAGGCAGAATTGCTTTACAGCCTGGCCGGCGATAACCAGGGCATTTACAATGGTCGGGCAGCCGATGGCAATCACCGGAATGCCGAGCTCATCCTGGTTGAGGGCATGCCGTACATTCCCAATTCCTGAACCTGGCTGAATACCTGTATCGGAGATCTGAATACTGTTGCCGATGCGATCGACGTTTTGTGCGGCTAGGGCGTCGACCACAAATAAAACCGCCGGGTTGACCTTTTCTACGACCCCCTTTATAACTTCAAAGGTCTCCAATCCGGTTATACCCAGGACTCCAGGGGCTATTCCGCAGGTGGGGCGCATTCCTTCCACCAGGGCATCGGGAGCATATTGATGGTAATGCCGTGTTATAGGGCTGTATTCAATAAATTTGGGACCCAGGGAGTCGGCTGTAGCCCGCCAGTTGCCCAGGCCAACCAGCAAAACCGTATCCTGGGGATTGAGCCTTCCACCCAATAGGCCTTGAATACCTTTGCCCATGGCCCCGATTATCTCCTCTTTTACGTAGGGGTCGTTTATTTTCAAAGGAGGAGACTCGATAGTAATGTAGGTTCCCCGGGGCTTGCCAATTTGTTTGGCGCCCTCGTCGGTGGTAATTTTGATGGTCGTTACCTTGCATTGTTCCAGTTTTTCGACCTGTTCTTCCACTCCCGCGATTTCCCGACCGGTTGCGCCTCTTACGAGGTCTTTGGCTTCAACCGCTAGGTCCAGATTGAGGTTAAATTCCTTAATTAAGTCTTGTATGGTAGACACCTCCTTTAGCTTAGTATCAACTCCCAATTGAGAATTATGCGAAAGGGGACAATAAAATGGCGGCCACAAGGACCGCCATTTTTGGGGAGAGGAGAATTTTGTAAAGTTGTTGGGGAGGGTTTGTTTACCAGATTTAATCTGGTGCTAATATGATTACCGCTCAAGGTAAACATTATACACGGGCAAACAAAAATTTTTATGTTAAAATTAATAAAATTTTCTTATTTCCTATAAAGGGCAAGTTATACAATACGGCGAAACATTAAAAGGAGATGGGCCTTTTTGAGAGTTATTGCCGGTAAGGCCAAAGGTAAGAGGTTAAATGCCCCACGGGGCATGAAAACACGTCCTATAACGGACATGATTAAAGAAGCATTGTTCAACGTTTTGGGACCTGGGGTTTATGAAGCTGCTTTTCTGGACCTTTTTGCAGGAAGTGGCAGTGTCGGTATTGAAGCTTTAAGCAGGGGAGCCCACCCTGTATTTTTTGTAGATAATGATCGGGCAGCTATAGGGGTAATACTTGAGAATATAAAAAATTGCGGTTTTTCCGAGGGATTTAGAATTTTTGGTCATGATGTATTTCATGCTTTAAGGGTCCTGGAAAGAAATGCAGTACAATTTGACTATATATATGTAGACCCTCCCTTTAACCAGGAAAGTATCTTTGGCAAAATAATGGTTGCGCTCGGGCCGGCGCGCCTTTTGGCCCCCGGGGGGCTCGTAATTCTGCGGACCCAGCGCAAAATGATTATGGCAGACCGTTATGAAAATCTTTCTCGAACCCGGATAAATCAATACGGGGAGTCTATTTTGCATTATTATCACATGGATAAGGAGGAAAAGGGCAATGATGGAGATATATCGCGTTCTTGATGAAATGGAATTGATCATTAAAGAGAGTAAAAAGTTTCCGTTTTCCAATGGCAAAGTAATCGTCGAAACCCACAAGTTCCTCGACCGCCTGGATCGTATACGCGCCATATTACCGGAAGAGCTGGAGACGGCCAAATTGGTCCTAAATGAAAAGGAACGGATTGTCAGAGAAGCCTGCGACGAAGCGGAGCAATATTTTGAAATGTCCAAGGATAAAGTAGCTCGTATGGTTGATGAGAACGAAATAACCCAGCAGGCCATGAAAGTAGCTGAAGAGATCGTTTCCAAAGCCGAAGAAGTCGCGGTTGAGATCAGGCGGGATGCCAACGAATATGCGGAAGGGGTCCTGGCCCATATGGAAATAGTACTCCGCCGCGGTCTCGAAGCAGTATCGCGGGGGAAGGATGACATAAAACAGGCTCTTAAGACGGGTGATTTTTAAGAGTAAAAAACAGGCTTAATACTGCGGTCAGGGTGAGTACAGTCAACCCACCGGCCAGGGAATAAAAAGCCAGCGACCAGGCATCGAAAGAGTAAAGCAGCTTGTTAAAGGGGGCTGAAGCGGTGAAAAGCACCTGCGTGGAAGCTAGGTAATGGTAAGCCAGCCAGGTGAACAAAACCGAAAATCCGATCTGCACGAGCCGCGATAGGAGATAAAACGACAGGCGGACAGGAATGCCGGCTACGGTGCTCATGACCTGGGCGATTATACTGCAGCCGCTGAAGGCCAGGATTACGCTGATAATAAGCAACTGGGGCAGTATTTTTCCTTCAATTCCGGTTGCTGCACATTTGGTCCCCAGGGTTATTTCGAAAAAACCGGTTAGGAGCGCGTAAGCCATATTATAGTCGAGACCGTGAAGGAGTCTGCTTAAGGTTTGGGCAAGACCTTCCATTATTCCCGTAACGCTGAGCATCCTGGTCAACAAGGAAAAAAAAACCACAAATCCAGCTATAGCCAGAATATTGTTCAGGCTATTTTTTATGGCATTACCCAGCATTTTTCCTGGTCCCGGGCTCGGATAGCTCTTCAAACTTGTCCAGGCCCGCTTCCATATTCCTTCCGGGGACTTTAAAGCTGTATCTGAAGATGCTCTAAAACGCCACAATAATCCGATTAGAAGGTTGGAAAGGTAATGGGCCAGGGCTAATATATAGCCAAGCAGTGGAGAAGAAAGCATTCCCACCCCAACCGCCCCAATGATAAACAGGGGGCTGGAGTTGTTGGTAAAGGACACCAGCCTTTCCGCCTGGTCGGCTCCTATCATCTTTTCCTCATATAGACGGCGGGTCATGATGGCTCCTACCGGAAAACCGCTGGTAAAGCCCATGACGACAACCAGGGAGCAGCACCCGGGCAGTCTGAACAGTGGACGCATTATCGGCTCCAACAGGACCCCGACAAATACGGCCAGACCGCTGCTTATCATGAGTTCAGCACTGATAAAGAAGGGCAAGAGAGCCGGCAGAAGCACCGACGCCCACAGTTTTATACCGGTTATCGTCGCGTCTATGGTTTCTCGTGGATTTATTAGCATAAAAAGGGTTAATATTAAGACAAGCAGCAGGAATAACACCCGTCCTAAAATAGACATATATTGTTCAACCTTCAAGACCAAATTTAAACATATATATGTCTGCGCCAGTTTGATTTAGAAGCTTTCTAATTTGGAAAGCTGGCTTTACATATAATCAAAAGGTGAAGTGGGGGGGAATTATATGCAGGGTGATAGGCCAAAGATCGGTCTGGTCTTGGGCTCGGGCAGCGCCCGGGGTCTGGCTCATATAGGGGTAATTCAGGTTCTGGAGGAAAATAATATCCCTATTGACCTTATAGTTGGCTGCAGTATGGGAGCCATGGTAGGCGGAATCTACGCCGCCGGGGCCAAAATAAATATGCTGGATCGCCTGATCGAATGTATGGATACCAGTCTGCTTTTTGACGTTCGCCTCCCCCGGATGGGTTTTATGGAAGGGAAAAAAATCCACTATTTTCTGGAGTTGTTAACCAAAAAAAAGACCTTTGCCGACCTTGATATCCCTTTTATAACAGTTGCGACCGACCTTATATCAGGGGAAGTGGTTGTATTTAAAGAAGGTTCGGTGGCTGACGCCATAAGGGCCAGCATATCTATTCCCGGGGTATTTCAGCCGGTCCATCTGGACAAAATGATTTTAGTCGATGGGGCGGTGGCCAACCGCTTGCCGGTTGATGTAGCACAAGGCGAGGGGGCAGATATCGTTATTGCTGTTGAAGTGAACTATACTCACGCCCGGGAGGTAGTTATCAACACCGCGATGGACGTAATCATGACTTCCCTAGATATTATGCAAAAACCTCAGTTTGACCTGATATCCCAGCAGGCCGATATACTTATTAAACCGGAAGTGGGACACTTCGCTTCAAGAGACTTCAACAAATCAGGTGAATTAGTTGCCCTGGGCAGGCAGGCGACCGAAACTCATTTAGAAACTATTAAACGAAAGATAAAGGATTTTTCGCCCGCCACTTAATGTGTTAAATACTAGCTAAGAATAGTCTGGATTGGCGGAGTAGTGAAGTCCAGGCCGGCCGTCCTTTGCAGCGGGTTGGGGAAGAGCAGTGTATAAATGTCGGTGGCCATGACATCCAGGGCCAGCATCTGAGCGCCTGGGTGGCTGGAATCATTTAAAAGTCGGGCAACATCTTTCCCCCGCAAAAGCAGATCCAGAGAGGATTTATTTTTAATACCCTGAAGGATTTTTCGGCCTTTTGACGAAAAACCTAAGATATGCAAATACTGCGGTCCAGTTCGGTCAAATGAGTCAATTTGCTCTTTGGACAGGGAAAGTAAAGCATAAAGAAGTACCCGGTCTATGCGGGTCAGACTGTAGCGCTTGGATTTGATCCGGTGCCTGATAGAATCAAGCGTGGTACAGGTTCGGGCCGCATCTTTGATGCGGTTTTCCAGGCCTTCGGTGACTTCGTAGATCTTTGCTAAATCGGCTTTTGAGATGCTGCGCAGCCTGAGCAGAATGCTTTGTTCCAAAGCATTGGGCAAAACCGGAGAGCATCCTCTGGTTATTTCCCGTTGCAGAATATCCCAACTTAGGAGCGGCATAGTTGGGGAAATTAATGGGGAGGGATCTTCCTTCCCGGCAGCCAGACGAATAGCGCTGGCGCTGGCATAAGAACCCAGTTCGGTGCTGTGGTAATCAGACCCCTGTCGGCAGATGGTTATGGGAACCAGAGGAAGTTTCTCTTCGTAGATGACATGCAGGTATTCTATACCCAGGATATTGTTGGAACCGCGCAGTATGTCACTTATTTGCAGATCCTGCGGCAGAGCTATCTGCAATGCGTGGGAGCGAGCCACTGGAAAACTCAAGCCTTGGTTTAAATACTTTTTAAGCAGGGACCGGTAAGCTTCTGGCTCCGAGGCCAATAATTGGGCAACGGAAGTCAGGGGTTCGAGTCTACCGCTTTCACTGCCGAAGGCAATATGCGAGACAACTCCAGTTTTGTGCAGGGTTAACAGGGCGCCACGGGCAAAGTAATAGGCGCTGCGGGCTGCAAAGCAAAAGGGCAATTCGATAATCAGGTCGACCCCGGCTTGTAAAGCCATTTCGGCCCGGGCCCATTTATTGCATATAGCGGGCTCGCCTCTCTGCGTGAAATTACCGCTCATTACACATATTACAGCGGAGGGTTGGATCTGATCTATTGTTTGTTTTAGCAGGTACTGATGCCCGTTATGAAATGGGTTAAATTCAGCTACTATTCCCAGGACAGCCACAGGCAAATCTCCTTTGAGCGGGGTGGTCAGGCAAGATAAATTTTACCACTAGTATAGTCCTTTGTGCTAAAATTAACAAAGGAATCTGCGCGTTTTGCAGTTAAATTATGCTTTAAAAAACAAGGGAGGAAAAAAGATGACACTACTAGAGGAAATCAGAGCCAAGGCGGCACAAAACCCCAAGAGAATCGTTTTACCGGAGGGAACTGAGGAAAGAACCCTTAAGGCTATTAAGGGAATAGTGGACAATAAAATCGCCTATCCCATTCTGCTCGGTAACGAAGCCGCAATCAAGGATCTAGCTGGCAAGGTTGGAGCTGATCTGACAGGAGCCGAAATTATAGATCCCGGCAAGGCTCCTTATTTTGACGATTTTGTTCAGGCATTCTATGAAATGCGCAAGAGCAAAGGTGTAGACCTGGACAAAGCCAAGGCAAGCATGCTGGATCCCCTGTTCTTCGCTTCCATGATGGTTAAGATGGAAAAGGCTGACGGCGAAGTGGCCGGTGCTGAAAATACTACCGGCAATGTATTGCGTCCAGCCCTTCAGATTATAAAAACAGCCCCTGGCATCCCCGCCGTATCCGGTGCCTTTGTCATGATAGTTCCCAATTGTGAATTCGGTGATGCAGGCACTTTCGTATTTGCCGACTGCGCCGTATCCATTTATCCCAAGCCCGAAGAATTAGCCGCTTTCGCAGCCGCTTCCCATGAAACAGCCACCGTATTGTGCGGCATGAAGGATCCTAAAGTAGGTATGCTTTCTTTCTCTACCAAGGGAAGTGCCAGCGATCCTTCAGTTGACAAGATGGTTGAAGCTACCAAGATCGCCAAGGAAAAATATCCTCATCTAAAAGTTGATGGAGAAATGCAGTTCGATGCGGCTATAGTACCCAGCGTTGGTGCCTCCAAGGCTCCCGGCAGCTTGGTCGCCGGCTCCTGCAATGTTTTGATATTCCCGGATATCAACGCTGGAAACATAGGGTACAAGCTGGTACAAAGACTGGCTAAAGCTGAAGCCATTGGACCTATCCTGCAAGGT
This sequence comes from Syntrophomonadaceae bacterium, assembly GCA_040217815.1. Taxonomy (GTDB): domain Bacteria; phylum Bacillota; class Syntrophomonadia; order Syntrophomonadales; family Syntrophomonadaceae; genus UBA5314. The sequence continues at coordinate 170,174 of JBEHWI010000001.1, read as the reverse complement.
TTAGCCAAACCGGTCAACGACCTGTCCAGAGGCTGTAGTGTAGAAGATATTGTCAACGTAACGGCAAATGTTGTAGTTCGGGCGTAACTAAAGGTATGGGGAGAGATGCGAATTCTTATACCTTGAGATAACACACATTCTGAGGAGGTATGTATTGGATGAAGGTTCTCGTCGTTAACTGTGGAAGTTCATCAATCAAATATCAGGTCATGGACATGACGGATGAGTCAGTTTTGGCCGTAGGTTTGGTTGACCGCGTAGGTATTCCGGGAAGCACCCTGGAGCACAAACCCCAGGGCAAGGACAAAGTCGTTATAAAGAAAGACCTGCCTGATCACACTTTCGGAATGAAACTGGTTTTGGAAGTTCTCGTAAATTCTGAGTATGGCTGCATTAAGAGCATGGATGAAATCGGAGCCGTTGGCCACCGTGTTGTGCATGGCGGTGAAAACTTTGCTTCTTCCGTAGTCATCACCGATGAAGTTAAGAAAGTTATCCGTGACTGCTTCGACATCGCTCCCCTGCACAATCCTCCCAACCTGATGGGAATTGAAGCCTGCCAGGAACTTATGCCCAATGTTAAACACGTAGCCGTATTTGACACCGCTTTCCATCAGACTATGGGGCCCTCCAACTATATGTATGCTCTGCCCTATGAAGTCTACGAAAAGTATCACGTACGCCGCTATGGTTTCCATGGAACTTCCCATTTCTATGTAGCTCACCAGGCTGCTGAAATGCTGGGCAAGAAATATGAAGACTGCAAAATCATCACCCTGCACCTGGGCAATGGCGCCAGTATGGCTGCCATCAAGGACGGCAAGGTTGTTGACACAACCATGGGATTCACCCCTCTGGAAGGTCTGGTCATGGGCACCCGCTCCGGCGACATCGACCCCGCTATCGTTTTCTTCTTAATGGAAAAGCTGAATATGAATTCTTCCGAAGCCAACAGCTATTTCAATAAAAAGTCTGGTATGCTGGGACTCTCCGGGGTATCCAACGACTTGCGTGATATCGATGAAGCTGCCGCTTCCGGCAACCAAAGAGCTCAGATGGCCCTCGACGTATACTACAACAAGATCAAGGGTTACATTGGCAATTACTATGCGAAGCTGAACGGCTGCGACTGCATCGTATTCACCGCCGGTGTTGGCGAAAACGGTATCGGTATGCGCGAAAACATCTGTAAAGATCTCGAAGCTCTGGGCATCAAGATGGACGTTGCCAAGAACAATGTAAGAGGCAAACAGATTGATGTTTCAACCGAAGACTCCAAAGTTCGTATTTTTGTCATCCCGACCAATGAAGAACTGGTTATTGCCCGGGATACTTTTGGACTGGCAAAATAGGGTAAAAAAAAGGGGCGGGTTAAAGCTACCCGCCCCTTTCTAATTTAATTCATACCAAGAAAAATACCCTTTCCTTGGTTGACAATAGGAATTGGGGCAGACTATAATTAATCTGGTGTTTTTCGGGGTGCAGACAATGAAGATTGACCTGAGAACGTTAAAACTTTACCCGGGCAAGAGCGAAAACTTCGAGCTTGAGTATCAAGGCAATAATGAATTGCTTGGCGAGCAAGGCAGTTTCCTGGACCCGGTGAAGGTATCTCTACAGGTGCACAACAACGGCGATTATTTCAGTGCCAGGGGTGTTGTCGATACTCGAGTTGCGCTAACCTGTTCACGTTGCCTGGAAACACTTATCTGGCCTATATCCACCCAGGTGCTCTTTATCGTAGGTGAAGAATTGAAGGAAGCCATGAACGAAATGGATGATAATTTTCTCGTCTATGGTTCCGGATTGGTGGATGTAGAACCTATAATCGGGGAATATCTGGTAACCGAACTGCCATTTATTCCGGTATGCAGAGAGGACTGTAAGGGTTTGTGCCCAGTCTGCGGCTGCAACAGGAACGAAAAGGCCTGTTTTTGTGGAAGCGACGATATCGATCCCCGGTGGGAGAAGCTAAAGAACTTAAAATAAGAAGGAGGTCCCTAAGATGGGTGTTCCCAAAAGACGTCAAGGTCATTCCCGTAAAAACAAGCGCCGGGCAGAATGGAGAAAGATCGATAAGCCGGGCCTGGTGGAATGTCCCCAATGCCATGAACTTAAAATGCCGCATCGGGCATGTTTGGGCTGCGGCTTTTATAAAGGCAAAAATGTTATGTAGCCCGGTTGGATTAAATTCCAGTCAAGAAGTAAGGTATGTAGTCTGTTAAGGCTTGTAGCTTACTTTTTGTTTTTTAAGGAGGAAGCCGATGAAGATAGCAGTAGATGTTATGGGCAGTGATCGGGGGCCGGGTGAAGTCATCGCCGGGGCCTGGAAATGGGCTGAAGAGACCGGGAACCAGGTTTTCCTGGTAGGTAATGCCGATGTCGTAGAAAAGGAAATGCAGCTTATTGGTTCCAAAAGTGATCTGGTTAGCTGCGTTGGGGCCAGCGAAGTTATCACTATGGATGAATCTCCCGCGTACGCCTTGCGAAAAAAGAAAGACGCTTCTATAGTAATAGCTACCGGATTGGTAAAACAAGGTCTGGCAGATGCGGTATTATCCTGTGGAAGCACGGGAGCGCAGATGGCGGCGGCGATTTTTATCCTGGGCAGAATGGAAGGCGTGGAACGGTCACCTATTGTTACCCCGCTGCCCGGGGCTAAGGACCTGGCCACCCTGCTGGTTGATGTGGGGGCCAATGTGGATTGCCGCCCCAAACAACTGCTGCAGTTTGCTGTACTTGGTAAAACCTATGCCACGATCGTCACCGGGAACCCGGAACCAAGAATAGCTTTACTCAACAATGGCGAGGAAGAGGGAAAGGGAAACAGCGTCAGTGTTGAAACCTATGAATTATTGAAGAAGCAAAGTAATCTGAAATTTATTGGCAATATTGAAGGGCGCGATCTATTGCTGGGCAAAGCCGATGTAGTTGTTTGTGATGGTTTTGTGGGCAATGTCGTAATAAAAACCCTGGAAGGCGCCGCAATGTTCATAGCCCGGGAAGTGGTCAAGGAATTTGGCCGGCTGCCAGCCGTTTTCGAAAAGCTGGATTATACCAAGGTAGGTGGCGCACCGCTTCTCGGAGTCAATGGCATCAGTATTGTATGCCACGGCAGTTCCAATCGCGATGCAGTCTATTACGGGATGAAAGCTGCCTATGAATGCGGCCAAAAGGACATTATTGGCATGCAGAGGGAAGCAATTGAGCAGACCCGGGAGTAAGCGTTACAGGTTCTTTTTAAAGCCCAAGAAGGGAGGGCGACCTATGGAAAGAAAGGTTCCCCGTAAATTCCTTGAGGAGCTTGGTATACAGTTTAACCATGAAGAATTGATGCTAATGGCTTTGACCCACCCTTCCTATGCCCAGGAAAGAAACACCTCGGGCAATAACCAGAGGTTGGAATTCTTGGGTGATGCGGTGCTCAATCTGGCAGTGGCCGAATATCTCTATAACCATTACGGCAATAAGGCCGAAGGCGAGCTGACCAAAATCAGAGCCAGGGTGGTGTGCGAAAAGGCCCTGGTCAGTGTAGCCAGTCATTTGCATCTGGCTCCATATATCCTATTAGGTCGGGGAGAGGAAATGTCCGGCGGGCGTATGCGAAAGTCCATTCTGGCTGATGCTGCCGAAGCAGTTATAGGTGCTGTTTACCTGGACCAGGGCTATGCAACTGCCCGCGATTTTATCATGAAATATCTTGAGGACATTATTTTAGAAACAGCCCGCGGTGATTATTATGACTATAAATCACGGCTGCAGGAACTGGTGCAGGCCTGGGACAAGGATAATGTGCATTATTCTGTGGTTGACGAATATGGACCGGCCCATGATAAAACCTTTGTCACCGGAGTATACTACCGGGGTGAACAACTGGCTACCGGTGAGGGAAAGAGCAAGAAAGAAGCTGAACAAAGAGCAGCTGAGAAGGCCCTGACTCGAGTCAGCTACATTGAGAGCCTGAGCAAGGGGAAGCGTCAATGAAACATGCCAATATTGCGGTGTTTATTCCCCATCTGGGATGTCCCTACAAATGCCTGTTTTGTGATCAAAACCGGATAAGCAGGCCTGGTCTCGCTCCTCCCCCCTCCGATATACCAGATTTAATTCAAAAACACCTGTCGACTATGGACCGGAATCAAACCGAAGTTGAGCTGGCTTTTTTTGGAGGCAGCTTTACCGCTTTACCCGAGTCCACCCAGGAAGCTTATCTGGCTGTAGCGATGCCTTACCTGCGCAGGGGACTGCTCACGGGTGTGCGTCTTTCCACCAGGCCGGACTGTATTGATCAAAAGGTTCTGGCTTTTCTGAAGGGGTGGGGGGTATCTACCATTGAGCTGGGCATCCAATCTTTTGATGACCGGGTTCTTGTGATGTCAGGTCGGGAATATTCAGCCAGGAAGGCTGAAGAAGCCTGTCGGATGGTAAAAGCGGCCGGGTTTTCCCTGGGCATCCAGTTGATGCTGGGACTGCCCGGTGACAATGAGGCGGCTGTATACCACAGCACCAGAATTGCTGTACGCCTGGCACCTGATCTGGTGAGGATATACCCTACCCTGGTCATAAAAGATACGGGTTTAGAAAACATGCTGTCTAATGGAACGTATAAACCCTTAAGCCTGTACCAGGCGGTTGAACTCAGCAAGGAGATGTACATTGCTTTTCAGGACAATAACATACCTGTGGTCAGAATTGGGCTCCACTCCGGGGAAGAGCTGCGCAGCTCGGGAACTGTATTGGCTGGACCCTATCACCCGGCCTTTGGAGAACTGGTCAAACAGGCCGTTTTTAAAGAACAAGCCATGATGCTGCTCGGTGATATCGAACGGGAAATCCCTGATATACGTAGCATTTCTCTTCTGGTAAACCACAGGGATCTGTCAAAAATGATTGGCAACAAGCGAAGAAATCTGGTAGAAATTCAACAGAGTTTAGGACTTAAGAATTTGTCAGCTACCGGGCGGGAGGATATAATTCCCGATGAAATTGCGGCATCTATACCTGGAGGATGTGAATGGCGGCTGGATCGGAAAGGATTTGTACAGCGCCGCAGCGATCCTATTAATACCATATCAGATCGATATATTGAAGGCCTAAAAACAACGTGAATATGATATTATTGGCTTTAGTGGGAGGATAGCATCAGACTGCCTGGCTTTCCACGCGGCGGAATTACAGGCAGTGATCATCTTTAGGAGGACAGCGGGTGTTTCTTAAACGATTGGATATTAAAGGTTTTAAGACCTTTGCCGACAACACGGAAATCATGTTGGGACCTGGCATAAATATAATTGTTGGACCCAACGGGTGCGGCAAAAGCAATATAGTTGACGCGGTCCGCTGGGTTCTGGGGGAAATAAATATTCGCCACCTGCGGGGACAGAAGGGCGAAGACGTCATTTTCCATGGCAGTGATCGAAAAAAAAGTCAGGGTATGGCTTTCGTTGAACTGACCCTGGATAATGCCCACAAGAAGCTGCCCCTGGATTTCAGCGAAATAACCCTGGGCCGCAAGGTTTTTCGCGACGGTGAAAGCGAGTTCTATCTAAATAAATCCAGGGTTCGCATGAAGGATATAAACAGCCTGTTCACCGGCACCGGAGTAGGCAAAAGGGGATATTCCATAATAAGCCAGGGCGAGCTGGAACAGGTTTTAAACGGGCACCCGATGGACCGGCGGCTAATGTTGGAGGAGGCCTCCGGGATAATCCGCCACCGGCAAAAACGCGATGAGGTAAAACAACGCATTCAGAGTTCGGCCAATGATATTCTGCGCTTAAATGATATTCTAAGTGAACTGAAGACAAGAAAAGAAGAGCTTAGCCGTAAAGCGGAGAAGGCGACCGTATATAAAGGCCTGAGCAGCAGATTGGAAGTAAAGGAGAGAAATCTGATGCAGGGCGAAATCGCTCGGATCCAGGCTTATTTGGAGCCGCAGCGACAGCACTGGCAGGATGAGCAAGAAGCCCTGGTTGTACTCCATCAAGACATAGGAGCAAGGGAAACAGCTCTTCAGCAGGAAGAAGAAGGGCTGCAGGAAACCATGCAGGCTTATAAAGAGGTGCGCGAAAACAAACATCAAGGGGAGAGCCAGGTAGCAGGGCTTCAGACCGAGATCAGGCTGGCCCAGGAGAGAATTCAAAACTGCCGGGAGCGGCAGGATGATGCTCGCGAAGATGCGGTTAAATATAATGACATGTTGAAGAATTTAAACAGCGATCTGGATGAGCGGCTCCGGGATCTTGAACAAGAACAACTGGGTTATCAAAGCCGGCTGATGGAGAAGAAGGAGTTGCAGGACAGTATCAATGAAGGAGAGCAGCACCTGGATGAGATCCGAACCGAATTTGAAGAGACCAGGTCGACCATATTCGAGAAAGTTCAAGCCGAAAGCGAACTAAAGAACACCATTAACCGGCAGGAAGATATTCTGCGTAGAGCTGAGGAGCGCAAGGAAAGACTGGCTGTCACAGCCAGTGAATTGGTATTGCGAATAAAAAGCTGTAGCGAAAAAGGTGAGGAACTGCAGGGCCGGAAAGTGGAACTGGGCAAGGAGCTTGTCAAAAACAATGACTGGTTGACAAAGATGGAAGAGCAGCGGCGCGACGGAGCTTTGGCCATACAAAAGCTGGATGAAGATTTTAGAAAACGGGAAGAGGAAACAGGACGTTGTCAAAGCCGATTGGCATCAATCAGGGATATGGACCGGGATCTGGTGGGCTATTCGCAGGCTGCCAAACAAATTATTCAGGCGGGGCGGGATAACCGCTTAAGAGGAATCAGGGGGCTGGTCGGCGAGATCATTAAGGTCCCAGCCGGTTTGGAGACGGCCATTGATACGGCTATCGGCCGGGGCCTGGAAAACGTTATAGTAGACAAAGCAGACCAGGCCCGGGAAGCTATTGATTGGTTAAAAGCGAAAAAAGCGGGAAGGCTCACTTTCATCCCTCTGGATATTTTGAGGGTGCAAAAAGTACCCCAGGCGGTTCGGGAAAACTGGGCCGGCTATAAGGGTGTTCTGGGTCTGGCATCTGAACTGGTTGAATATGCCGATACATATGCCCGTGCAGTTGAATACCTGCTGGGCAGGGTGCTGGTTGTGGAAAACCTTGATCAAGCTGTGCGGCTGTTCAAGGGTCTTAAGTACCCACTGCGGATTGTGTCCCTCGATGGTGAATCCATTAACCTGGCCGGAGCGATCAGCGGGGGAGCAAGAACTACGCAAACTAACAGTCCGCTGCAGAGAAAGGGAGAAGAGCGAAAACTGGTTCAGCTGCTTGAAGAATATCAGAGCGCGGGCAAATTGAACCGTGAACAGCGCCAGGAGCAGGGACGCCTTCTTGGCGAGTTGGATGGTCAGATATTGGAGCTCAAGGGACAATGTCTGGAGTGCAGGCTGCAGTATGAAATGACTGAAAAACAACTGGATGATCTCAATATAGAAAAAGAGAACTTGGAAAACGAACACCTGAGAACCTTACGGGGAAGCACGGAGTTGAAGCAGGAAATTACCGATCTTGCCAGCGAGCTCGAAACCCTCCAGGGGCAGGCCCAAGCTGTTCGTGAAGAGAGCAAAGACATGGACGGACTCCTGGAAGGACTCCGGGAGACAATAGAAAGAGCCCAACGGGAACATGAAGTAAGGAAGGAAAGGCTGCGTTCACTGGAACAACAACTGAGTATGAAGGAACGGGAACTGGAGAGTGCCAAAAACAACTTCCGTCAATTTGAACAGGTCAGGGATTCCTACCAGCAATCGGCTCAAGAAGCAGCCAATCTCATCCAGGGTTTGGAAGCGGAAGTTTTACGCGAGAGCCGGCGCCAGGAAGAACTGGAAGGCAGCTTGCAGGAAAACTTTGCGGGGCTCAATACGATTAATATCAGGCTGCAGGGCCTGGAGGAAGAAGACAAAAAACAGCGCAGCCGCTTAAGCCGTGCGCGCCGCGAATTGGGACCGATAAAACAGGAATTGGCCGAACGGGAGAGCCGATTGCGGGAAGTGGAAATTGACGTAGCCCGGGCTGAAACCGAGTTGGACGCTGCCCGGCGACGGTGGTGGGAGCGGTTCAGCTGTCAACCGCCGTCTGTTTCGGATATCATTCCGGATCCCGTGGATTTGAAGAATTGGGAGCTTATGATCGAAGAGCTCAAGCAGGAAATTGAAGTTTTAGGTCCGGTAGACCTGGAATCCATCCAAGAGTATGCGGAAGCAAGTGCCAGGTGTGACTTCCTTGAAGCTCAGTATGAAGATCTTTGTACGGGCAGGGACTCACTGCAGGCACTGCTGAAAGAAACTGAAAAATTGATGGACCGGGAATTTGCAGGCTTCTTTGTCCTGGCCAATGAAAGCTTTAAACAGACCTTTGTGGACATATTTGGCGGGGGGGAGGCTTCCCTGCATATCGAAAACGGAGCCGACCGTCTGGAATCAGGGGTAAACATCGAGGTGAAAATTCCCGGTAAGAGGATTCAGGCGTTAAACCTGTTATCCGGGGGAGAAAAGGCCCTGACCTGTATTGCCTTTGTTTTTTCGCTGCTGCGCCTAAAACCGGTGCCTTTTTGCATATTGGACGAAATTGACGCTTCCCTAGATGACAGCAACCTTATTAAGTTTACCGACTTTGTCAAAACTATGGCTGGCGATATTCAGTTTATAATGATCACCCACCGTCAGGCCACTATAGAATCAGGTGAAAAAATATACGGCATTACCATGCCGGAAAAAGGAGTCTCATCGGTCTTGACCTTGAATTTGAGAGAAGCAGCGGAACTGGCTGGATAAAAGCAGGAAATGGAGTTGGACTAAGTGGGCTTATTTGATAAGTTTAAAGGAAAGAAGAGCATTGAGGATAATCAAGAGACTACAGATGAAGCACAACTCGCTTCACCTGCTGAGGAACCATTGGAAAGTGTAATAACCGAGCCTGAAAACAAAGCCAGCGAAAATGGGGCGAAGCAAGGTCTTTTTCAGAAGCTTAAAAGCGGTCTAACCAGGACCAGGAAAAACATTACCGACAAGATCGAAAACCTGATCAAAAGCAGCAAGAATCTGGATGATATGTTCTGGGAAGAACTGGAGGAGATACTTATCCAGGCCGATTGTGGGGTTAACGTTGCCGTTGACATGGTAGAGGAAATGAGGGCTATCGCCAAAAAAAATAAACTGGACGATCCCACCCTGGTGATGGGCCTTTTACAGGAAGAGGTGGTGAAGCTCCTGGGCAGTGATTCGGCCCCACTTAACATTCCCCATAATGAGCTGGCCGTTATCCTGGTAGTGGGAGTCAACGGTTCCGGGAAAACCACCTCAATAGCCAAATTAGCATATCGGTTTAAAAGTGAAGGCCGCCGGGTCATTCTTTCAGCAGGGGATACATTCAGGGCAGCGGCAATCGATCAACTGCAAATATGGGCTGATAGAATCGGGGTAGAGCTCATAAAACACCAGGAGGGAGCCGACCCTGGAGCGGTGGTTTTCGACTCATTAAATGCCGCCCGGGCGCGCAGGGCTGATGTACTTATTATTGACACAGCCGGACGCCTTCAGAATAAGACCAACTTGATGAAAGAAATCGGCAAAGTCAGGAAGGTAATAGAAAAAGAGATTCCCATGGCGCCTCACGAGGTTTTATTGGTTTTAGACGCAACAACCGGTCAAAACGCCATCAGTCAAGCACGCATCTTTGAAGAAGCTACCGGGGTGAGCGGTATTGTTCTGACCAAGCTGGATGGAACTGCCAAAGGGGGCATTGTCCTGGCTGTAGCCAAGGACCTTGACATCCCGGTCAAACTGGTCGGCGTAGGGGAGGGACTGGAAGACTTGCGTGATTTTTCGCCGGATATTTTTGCCCGGGCTTTATTTGAACATTAATTTGATGATGTTTTGTGGAGGTAGAGAGAGATGACTAAGATCGCTATTATTGGTGGAACCGGGGTGTATGCTCCCAAACTTTTAGAAGATGTATATTCGGTTATTCAGAAGACTCCCTATGGTGATGTTGAGATAGCTATTGGGAGCTATCAGGGAGTAGAGGCAGCATTCATTGCCCGCCATGGGGCCGGGCACAGCCTGCCGCCTCACCTCATCAATTATCGGGCCAACATTATGGCTCTGCATATGCTGGGAATAGAGCAGATTATAGCAACTGCCGCAGTAGGATCTATATTCCACGAATTCAAACCCGGCCAATTTGTTCTGGCCGATCAGTTTATAGACTTTACTAAAACTCGTAAAGCCACTTTTTATGAAGGCGGTGCCAGCGGGGTGGTGCACTGCGATATGACCGTGCCATATTGCCCGGATTTGCGCGAGGCCATTGTAAAATCGGGAGCCGAACTGAATCTAGTCATACATAACGGCGGTACTTACGTATGCAGTGAAGGACCTCGTTTTGAGACTGCTGCCGAAATTCAGGCAATTAAGATACTGGGAGGCCATTTGGTAGGCATGACCAGCGTTCCTGAAGTGGTATTGGCCCGGGAACTAGGGATGTGCTATGCAAGCGTCTGCCTGGTAACCAATTTTGCAGCCGGTATCACAACCGGCATTCTCACCCATAGTGAAGTTGTGGAGGTTATGAAGAAGAGTCTTCACAATATTCATTCATTGATTGTCAGCACCTTAAAGTATATTGAAAGGGAGCGGGATTGCGACTGTGTTAGAAGCCTTCCCGACACCGGAGTTGGTCAATGATTGATACTATTGTTTACGAAGGTAAAGATCTGCTGGTCCTCGATCAGAACCAGCTACCTGACAACATTGTTTATCAGCGCTGTACCGAACTCGAGGAAGTGGCGGAGGCCATACGTACTCTAAAGGTAAGAGGAGCACCCTTGATCGGAGTTTGCGCAGCCTACGGAATGGCTATGGCCATAGACCGCTACCGGGGGCCGACGGAAGGGCTGGACGAGTATGTAAAACAGGTAAAAAAACAGCTGGCTTCAACCCGGCCCACCGCAGTCAACCTGTTTTGGGCTCTTGATAAAATGGAGCAGGTTTTTATAAACAACCGGGATAATGAACCCGACCGTATCGCCGGGGAGATGCTCGCTGTTGCCCGATCCATGCATGAACAGGATGTTGACATCAATCGCTCCATCGGTGAAATAGGACAGGAACTAATTGCTCCGGTAGCCCGGATCATGACCATATGCAATGCCGGGGCTCTGGCAACCTGTGGCTATGGAACGGCCCTGGGGGTGGTCCGTTCTGCACACCGGCATGGAAAGCTGCAGATGGTATGGGCCTGTGAGACCCGGCCGGTTTTACAGGGAGCGCGGCTTACGGTATGGGAGCTGATGCAGGACAATATACCGGTAACGCTCATAATCGATAATATGGCCGGATATGCCATGAGTCTGGGGAGGGTTGACACAGTTATCGTAGGAGCTGATCGGATAGCAGCTAACGGCGATACCGCCAACAAGATTGGAACCTATTCTTTAGCCGTCCTGGCCAACTATCATTCTATTCCTTTCTACGTTGCTGCGCCGTTATCCAGTATTGATATAAACTTAAGCTCTGGCGGGCAAATACCTATTGAACTGAGGCATGATGATGAAATTCGTTATATCCGCGGCACATGCCTGAGTGTACCCGAAGTGCCCGTTTTTAACCCCGCCTTTGACGTGACCCCGCACCACTTGATAAAGGCCATCATAACCGAAAAGGGTATAATCAAGCCGCCCTATAATGAAAGTTTGCCAGCAATGCTCGGGGAGGAGGGTCGGTAATGAAATACCTGGAGTTGCGCCGACAGGTGGTAAAGACCGCTCAGGAGATCCTGGCGGCCAGGATGGTTACTGGAACCTGGGGCAACGTGAGCCTGCGGGTTCCTGGGGAAGAATTGCTGATCATCACCCCCAGCGGCATGGAATATGAAAAGCTGCAGTCTGAGGATATGGTACTGGTCGATTTTTCGAGACAGGTTAAGGAGGGGAGCTACCGGCCGTCAATTGAAACCCCTATGCACCTGGCTATATACCAAAACCGGCCGGATGTAAACGCCGTAGTGCACGTACACAGTCCCTATGCGACTGCTTTTGCAGTAGCGGGGAAATCAATTCCGGTTATTTTGGAAGAAACCGCCCAGGCGGTTGGCCACATCATCGAAGTGGTTCCCTACGCCCGATGTGGGAGCAAGCTTCTGGCCAGCCAGGTGGTTGACACCCTTGGCCCATCGGGGCGGGCGGTATTGCTGGCCATGCATGGCATGGTGGGGGTGGGTATTGATGTTAAAGAGGCTCTTAAAGTGTGCTATATAACTGAAAAGACAGCTTTGGTTGCCTTGCTGGCCCGCCAACTGGGCCCCTTACCCAGTCTGGAGCAAAAAGATATTGATGCTTTCAGGCAGGGTTATCAGGGCTATTTACAGGAGCCCAAAGATAGTTAGACAAGAGGGGGAAGGACGTTATGAAAACACTGATAAAAAACTGTGCTATTCTGCCGATGGACCGGGAACAGCAGCGTATAGCCAACGGTTATATAGTTGTTGAGGGGAAGTATATTAAGGAACTGGGACGGGGAACGCCTCCCGGTGGCGAGTACGACAAAGTGATTGACGGTACAGACCAGGTTCTTATGCCCGGGTTAATAAACACTCATACCCACGCTGCAATGACCCTGTTGCGCGGCTTTGCCGATGACCTTCCCCTGATGGAGTGGTTAGAGACAAAAATCTGGCCGATGGAGGCTAAACTGACCGGGGATGATATTTACTGGGGCACTATGCTGGCCATTGCTGAAATGCTGAGGTCAGGCACCACCTGTTTTGCTGATATGTATTTTCATATGGACCGGGTTGCCAAAGCGGTTGAAGAGACTGGAGTGCGAGCATCACTGTGCCGCGGCATGATCGGAGTGGGACCGGAAAGCGAGATCGCTTTCAGCGAAAGCCAGGAAGTGATTGAGACCTGGCATCGCCAGGCGGGCGAGAGGCTCAATTTCCGTTTGGGACCTCATGCCCCCTATACCTGCCCACCGGAATATTTGAAAAGGGTAAATCAGCTGGCTGATGAGCTTGGAGTAGGAATTCATATCCACCTGGCTGAAACGCAAGATGAGGTTCAAACTATTGAACAGATGTATGGAAAAACTCCTACCGAATACCTGCTGGATTGTGGGGTTTTTGAGAGGGAGGTATTAGCCGCACACTGTGTTTATGTAAACGAACAGGATATTTGCGTTTTGCTTAAACACCGGGTGGGTATAGCCCACAACCCCGAATCCAACATGAAGTTGTCCAGCGGGGTTGCTCCTGTACCGCAAATGCTGGAAGCGGGATTGGCGTTAGGACTGGGGACTGATGGAGCCTCTAGCAACAACAACCTGGACCTGCTCCAGGAGATGCGAAGTTCCTCTTTTCTGCAAAAACTGCATACAATGAATCCAACCGTTTTACCGGCTTATCAGTGCTTGGAAATGGCTACCGTAAACGGAGCCCGGGCCCTCGGCCTTGAACAAGAGGTGGGATGTCTGAAACCGGGAATGAAGGCGGATATGATTCTAATCAACTTGAATGCACCGCATATGCTGCCCCTCTATGATCTGCCAGCTAATCTAGTCTATTCAGCCCAGGCTTCAGATGTTGATACAGTGCTCATAGATGGCCTGGTGGTAATGGAGAAGCGAAAGATCATCTCCTTTGATGAAGAGGAAGTTTTGCGGCAGGTCAAAGCTTGCGCCCTGCGCCTCGTGCAAGGCTAAGGGAGCAGGCTTTGAGAAGAGGAAGGCTAAGGACCGGTGTAGCGGGCTTTGTCGAGAAGTGTATCGCAGGACAACATTATTTTATAGCCCCAGGGGAAAATAAACAGGGCACTGCCGATGACCCCGGCTAAAAGGGCCTGGATAATCAAATCCTGGTGTTTTATCTCCAAAAGCACGAGCAAAGCTGAAAGGACGATAATAAAGACCAGGGTTTTTGTTTTCTGTCTCCGCCGCAGGACAGGATCGTGCATAGTCTTCTTTTCGGTGCCAGCCGGAACCCATTTATAGGTGACGTAGAGGGTTGTAAAAACCATGATGACTTCGCTAGTATACCTTAGGTAATTGGGCCAGGCAGGTAACGAGACTACCACCAAAACAGCTATGGTCAACCCGCTGAATATCAAACAGCGTAAGAAAGTGTTCAGGTGTGGCCCGCCAGCTAAGAAACGAAACCCGGAGAAGCCTGTCATCACCAACAAGGCCGGGAGAAGATAACCGGTTGCGGCAGCAATAGCAATATATACGCTGGTTTGCACGGTTTGCACCAGAATTATTTCCGTTGAGTAAGCGTATACCTCAATTTCTTCATCACTTGCCTGTAAATACGCTCCCAATTGACAGGCGGCCTTCAAGGCCAGGCTTCTCATCACGGTTGGCATCTCCTTCCGGTAAAGTGACGATGAAAGTGGTTTTGGGTTGGGTAATAACTTCTATCGCTCCACCCCAGCTGTCGACTATTTGACGCACCTGATAAAGACCAAAACCACGCCCGGCAGAAGCGGTTGTGGTATAACCGGCGTCAAAGATCTTCTGGGTATCCTCATTGGCGATCAAAGGGCCGTTGTTTAAAACATAAACCTTATAACACCCCTGCTCGTTTTTTATCTCCATCGCCATACGCCTCTCGCTGTCCTTCCGCATGCAGGCTTCCAGGGCATTGTCCAACAGATTCCCAATAATTGAACACAGCTCGCCCGGCGGAATCCCGATTTTGTCAAGTGTGCATTTGACGGCAATATCAAAATGAACCCCTTTGAGTTCGGCCACCTTTTGTTTGCCGTATAAGAGGCTGGTTACAGCCGGGTCGCCTGTGTTTAATATCTCAGTCAACGGAGAATAACTATATGCTATTGAATCGACATATTCACGTGCTTTGTCTATTTCGCCCAGGTTTAGCATGGCTTGTAGTGCTTGCATATGATCTGTGCATTCCCGGTGGTAGATATGCATGGCATTGACCATGTCTTCCATCTGCTGAAGGTGGGATTTTAAGAGACGTGCCTCCAATTCCTTGCGGACGTTCATAAGGGTCTGACTGATGGAAAGAATGGCAAACGCAGTGATGACCAGCATCATTACGTCCGCAAAGGGTGCAAACGATCTAATGTTGTTCATGTCCTTGCTCGTACCGATTACAATAGTCATCGATCCTAGAAATGCTGTTTCCAATAACAAGGTAAAAATGATAATGTAAGGGTTATACTTCTTCATAAATATCCATCCCTGACATCGGCGATAATGATAATTTTAATTCTTTATCTCAAAAGCATTGCTATTAAAAAGAGCAAATTTACGTTTTCTTGCTACATAAAATATAATTCCCATTATTATAACTTCAGGAAGCATGATCAATATATTTAACCAGGGCTGGTTAGAAATTGTTGTTTCAATAGCTAAAACTTTTATAATTAAAAATTCTGATACTTGTATAGCCAGCATGACGACCAGCCCACTCATGGTCGCTGATGCGATTTTCCATACATTTTTTTTCGTAAGTAAATAACATACGAGAATGATAGTTGAGATTGTTATTAAAGTATGAACACCAAAGGCGACACCAACATACCTAATAAAGTAATTATTCAAGGAAGCAAGGATACTGGCAATAAAAGCATGCTTAAAGCTAATATGGTCGTTGAAAAGTTGGAATCCTAGCAGGAGAACAACTATCGTTTCAGGTATTCCAACTACCATTACCACATAAAAAGGTAAGAAGTCTGCCATACCTTTCACCTTTCACTGTTTGTTTACTCACTATACAAAAAGAGGACACCGTCGCAGCCAATTTAACAAGTGACGGTATCCGCTTTAACAATAATTTACCGTTTTAGACTTTTTGGCAGATTGGGCTCATAAGTTTTCCATATGCTATTAACACTAAATCCAGAACTTGCTACAAATGTAAGAATTAATGCAAGGCTAGAAAGTCCCCATACATAAAACCTTTTTAGCATCGTTGCACCCCCCTTCCTATACTATCTAATGTTCTATCTATAAAAGCCAGTAGCCTAAACCCCAAGGGACTTAACAGAAACATGCCGCCGATTATCCCTACGATAAGACCCTGACTGTAAAGCCGATAGCCATAATACTCTAAAAGAAAGCTTAAAGTAGTGCAGAGGAAGAGAAGTAGTAGTGCTTTATGCTTTTGTCTGGTTCGTTGTTGTGAATTGCGTGTAAATTTTCGCATAAACCCGCCCGGGACCCACCTATATATTGCATAGATGCCAGCAATTAACGTAAATAAAATGAGAGAATAAGTCACCGAGCCAGACCATACAGGCAAAGACAGGTAAACTAACGATGCCACGATTATACCGCTAAGTATTAAGCAACGTGCGAATACTTTAAACTGAGAACCTCCAGCAATCGTACGCCAAACGACCAAAGTAAGTATGACAGTTAGAGTCTGCCAAAATAGTCCTAAAAAAAAAGCAATAAATAGATATAATGACATCTGAATGAGAATCCTCAAGGCAATTTCTACCGAAAAGGCATAGAGGTGAATCTGCATATCACTGGCCTGAAGTGTACGCCCCATGTACCCGGCGGCACGCAAAGACACGTTACGCAACAAGACTAACCATCCTCCTTAGCCAGAAAAAAGAAATGTAGTGTAATTAAATATACAAAGAATTAAAGCTGGCTTATTTTATTGCTAAAATTTCTGCTCAATTACATAATTTTCCTGCCAAGGTGCGCCAACTGCTCAAAAATGAACTTAAATAGCTCCATTTATGACATCAAATAGGCAATTTAATGCATTTTCAGTTTTTTCTCGGGTAAGAGCATGTAAGAAAATAGCTTTTACGTTAAGTGCACTAAAAATGGTAGATTGATTCTCCATTCGAGCAGTTCGAGCCTTAAAGAAGGGCGCAGGAAAAGGTCAATCAAATAATATCCGGAAAAGCATAAGGAGGGTTAAATAATGATATCGGAATTTAACGGTTGGAAAGACATTTGGCAAGTTTTGAATGTCATATTGTTTAATGGGGTTGTTTTGGTTTTGGTTTTTGTCCCGGTTAAACTTCATTGAATTGAATCCAGGTTGAAAACACTGGGGCACAGTATAAACCCCTGGAATGATGTTGCATAAAGAAAAAGCACTGATTCCACGGTTAGCCGCGGCTCCAGTGCTTTAGCTTTTTTCTTACTTTTAATTAGCTGTCGTGGGTGGTATACCCGCGATCCTGCGCCAGCATATCCAGATATACAGTCTCAATATTGGCTATAAAGAGATCAGTAGGCGTCCCGGCGCTGCGTTCATCATAGGTTTTCAAATACCCCTTGCATTTTTCGCAGACGTAAACCCGGTAAGCCATATCGTCATCAACCTTGAGATAGTTTATCTCACCGGGGGTATCATGACCGCAGTACACACAGGCCAGATACTGTACTTTCCATTCCGCAAAGCAGTGGTCGCAGAACATTAGGCGCTGCCCGTCTTCCGGTTGCAGGCGGCTGAAGCTGGACTTGGCTCCGCATATGGGGCAGATATTGGGAAACTGCCAGGAGAAGCGTTCATCACCCAGATCTTCATAGTATGGTTCAGCCATAACCCGCAAATAGGGCCGCAAGGTATGATCCAGGGTAAATATGAACAGCTCCTGGGGAAATACGAGTGAATCAGATAGCTGAGCCGCAGATGCCAGATCGATCACCGGTCCCGGCTTTATAACACGCTCAAAATCGATCGTATTCTGGTTATTGATAAGCTTATCGATTTTAGACTCCACATCTTTACGCTCTTGTTTCAAAAAGGACAGGAACCTTTGATAGCTGTCTTTAAACAGGATCAAATCGATTTGTGGTTTAAACTGCTCCAAAAGAGGTTTTCGCGAATTATTTAACAGGCGAAACAGGTCTTTCTTATCAGGCGAGAACTTCTTCTTCAGTCTCAGTGATTCTTCGTTCTGCCAGTTCTCCAGGCTTTTGAAAAACTCTACATATCCCTCGGGCAGTTCTACAGGTAGTTGCCTGGTCATTTTCTCACCTCCGCAAGCATTTAGCCTGCTTATAGTATACTAGTTAGTTTGGGCAATGCAAGTCCCAATAAATAGGGAACGCTATAGTAATTATTACAGGGACTGTAAAAAGAAAAGGGGGAGCAAAACTCCCCCCTTATTCTTTTAAAGACTATTCAGCGTCGGCTTTCTTGCCATAGGTCTCTTCGTACCAAATAGCATGATGGTGCTGAGCCCAATCCGCTCTGACGGTGCCTTTCCACATACCCCAGAAGGATTCACCGGATCCGGGATGGAAGGAGCCGAGGTAAGCGTGCATGCAAACCATGCAGGTTCCAATTATCATGGACAGGTCATGAATCCAGTAGGAAGCCCTGACCAGTCCACCGGGGAAGATGGACGGGAACCACATGATATATCCGGACAGAGCCAGGAAGATTACGGCTGTCGGAGTTACGATGGAGTTGCCTTTTTCACCGCCGTTAAACCTGGTCTGTGGAGGAATATTGACATGGAAGCCCAGGAATTCCAATGGGAATTTGGTCAAAAAGCCGATATCATTCGCGCCAAAGCGAAGCAGGTCCTTAATCCATGCAATCAGTCCGTTAAATCCAAAGACTAAACCGATAATCAGGACAAAGGTCAGACCTACTGCCGAGATACGGTGTATCCAGGCGGACACGGTGGAACCACCCACATGCAGGAAAATAAGCAATCCCGTGACCAGACAGATCAAGTAGGTCACCGTATGACCCCAGTGGGAGAAGCGGGCCAGCAAATTGAATCTTTCTACGCGTTCAACGTCATCACGGTATTCAGGAATCAACTGCATTATTCACTCACCCCTTCCCCATGTTCAGCGTCATGCGCTGTGTGTTTGTTGGCCAGCATTCTGGTGGTAACAAAGCTGACTGCCGAACCTGCCAGGGCCAGCGGGATCAGCCAGCCAAAGTAAGGCTGAACCCAGTTCTGCCAGAAGTTTACCTGTCCGTAAGGCTGCGGATTTACCGGCAGGCCGAACTTGTCAGGAGAATCGGTCAGTATATAGATCTTATTCAGGCCGCCCAATTCCGTGCGACCATAAATAGTGGCATTGGGGAAGCCGTTCATCTGCAGGTATTTCACCCTCTCGGCAGCCTTGGCCAGCAGGTCCTCGCGCTCGCCGTACTCTAAAGCACCGGGGGCGCAGGTTGTGACACAGGCCGGTTTTAAGCCCGCTGCGGTGCGGTCGGCGCAGAGGGTGCACTTGGTAATCTTGTCTTCCCGTTTGCGATACTTGGGCACCTCAAAGGGGCAGACATTGGTGCAGTACTGGCAGCCGATGCATTTTGCCGGGTCGTGATTGGTGGCGCCGGTTTCGGTTTTGGAATAGGCACCTCTGGGACAGGCCTTCATGCATTCCGGATCCAGGCAGTGCATGCACTGGAACTTGGCGAATTTCCACTGAATGCCATCAACGGGATGCTCATACTCGGTCATCTTGACAATGGTATAAGTGTCCCCATCAGTGGATTCCTTGGTCTGGTAGTTGCCCGTAAAATGCTCAATAACAGCTGGCAGCTGGTTCCAGTTCTTACAGGCTACCTGGCATGCGCGACAGGCCGTACATTTGCTGGAGTCATACAAATTTGTCATATTCGCCATCGTTACGCCCTCCTTATGTCGCATAGAAATGCTTTATATTCCGGAGTCATGGAATTAGCGTCACCGATGTGCGGTGTCAGACGATTGGCAATATCACCGGTAGCATAACCCTTGAAACCGAATTGCCAGAGCATGCCGATCTGGTGGACGGTTTTGCCGTTGATAAGGAACGGTTTAAAACGCTTGGTCACACAGGCCAGGGCTTTAATATCACCGCGAATTGTTGAAATAATCACTTCGCCGCCGTTTTCAATACTCTTTTCCCGGGCCAGTTCTTCACTGATCTCAACAAACATGTCAGGAACCAGTTCGGCCAACCACGGCAGATTTCGAGTTAGAGCTCCGGTTTGCCAGTGCTCAGTTACGCGGTAAGTTGTGGCTACGATCGGATACTGATCAGTTTTACCTATCTTTTCAGGTTCCCAAATCTTAGCCGCGGGATTGACCACTACCTTGTTTATAATCGGACCCGTCGGACTTTCCAACGGCTCATAGTGCTCAGGGAAGGGGCCTTCCTTATAAGAAGAAGCAGGCATTTGACTTCCGAAAAGGGCACCTTTACCATCCCCACGCATTATGAAGGGATCCTTAAATGCGGGTTTATCCGGCCCGGTAGTTTTAATAAAGTCAGGCACGTCAAATCCAGCCCAGGTTCCCAGGACATCAGGCTTGGTAGTGTCAGCCGGCTTGGTGGGATCCCAATATACCAGGCGGCGATCATCATCACCCGGCCACGGGGTTACGCCGTCAGGCTGGACCGAGCAGCGGTTGTAAATAATACGGCGGTTTACCGGCCAGCACCAGGCCCAGTTGGGGAAGAGTCCCAATCCACCGGGATCGTCTTTTTTGCGGTTCTGAGCTTTATAAACCATCTTGCCGTCTTTCCAGGTTGTGCATCCACAGTATATCCAACAGCCGCAGGCGGTGCTGCCATCGTCCATCAGCTTGGCAAAACCTTCAACGGGTTTATTGTCAGCCGGGGTGAATCCGCACAACTCGTTGGCGATCTTCATGATATCAGGTTCTTCCTTATCATGAGGGTTGTCATAATCCCAAGTCAAGTTGACGATAGGCTCATCTTCGGGACGGGTGCTGCCCGCATAGAGCTTTTTAACCCGCTTGCCGATTTCGTTAATGATCCAGAGGTCGGCTTTGGACTCGCCCACCGGGTCAGCGCCCTTCCAGCGATACTGCACCCAGCGTCCGGTCTGAGCAGCGGTTCCTTCCTTCTCATAAACGGCCGCCGCCGGGAGGAAGAACACCTCGGTCTGGATGTCCTTGGGAGTATGGTGGGGAACCTTGTCGTTCTTGACCGCTCTTTCCCAGGCCGGATAGCTCCAGAATTCGGCGCTTTCATTCAACCACAGGTCCAGGGAAACCAGCCATTTCAATTTCGTCATGGCATCCTGTTCCTTGTTGGCATTAGGCCCGCCGACTACCGGGTTGGAGCCGTTGATAAACAGACCATCAATCTCGCCCTTATACATTGCTTCAAAGATGGCAATATGAGAGTAGTTCTTGGTGTCATTGCGCTTGGGCAGGTAATGATAGGCAAAATCATTATCCGGCTTCGCTGCATTGCCCCACCAGGCTTTGAGCATGCTCACTATCCACTTGGATGTGTTTGCTTTCCAACCGGAATAAGGAATGCCCGCCTTTACCAGTTCCCTGAATTCAGCCAGGTTGGTAAAGTTCAGCTTGGCCGCTCCCGGAGTGGTCTTGCGGATATAAGAAATAAGGTCTTTATAAGCGTCAATGTTCGATGGCGAATCAATATAGCCCGGCAAATTGTGGTACAGTAGAGCCATATCGGTAGCCCCCTGCACGTTATTCTCACCGCGCAGAGCGTTAATGCCACCGCCGGGTCTGCCAATATTGCCCAACAGCAATTGAACTATAGCAAAGGCCTTGATGTTTTGACTGCCTACCGTATGCTGGGTAATACCCATGGCGTAGTTTATACAACCAGTCTTGTCCGGTGCACCGGTAGCACAGAAGGTCTTTAAAACCTCAAGGTATTTGCCCTTGGGAGATCCGGTGATCTTGCATACTGTGTCAATGTCATAGCGCTCATAGTGCTTTTTCATGAGCTGGAACACGCAGCGTGGATTCTGCAGAGTGGGATCCTCCATTATCTTCCCGCTGGAATCATACTGGAAATCCCATGTATCAGTTTTGTAAGCTTTTTTTGCTTCATCATAACCAGAAAACAGGCCGTCTTTAAAATCAAATGCATTACTGACTAAAAAGGCAGCATTGGTATAATTGACCACATAATCTTTGTGCCACAGATTGTTATCCAAGATATACTTTATCATTCCGCCCAGGAAGGCGATGTCCGTTCCCGAGCGCATCGGACAATAAATATCAGCTATGGCTGAAGTCCTGGTAAAACGAGGATCTACACTAATTATCTTGGCTTTGCGCTTGGGATCGAGACGAGCCCGGGTAAGCCATTTCATACCAATGGGATGGTTTTCAGCCATATTACTGCCCATGATCAGAGCACAGTTGGTATTCTTTAAATCGATCATGTGGTTGGTCATTGCGCCTCGACCAAATGCTGGTGACAAACCTGTCACCGTTGAGGCGTGTCAGATACGGGCCTGGGTTTCTAAATACACTACACCCAGGGAGCGCATCATTTTGGACAGAATATAAGCTTCTTCATTGTCCAGACCGGAGCCGCCTACTGAAGCGATCTTTTCAGTGCGGTTGACGATGATTTCCTGTTCGCTTCCGTCGGCCAGCTTTATCTTCTCTTTGTGGATAAAGCTCTTGTCGCGGGTTTCCTTGACTCTCTTGGCGATCTCGTCTAACATCCAGTCCCATTCTTTTTCTTCCCACTTCTCTGAACCAGCTGCCCGGTACAGAGGCTTGGGTACTCTCTTGGGGTTTATTACCTGTTCCCCTTTTTCATCATATATTTCCCGCAGATTGAACATAGCGGAACCCTTGGAACAGGCTGCTCCCTCATTTATAGGATTGTCCGGGTCTCCTACAACGCTGAGCAGTTTAACAAATTTGCCGTCCTTTTTTTCAGCGTAAACTACCAGGCCGCATCCTGAAGCGCAATAAGGACATACTGTCGGTGTCGGAGTAACATCCTTAATGCGTAGTTCCTTAACTGCCGCAGCGGTTGCTGTCATGTCAAAGCCCAAATCTAAAAGGCCAAAACTGGCCGCAGCAGCTCCGGTTACCTTGAGGAATTGCCGTCGGGTAACCTCCATAACGTCGACTCTCCTTTCCCCTATGAACTTTGATGACTATATTTACTGCTCCTGTTTTCCCTTTTTCGTTAAATTTCTTGCTTCCTTAACAAATCCAGTAGACCAAAAACTTTGCTCATCCAGCTTAATACCATATGGAGGCAAGCACCGAAAAAGGTTCCACATCACTCCTTTCTCTTCAATAAATATGGCAGAATTATTTCGCATTCAGGCCATAGCTTTTTAACCAATTCGACATTGGTATGAATAATCCTGCGTCGAAAGGCCATCATCATTAATATTCTAGAACTTTATATAACAAATAAGCAACAACTATAGCTTGTTTGTAGCCCTTACCTGACCGGTTAATTTGAGCTTATACCCCCCCGCATTTTGCAGCAGCATACTCAGATCGGATCCGCGAATCATTTCCAATAAATATTCCAGCCGTTCATCTCCTATGACTTCCGGGAGGATGCATATATCATACATTTCCTCGGCTATTGGTATAAAATCGAGATTCATAGCCTGGGCGCTGGCGTAAATACCCAGGCCCGTATCGCAGGCGTTGTTTTTAACGGATGCGGCCACCGCCAGATGGGTGTATTCTTCTCGATTGTAGCCATTAATTTCAGTGCTGGTGATACCATTCTGGCCCAGCAGATAGTCTAAAAGGATGCGGGTTCCCGAACCCTTTTGTCTATTAATATACCGCACGTCTTTTCGGGCTAAGTCAGCCAGACCTTTAATGCCAAGGGGATTCCCTTTTTTGACTATCAGGCCCTGTTCGCGGATAGCCAGATTAACCAGCAGCCAGGATCTTCCGGACATATGCCGTTCCAAATAATTCAGGTTGTATTCGCCGGTAGCGGGGTCCAGAAGGTGAATGCCGGCGAAGTGCACCTCACCGCGCATCAGAGCCATTAAACCGCCCATGCTTCCAACATTGGTTGATATCAGGCGCAGAGAATGATTCCTAGCCAGCAAATCGGCTAAAAAGTCAATAGATAGATCATGGCTTCCTATAGCAACAATGGTTTTGTCAATTGTATCCCGGGAGCGCATTAGTTTGATCGGGAAGTTTTCCCCGGCTTGACAGCCTTCCTGCCCTCTGGGGATCAGGGCAACACCATCGGCTTTAACCAGACTGGTGGTAATCCCGGCTCCCCGGCTTAACGGATAAGCAACGTACTTATCTTCAATGCGGGCCAAATTGACATATATAAATTCATCTACTCCCATATGGGAGGCTATTTTTCTAGCCATTTGCGCTTCAACCGCTTCCTGCTCCGGCGCTTGGATGCCCTGCTTCCTGAAAAGGAGAGGCCGGGCGAACAGGTTAAAAACCAGCTGGGCAGATATCGGATAACCAGGCACTCCTATAACCGGTTTGCCTTCAATAATACCCAGTATAGCAGGCTTTCCGGGACGCATTGCCAGGCCGTGTACCAGCAGTTCACCCATTTGTTCGATTAGCTCAGCTGTGTAATCCTCGCGGCCGGCAGAGGAACCGGAGCACATTACAACCAGGTCCGCCTGGGCCACTGCTTCCCGGAGAGCCTCGGTCAACAGTGCGGGGTCGTCCGGCACTATGTCATGACGGATTACATCCGCACCCCACTCACGAGCCAGACCGGCCAGCATGTAGCTGTTGGACTCTACAATTTCACCCGGGGCCATGTCCTGGCTGCCGCGTTCCACCAGTTCACTTCCGGTTGGAATGACATAAACTAAAGGTTTTTTTACCACCGAAACCTGCTCGACCGCGGCAGTGAGTAATGAAGCAATTTCATATGGACCCAGCTTAAACCCGCTGGGGACAATCATATCCTGGGCAACCAGGTCTTCGCCAATAGATCTTATATGCTGCCAGGGCACAGCCGGTTTGATGATCCTCGCCCCACCCTCACTAAGGTTTACGTCTTCAATCATGATAACCGAGTCAAATTGAGGAGGGACATAGTCGCCGGTATCTACCTCCAAATACTGGTCAGACGACAGGGTAAGCGGGTTCAAGTCATTGGCTGATTCCGTTTCCATGGCTGCAACAGCTATGCCGTCCATAGCCGAGGCGACATAGTGGGGAGCGGAACGTTTGGCGTAAATAGCCGAAGCGCTAATGCGGTTGTAGGCTTGAAGAGTCGAGATCTCTTCAGTTTTCGGTTTAAAATAACCGCAGTCCTCCAACCTGCTGGCAAACAGTTCCCGACCGTCCTCCAGCGGTTTGTTTTCGATATAAATATTTCGTTTCATGCAGTTTTAATACTCCTAATCCGGCCAATACACTCTACACTTATTGTATCCCAAGTATATCATTGTAGCAAAACCAGGAGCTTTGAACTTGGGTTCGCATCCAGTATAATATAAAAAATCCGATTTGAGGCGTAATAAACCACAGTAAGTTATGGAACCGATGTGACTGTTAACCATTTATCCCGGTAAAGGGGGAGCTATGAAAGAATTCTTTAAGGTGGTAAATTACCAACAAGCCAGAGAACTTATTAAGGATATTATTCCGCCGGCCCGACAGGAAGTAGTTCCTCTGGCTCTGGCTTACGATAGGACGCTGGCCATAGAAATTGTGAGCCCTGAGCCGCTGCCGGCTTTTACCCGTTCAACCGTAGATGGATACGCTATCAATGCCCGGGAGAGCTTTGGCTGCAGTGAATCTCTGCCGGCCTTCTTCACCCTGGTAGGGGAGGTTATCATGGGGCAGGCGGCGGATTTTGCCATTGAATCCGGTCAATGCGTCTGGATTCCAACCGGTGGGATGCTGCCCCGGGGAGCTGATGCGGTAGTCATGATCGAATATACGGAAAAAATGGGAGAAGACACCGTGCTTGTATACCGACCGGTAGCGGGCTGGGAAAATGTTATGCAATTGGGTGAAGATATTGCGGTAGGTCAGGTACTGTACCAGAGCGGGAAGAGACTCCGTGCCCAGGATATTGGTATGCTGGCTTCATTGGGATTTAATGATGTTCCAGTTAATCAGCCCTACCGGGTGGGGATAATATCCAGTGGGGATGAGATAGTACCGGTAAGTCAGAAGCCTTTAATCGGTGAGGTACGTGATGTAAACTCCCTGTGCCTGGCGGCAGCTGTGCAGCAAAGCGGCAACCTGCCCCGGACCTATCCCATCGTGAAAGATGATTACAACAGCCTCAAAATGGCAATTGAACAGGCCTTGAGTGAAAACGATTTGCTTATCATGTCCGGAGGAAGCTCGGTAGGCGTAAAGGACGTTACTATCGATGTTCTTCTTTCTTCACCCCGGGCCCGGCTGTTGTTTCATGGAATTGCCGTTAAACCGGGAAAACCGTCCCTGGGAGTTGCCCTGGGAGAGCAACTGGTGGTGGGACTGCCCGGGCATCCGGTGTCTGCATTGATGGTCTTTCATGTACTATTGATGCCGCTCCTGGCCCAAAGAAAATTTGATTTCGTAACCGCCCTGTGCTCTGAAAATATATCATCCCAACCCGGACGGGACGATTTTGTGCCGGTTAGCCTGAGGTCGGAAGGGGCGTCGTGGATGGCTCAGCCCATCTTTGGCAAATCAGGTTTGATGTCTATACTGGCAAGAGCCGATGCCTTTATACACATTCCTTATGAACAACAGGGTATAAAAATGGGTGAAATGGTCAAGGCCTATTTGTTCTAAAAGATTCATTTTCCATGTACAGTTTGGAAAGTTGATAGAATTGAAACCTGTAGATACCATAAATACCATATGCGTTCATTATGGCAGGCGCAAGCAAGCAATGGGGCGAAAAGCGCTACAGGTTCCGCACCGATTAACTAAGCGGCGGCGCGAGGGCTGGTTGCCAAACGCCGCCTTTTTGTTGTCAATGAATGTTTTAATTTAGATATTTTAACAATTCCCTTTGTAAGCCCTCCCGGTAGTCATCCATACTGGAAAAGTCCATTGCCGGTATATAGTAGGTTTCCAGGAGGTCATGATGCTTTTTGGCTTCTTTAATATAGACAACGGCTGCGGAAATGTTTCCCTGCAGGCGTTTTTCCGAAGATTCAATGTGCTCTTCTACTAAATCTATACCACTTAAATTGGCAAACTGATCAAAATCCAGCCAGCGTTTGAATTTGATCTGGGGCAGGCTGCGCTCATAATCAACAATATTCGAGGACATGTCAATCATCACCGTTTTCTGCTCAGGAAGTACAATACAGTCAATTTCTTGAGGTATGAGGGGGTTATGGTAGATTTCTGCATTGGTGCGGTTTAGTTCGATTAGGTAGGCGGTATGCCTGAACAGGTCTTTGATGCCGCTGCCCGGACTCCCCTTGGCACCGAAAAAGGAATAATTATTATCGATCAGGCTTTCTATATGATTGACCACTCCCTGCGGCGTTATGGCGGCTGCGAATAGGTGGCGAGGGGCGTCGTGATTGAGTGATGAACCGCGCAAAAAATCTTCAGCCAGAGCGCCGACATTACGGTTGGCAGCGGCGGCATCCTTGCCATCGCTGATAAAAGAGCTCCATTCCTGATACGCCAACCAGGCTTCGTTTAGTCTGAGGTAAGCACGGGAAAAGCAGCCGGCGATGCTTGAGCTCAAAGCAACTATTTCGCCGCGGTGCTCATTTATAAGCTCCCTGGTCCAGAATTGTCCGATATTTATGATCTCGTCAACCGCTCCCGGGAAGCGAGGATCTATGATATGCGGGGCAGTACCATCCAGGAGACATATTTCGTGGTGTCCTATAACTACGCCGTCTAGGGAATCATTATCTGAAGAACACCAGTGATATTCCACATCGATCCCTTTATCGGCAAAGTATTGGCCAACTTTCTTCATAAAGGTCGATTTACCGACTCCGGGCCCCCCTTTTAGAATCATTTTGCGTTTGACGCTTTCTTTAACCATATACTCATAAAAGGAGAAGAATCCCTTGCTGGTGTTTCCCCCCGGAAAAACATGCCTTATCCTGCCCATTATTTTCACCCCTTAAAATTGTTTTTACCCAGATACATTTATATGAAGGATGGAGGATTAATAGGCAGGATAATAATGGCAGCGCTCCTTTAAAGCATTCTACTCGCTTTTCTTCTTGAACCCCATTTCTTCCACCTGACACATGAGATTCTTTTTGACTTGTTCTATGTACCAGGCGTACAATTCATGTTGCTCTATAAATTCCTGGTCGGTTAAGCCTTCCTCTTTTTTCTTTTTAGCCAGTTCGTTTAAACGCGTTATGCGCGGATCTTCCATATCTGCTAGCCTCCCAAGGTTTTATTAATATTTTACACTACTGCTTATTAGTCAGGGCACCGGGTGAAGTGATTATGGTTTGGTAGCCATACAGATACTTGGATATACCGGCTTTTTCTGCTATTCTCAATATAATTATCACTGGGATTAAGGGAAGATATATGGATCAGAACAAAGTATGGATAGTCAACCGGGCTTCTGATAGCCAAACCCGGGTATGGAGCAAGGAACTGGGAATATCACCGGTTCTGGCGGGATTACTGGTAAAACGGGGAATAGACAGCGTTGTTGAGGCCCGCCGTTTCCTGGCAGGGGGATGGGAAGACCTCGACTCGCCCTGGACTTTATCAGGTATGGAACCAGCGGCTGAACGTTTACAGCGGGCTGCCTACAGCCAGGAGCCGGTTGTAGTATTTGGAGATTATGATGTAGACGGTATTTGTTCAGTTGTTATAATGCTGAACTGTCTTAAGGCCCTGGGTTGCAGGGCTGACTATTATATCCCGGACCGTTTTCAAGAGGGATATGGACTCAATGCCGGGGCTGTTGAGGAGCTGGCAGCCCAAGGAATAAAGCTGCTGCTAAGCGTTGACTGCGGTATCAACTCGCTGGATGAAGTAGACCTGGCTGTTTCCAGGGGAATGGACGTTATAGTGAGCGACCACCATAATCCAGGAAGCCGGCTCCCGGATTGCGCAGCAGTCATCAATCCCAAACTGGGTTCGGGACCACACAGCAGCCAGCTCTGCGGGGCCGGGGTTGCTTTTTATCTGGCCCGAGCTCTGGATTTGGAACAGTTCGCTCCGGAACTTCACGAGGAGTGTCTGGGCCTGGCTGCCCTGGCTACCGTGGCCGATATCGTCCCTCTGCTGGGGGACAACCGCATTCTGGTAAGGGAAGGACTAAAAAGCCTGGGAAAAAGCCAATCTGCCGGGATAAAGGCTTTGCTGGCGGAAAGCGGCCTCAAAGACACTGCCCTGGATTCCTGGCACCTGGGATTCGTTCTGGCTCCCCGTTTAAATGCGGCTGGTCGTCTGGCCAATGCCCGGATGGGGGTTGAACTCCTGACCACTTCCAACCGGAGCCGGGCAGAACAACTGGCTGCTGCACTTGGCAGCCTTAACCAGGAAAGAAAGACCATTGAAGATTCCATTTTAAACGAGGCTGCGGCTATGATCGATGCCAACTGTCAGGCTGACGATCCGGCCATTGTCCTAGCTGCCCAGGATTGGCATCATGGTGTTCTCGGCATTACCGCGTCACGTTTATGTGAACGTTTTCATAAACCGGTGGTAATGGTGGGATGGGAAGGCCGGCATGGTCGAGGTTCAGCCAGGAGTATTCCGGGGTTAAACATATTTGAGGCTCTGGGTGCCAACCGTGATTTCTTGCTTCGTTTCGGTGGGCACAGTATGGCTGCCGGATTGAATATCGAATTGGAGCAATTTACTCCTTTTAAAGAAGCCTTGCTGGCCTGGGTTGCTCATAGCTACCGGGAGAATCCGGAATTGAGAGATCATGTAATTGAAATAGACAGCGATCTTGAACCAGCCAGTATAGACGATACTCTGGTCAAGGAATTGGAGCTGTTGAAGCCGTTTGGCATCGGAAATCCCCGCCCGCTTTTTGCTCTGCGGGGCATCGAAATGGGAAAAACCCGGTTGATGGGAAAACAAAATGAGCATTTCAAGTGTCGGCTTCAGGGCCATGAGCTGGAATGTATCGCTTTTAACGGATCACAGTATATGGACTTAAACCCAAGCGCATACCTTTTGGAAATGGCCGGAAGCCTGGAAATCAACCGGTTTCGTGGACGGGAACAAATTCAAATGAGGATTCTTGATATCAAGCACAGCATAACCGGGGATGGTAAGGAACATCAAATAGATGAACCCGTTTATAAGATGCTGGTGGACATGGGACAGGTGCTCGGCGAGGGCGGAATGGTTTATCTGATTTTTCCTACTCCGCGGGTTTTGAAGCGGGGACGGCCCTGGCTGCAGGCTTACTTTCCGGAACGTAGACTTATAGAGATATATGCCCGGCCTGACAAGACAGTACGGCAGGTTGATGTGAGGGAGGCATCAAAGGAAACGGGGTGTATTATCCTTACAACTCAGGCCTTTTTTGAGTTTGCACAAAAGCGGGGATGGTGGTCAAAAGCCCCATTGCGTTTATGGCGCTTTGGTTTTTCGCCCGAACGGGGGACTGGAGATGAAAAATTCATTAGTTGGGGACCAAAAAGTGCAGAATGGGTTGGCGGCAATTTTAAATATTCCGGGGAAGGTCATAACCTGGTGTATGTAAACCGACCGGCTACCCTAACCGCCTGGACCGAGTCCGTTCCGGGGATTGTGCAGGAAGCTGGCATAAAGGACGATCGGGAACGAAGGGCTGTTCAGCGTAGCTTCTTTTCAGGAAAGGGCGGACTGATGATTTCCGATGGCGGGTGCATCAGAGGTCTACAAAAGTTCTGGAGGGCGCAACAGGTATGGTTTGCAGACGCTCCCTTCAGCATTATGGAGGCTTCAATATTACTTGATTATCTTGACAATAGCAACAATGCGACGGGTAAAGTGCTTTTCTCGGCCGCTGCTCTTGATGCCAACCGCTCCTTTTTGAATTCTCTTTACCCGCCGGAGGCAGTTATAGAATCGGTCGGGGGGCAGCTGCAAAATGCTTCTGTATCCGAACTTAAGGGGGAAACTGCTCATTTATGCCGAATGTATGCAGAGAAGATCGGCAGGAGGATGGGCAATGTAGAATTTACATCAGCCCTGCGTATACTTGAGGAGCTAGGCTTGTGCCAAGTCCAGAAAAAGGGTAGTATTATTGCAATAAAGCTGATCGAACGGGATATTCTGCCTGGAAACCTTTCTGATTCTTCATTTTATATTGAGGGTCAGGCGGAAAAAGCCGCCCTGACCAACTTCGAAGAAGATGTTAAATCAGCCCTGGACTGGTGATATAGATGAGCTCACAGATGATTATTGACAGGATAAAAAAATACGATCCTACAGCTGATGCCGGCTTGATTAAACGCGCCTATGAATACGCGCTTCAGGCCCATACCGGCCAGAAAAGGTTTTCTGGAGAACCTTATATTATTCATCCGGTAGAAGTTGCTCTGATTTTAACTGAGATAGAGATGGACGTACCTTCTATATGCGCAGCCCTTCTTCATGATGTGGTTGAGGATACCGATGCCAGTTATACTAATATTCTGGGCGAATTTGGGGAAGAGATCGCCAGCCTGGTTGACGGGGTAACCAAACTGAGCCGTATCGACTTTAAATCCCGGGAGGAGGCCCAGGCGGAAAACCTGAGAAAGATGTTTTTGGCTATGGCTAAAGACATTCGGGTTATACTTATAAAATTGGCTGACCGCCTGCACAACATGCGAACCCTCAATTTTCAGCCCGAACGCAAACAAAAAGAAATAGCTCTGGAGACTATGGAAATATTTGCTCCCCTGGCCCACCGCCTGGGGATTTTTAGATTCAAATGGGAGCTTGAGGACCTAGCTTTTGCCTATCTGGATCCGGAAATGTACTATGAGATAGCCCGGCGGCTCAAGGCCAAGCGGCGGGAAAGGGAAGACTATGTTCATGATCTGATTGAACAGATAAGAAATGGATTGAGGCAGATAGGAATCGAAGCCGATATCGAGGGACGCCCCAAAAACATCTACAGCATATATAAAAAAATGATTAAACAGAACAAAGATATCGATGAAATATACGACAAAATCGCCATCCGGGTGTTGGTAAACGACGTAAGGGAATGCTACGGGGTTTTGGGTATAATCCACACCATGTGGAAGCCACTGCCAGGGCGTTTTAAAGACTATATAGCCACGCCTAAACCCAACATGTATCAGTCCCTGCACACCACCTTGATCGGAAAGGGTGGGGAACCTTTTGAGGTTCAGATTAGAACTTTTGAAATGCACCGTATTGCCGATTCCGGAATCGCCGCCCACTGGCGTTACAAGGAAGGTGTAAATCCCAAGGATCGCAAGTTTGATGAGAAATTATCCTGGCTCAGGCAGATTTTAGAATGGCAGCAGGAAATTAAGGATACCCGTGAGTTTATGGAATCGCTTAGAATTGACCTGTTTGACGACACGGTTTTCGTGTTCACCCCCAAAGGAGCGGTTATCGAACTGCCCAAAGGGGCCTGCCCGGTGGATTTCGCTTATCGGGTGCATACTGAAGTGGGACACAAGTGCTCGGGGGCCAAGGTAAACGGACGGATAGTGCCCCTGGATTACCCGCTCGAGAATGGTGACATCGTTGAAGTAATGACCTCCAAAAACTCGCCCGGACCTACTTTCGGATGGATGGATTTTGTGAAAACATCCTCAGCCAAAAGCAAAATTAGGCAGTGGTTTAACCGTGAAAAGCGCCAGATGAACCTGGTCAAGGGCCACGATCTGCTGGAGCGGGAATTGAAGAAGAAGAGCCTTTCCACCAAGGAGTTCTTTAAAGAGGACCGGCTGTTGGAAGTAGCCAAACGCTTCAGCCACCTCACGGTCGACGACCTTTTGGCAGCGGTGGGCGATGGAGCGGTTACCGCCACCCAGGTAATCAACAAGCAGAAAGAGATCTTTTTCCAGCAGGCACCGGTGGAGGATATGTTTAAAGTTCCACTTACTCCGCCATCCGCTCTGCCCAGGTCCAAAGAGACTACCGCCCTTCGGGTCCGCGGGGTGGATGATGTGGCTATTCGTCTTGCCCGCTGCTGCAATCCTTTGCCGGGAGATGACGTTTTGGGATATATAACCAGGGGGCGCGGAGTATCGGTGCACCGGCGGGACTGCCCCAATATGATACATTATCTGCGGATGGAAAAGGACCGGGTTTTGGAAGTTGAATGGGCCGATGCATCAGGGGTCTACAATGTAGAGTTGGAAGTCAGTGCCTTTGACCGGCCCCGTTTGACTACCGACGTCTTGAATGAGATCGCCGACGCCCGGGTGCAGATAAATTCAGTTTATTCCCGGGCTACCAAAAACAATCTGGCCTTGATGAATTTTAAATTGGAGATAAATGATCTGGGACGCCTCCAGGCCGTAATACACCGCATCCAAAAGGTGAAAGACGTAATTGAAGTTCGGCGCGTATTGCCGGGAGAGGCCAGGGGAGAATGACATGAGAGCGGTAGTACAGCGCAGCAGCCGGGCGGAACTGGCGGTGGCGGGCGAGATCAAGGCCCGCATAGGACACGGTTTGACGGTATTGTTGGGTATTAAAAGGGGCGATACCGAAGAAGACGGGGCTTATATGATGGACAAGCTGGCTAACTTGAGGATATTTGAAGACGAAGATGGCAAGATGAACCGCTCTTTGCTGGAGGAGGGCAATGAGGTTTTACTGGTCAGCCAGTTTACTCTATACGGTGATGCCAGAAAAGGACGCCGGCCCAGCTTTACTGAGGCTGAATTGCCAGAAAAAGCGTTGCCAATCTTCAATTATTGCGTAGAATACTTACAGGGGCTGGGAGTAGCTGTCAAGACCGGTGTTTTTGGAGCGGAAATGAAAGTTGCCATAGACAATGAAGGGCCCTGCACAATTCTTCTGGACAGTGAAAGGCTTTTTTAGCACTTTAAGTTGGTGTTTTCATAATTTAGAGGCAGCGTAAAAGGAATATTTGTGAGGAGGTTTGGCGTAGTGATCCTTAAAGGTCTTGAAATCAGTGCGATGGCGGTCAACTGCTACATAGTAGGGTGTGAGGAAACCCGCGAGGTGGCGGTTATAGATCCGGGTGGAAATCCCCGCGCCATATTGAAATTGTTGGAAGACGATGATCTCAAAGCCGTTTACATCATCAACACCCATGGTCATATCGATCATATTGGAGCCAACCGGGCTATAAAAGACGCCACCGGCGCCAAAATTCTGATACATGAAGCAGACTCCAAAATGCTTGTCAACGCTGTCTCCAATTTCTCTTTTCTCATGGGCAGCAAGGTCACCAGCCCTCCGGCCGACCAGCTCCTTAAAGACGGCGATATTATAAAGATTGGCAATACCGTAGAATTGGAAGTTATCCATACTCCAGGCCACAGCCAGGGAGGAATCTGCCTTAAAACCGGGGACATAATGTTTGTGGGGGATACGCTCTTCTACGGTTCGATCGGAAGAACCGATTTCCCGGGCGGCTCTTATAAGCAGTTGATCGAAAACATCCGTGATCGTATTCTGTGCTACGACGACAACGTAGTATGCTACCCCGGGCACGGCCCCGAAACCACAGTGGGTTTTGAACGTAAAAACAATCCTTTTTTAAGATTTTAATTAAGGTTGCCTTTACAGCTTTTAAAACAGCATGCTATAATAACTTATATTCATATCATCACAGGCGATGAAGAAGTAAAGTAGCCGCGGGGAATTGTTCAGAGAGGAGATGCCACGGGCTGTAAGCATCTCTACACAGGAAACGCGGTGAAGTTCACTTCGGAGCACCCGGCTGAAACATTAGCAAGTAGGTCGTGGCGGAACTCCCACCGTTACAAGGGAGGGGATATCGGATTAACCTGTATCCTAGTATAAGCGGGCCTTTCGGCAAAATGGGTGGTACCGCGGGAGTGTTAAGCTTCTCGTCCCATATGGATGAGGGGCTTTTTATATTAAGAAGGGTTTGATCCCGTATTCTAAGTGAGCTGGCTTGGTGCAATCAGGGTGGTACCGCGGGATGTCTATGACCTCTCGTCCCTACAGGGACGGGAGTTTTTTATTTTTTAGGAGGTGTAAACTATGAAAGCCTTACAGGCCCTTCAAAGCAAAGAAATGCTGGTTACAAGGAGAAATCAATCTGAAGATACCAGGATCGAAGTAGGTTCCTATGTATTGGGTTCTGAGCAGGTTATAGTTGTTGCCGGCCCTTGCGCCGTTGAAAGCGAAGATATTTTAAGGGAAACGGCTTTTAAAGTTAGAGCTGCCGGGGCCATGATGTTAAGAGGGGGAGCCTTCAAGCCCAGAACATCTCCGTACAGCTTCCAGGGTCTGGGGGAAAAAGGACTAAAGATTCTGGCCCGGGTGGGGGAGGAAATGAACATGCCGGTGGTCAGCGAACTGATGGATAGCGAGGATATCGAACTCCTGGTGGAGCATGTTGATATAGTGCAGATTGGTGCCCGCAATATGCAGAACTTTTCCCTGCTGCGCAAACTGGGCCGAATCGGCAAACCGGTGATTTTAAAACGGGGCATGGCGGCAACCATCGAAGAATGGTTAATGGCCGCCGAATATGTACTGGCAGCTGGCAATCCCGACGTGATTTTATGTGAACGGGGAGTTAGATCCAGTGAACCGTGGACCCGCAACACCCTGGACCTTTCTGCGGTGGCTTTGGTTAAGAGCCTTTCCCATCTGCCGGTAATGGTTGATCCCAGCCACGGGACCGGAGTACGGGGACTGGTGGCTCCTATGGCCAGGGCGGCGGTGGCAGCTGGAGCTGACGGGTTGATGATCGAAGTGCATCCCTGTCCGGAAAAGGCGCTTTCCGATGGGGAACAATCTCTGCTTCCGGCCGAGTTCAGCCAGATGATGCGCCAGATCGAAGCCCTGACTCGCGTTATGGGAAGGAGGATTCGCTAGTGAGCTACGGTATTTTGGGCCCCCGGGGGACCTTCAGCGAAGAAGCTGCTATACGCTATTGGGGTGAAGGGGTAGAGCTGCAGGAAGCCGGCAATATACCACAGCTGTTTGGGATGGTCGAGAAAGGGGAAGTAGAAGGAGCCCTGATTCCTATTGACAATTCCCGGGCCGGATCCATCGAACCAACCATGGAATGCCTGTCTCGGAACGACGTCCTGATAGCCGGGGAGATCAGTATTCCAGTGCAACAGCACCTGCTTTCCTGTCACCGTTATGCTCTGGATGAAATAGAACTGCTTATTTCCCAACCGGCTGCCCTGGTTCAATGCGAGGAATTCATAAACGAACATCTTCCCCGGGTTAGGACAGAAATTGTGGCCAGCACCACAAGGGCTGCCCAGTTGTTAACTTCCGAAACTCGTAAGGCAGCGGCCATAGCCCATGAGCAAGCCGCCCGTCTTTATGGACTTAAAATACTATGCCCCGCTATATCAGGCAAGGATAATGTTACACGCTTCATTCATATATGCGCTCCGGGACAGGTCGCCCGGGGAAAGAAATCGAGTTTGATCTTCACCCTTCCGGACCAGCCGGGTGCATTATACCGGGCTCTTGCGGTTTTGGCCGAGCGCAGTATTAATATGAGCAAGATAGAGTCAAGACCCAGCCGCTATCAAAAGGGACGCTACTGGTTCTATATTGAAGTAGCCACTACAGGTAAAGAGGGCGAGATTAAGGAACTGCTGGGTGAATTATGCCTCTATTGCAGTAATCTGAAATACCTAGGTTCCTATCCGGCGGCGCATAATTTAACCACAATTCAGTAACCGGGTGATTAGGAGGAAAACGCTTTGCCGATCAAGCTTAAACTGTATCCCAAAGAACTTTATGACAATATGCATGAACTGGTCCGCATGGCTTACCCGGGCCAAGAATTACTGCGCGGTGGTGACTATCAGGCAGATATAGAGCTTTTACTGGAGCGCACCATCAAGGATAATACCGTTCATTTTCACGGATCAATTAAAGGGGTGAGAGTGGATGTAGATATGGAGGATAATTATCCTCAGCCGGCTCCGGGGGAAGAAAGCCGCCGTCAATTGAGCCGTCTGACCAGGCGTTTTGTCTATGATTTACTTGCCGCCGGACAGGAAAAGGAGCTTAATTCTTATGGCATCCTGACTGGCATGCGCCCGGTTAAACTTGTGCACCGTTTACTGGATCAGGGGCTGGAACCGGAAAAGGTTTTAGAAAGCCTGGGTACTGACTTTAGAGTGAACCCCGGAAAAGCCAGGCTGTTAACGGAAGTAGCATCCAATAATAGACCGGTAGTAGATGCCAGTCGCCTGGAGCGTCGGGCCCTGGCCCTTTATGTGGGAATTCCCTTTTGCCCCAGCCGCTGTTACTATTGCTCTTTCCCGGGAGGAATTCTCAGAGACTACGAACAGGATATCAAAACGTTTTTGGAAGCTTTGTATTGTGAAGTGAAGCAGATAGCAGCGGTATTAAAAGACCTGGGTTTTTGGATACAATCCGTATATCTGGGTGGAGGCACCCCTACCGTGCTTTCTTATGGTGATCTGGCCGATCTCTTTGAGCTGTTGCACCGGCATTTTATCGGCCCCGGAACCGAAGAAATCACGGTTGAGGCGGGCAGACCCGACACTCTTACACCCGAAAAGATGGTTTTGTTTAAGCAGGCGGGTGTTGGGCGGGTATGCATCAATCCTCAGACCATGAATGAAACTACCCTGCATGCAATTGGTAGAAATCACGATTTGAAAGGAGTGGTGCAATCACTGGAATGGGCCCGCCAAGCGGGCATTAAAACAATTAATATGGATCTCATAGTAGGCCTTCCCGGCGAAGGCCTTGAAGAAAATCGACACACAGCAGAAGAGATTCTAAGGCTCAAACCAGAAAACCTGACCGTACATACTCTGGCGGTCAAAAGAGGATCAACCCTGGCCCGGATGGAAGGTGTATCCGGGCTGGGGGAAAAGGAAGCGGAGGTGCATAGAGCCGTCGATCTAATGGCCGAATTGTTTAGAAATGCTGGATATCAGCCCTACTATCTCTACCGACAAAAGTATATAAAAGCCAGTCTGGAGAACATTGGTTATTCCCTGCCGGGATTTTTTAGCGTCTATAATATAAGGATCATGGAAGAATGTCAGACCTTGCTTGGACTTGGCGGCGGGGCGGGAAGTAAATTTTTCAATTGGAATGATGAAAGCCTGACCTCATTTTATAATCCCAAAAATCCGTCCAGCTACTGCGCATCAATTCAGCGTCTGATCGCCGCCAAAGTTGACAAGCTTAGGGCCTTACATTAGAATTATCCAAGGAATAACTTGGTTTGGGAGGCGTGGTAATGGAACTCAAAGCCCCCCGTGGCACCTACGACATTCTTCCCGCTGAGGCCCAAAAATGGCAGTACATAGAGCAAATCATGCGGCAGACGGCTGCCTCTTTTGGTTTTCAGGAGATAAGAACTCCGATTTTCGAGCATACCGAGCTTTTTCAGAGGGGTGTAGGTGAGACTACCGACATCGTCACCAAGGAGATGTACTCTTTCAATGATAAATCCCGGCGAAGCCTGACTCTGCGTCCAGAGGGAACTGCTTCCTGTGCCCGCAGCTTGATTGAACATCGCCTGTACGGAGGAGTAATGCCCGTCAAGTGGTATTACCAGGGCCCCATGTTTCGCTATGACCGGCCCCAGGCCGGAAGGTACAGGCAGTTTCACCAGTTCGGGGTAGAGGTGTTTGGCAGTTCTGATCCGATGCTGGATGCTGAAGTTATCATCTTAATGTTGGAGATTTTAAACCAGCTGGGACTTTTCGAGTATGAACTGCACCTCAACTCGGTGGGCTGCCCAACCTGCCGCCAGGTTTACCGGGAGAAACTTATCGCCCACCTGGCTCCTCAGGTGGACAGCCTCTGTAAAGACTGCCAGAAACGGTATGAACAAAATCCCCTCCGGGTTTTAGACTGCAAAGAAGCCGGCTGCCAGGAGGCTACCATCGGGTTCCCTCTAATAATTGACAGTCTGTGCCCGGAATGCAGTGAACATTACCGGAGCGTAAAAAAGGCTCTTTCATCTGCCGGGGTTGATTATTTGCACGATGATCGGCTGGTCCGGGGGCTGGATTACTACACCAAAACCGCTTTTGAAGTACATATACCCGGAATCGGAGCCCAGAGCGCCATTGGCGGGGGAGGACGCTACGACGGGCTGATAAAGGAATGCGGCGGACCTGAGATACCGGGAATCGGTTTTGCGCTGGGAATAGAACGCATGCTGCTGACCCTGGAGCAGAAAAACCGCCTGCCGGCTCCAACTGCTTCCTGCGATATTTTCGTTGTTATCATGGACCCCGCCTATGCTGAAAACGGTTTTGAATTATTGCTTGAGCTTCGTAGAGCCGGATTTCGAGCTGAAAAGGACTACAACCGGCGCAGCCCCAAGGCCCAGATGAAGCATGCCGACCGTATGGGTGCCAGTCTGGTACTTTTCATCGGCGAGGAAGAGGTTGAAAAGCAAACCGTCACTATTCGAAATATGAACGACAGCCAGCAGCTAAGCGTGAGCCGGGCTGAAATATTAGAAAATATTACATCATTATTGGCCATTGATTAGGAGGAACGAAGCCAGATGAAGAGAACGCACAGCGCCACAGAAATTAGCACCGGATTGATAGGGCAGGAAGTGGTCTTAAACGGTTGGGTCAACACCCGCCGTGATCATGGCGGCCTGATATTTATAGACCTGCGCGACCGGTCGGGTTTGGTCCAGGTCGTTTTCAGCCCGGATGTAGATACCGATGCATTTCACCTGGCCGAGCAGGTACGCAGTGAATATGTGGTGGCAGTGCGCGGCGCCGTCCGCGAGCGCCCCGAAGGGACTGAAAACGCCAACCTGATAACAGGTAAGGTCGAAGTATATGCCAGTGAGCTGGTTGTATTTAACAGGGCCAAGACGCCTCCTTTCTATATAGAAGATGGTATTGACGTTGATGAAGTCCTGCGTTTGAAGTATCGTTATCTGGATTTGCGCCGATCGGAAATGAAAAACAATATAATGATGCGCCACCGGGTGGTGCAAAAAATGAGGAGTTATCTTGATGAACGGGGTTTTTTAGAAATTGAGACGCCTATATTGACCAACAGCACTCCGGAAGGAGCCAGGGACTATCTGGTGCCCAGCCGCATTCATCCCGGGCAGTTTTATGCTCTGCCCCAATCTCCCCAGACCTTCAAGCAGATCTTGATGGTTGCAGGCATGGAGAAATACTTCCAGATTGCTCGCTGTTTTCGAGACGAAGACTTAAGAGCTGATCGGCAGCCGGAATTTACCCAATTGGACATGGAGATGTCCTTCGTAGACGAGGAAGACATATTCGCCCTCGTCGAGCAGATGATAGCGGAAATCTTCCAGGCGGCCGGGCAGCAGGAAATAACATGGCCTTTTCCCCGCCTGACCTATGAAGAAGCGATGGCCAAATACGGCAGTGATAAACCGGACTTGCGGTTTGATTTGCCGATAATCGATCTGACCGAAATACTATGCGATGTGGAATTCAAGGTCTTCGCCTCGGCCATTGCAGCCGGCGGAGTGGTCAGAGCCATCAATGCCAAAGGCTGTGCGTCATTTACCAGAAGGGAAATAGACGACCTTGGTAAAATGGCGGTTGAAAATGGAGCCAAAGGAATGGCCTGGATTATCGTCGGGGATAATGAACTGCGTTCGCCGATTACCAAATTTCTGACCGGAGAACAGGTTGACGGATTGCTGGCCGCCCTTGATGCCAAACCCGGTGACCTTTTGCTGTTTGGCGCGGATTCAGCCTCGGTGGTGGCGAGGGTTTTAGGCTTTTTACGACTGGAATTGGCCCGCCGGCTTGACCTTATCAAGCCCGAGCAGCTGAAATTCTGCTGGGTGGTTGACTTTCCCCTGCTGGAGTACGATGAAGAAGAAAAACGCTATGTAGCGGTTCACCATATGTTCACTGCACCGCGTCAGGAGGATATTCCGCTTTTAGACGAGAACCCCGGTCTGGTAAAGGCCCGGGCTTATGATATGGTATTAAATGGAACCGAGATAGGCGGCGGCAGCATACGTATATATCAGCGGGAAGTCCAGGAGAAAATGTTCTCAACCATAGGCATGAGCACCGAGGAAAGCAAGGAACGTTTTGGCTACATGTTAGAGGCATTTGATTATGGAACCCCTCCCCATGGCGGTATTGCCTTTGGAATTGACCGACTCATCATGATAATGGCCGGGCGCCAGAGTATCAGGGATGTCATCGCCTTTCCCAAGACGCAGAGTGCTGCCTGCCCTATGACTGGAGCTCCTTCCGATGTGAAGGCCAAGCAGCTGCGCGAGCTCTCCATAAAGATACGCGAAAAGTAAAAAATGGCTTGGCTTTGGAGGATTAATCCAACCGCTCAAGCTTGAAGATGCCCGGTTTTTATGGTATTATTTTAGCGAGCCTAAGAGAATTAAGAATGAATCCCTGCTGTGTGCGTGAAATGTCGACAAGTTATTTCCAACACCGATTATAGGGGAGCTTATCTCCGTATGTAGACTGTAAGCCCATAGAGTGGGACACGATAAGCATACGGGAGAGCACCCACCTGAAACCTCAGGTTTTAACATCGGCATCACGGCTCGGTGGGGTTTTTTATTTCCCGGTCGGGAAATAAACCCTTAAATAAAAGGGCCTATGAGATCCAGCATTGTAACTGGATCTTTTTATTTGTCATTATTAAAAACGGCAGGAATCAGGAGCGGGAACAACAATGATGACCGACTATCGATATGCCAGGGTTAAAGAGATATATGATCTATTATTCGAACATTTTGGACCACGCCACTGGTGGCCGGGGGACACCCGCCTGGAGATCGTTGTGGGAGCGGTTTTGACACAGGCAGTAGCCTGGAAAAACGTGAAAAAGGCGATTGACTGCCTTAAACAGAACCGATGTCTGGATTACGGGGTCTTACTCAATATAGATGAAAACAAACTCGCCGAGTATATTAGACCGGCTCTTTACCATCGCCAAAAGGCGAAAAAGATTAAAACCCTGTTGAGATTCATAGAAGATTTTTACCAGGGGAATCTGGACCTCATGCTAGAGCAGGATTGGCAAGTTACCCGTGGGCAACTGCTGAATGTATGGGGACTGGGCCCAGAGACAGTCGATTCGATTTTGCTCTATGCCGGTCAGCATCCGATCTTCGTAGTGGATGCCTACACCCGCCGCATAATGTTTCGGCAGGGTCTGGTGGATGAGGGGATCGATTACCAGGGAATGCAAGAGTTTATGACCAGGTACAGCGAGACCGGCACCAAGATATATAACGAGTATCATGCTCTGCTAGTTGGACTGGGTGCCAGCTACTGCAAGAAAAGCAGGCCATTATGCTGTGAATGCCCAATTAAGAACACCTGTGTTAATTGGCCTGATGGACAGGATAACGAAATAGGGAGGTAGAATAATGATTTATTGGGATAAAGAGAAAGAATGTATGCCTCGGGAAGAGCTGGAAAAGCTGCAATTGAGAAGACTTAAGGAAAGCGTTTTCCGGGTTTATTCTTTTGTCCCGTCCTATAGGGCTAAAATGGATGAGGCTGGAGTAAAACCTCAGGATATCAACAGCCTGGCTGATTTAAAATATCTGCCCTTTCTTACTAAAAAGGATTTTCGTGACAACTATCCCTTTGGCTTGTTGGCCGTTCCGATGAGAGATGTGGTTAGAATCCAGTCGTCTTCTGGTACTACCGGAAAACCCACCGTTGCTGCATATACCAAAAATGACATAGAAAACTGGGCTGAATTAATGGCCAGGTGTCTGACCAATGCAGGAGCCACCCGTGATTCAGTTATTCAGATTACCTGGGGATATGGGCTTTTTACGGGAGGATTAGGAGGCCACTACGGGGCCGAAAGAATAGGGGCGGCGGTTCTCCCGGCTTCGGGAGGAAACACCAAGCGCCAGGTATCAATAATGCATGACTATGGTGTTACGCTTTTAGGCTGCACCCCCTCTTATGCCCTGGTTATGCATGAAGAACTGGTCAATTTGGGCATGGATCGTTCTGAATTTAAAATTAAATCAGGATTATTCGGAGCCGAACCCTGGTCGGAGAATATGCGCAAAGAAATTGAGAGCAAATGGGAAATTGAAGCCCACGATGTGTACGGAATGACCGAACTGGTTGGTCCGGGGGTTGCTGCAGACTGTGCCTATAAAAAAGGCCTTCATATCTCGGAAGACCATTTCATCGCCGAGATCATCGATCCAGATACCGGGGAGGTGCTTCCCGAAGGCAGCCACGGAGAACTGGTTATCACTTCTCTTACTAAAGAAGCCTTTCCGGTTATTCGCTATCGCACCCGGGACTTGACCCGCTTGACCCGGGAGGTTTGCGATTGCGGAAGAACTCATGCCCGCATGGAGAAGGTGCTGGGACGCTCGGACGATATGATCATCATTCGTGGAGTTAATGTATTTCCTTCGATGGTTGAAAGTATTCTATTACAAATACCCGGCATAGAACCCCAATACCAATTGGTTGTTGAGCGTAAAAACAATTTGGACCGGTTAGAAGTTCAGGTAGAAGTTTCCGAAAATGTTTTTAGCGACGAAGTTCGCAAGCTGGAAGAGCTGGAAACCACAATCAGCAAAGAATTGAACAGCGGCCTGGGGATTGCGGTCAAAGTCCGTTTGGTTGAACCCAAGTCAATCGAAAGAAGCGAAGGGAAGGCCAAGAGAATTATTGATAAGAGGAATATATAGGAGGGGGAAGAGACTATGGCCAGACAAATATCAATCTTTTTAGAAAACAAAGCCGGCCGTCTGCTGCATGTAACCCGCACTCTGGGCGAGGCGGGCATAAACATCCGCGCCCTGTCGATTGCCGATACTTCAGATTTTGGCATTCTGCGCATTATTGTCAACGACCCGGATAAGGCCTATAAGATACTTAAAGAAGCGGGATTTACGGTGAGCGAAACTGAAGTGGTGGCTGTTCAGGTGCCCGACACACCGGGCAGTTTAGCCGACATACTGGAGCAAATGAATGAGGAAAACCTGAATATAGAATACCTCTATGCCTTTATCGGCACCAATGCCGATAATGCACTGGTTATATTTAAGGTTGAGGACATCGCCCGAGCCCTGGAGGCATTTCGGAAAAAAGGCATTAAATATATTGAGGAAAGCGAGTTATACAAGCTGTAAAATCCTGATGAGAAAGAGCATAATCCTTTTAAAAGGCCTGTTGTTTTATAACAGGCCTTTTTTATGGTGCACCACTTGGTTTAACCCAATGCATATTAATCACCTGCCTCAAAAATCATCCTTCTCCCCTTTTTATCAGGCAATTTATGCGGGAAATTAGTCCCAATCCGATATAGGAAGCATGAATCATTTTTTCCCTCCTAATTTGACACTATTCCGGGAAAAAGCGTTCTAAATTACAGAAATATAGGATTTTTCGTAAACAATCATTGAGAGAATGCGACAGGGATATTTATTGTTACTTTTTTCACAAAGGAGGGAACTGTGGGTAAGGGGTAGAATATGGTGGGTTAAAGTGGGTTAAAGTGGAGCAACATCCCACAGAAATGGTGAGAGGAGCCAGAAATATGCTTCTGGGCGAGTACCAGCATAGCCTGGATCCCAAGGGCAGAATCACCATACCCTCCCGTTTGCGCGACGAACTGGGGGAACGATTTATTGCTACCAAGGGCTTAGACAACTGCATATTCGTCTACACCCTGGATGAGTGGATGAACATAGAGGCAAAATTAAGGGCACTTCCGTTTACCCGCGGAGATGTGCGCTCTTTTGTTAGATTTTTCTTTTCTGGGGCTGCTGAATTGGAGGCAGACAAACAGGGCCGAGTATTACTACCCTTAAACCTGCGAGACTATGCTCAGGTGGAAAAGGATGTAGTTATAATCGGAGTTGGCTCCAGGCTGGAGATTTGGGCTGGTGATAAATGGGCACAATATAACGGTATGGCTGGTTCCAATTTTGAAGAAATAGCCGAAAGTTTGGGTATTTAGAAAGGGAGCTATGGCGCATCTACCGGTTTTGTTAGGCCCAACGATAGACCATCTGGTAACGAACCCTGAAGGGATCTACATAGATTGTACGG
The DNA here is from genome assembly GCA_040217815.1 of Syntrophomonadaceae bacterium. Lineage (GTDB taxonomy): Bacteria > Bacillota > Syntrophomonadia > Syntrophomonadales > Syntrophomonadaceae > UBA5314. The sequence goes on along the minus strand of JBEHWI010000001.1, from coordinate 125,364 downwards.
TCGGCGGTGGAGGCCATCTGGCTATGCTGCTGACCAAGCTCGCGCCGGGCTCCCGGGTGATAGCCCTGGACAAGGACAGAGCGGTCCTGGAGAGAACCAGGGGACGGTTTGAGACAGGACGGGTAGATTTTGTTCATGCTGATTTTAGGGATTTGGAGGCTACCCTTGGCAAGCTGGGCATGGATGCTGTTGATGGGATTTTGATCGATCTGGGGGTGTCATCGTTCCAGCTCGATGAGCCGGAACGGGGCTTCAGTTATCATGAAGATGCTCGTTTGGATATGAGAATGAACCGGGAGCAGGAAACAAGCGCCTGGCATCTGGTAAACGAATGTCCTGAAGGGCAGTTGAAGAAGATCCTCTGGACCTATGGTGAAGAAAAATACGCACCAGCTATTGCCCGGGCTATTGTTCAAACCCGCAGCAAGGGAGAGATCCATTCCACCCTGGAACTGGTAGAGGTTATTAAAAACGCAGTGCCAGCCAGGTACCGCCGGGAAAAGCACCCGGGCCGCAAGACCTTTCAGGCCTTGCGCATCGCGGTAAACGGAGAATTGGAAGCCCTGCAGGCAGTTTTGCCGCAGGCTTTGGCAGTTTTAAATAAAGGCGGCAGGTTATGCATCATTACCTTCCACTCCCTGGAGGACAGAATGGTGAAACTGTTTTTTCAGGAAAAGGCTAGAAGCTGCATCTGCCCGCCGCACCAACCGGTATGCACCTGCCACCACCGGGCCGAGTTGCAGATCATCACCAGAAAACCGGTTGTTCCCAGTGAAGAAGAATGCGAGAACAATATCCGGGCCAGGAGTGCTAAACTCAGGGTTGCCTCAAGGTTATAGTTCTATAAACGGAGGTGTGAGAATAGAATGGTACAGGCGAGTTATAAGTACGATGAAAGCTACTGGGAACTCCCTCTGCCTCAAGAAGAAGCCGTTCTGGGAACGCAAAGGGTTCGAAAGATATACCGCAAGAAGAAGAACCGGAGGAGCATGTCGGTTAAAATAGGATTGTTGATGTTTTGCTATGCCCTGATGCTGGTTTTCCTGTGTACTAAAGGTTCTTCGGAAAACTTTAAAATAGTCGCCCTGGAAAAAGACATTGCCAGTCTGGAAGCCTCAAATGCACGGCTGGAATATGAAATTGCCCAGGCTACCAATTTGAGTGATGTCGAGAAGATGGCCAGCAGCGAACTGGGCATGCAAAAGCCTGATCCCAAGATGGCGAAGGTGGTTACCACCCCTGAAGTCAATCAGGTTAACCAGGCGGCTCCCGTTCAGACTGTAGCTCAGAATTCAACTGAGCAGGGCATCTTGGCGAAAATTTACAGTGCTCTATTAACCCTCGCCGAGCGCAACGGTTAAGGGTTTAAAGGGGGAAATCGATGCAAACGAGCGGTTTGCTATTAAGAAAGCGTATTGCAACGCTTTCTTTATTGTTTACAATAGCCTTTTCCCTGCTGGGAGTAAGGCTTTTCTGGGTTCAGTTCGTCCAGGGTGCCGATCTGTCAAACAAGGCTATGGAGAACCGGATGCGCGATATACCGGTGGAGGCCAAGCGGGGTATTATCTATGACCGCAATGGGCGGGAACTGGCTATTTCTATAAGCGCTAACTCGGTCTGTGCCTACCCGGCCGAAGTCAAAGCCGGCAAGAAAGAGCGGGAAACAGCCATTCAGCTGGCCCTAGTCTTGGGAATGAAAGAAGACGACATCTATAAGGCAATTACCAAGGAAACATCATTTGTATGGATTAAAAGGCAGATTGCAGCAGACCAGGCTCAAAAAATACGGGATTTAAACCTTAAAGGAATAGAGCTTACCGAAGAAAGCCGCCGAGAGTATCCCAAGGGTAGTCTGGCGGCTCATGTATTGGGAATTGCAGGGATTGACAACACCGGTTTAGAAGGGATTGACTTTTATTACAATGAACAGGTGGGAGGGACTAAGGGTCGGATAATAGTTGAAAAAGATGCCAAAAACCAGGAGATCCCCGAAGCTACTCACCAGTACATAGCTCCGATTGAAGGCACCAACCTCAGACTGACTATTGATGAGACAATTCAGTTTATAACCGAAAGGGAACTGGAAAAGGTGTTTCAAGAACGCAAGGCCAAACATGCTGCGGCGATTGTCATGGACCCTTCCACGGGCGAGATCCTGGCTATGGCATCACGTCCCACTTTTGATCCCAACCAATTCAATCAATTTCCAGCCAGCAACCGTAGAAATTTTGCTATCAACGATGCTTATGAACCCGGTTCCACCATGAAAATAATCACTTCGGCCATGGCGATGGAAGAACATGTGGTAAACTCCAGCAGTCGATTTTACTGCCCGGGTTCGGTTAAGGTGGGCAAAGAAACAATAACCTGTGCCAACAACAAAGCTCATGGGAGCCAGTCTTTTGCCCAAATTGTTGAGAATTCCTGCAACGTCGGTTTTGTACAGGTAGGACTGGATTTAGGGGTCGAACGCTATTACAAGTACCTGACTGCTTTTGGCTTTGGTGAGCCTACGGGGATTGATTTGCCTGGTGAAGCTAAAGGAATTACGGTTAAAAAGGAAACTGCTGCAACAGCTAATATTTATCTGGCTACAATGGCCATGGGCCAGGCCAATGCGGTAACTCCGATACAATTGATCACAGCGGTTGCAGCGGTTTGCAACGATGGGAAGATGATGAAGCCACACCTTCTGAAAGAAATCATCGATAATAATGGTAAGACAATTAAGACGGTAGAACCAGAGCTCATGCAAAAAATCATCTCTCCCGAAACTTCGGCCGAGCTGCGTGTAATACTGGAAGGAGAGGTGACCCGCGGTACGGGCGGCAATGCCAAGATCGATGGTTATGCAACTGGCGGGAAAACCGGAACAGCTCAAAAAGCGGCCCAGGGGGGCGGCTATATGAGCAATGAGTATGTAGCGTCCTTCATTGGATTTGCCCCGGTCGACAAACCCCGGTTGGTATGCCTGGTAGTCGTAGATGCACCTCAGGGGTATCCTTATTTTGGAGGCTGGGTGGCAGCGCCAGCCTTCAGCTCGATAATGCGTGACAGCCTGCGCTACTTAAAAGAACCTTTGAATAATTCGGGGACAGAAAACAAAAGTCTAGTAGAAGGAGAAAAGGTGGTTGTTCCAGATGTCATCAATCTTCCGCTGAATGAAGCAATTAGCCTGATGCAGAGCCGAGGCCTCTCTACAAAGCTGAGCGGAAGTGGTGCATTGGTCTGGCAGCAAACCCCCCGCCCGGGCAGCAGTCTGGTTAAAGGCGCCCAGGTGGTAATATACATGTCTCCTCATGACAAGGGGGGGCAGGCCGGGGGCCAGGTAACCGTGCCTGATCTACAGGGAAAATCAATGAAAGAAGTGGCACGAATTCTGTCCGAGTTGGGATTGCATCTGGTGCCGGAAGGCTCCGGATTGGCCTATCGACAAAACCCGCTGCCGGGCAAGGTCATCTCAGCTGGATCGACCATAACGGTGCAATTTCAGCCGGTTGGCGAATAGGTCGAATTTAAGTGTTCAAATACTTGGAGCCGGAAGGAGGATGCGGATGAGACTCAGTGAAGTTCTAGAGGGAGTGGTCCACTCCAGGATTGGAGTTTCAGGTGACCCTGAAATTTACGGGATTGCCTATGATTCACGCCAGGTTAAACCAGGATTTTTATTTGTGTGTATTTCCGGTTTCAAGACCGACGGTCATTTATATATCGAGGATGCTCGGCGGACAGGGGCAGCGGCAATTCTGGTCGAGAAGGAAGCCGTTGATTGCGATTTACCGATAGCCCTGTGCAAAGACAGCCGAGCGGCCTTGGCCCACGTTGCGGGCAACTTCTACCAGCACCCATCACAGCAGCTAAGGTTGATTGGTGTAACCGGGACCAACGGCAAGACCACTACCACCCATCTTATCAAGGCCATTTTAGAGGAAACTGGCAAGAAGACTGGCATACTGGGAACTCTCTATGCCCGGGTGGGGGACAAAAGCTTCGATTTGGGCCACACTACACCGGAAGCTCCGGATATTGAGGCCTTTTTAAAAGTCTGCCAGGAACAACAAGCTGAATATGTGGTTATGGAGGTCTCCTCTCATGCCCTGGTTCTGGATCGAGTAGATGCCCTGGATTTTAAGGTCGCGGTGTTCACCAATCTAACTCAGGATCATCTGGATTTGCATGATACTATGGAGGCTTACTGCAACGCCAAACTGAAGCTTTTTAAAAACCTGGAAACATGTCCGGAAAATTTCAGTATAATAAACGGGGATGATACGTATGCTCATCAATTTATGGCCCAGGCCGGATCAACGGCGGTAAGCTATGGAATAGAAAAGGAAGCCCGGATTATGGCCCAGGATGTTCACGTAACCCTTAAGGGAAGTGACTTTACGGTGGCTTATCCAGGCGGTACTTTTAGGATACAGATGAAGCTTATTGGGCTTTTCAGCGTTTATAACGCCCTGGCTGCTATCGCGTTTGCTCTTACTGAGGGAATAGCAGTTGAAACCATTCAATCTGCTCTGGCGCAAGTAGATGGGGTTCCCGGCCGATTCGAACAGGTGCAGTGTGGACAGGACTTTACGGTAGTGGTTGACTACGCACACACCCCCGACGGCTTGGAGAACATATTAAAAACCGCCCGGGGTATTCTGGAGCATCGCCTTATAACCGTTTTTGGCTGCGGAGGGGATCGCGACCGCGGTAAAAGGCCCCTGATGGGCGAAATAGCCGCCCGGTACAGTGATTTTACCATTGTAACCTCTGACAATCCCCGCAGTGAAGAACCACAGGATATAATAAACGACATCGTGCCGGGTGTACAGAAAGTTAAAGATTCACGCTATGCAATAATTGTAGACAGGCGGGAGGCCATACGGCATGCTATCCATCTGGCTCGCCCGGGGGACCTGGTGGTTATTGCCGGTAAAGGGCATGAAACCTACCAACTGGTTAAGGGACAGGTCCTTGATTTTGATGATAGACTGGTTGCTGCCGAGTTTTTGAAAGGCAAGGAACAAGCATGAAACTAAGCCTGCAATACATATGCTCTTCATTGGGCGGCGTTTTGCTGCAGGGAAATCCCGAACTGCTTATTCAGGCAATCAGTACGGATTCGCGACGGATACCTCCGAATGCTGTTTTTTTCGCACTTTCCGGAGAACGTTTTGACGGGCACGACTACCTAGAGCAGGCTTTTACGGCGGGAGCCGCCGCGGTATGCATAACTGATGCGTCTAAAGCCCCATCCACCTGGCCGGACCGGGGTATAATCAAGGTGGCAGATACTTTACAGGCTCTTCAAGATCTGGCTTCCGACTACCGCAAGCACCTGTCCATTCCCGTTGTCGGGGTGACCGGAAGTGTGGGCAAGACCAACACCAAAGAACTGGCAGCGCTTTGTCTGGAGGGTTCCTTTTCTACATTTAAAAGCAGCGGCAATTATAACAATGATATCGGTCTACCGCTGAGTCTTTTAAGTATTGGTTCCGAACATCAAGCTGCGGTAGTGGAGATGGCCATGCGGGGATTGGGAGAGATAAGAAGATTAGCCCGAATTGCCAGGCCCAACTATGCAGTGATAACCAATGTAGAGCCGGTGCACCTTGAAACACTGGGCACCATTGAAAATGTAGCCAGGGCTAAATGCGAGATCCTGGACGAGATTGAGGAAGGGGGCATGGCCTTAATCAACGGTGACAACCCGGTGCTGGTGGAGACAAGCCGCAACTATCCGGTAAAGAAAATTTATTTTGGTCATAACCCTTCTTGCGATTTACGAATATTATCGGTAGGCTGCAATAAAGAAGGTATAGATATCGAAGCCATTATGTTCGACAAAAGGGAGGTCATCTATTGCCCGCTTCCCTCCCGGAGACTGGCCGGGAATGTGGTTGCGGCTGTGGCGGTGGCTGCACTTATGGGCGTGGGACTTGACAAATGCCAGGAACAACTTTTAAAATACGTTCCTGGAGATAAACGATTAAACTTAAAACGCAACCAGACAGGCGGAGTGATAATAGATGACACTTATAATGCCAATCCTTTGTCGATGACAGCAGCACTGGAATGCGGGTTAGAGACCACCGCTCCGGGCAAATATATAGCTGTTTTGGGAGATATGTTTGAGTTAGGAGATTCAGAACAGGAAGGACATCTGGAGGTTGGCCGCCGGGCTGCCGCCTGCAAGGTGGATGTACTGGTAGCGGTTGGCGAAAGAGCTGCTTATATAGCGGCAGGGGCACGTGAATACGGTCTACCGGAGAACAAAGTGCATCATTTTGTGTCCAAAGCGGACGCCCTGGATTATCTTAAGCAGGTTATTAATCCGCAAGACAAGATGTTATTCAAGGCTTCGAGGGGTATGAAGATGGAGACTTTGATAAAAGAACTGGAAGAAAAGACAGACCGCTCAGGGAACTAGAGGCTTTCCCAAGATTAATTAACAGGGGGAACACTCCGTTGCATGGATATATAACTAATGCCCTGGTTGCCGGGGGTATTGCGGTTTTAATTTCACTGGCTATGAGCCCCTTTATGATTCCTTTTTTGACCCGCCTCAAAGTGGGTCAGAATATCAGGGCTGAAGGTCCGCAAAGGCATTACGCTAAAGCCGGAACGCCCACCATGGGTGGGGTGATAATTATAACTGCAGTGATGGTGGCCAGTTTTATCATGGCTGGGGCGAGCGCTGAAGTTTTGACAGCGGTTCTGGTGTTGGTGGCCTGTGGGGCGATTGGATTTTGGGATGATTACATAAAAGTTGTATTAAAGCGTTCACTGGGCTTACGCGCCCGTGACAAATTGGTTTTGCAGCTTATTATAGGTTTGGTGCTGGCCCTCCTGCTATTGTGGTATTTTCACCGCCAACCCCAGATTGTGATCCCATTCACCGGCACGGTTTACGATTTGGGCTTATTGTATATACCTTTTCTCATCTGCGTTTTGATGGGGTCTACCAACGGGGTTAATCTCACTGACGGGCTGGACGGACTGGCAGCCGGGGTGACCTTTTTTGTTATCGTAGCCCTTGGAATAATATGCCTCATGACCAAGCACTACAATCTAACGATTTTTTGCGGTTCTCTGGCGGGTGCCTGTTTGGGTTTCCTGGTTTTTAACCGTCATCCCGCCCGAGTTTTTATGGGCGATACCGGATCAATGGCGATAGGCGGCGGGGTTGCGGCAGTGGCTGCCATGTGCCAGTCGGAAATCGCCCTGGTGATAATAGGCGGGGTTTATGTCCTGGAAACCTTAAGTGTTGCCGCCCAGGTGGTGTCTTATCAAACCACCGGCAAGAGAATACTATTGATGGCGCCCTTGCACCACCATTATGAACTGCGCGGGTGGCCGGAGACTAAAGTAGTATATTTTTTTTGGACGATGTCATTTATATTTACGGTAATCGGATTATTAGGATTCAGACATTTAGGATAGTACTCAGTTAATACTTAATAGTATATCAGGCTTGTTGATGGGATGTGAATTTCTTGAATTTATCAGGCAAAAGGGTTCTGGTTGTGGGAATGGCCCGCAGTGGAGTGGCTGCGGCAAAAAGCCTGGTCAAGCAAAACGCCCAGGTTGTCATATGTGATCGCAAGACAGAAAAAGAAGTGGGGGCCAAGGTTCAGGAGCTAAAGGAGCAGGGGGCTGTAGTTGCGGCCGGGGGCTATCCTGAAGTTGGCCCTGAGCAATTCGATCTGGTTGTGGCCAGTCCGGGCATCCCCCTGGAGATATCTCCTTTTCAGCAGGCGTTTGCTAAGGGCGTGCCGGTTGTGGGGGAGGTTGAACTGGCCTACTGGTTAAAACCGGAGAAACTCCAATTTTGTGCGGTTACCGGCACCAATGGCAAGACCACTACAACCGCCCTTTTGGAACATATTTTTAAAGCGGGGAGAATACCAACGGCAGCCGCCGGGAACATAGGCACAGCAGTAACTTCCATGGTTGAAACGCTGGAGCAGGGAATAATCGCCCTGGAGTTGTCAAGTTTTCAATTGGAAACCATTGGTGAATTCAGACCACATCTTTGCGGGATCATAAATATTACTCCCGACCACCTAGACCGTCATAAGACCATGGATGGCTATGTAAAAGCCAAAGCCAATATATTTAAAAACCAAACTGCCGGTGACTATTGTGTTCTGAATGCCGAAGATCCTCTGGTCAGCAGTCTTGCTCAGTTCTGTCCGGGTCGGACCGTGTTTTTCTCCAACCGGCGTGTTTTGGAAGAAGGTGCCTATATCAATGAGGGGACCATTGAAATAGCCTGGAAAGGCAAGAAGCTGCCGGTTGTGAAACTGGAGCAAAGCAGACTTCGAGGCCGACACAACGAGGAAAATCTCCTTTGCGGATCACTTCTGGCCTTTTTAGCGGGAGTGAGGACAAAAGATATAGCGGATGCAATCAAGACCTTTTCCGGAGTAAGGCATCGGATGGAGGAGATTAGTACACCGGGAGGTGTTTTATACATCAATGATTCCAAGGCGACCAATCCCGATTCGGCCATTAAGGCCTTAGAGTCTTTTTCTCAAAAGGTGATTCTCATTGCCGGAGGGAGAAATAAAGGCTCCCAATTTGACGAACTGGCCAGGGTTATAAAACAGCATGTCAAAGAGTTGATCCTTATCGGAGAATCCAGTGAGGAGATTCGCGCGGCAGTAATGAAGACCGGCTTTGCGAATATACATATGGTAACGGATTTCTCCACAGTTGTACAGACTGCAGCAGTATTAGCTCAAGAAGGCGATGTGGTCATGCTGTCGCCCGCCTGCGCCAGCTGGGATATGTTTGATAACTACGAACAACGGGGTGATCTGTTTTGCCAGCTGGTGCGAGATTTAACCAGGGCTGGTTAACGTGCTAGTTAAGGAGGACCCGGATGAGGTTAAAGAAGGGACCACCAGACTTCATATTATTCCTGGCTACACTGGCCTTACTCGGAGTCGGTCTTATTATGGTGTTTAGCTCTAGTTCGATTACTGCGGATGTTGAGCAGCACAATACATTTTACTATTTTAAAAAACAGCTTCAGTGGGCATTCCTTGGGTTACTCTCCATGATAATCATAATGAAGTTTAATTACGCCAAACTGAAGAAATTGGCCGTACCGGCTATCGTGGTGGCTATTGTCTGTTTGGTTCTGATTCACACCCCGTTGGGTATAGGTGCCGGAGGCTCCACTCGCTGGCTGGGTATTGGAACCTATGGATTTTCACCTTCCGAGTTGGCCAAGATATGCATGGCTCTCTTCCTGGCTAAAGTTCTCGAAACCAAAATGGATGATATTCGATCATTCAAAAACGGGGTGCTTCCCATAATGGCCATTTTAGCTCTGATATGCGGCCTGGTTCTGGCTCAACCCGATTTAGGCACTTCCTTTGTTATAGCTGGCACCGGATTTTTTATGCTCATGGTGGCAGGCGCCAGGTGGTCACACCTGGGTGGCATCGGTTTGGCTGGTGTATCAGCAGTAGTAGTGGCTATAATTGCCGCTCCTTACCGATTTCAGAGAGTAGTGGCTTTTTGGGACCCGTGGAAATACCCTAAAGATATCGGTTTTCAAACGATACAATCGCTCTATGCGCTGGGCTCGGGAGGTTTGTTTGGGATGGGTCTAGGCCGAAGCCGGCAAAAGTATTTTTACCTGCCTGAGCAGCACACCGATTTTATCTTTGCCATCCTTGGTGAAGAATTGGGCTTTATTGGAGTGGCTCTGGTGATTTCCCTGTTTTTGCTCTTTGCCTGGAGGGGATATAAAATTGCTATGAACGCACCTGACACCTTTGGCCATCTTCTGGCAGCCGGAATAACAACCTCGATTGTCTTCCAGGCAGCGATCAATATAGGTGTAGTGGCGGGATGTTTGCCGGTAACCGGAATAACTCTGCCGTTCATAAGCTACGGTGGTTCTTCATTATTTATTACCCTTTCCGGGGTAGGGCTTTTATTAAATATCTCCCGGTTCAGCACGGGGCGCTGAAGAGAGGACAGCGTTAAAAAGCCTTTATGAGATTGCCTTACAAGGAGGCTTTAGATGAAAGTAATTCTAAGCGGAGGGGGAACCGGAGGTCATATTTACCCCGCCTTAGCCATTGCCCAGGGGCTTAAGCAGCGAATTCCCGAAGTTGAAATACTCTATGTAGGAACTGCCGACGGTTTGGAAAGTTCTATCGTACCCAAAACCGGGTTGAAATTTGCCAAGGTAGACATCAAAGGCATCAATCGTTCATCCTTCCTTAGAGCTTCGAAGGATCTTGCCAAGTTCCCCTTGAGTATTTTTCAAGGCTGGGGTATTATCAGGGATTTTCAACCGGACATCGTAGTGGGAACCGGTGGATATGTATCTTTTCCCGTAGTCCTGGCCGCAACCTTTATCGCTTCCTGCCGAACTTTTATTCACGAACAAAACGCCATACCGGGGTTGGCCAACCGCCGGCTGTCCACTCGGGTTGATTGTGTTATGCTCAATTTTGTAGAGGCCCGTCAGTATTTAAAAGCCCGTTCTATTATCGTACCCGGAATGCCGGTTAGAAAAGAGATATTGGATATCTACCAGGGCCGTATTAAGCAGTCGTCCAACTTTGAGAGCGATCTGTTTACCATTTTAGCTTTTGGGGGCAGTCGTGGAGCTATGAGCATAAACAATGCCATGCTGGATCTGGTGGTCAGGTCGCGCAATGAAGCCCTGCAGGTTATCTGGATAACCGGTGAAAACAATTATAAAGAAATCCAGGAAAAGCTCGATGCCCGGTTAGACCGAAAGGATATGAAACTAGTCCTTCACTTGCTTCCTTATATGTATAATATAGAAGAGGCTTTTCAAGTAGCAAACCTGGCTATTTGCAGGGCCGGGGCCGGTACATTGAGCGAGCTGGCCTTGCTTGGGTTGCCTGCTGTTTTGATCCCCTATCCCTATGCGGCGGACAACCATCAGGAGTATAATGCCCGGGCTTTGCTTAACAAAAAGGCCGTTGAAATGATTATTGATGAGTTCCTGGATGGGGATACTCTGTATAATAAGGTGGAGTCTATGCGCCAAAACCCTGCCCTGTTGCAGGAGATGGCTGTAAACATGCGAAAACAGGCTAAACCACAGGCCCTGGATGACATCTTGGATGCCTTGCTTGGTCCTTAAGACCGGGCCTGGGATGTAACCACTTATATTATTCGCGCATACAATAAGGTGTAATCAGGAGGATGAATTGATGGAGAAGGAGATGAGGTAATGCCCGTCACACCAGGATTATGGGTGCATATGGTAGGCATTGCAGGAGCAGGAATGAGCGGAATTGCACGGGTGTTGGCCATCCGGGGCTTTAAGGTGAGTGGTTCCGATTTGCAGAAAAACGCCGTTACCGACAGGCTGGAGGAACTTGGAATTGAGCTTTATCAGGGCCATTCTGCCTCTAATATAAAAGAAGGGATCAACCTGGTGGTAATATCTTCAGCGATACCTCCTGACAACCCGGAGTTGGTAAAGGCTATTCAGTACAATATCCCGATCATGAAGAGGGGACAGATGTTGGCCGAGTTGGTAAACAGCGGTAAAGGAATAGCTGTAGCCGGTGCCCATGGAAAAACTACTACAACTTCAATGATATACAGCATTATGGAACAATGTGGACTTGATCCAACCTTCATCGTCGGTGGCGAGTTGAAGGAAAGCGGTATAAACGCCAAAGTCGGAAAGAGTCCCTACGCGGTTGTGGAGGCCGATGAAAGTGATGCCTCGTTTTTAGAGCTTAGACCCTATATTGCAGTTGTAACCAATATTGAAGATGACCATCTTGATTACTACAAGAACTTGCATAACATAGAACTGGCTTTTGAACAGTTTTTATGCGGCGTTAGATCTGGAGGCTTTGCGGTATTGTACGGAGAGGATCCCTGTATAAAAAACATCAAACCGGCCTGCCCGGTCCGTACACTCATGTATGGAGAAAGTCCGGATAATGATTATTGCCTCAGCGATTGGCAGGCGGTAAAAGGTGGTTCGCAGTTTTTCATGCACCATCAAGGAACCTTGCTGGGAAAGGTGCAGTTGGGTGTTCCGGGAAAGCATAATGCCTTAAATGCAATTGCAGCTCTGGCCACGGTGATGGAACTGGGAGTGGACTTTGATGCTGCATGCAGGGGGTTAAACAATTTTGTCGGTGCTAAAAGGCGTTTTCAATACATAGGAACAGCCCGGCAGGTAGAGATTGTTGACGATTATGCCCACCATCCTACCGAAATAAAGGCTACCATAGATGCGGCCCGCAGCATTCATCCGGGCCGTATTATAGTAGCTTTTCAACCCCACCGCTATTCCCGTACCAAAAGCCTGGGCACCCAGTTGGGAGAAGCCTTATTCGGAGCCGATATCTGCCTGGTTACTGAAATATATGCGGCATCAGAAAATCCTATTCCCGGAATAGATGGAAATCTGGTTGCCCGGGCTGCCTGTCAGGCCGGAGGCCAGTGCAGCTTTTACCCAGATCTGTCGGCTATGGAGGAGCATTTGCTGCAGATCCTGCAGCCGGGTGATTTGTTGATTACCATGGGGGCTGGAGATATATGGAGATTGGGGAACAGCCTGTTGGAGAAGCTGGCAGGGAATCCGATAAAAGCCTGTTAAAGGCGGGGGTGTAGGTTTTGGGAAGCCTCGTTGTCCAGGGAGCTTATCCTTTAAAAGGCCAGGTGCGGGTCAGTGGTTCGAAAAACGCGGCACTCCCCATTATGGCAGCTTGCCTTATGTGCCCAGGTGAGGTTCACTTAGCTGGAGTGCCTGACCTGGAAGACGTTACGGTTATGGCAGAAGTATTGCGTCTTTTGGGGGCACGGGTAAAAAGAGAAGCTGATGAATTGATTATTGATGCCCGGGATGTCAACGCGGTTGAATTACCGGAGCGTATTTCGCGAAAGATGAGGGCCTCAAATTTAGTTATGGGTCCTTTATTATCTCGATTTAAAAATGCCCGGGTGGCCTATCCGGGTGGGTGCGCTATAGGAAGCCGTCCGATGGATCTGCACCTGAAAGGATTCCGTGACCTCGGATATAACATAAGTGAAGAATTCGGGTTTATGGAAGGAAAAGGTACCCCAACAGCTGGAAAGGAAATTCTTCTGGACATTCCCAGCGTTGGCGCCACAGAAAATATCATTATGGCTGCTGTGTCGGCACCGGGGCAAACCGTAATTCGTAATGCCGCCCGGGAGCCGGAAATCATCGATCTACAGAATTTTTTAAACCGTATGGGTGCCAGGGTGCGGGGGGCAGGTCTTGATACCGTTCGGGTTGAAGGGGTCAGCAAGCTGCATGGAGTGGATTATAAGATTATTCCCGATCGAATTGAGGCCGGGACTTTTATGGCGGCTGCTGCAATTGGTCGGGGGGATGTATTTATAGAGAACGTTATCATTGAACATCTCCAACCAATTATTTTGAAACTAAGGGAAATGGGACTGGAAACACTGGCCTACCAAACCGGAGTGAGGGTGGCCGGCAAGAACACCCTCAGCCCAATTGATTTAAAAACTATGCCCTATCCCGGATTTCCTACTGATATGCAGGCGCAAATGATGTCTTTGCTTGCTACGGTGCCGGGTACCAGCATGATTGTTGAGACTATTTTCGAAAACCGTTTTATGCATGTTCAAGAGTTGAGAAGGATGGGTGCCCAGATTAAAATTGAAGGCCGGGCGGCTATAATCAAAGGTAAAAACCACCTGGAGGGTGCGGTAGTGGAGGCAACTGATTTGAGGGCTGGCGCAGCATTGATAATTGCCGGACTATATGCCGAAGGAGAAACCGAAATCTGCCGGATAGACCACATCGATCGCGGCTATGAAAATATTCATCTGAAGCTGCAGGGCATAGGGGCCAGGATCGAAAGACAAGAAGATTAGAATTGACAGAGACATAGTAGTCTGCTAACCCTAATTCTATATATCATCCGCCGGTTAAATTTTCGTTGTCGTCAATCGCAATACGTCCAGTATTACTCATTTGACGCCCACGGACGGGCTAATGCGGCGGCGACCATGGACGGTCTAGTGCAGCGATGCCAGGACGGCATGGAGCTGTCGGTGGCAGGAGGCCAAGGAGCCGCCTTCCGCCTTGCCCAACAAAAATTTTCCTCGACGCTGTTATATAGAATCAGGATTAACAGACTACTAGGGACTTTAGCCTGGATTTTGAGCAAGTCCTAAAGATGATAATGATTTTGCATATAAAATCTGCTATAATTTTTCACAGTAACATGGGGATAGGAGATTTGTATGAGCCACGCTCGAAAACGCAGGCTTTTCAGCATCTCCATTTTTATTTTGGTCCTGCTGCTTAGCGTATATCTTTTTTTACACAGCTCTATTTTTAAAGTTGACAGGGTATATGCATCGGGCATGGTCAAGGTTTCTCAGGGAGAAATCCTGGCCTTGGCGGGTATTAATTCGGGACAGAATATATTTACGGTAGATGCTGCTCTGGTAAATAAAGCTGTGCAGACCCACCCTATGATAAAAAGGGCAGAGATGATAAGGCATTTGCCGCATGATCTGGAAATCAAAGTAATAGAAAGACAGGTTTGGGCTCTGGTCCCCTATCAAAACATTATGCTCTTCCTTGACGATGAAGGTGTTTGCATTGATCGCGTGGCTGGAGTACCTATTGAAGACTATCCATTAATAACCATAGATCTACTTCCCGAAAGGGTAAATCTTGGACAAGCTGTATACCCGGCTGCTGTGCAGCAGATAAAAATGATCTGGGACTCAATGAGTGAAGAGCGGGAAAACATTTCTGAGTTTCACTATCGTACCAGCAGTGACGAAATTCTATTGTATACCAGGGCAGGAACAGAGATTAGGTTTGGCAAGATGGAGAGATTGGAGGAGAAACTTACCTATATAAAAGCTGTGTTTACCATGGAAAAGGATATGAAAAAGGAAGGCCATGAAGCCCTGGAATACGTTGACATCAGCTTCGACGGGGAACCGGTAATGAAAACCAAAACATAAGAAATTGTTTATATAAACGTATTATGTTATGTAGGATACAGTATCAATATTTACGAGTTTAATAAAAGGTGGTTTAAATGCGTAGTAAAGGAGCGCAGGTATCAATAGCCCTGGTATGTATTATCCTGGGTGTCATGCTGTCTGTGCAGTTCAAGACAACCGGTTATTATCGTGCAACCCTTGTGCCTGAGCGAACTGAAGATCTAGCTGCCCAGATAACAACGGTTAAAAAGGAAAAAGAAGCTATGGAACAAAAGGTAGCTTCTTTGGAGGAACAGATAAAAAATACCAAGAATAACGCTCAGGCACGGGCCGACCTGCAAAAAGAACTTCAGGGTGCCAAACTTTCCGTTGGTTTGCTGCCAGTTGAAGGATCGGGAGTTAAAATCACTCTTAGTGATAATCCGAAAGCGCTTGAACCGGGAGAGGATCCCAATGACCTGCTTATTCATGAGGATAACCTGCTGATGGTGGTCAATGATTTGAAAGCGGCGGGCGCTGAAGCAATATCAATTAATGATCAGCGTATTACAGCTATGTCGGAGATACGCTGTGCCGGAACCATGATTGTAGTCAACCAGGTTAGAATTGGACCACCTTTTGTCTTACTGGCTATTGGGAACCCCGATGTACTTGAAAATAGTATGACCCAAAAAAGCGGAAATTTAAGTGCGATGCAATTTATGGGCATCCAGGCTAGTATTGAAAAATCTGAAAAGCTTAGGATCCCTGGATTTAAGGGAACAGTTCGCATGGATTACGGCAAAGCGGTTAAGTAAAATTGCGATTGTAATATTCTTATATGGCAGAAGGGTGGTTGCAGTGCGAAATAAAGGAGCACAGCTGTCTCTCGCGCTGGTATGTTTAATAGTAGGAACAATGTTTGGTATTCAATACAAGACTACCAACTTCTACAAGGCCAGTCTGGTTCCTGCCCGGATTGAAGATTTGACGGCTCAGTTGAACAATGTCACCGGTGAAAGGGACAACCTGGGCCAGATGGTCGCCTCGCTAAACCAGCAGTTGGAGGATATACGAAACAGTGATAAAGAAATGGCCAATCTGCAAAAAGAGCTGCAGTTGGACAATATGGTTGGTGGACTCTATCCAGTTGAAGGCCCCGGAGTCAGCATCACCATGTCTGAAAGTCCAGGCAGCCTGCAGACCAATGAAAATAGCAATGGATCGATAGTCAATGTGCTGGATATTTTGCGCCTGGTTAATGAATTAAGGGCGTCTGGTGCTGAAGCAATTACCGTTAACGATCAGCGCATAACGGCTATGTCTGAAATTCACTGGTCAGGTTCAATGATAGTAGTCAACCAGAATCGGATTGCCCCACCCTTTCATATTCAGGCAATCGGCGATCCCTCTATGTTGGAGAGCGGTATGTCATTGAAAGGCGGTTACCTTGAAACACTTAAATTCAATGGCCTGCAGATCGAAATGAAAAAGTTAGAAAAAATAAAGATGGCTGCTTATAACGGGTCGACCAAAATGACCTTTGGCAAAGCCGTAAATTAGGAGACGAGGGCTATGTATTGGATTGGAATTGTTTTATGTGTTGCTTTGGGAGTTATATTCGGCAGCAAGCTTCCGATTATGTCCTATGTATTGACTAAATACATGTCTATCGCAGTATTGGCGGCTCTGGACTCGGTATTTGGCGGAATCAGGGCCTATCTGGAAGACAGTTTCGACAATCTGGTTTTTATGACTGGATTTGTAGTAAATACTCTTTTGGCAGCCGGGCTGGCTTACCTGGGTGACTTGCTGCGTGTAGAGCTTTATCTGGCTGCGGTTGTTGTTTTTGGAGTACGCATAT
Organism: Syntrophomonadaceae bacterium; assembly: GCA_040217815.1. Lineage (GTDB taxonomy): Bacteria > Bacillota > Syntrophomonadia > Syntrophomonadales > Syntrophomonadaceae > UBA5314. Next base: position 108,542 of record JBEHWI010000001.1, on the reverse strand, counting down.
TCCAGAATTTGGCCATCATACGTCGATATCTATTGAAAAAATACTGAATAAAATCATGCTAATAAAAAGGAAAAAGTCCAGTTCTGTGGTATTAAGACTATAGAATGGCAATAAGGGGTGCTGGAGATCAGAAAGCGAAACACAATTGTTGCTCTGGATATAGGCACTAGCTATATCAAGGCTGCAATGGCCGAAGTCATTGTTGGTCAGGATATAAGCCTTTTGGGCATCAGTCGGATTCCATCACGGGGTATGCGCAAAGGGAATATCGTTGATATAGAAAGCACTGCCAAAGCGGTAGAAGCGTGTCTGAATGATCTGGAGCGTTTGACCGGTATTGAAATTAACAATGCCGTTTTGGGTTTTTCTGGTGGCAGTATTTCTTCTCTTAACAACCATGCGGCAGTAGCGATAGGCAATCCCAACAGTGAGATAAGCCGTGACGACAAGGAGCGCGTACTGCAATCGGCCCATAGTGTATCTTTGCCGGCCGATAAAACGATCGTTCAGACCATTGAGAGGCAGTACATAGTCGACGGACAGGAAGGTGTAATGGACCCGGTGGGCATGGTGGGAAGCCGGCTGGAAGCCGAAGTTACAATTATTACTGCGGCAACAGCTGCGATCCAGAATCTTTATCGTTGTGCCAGCCGAATCAATTTACATATAAACAGTTTACTTTACAATTCGCTTCTGGCAGGTGAAGCGGTTCTGGTTCCAGCTGAAAAGGAAATGGGAGTAGTTTTGGTGGACATAGGCGCGGGAACCACTGAGGTAGCATTTTTTGAAAACGGGAGTTTGGCCAACACATCGGTTATACCGATGGGAGACGAATATCTGGCCAAAGATCTGGCTATTGTCTTAAAGACATCAATGGAAGAAGCGGTCAGAATTTTGGAAAAGAGCGGGAGCGCCAATCCTAAAATGGTTGATAGCGAATTGATGATCAATGTTCGCAATATCCAGGGGAAAGATGTAAAACAAGTTCCCCAGGAGACAATTGTGGAAATAATTTCTGCCCGCTTGATAGAACTAGTAGAACTAATATATGCTGAACTTAAAGATTTTAACTGCCTTGATAGAATTCCATCCGGCATAGTATTGACCGGGGGGGGAGCTGAAATGGCAGGAATTGTAGAATTATTTGAACAATACCTCGATATGCCGGTACGCATTGGGCTGCCGGAGAACCTTCGCGGTATGGCTCGAGAATTCAATCGCGTGCAAAATGCAGTTGTGCTCGGAGGCATATTATATGGTACACGGGTGATGGGGAATCAGGCCAAAGAAGCTCCTCTATTCACTGGTTTTCTGGATAGAATTCTGGATTGGCTGAAAGACTTATTCAGGTAAGGCAGAAGGAGGATTTTTATGCCGTTGGATTTTGATGTGGAAATGCAGCAATTCGCTGACATCAAGGTAATAGGTGTGGGCGGCGGAGGGAACAATGCGATAAACCGTATGATCGAAGCCGGCCTCAAAGGAGTTGAGTTTATTGCTGTAAATACTGATGCCCAGGCACTCTACCTTTCTCGTGCCGAAAAGAAGATTCAGGTAGGAGAAAAGCTTACCAAAGGTCTGGGTGCCGGTGCCGACCCGGATATAGGAATGAAAGCTGCCGAAGAAAGCGTTGACGAGATCAAAAAAGCGCTGGTTGGGGCTGATATGGTTTTTGTGACCGCGGGCATGGGAGGGGGAACCGGCACTGGCGGAGCTCCGGTTATTGCCCGAATTGCCAAAGAATCGGGGGCCTTGACCGTAGGCGTTATAACCAAACCGTTTACTTTTGAAGGCAGAAAGAGAAACACCCAGGCTGATCGGGGTATTCAAGCATTAGCTCAGGAAGTCGACAGCCTTATTAAAATACCCAATGATCGGCTTCTACAAGTAGTGGATAAACATACCGGTTTTAATGATGCATTTAAAATAGCCGACGATATACTGCGGCAGGGTGTTCAGGGCATTTCGGATCTGATTGCTGTTCCCGGAGTAATCAACTGCGATTTTGCCGATGTACAGACGATCATGCGCAATACCGGGTCTGCTTTGATGGGTATCGGACGAGCCAAGGGAGAGAACCGGGCTGCTGAAGCGGCTAGACTGGCTATATCCAGTCCCCTTTTAGAGACTTCCATTGAAGGGGCCAAAGGGGTTCTATTTAATATCAGCGGAGGCACAGATCTGACCCTGTTTGAAATACATGAGGCTGCCGATATCATTCATCAGGCGGTTGATGAAGATGCCAACATTATTTTTGGGGCTAATATTGACGAAGAGCTTCAAGATGAGGTTCGAGTTACAGTTATTGCCACCGGCTTTTCCGGGGGCAAAGTCATTCAAACCCAGGAGACATCTACTACTAGAGGACCCAGACGCGTACAACCGCAACCGACTGCCGAACAGGCGCCCCCTGTTTTTCTGGACAGCAAGGATCTCGATATACCGCCTTTCCTGCGGCATAGAAAATAAGACAGGTTTATATAATAAACAATAATAAAGGGGTGCAGAACACACCAGGTTCTGCACCCTTTATTATTCATCAGGGAAAGCTCTCGTATTTTTCAGTTTAATGCCATAACTTGCTTGTTGGGCAACTCCCTCTTCCTACAAATTACCCCCTTACCCCATGGTATAATTTGGAATACATTACTATTAAATACAGTACATATCTTTAATTGAGGAAATGCTCATGCTTAACAGGGTGATGCAGTGAAAAATCCGGTAGTATATGCTGATTTGAGTTTCCTGGTCAATTTTGTAATGGATCTGGTCCTATTGTGGATTACCGCTCGATGGTCACAAAGCCGGGTATATTATGGACGTCTACTGTTGGCTTCCTTACTGGGGGCACTATATGGCACCGGCGTCCTGTTTGCTGCCTGGCACTGGTTTTATGTTTTGCCCATCAAAGTAGCTGTTTCCCTTTTGATGTTGTGGGTATGTTTTAAACCATTGGGTTGGGAAAAATGGAAAAAGCTCATAGTCTTTTTTTACCTGGCCAGTTTTTTAGCCACCGGGCTTTTACTGGCTCTACCTTATTTTTCGAATTATACAAGACCTTTGCTGAAACTGCGCTGGCTGTGGTGGCTGAGCGGGTTGGCCGGCTTAATCGTTATCGCCTATTGTTGTGAGAGATACATAATCAACAAAGTCTTACCGGGACTGCTCCGTTTTCAGGTGACATTGAAGTTCGATGATAAAGTATGCAACGGCACAGGTTTTGTAGATACGGGTAACGCTTTGCGGGATCCCCTTACCCGCCGACCGGTTATCGTGGCAGAATACGGACTGATAAGGGACTGCCTGCCCCAGGAAATATGCCGGACTTTTGACGTGAGCCGTGGCGAAGAAGATTTCCTGGGAGCGGTTATGGCAAGCGATTGGGCTAGTCGAATCAGGGTGATTCCCTACCGTTCGGTAGGCCGACGGCATGGTATGATGGTCGGTTTAAGGGCCGATGAAGTGCTGTTAAATGTTGGTAAAGAGGAGATAAAACATCGGGATCTGGTGGTCGGGATATTTCATGACCAGCTTAGCAACGATAACAGTTATCGTATGCTGGTTCCAGCACCACTAATCAATTCATCTTAAACAGGCAGCTAATGCTATTTTAAGACGGAATGTAATACGGAAGGTTGATATCAGGCATAAGGAGAGGAGGGCTCGTATGCTGGTCCAAATGAACAAGTGGAAGCTGTTGGTCTTAAAAAAATATCTTGATTCTATGATGCCCGATATAGTTCACTATATTGGGTCTTCCGAGGTTTTGCCGCCACCTCTCCGAGAACAGGAGGAATATGATCTGATATCCCAGCTAGAAACTGGAAGCCGGGCAGTTAAGGCTACTTTAATAGAACACAACCTCAGGCTGGTTGTTTACATAGCCAAGAAATTTGAAAATACCGGGATAAATATCGAAGATTTGGTGTCTATTGGGACTATTGGTTTGATTAAGGCGGTAAACACCTTTGAACCGAAGAAGAACATAAAACTGGCTACCTATGCTTCGCGTTGTATTGAAAACGAAATATTGATGTATCTGCGCCGCAACCTCAAAAATCGAGTGGAGATATCACTGGATGAACCGCTAAATGTTGACTGGGATGGAAATGAACTGCTGCTATCAGATGTTTTGGGCACCGATGGTGACATGATATACAAGAAGGTTGAGGGCGAAGTGGAAAAGGGACTGCTTCGGCAGGCCATGCATAAGTTGAACAACCGGGAAAAGATCATCATACAGCTCCGCTTTGGGCTAATCGACGGTTCGGAAAAGACTCAGAAGGAAGTAGCCGATATTTTGGGAATTTCACAGTCCTATATATCACGTCTGGAGAAGCGCATATTAAAAAGGCTGCAGAGGGAAATCAAGAAGATTGAGTAATTGCCTCAAAAGTATCTGCAAATGAATGGCATTTTCTACCTCACCTTTTATGGTGGGGTTTCTATTTTTAAATACCGGTATTTTCAATTGCGGAATAATAATGCATTGGCAGGTAAATAATTTTATTAGTACCTTGGCTAACCGATTTATGCACTTCTCATTCGAAAGATATGCCGGGTTAAGGCAGTGATAAAATTATTTTTTGCCAGAACGCCAGGGGAAGGTATCGGTGCCCTAATTGTGATGATTGGACGGTGGCTGAGTGATAAACAAAGTCGAAATATGCGGAGTTAATACATCCAAATTACCGGTCCTGCGCAATGAAGAGATGCGCCAGCTGTTTGCTCGAATGCAAGCTGGAGACGGAGAGTCTCGTGAGAAACTGATTTATGGCAATTTACGTCTGGTATTGAGTGTCATTCAGCGGTTTAGCAACCGGGGTGAATTCGTCGATGATCTTTTTCAAGTAGGGTGTATAGGTTTAATCAAAGCTATAGACAACTTTGATTTAAGTCAGAATGTACGTTTCAGCACCTATGCAGTTCCAATGATTATTGGAGAAATAAGGCGTTATTTACGTGATAACAATGCCGTTAGAGTCTCACGTTCTTTAAGGGATATAGCCTATAAAGCCCTGCAGATAAGGGAAAAATTAACCAACGATCATTCATCTGAGCCATCTATCACCCAAATCGCGCTGGAACTGGAAGTACCACGGGAGGAAGTCGTATTTGCCCTGGATGCTATTCAAGAACCTGTGTCTCTCTTTGAACCAATCTACAATGACGGAGGAGATCCCATTCTGGTGATGGATCAGATCAGCGACGATAAAAATACTGATGATCTCTGGCTGGAGGGGATTGCGATAAAAGAGGCGTTAAAGAAACTAAATGAAAGGGAAAAACACATTGTTTCACTGCGCTTCTTCCAGGGAAAGACCCAAATGGAGGTAGCTGATGAAATAGGTATTTCCCAGGCCCAGGTGTCCCGACTGGAGAAGGCTGCCTTAAAACAGTTGCGCAAATATGTTTGAACCTGAGGAGGAATGTTTTTATGCAAAGGCTGCTGGTTATCGTATTAATCTCCATAATTCTGGGTATGATGGTGCCTATATACACTCAATGCCTGAACAGCCAGCCTGCCTTCACTCCCGACAACCTTATCCGTCTCAACACAAGCTATAGATAGGATTAACAGAGCACTAGTTAAGCTCTCCGACTCAAACCGAGGAGAGCTTTTTATGATCCTACCCCATTCGGCTCGCTGTGTTAAAATTGTTAGTATGAACGAAGGGGGATTGAGGGAATGGTTGATGGCAGGGACGTAAAACTATGGTGGGACCGTGGCGAGCCACCCGCTATTGACAATGTCATCTGGGAAGTTGAGAGGGTATTTCCACGTCCCATCATAAGCAGTGACGACCTTTTTGCCATCTCCCCGTGTAGTAGGGCTATTGATTTTCCAGGTCGTTTGATCCGTGGTGACAACCTGGCTGCAATGGAAATGCTTTTACGGGAAGACTATGAAGGGAAAATTGACCTTATCTATATCGATCCTCCTTATTTAAGTGAAAGCCATTACTCGTCTCGTATTGAAATAAAGGATAAAAACACAGTATATGCCTTTGACCGCAAGGTTTTTAACGACAATTGGGAAAACGGAACGTCGTCATATCTTGAGCACATGTATCATCGTTTAGTTCCTATGAAGAGACTTCTTTCCGAAAACGGTAGTATTTTTATTCATCTGGATTGGCATATTAGCCATTATATTAAAATCATGTTAGATGAGCTGTTTTCACCGGCCCAGCTGATTAACGAAATTGTTTGGTGTTATGGAGGAGGAAGCGGGGCTAAACGGCATTTTCACCGCAAACATGATGTAATCCTGTGGTATGCCAAAGGTGGCGACTATACATTTAACCCCCAGTACCGTCCTTACACACCCGGCACCAGGGAGAGAGGCCTTACCCGCGTTAAGGGGGACCGGTACAGATTAAAGGATGAAGGGGCCATCATGCAGGATTGGTGGACAGACATCAATAAAATCCTGAGCCCGACTGCCTATGAAAACCTTAAATTTCCCACTCAGAAACCCCTGGCTCTAATAATGCGTATACTTGAGGCGGCTTCTAATCCGGGCAGCCTGGCGGCTGATTTTTATGGAGGCTCAGGAACTCTAGCGGATGCCTGTGAAAAAAGCGGACGCCAATGGATATCTTGTGATAGTAGTCCCATCGCTCTACATACAACTGCGCACCGATTGATCCAGCAGGGCGCCAGCCCTTTTGCCATTTACCAACCTATCGCAGAAAAGCACCCGTTATTGGGGCTGAAAGTTGATACCAGTCCTTACAGAGGGGATCTCAAGCGCTGTAATGTAAGCTTAAATGACTGCCAGGTAGAAGGCTTGCCGGCAGCCTACGCTTTTTCTTATTGGGCGCTGGATTTGGATCATGAGCCAGGCATTTTTGTGTCTGATTTGCAGGTTATACGAGAAAAACACAATTTTAACGGTCCTTTGACTACTGAGATTGGTTTTACTTTATCAACACAAAGGGGCAATACAATTGGAATTAAGGCTTATGATTTCTGGGGCAGGGAATATTATGGAATATACAAGGCCCAATAAATAAGATGCGGAATGCCTTAATAGGCATATCCGCACCGTAGAGGTTCGTCAGTGATTGGGTTCCCGATTATCTACTGGCTCATGGGGAAGCGCCCCATCTTCTTCCAACATCCAACTTTCTTGATAATCCAGGTCTTCCCGTTTTTCATTGAAAAGCGATTTCTTCAAACGATTTTTTAATAAATAAAGCGGCTCTGAACTGAAAACTCGCATAATATAGATCGCCTAATGCTGATGAGGGGATCTTTTTCCCATTGAGTGGCCCAGGATAAAAAGGCCGGTTATGGCTGCGGCATGTAGAGCCCACCAGCCGCTTTCCATAAAGCTGAAAGAACCTGGATCAACTTTATCCTGATCGAATAATTTTCTGCCGACGGAGTTTTTGTAATCCATAAATCCGGGTGAGAACATAGTTTTGTCACTCCTTCCGCTTATTCTTTATAATTCAGAATGGATTTTTTATATTTTCCCCGGTCAAACCTTTTGTTAGAACGGAAATTAAATCCATACAAGATATATTTTGCAATTAGGATAAAAAATTGGTTAAAACTATTGCCCATAGCCGCAATTTGTGATAACTATGGCTTAGAAAGCGAATCGAAGGAGCAGGTCAATGGACATAATTGAAAAAAACAGTCTGATAAAGCTTTATTCTATTAACGGAATTGGTTCACAGGCCCTTATTAAGTTAAAAAGGACCTATGGCAGTTTCCAGAATGCTTGGCAGGCGGGCAGAGACGAATGGCTGACTTTACTGCCCGAACTTAAAAGCCGGGTAATTGGAGAAGCTGCCCATTTTGTAGAAGACTATGAAGAGCGATTAATGAAGGGAAGCTTTGATGTCATTACTATTGACGACGATGATTACCCACCTATGCTCAAGGTCATTGACCAGGCTCCGTATGTCCTATTTTACAGGGGGCGTATCGACGTTTTGCGGCAGTTATGCCTGGCTGTTGTAGGTTCGCGCCGGGCCAGCCCGTATGGAAGAAAAACTGCCCGCGAACTGGCCCGGGATCTGGCGGAAGAAGGAGTTGTGGTGGTAAGCGGTCTGGCCCGGGGAATTGATTCGGAAGCTCATCAGGGAGCTGTTGACGGCGGCGGGGCAACAGTAGCGGTTATGGGCAGTGGGGTGGACGTAGTATATCCTCCGGAAAACCGCAGATTGTACGAAAAGATTCAAGAAATGGGTGCAATAGTGAGCGAGTTTATTCCCGGGAGTCATCCCGAGGCCCACAATTTCCCGCGGCGCAATCGGATTATATCCGGCTTATCGCGCGGGGTAGTGGTAGTAGAAGCCCGGCAAAAGAGCGGTGCTTTAATAACTGCCGATTTTGCCCTGGAACAGGGAAGAGATGTTTTTGCCGTACCCGGTCCAGTCAGCAGTGAGACCAGCCGGGGGACCAACAACTTGATCAAGCAGGGTGCCAAACTGGCCGGTTCAGTGCAAGACATCCTGGAAGAATATATAGCAGCGCCACCGGGTAGAAGGGTTGCAGAGCAACAGGCTTTGCTTATGCTGGACAGATATGAGGAAGAGATATTAAAATATATAAGTTATGAGGCAACACACATGAACGATATCCTGACTGCCAGTTCTATGAATAATGGGCTGGCCAGCACTTTGTTGATAAAATTGGAGCTGTATGGTCTAATTAAATGCCTGCCGGGTAATTATTATGTAAGGCTTTAATATACCTTACAATTTGAGTTAAAATGATTCATCAAAAGGCTTTTTAAATAAACGATCCTGCTCTTTAAAACGGGCCAAGGCGATTATAATAGATACTGGGACAATAAAAAAAGAGGTGATACGTTTGGCAGGGGGAACGCTCCTTATTGTGGAATCGGCGGCCAAAGCCAAAACCCTGAGTAAATTTTTAGGCAAGGGCTACAAAGTAAAAGCTTCTGTGGGTCACATCAAGGACCTACCCAAAAGCAAATTGGGAATCGATATAGATGACAATTTTACTCCCCAGTATATAACCATTCGGGGAAAGGGTGAATTGTTAAAAGAAATTAAGGAAGAATCACAGAAAGTTGATCGAGTGTTGCTGGCTACTGACCCGGACCGCGAAGGCGAGGCTATAGCCTGGCATCTTCAAAACGCCATGCGCATACCAGAGAACAGCGCGTGCCGCATTGAGTTTCACGAAATAACCAAGGACGCTGTCAAACATGCCATAAAACACTCCCGGCCAGTTGATAAAAAGAGGGTTAACGCCCAGCAGGCCCGCCGGGTTCTTGACCGCTTGGTGGGTTATAACTTGAGTCCCCTGTTATGGAGCAAGGTGCGAAAAGGTCTGAGCGCCGGTCGAGTGCAGTCGGTTGCGGTGCGTCTTGTAGTAGAAAGGGAGGAAGAAATCAACCGTTTTATCCCCGAAGAATATTGGACGCTGGAAACCGTACTGGCCGATGCTGGCAATAACCTGTTTAGCGCAAAACTATACGGATTAAAAGATGAAAAACTGGAGATCAAGGCTGAAGAACAAATGACCAGCATATGTAAAGAACTGGAGAAGGCCAGTTTTAAAGTTGCTAAAGTTGAGAAAAAGGAGAAACGCAAAAAGGCAAATCCCCCCTTCACGACCAGCACCCTTCAGCAGGAAGCGGCCCGCCGATTGAATTTTTTTTCACGGCGAACTATGAAGGTAGCTCAGGAATTATATGAAGGGTTGGAAATGGGCAAAGAAGGAACCGTTGGTCTTATTACTTATTTGCGAACCGATTCGACTCGTGTATCGGCAACAGCTCAGGATGAGGCTATACATTACATCAAATCCCAATTTGGGGATCAGTACGCGCCGGATTCTCCCAACGAATATAAAAGTCGCAAAGGGGCTCAGGATGCCCACGAAGCTATACGCCCCACCTCGGTGGCCCGGACCCCGGAAAGCATCAAGTCTTTTCTGTCCCGCGACCAGTACCGCTTGTATAAATTGATCTGGGACCGCTTTGTATCCAGCCAGATGGCCCCGGCTGTTTACGATACTTTAAGCGTGGAAGTAAAATCCGGCAGTTACCAATTGCGGGCCAGTTCATCGCAATTAAAATTTCCAGGATATAGAAAGGTTTATAATGATGGTGATGAGGATGAAGTAAAAAATCCCATTCCGGATCTGAAGGCTGGCCAGGAGGTCTTTCTTAAGGAGCTCAAACCGGAACAGCATTTTACCCAGCCTCCTCCCCGTCTTACCGAGGCCAGCCTGGTAAAGCTGTTGGAAGAGAAGAATATCGGCCGGCCCAGTACCTATGCCCCCATCATTGACACCATTCTAAAACGCAACTATGTGGAGCGCCGGAATAAACAGTTTGTTCCCACCGAGTTGGGCGTCATTGTTGTTGAATTGCTCAAAGAGAATTTTACTCGCATTATGGATGTTGAATTTACCGCCAAAATGGAAGAAGACCTGGATCGCATAGAGGACGGCGACCTGGAATGGACTCATGTAATCCACGAGTTTTACGGTCCATTTAGCGCCGAGTTGGAAAAGGCCCGTATCGATGTGGAACGGATCCAGATAAAGGATGAAGAAGCGGGCAAGCCCTGTCCGGAGTGCGGCCAACCGCTTCTAATCAAACACGGTCGCTTCGGTAAATTCCTGGCCTGTTCGGGTTTTCCCACCTGCCGCCATACCGAATCGGTAAACCAGGATATCGGCATCAAATGCCCCCGCTGCCAGGGTGCGATAGTGGCTTTAAGGAGCAGGAAAGGAAGGACCTTCTACGGGTGCAGCAACTTCCCCAAATGTGAATTCCGTTCCTGGAACAAACCGACCGGTGAAACCTGCGCGCATTGTGGTGAGCCCCTGGTGGAGAAGCTGAACCGCTTGAAAGAGACGGAAAAGGTCTGTGCCAATGCCGATTGTCCCAGTAAACAAAAGGCGAGGACCTAAGGTGACTGCGGTAGATATATTAGGCGGAGGATTGGCAGGTTGTGAAGCGGCTTATTACCTGGCTCGCAATGGCGTTCCAGTCCGCTTATGGGAAATGCGGCCTAAGAAAAATACCCCGGCCCACCAAACTGGAGACCTGGCGGAGTTGGTTTGCAGCAATTCATTAAAATCTGAGGTTGTCAACACCGCCCAGGGTCTTCTCAAACGTGAAATGCAGGTTCTGGGTTCCTTGCTCTTGGAGTGTGCGGCTGAAACCAGAGTTCCGGCCGGATCTGCTCTGGCGGTTGACAGAAGAAAATTTGCCCAGGCGGTTACTGGCGTAATTTCCCAAGATCCCAATATTACAATAATTCGAGAGGAAGCCAGGGAACTTCCAGACAACGGACTGACAATAGTAGCCACCGGTCCTCTAACGTCGAATGACTTGAGCCGGGACCTGCAAAGACTTAACGACGAAGACAGCCTGCACTTTTTTGATGCTATCGCACCAAGCATTCTGGCCGAAAGCCTTGATAATCATATAATTTACCGGGCCTCCAGGTACGGAAAGGGAACTGCCGACTACCTTAATTGTCCTATGAATCAGGCAGAATATGAACGGTTTTATGAAGAGCTCATCAATGCTGATATTAAAGAGGGACACAGCATCGATATGCCGTTTTTTCAAGCTTGCATGCCGGTTGAAGTACTGGCCCGCTCTGGACCCGATACCATGAGATTTGGACCCCTTCGCCCGGTGGGACTGGAGAAAGACCCCAATTCAGCCAGGCCTTATGCTGTAGTTCAGCTCCGGCAGGAAGATACAGCAGGAAGAATATACGGACTGGTGGGATTCCAGACCCGTCTACGCTGGGGTGAGCAGAACCGGGTATTCCGACTTATTCCGGGTTTGGAAAATGCAGAATTCGTTCGTTATGGCTCAATACACAGAAATACGTTTATTAACAGCCCACGTCTTCTCTTACCTACCTTGCAATGGAATAAGGACCTCCGGGTATTCTTTGCCGGGCAGATAACCGGGGTGGAAGGCTATATGGAATCGGCTGCCACAGGTATTGTAGCTGGAATAAACGCCTATCGTTACTGGCATGGCCAGGAACCAATTACTCCACCTCCTACTACTATGATTGGCGCCTTGATAAAATTCATAACTGGGGCCCAAGACGGTCATTTCCAGCCTATCAACGCCAACTTCGGACTACTTCCCACCCTTGAAGTGAGAGTAAAGGATAAGCAAAAACGCTACCATGCATACGCACAACGGGCCTTGCACGATATGGACGAATTTTCAGAATTGTTGTAAAAATGATTGAAATTTTCTAGGTAGTATGCTAGCATTTTGCTTAGAAATTTGTGGGAAAGGCCTACATATGCTGCATCTACACCTGCAAGGGTTCTTAGACTACCTGCGCGTTGAAAAAAGCGCCGCCAGTTTAACATTACTCAGCTATGAAACTGATTTGAGTCAGTTTTTTGCTTTTTTAGCTGGTAAAAATCAGCTGGCTCTGGAAGATCTGGGTGTGGAATCCATCAACCATTTTACCGCCCGGGAATACCTGGTTCATATGCAGCAAAAGGGTTGGAGCAGGGCTACCATGGCTCGTAAGCTGGCTGCCTTAAGGTCATTTGTGCGCTATTTATGCAGGGAAAACATTCTGTCCAGCAATCCCATAGCCGCAGTATCCACTCCCAAGCAGGATAAACGGTTGCCTCAATTTCTTTATCCTCAAGAAGTCCATATGCTCATGCAAGCCCCTGATATTTTGACACCCAGCGGCAAGCGCGACCGCGCTATATTGGAGACCCTTTATTCATCAGGTTTGCGGGTTAGTGAATTGGTTGGGCTCGATATGCTAGACATCGACCTGGATGAGCTCCATGTAAGGGTCATGGGCAAGGGCAGTAAAGAGAGAATCGTTCCTCTGGGCAATGTGGCTAAAGAGGCCCTGAATGACTACATAAAGAATGGACGTCCTTTTTTACAGCGAAAGAATGAAGAAAAATCTCCAGCTCTGTTTTTAAACAAATCGGGCAAAAGGTTGAGCACCCGCAGTATACGCAACATTATGAATAAATACGTTGAAATGTTGGCCATGAACCAGAAGGTCAGCCCCCATACCCTCCGGCATTCTTTTGCCACCCATTTGCTGGGAGCTGGTGCTGATCTGCGTTCGGTTCAGGAACTACTCGGTCATGTTAAGCTGTCTACCACCCAGGTTTATACCCACTTGAGCAGAGATGAGATAAAAATTATCCATGAAGAACATCATCCACGGAGGTAGCATATGTTTGAAGCCACAACCATAGTAGCCGTTCGCAAAGGCGGCCTGACTGCGATAGCCGGAGATGGCCAGGTTACATTTGGACAGAATACTATAATGAAGCAAAACGCCAAAAAAGTTCGCCGCTTATATGAAGGCCAGGTAATAGCTGGTTTTGCCGGTTCGGTGGCAGATGCCTTTACCCTGTTCGCTAAATTTGAAGAAAAGCTTAAACAGGTCAATGGCAATCTGACCCGGGCGGCGGTGGATTTGGCCCGTGACTGGCGCTCTGACAGGGTATTGAGACGCCTTGAGGCGCTGCTCATTGTAGCTGATCGGGAAAAAATGTTGGTAATCTCCGGTAATGGTGAGCTAATCGATGCTGAAGACGGGATAACCGCCATTGGTTCAGGCGGGGCTTATGCCTTGGCTGCGGCCCGGGCTTTGTACAAGCACAGCGATCTAAACGCCCGAGAAATCGCTGAAGAAGCGCTTAAAATAGCGGCCGATATCTGCATCTACACCAATGACCAGATAACGGTAGAATGGATTGACAATGGAGGTGTTTAATTATTGCCAGTTTGACTCCCAGAGAAATTGTAGAAGAACTCGATAAGCATATCGTGGGACAAATGGTAGCCAAGAAGGCGGTAGCTATAGCTTTGCGCAATAGATACCGGAGAAAACAACTGCCGGTGGAAATGAGGGAAGAGATCTATCCCAAAAACATAATAATGATAGGTTCGACCGGCATCGGAAAGACCGAGATAGCAAGGCGTCTGGCCCGGTTGGTCAAGGCTCCTTTTATAAAAGTTGAGGCCAGCAAATTTACCGAAGTCGGCTATGTGGGCCGCGATGTGGAATCGATGATCAGAGATCTGTTGGAGACTGCTATTCGAGTAGTCAAACAAGAAAAGTTTGAAGAAATGGAAGAGAAAGGACGGGAACTGGCTCAGGAACGGATTCTTGACTACATGATGCCCCTGCCGGTAAAAAAATCCCGGAGTCCTAAAAACCCGCTGGAATATCTGTTGGGTCAGGGGTCGGAGAAGGAGGAAAGCGAAGAGGAATTTGAACATAGAAATCGGGAAGTCCAGGAGCAGAGGGAAATACTTCGCAACAAGCTGCTGAGGCAGGAATTGGAAGGCGAATTTATCGAAGTAGAAGTCGAAGAAAGAGGCTCAACCCCTTTCATGGAGGTATTTTCGGGTTCCGGGGTTGAGGAAATGGGTATCAACCTGCAGGATATGTTCGGCAATCTCATGCCTAAAAAGAAAAAGAAGCGTAGAATCACGGTTGAAGAAGCCAGGAAGATCCTCACCTATGAAGAAGCCCAGCGCTTGATCGATATGGATGAGGTATACAGAGAATCGATTCGGCGGGTTGAGGAAGATGGGATCGTTTTCCTGGATGAGATCGATAAAATTGCAGGTAAAGGAAGCGACTACGGACCGGATGTATCAAGAGGCGGTGTGCAGAGAGATATCCTGCCTATCGTCGAAGGTTCTACGGTTGTGACCAAATATGGCCCGGTTAAAACTGATTACATCCTTTTTATTGCTGCCGGGGCTTTTCACATCAATAAACCGTCTGATTTGATACCGGAACTGCAGGGAAGATTTCCCATCAGAGTTGAACTGGAAGGCTTAACCAGAGCCGATCTGCGAAGAATACTGACTGAACCTCGCAACTCCTTGATCACGCAGTATAGTGCGCTGTTGCAGAGCGAAGGAGTAAACATATGTTTTACAGGTGAAGCAATTGATTATGTGGCAGAAATTGCCTACGAAGTAAATTCAAGGACAGAAAATATTGGTGCCCGGCGTCTGCATACGATTATGGAGAAAGTATTGGAAGACCTTTTATTTGATGCTCCGTACCTGGCGGGGCAGGAAGTGCTAATAGAAAGCGACTATGTCAAAGAGCGCCTGCAGAGAATAGTTGATGATGAAGATTTGAGCCGTTATATTTTATAAACAGCTGGGGGGAATGAAGAGTGCCAAGAACTTTATTAGAAAAATCCAGAGCTATAAATCGCATCCTACAGAAAATCGGGGGAAATCCGGTTGACTTTTATGAAATGTCACAGGTTTTGGCTGATACCTTGGAGTGTGCCGTTTTTATTGTAGGCCGGCGCGGGCAAATCGGCGGCTACGCATTTATCCCCAGCGTACAATGCACAGGGATCAAGGAACTGGTCAGCCATGCCGAGAGGTTCCCGGAAAGCTTCAACCGGGAATTGTTGAACATGCATGAAACCAGAAACAACATACGGGTTGAGGAAGGCCGGCGCTGTATATTCAATCCTACCAACGTGATGTGCAGCTGCGCCGAGCGGCTCTGGTCGGTCACGCCTGTTTTTGGAGGCGCCCGCCGGATTGGGACCCTTATCCTGCTTCGTGAAAGTGAACCGTTTACTGAAGAGGATATAGTTCTAGCCGAATATGGGGCCATTGTTGTAGCCAATGAGATAATGCGCATGCGGGCAGAACGCATAGAAGAAGAAGCAAGGAAAAAGGCATCGGTGCAGATTGCCCTGGCCACCCTGTCCTATTCTGAGCGGGAAGCTATCGAGCATATAATCAACGAGCTGAGTGGGACGGAAGGCCTGCTGGTCGCCAGTCGCATCGCCGACAAAGTGGGGATAACCCGCTCAGTCATAGTCAGCGCCCTGCGTAAATTCGAGAGCGCCGGAGTCATAGAATCGAGATCCCTGGGGATGAAGGGAACTTACATCAAGGTCCTAAACGAGTTTTTGTTCGACGAATTACGTCGTTAGTACAACGTTCCGTATATTGTGCACATAAGTTGGAGCATATTTTGTCGAAGTACAAGGCGGCGGCTCCTTGGCCTCCTGCCACCGGCAGCTCCATGCCGTCCTGGCATCGCTGTACTAGACCGTCCATGGGCATCAGGAATGAATAATACTGGACATATTGCGATTGACGGCAACGCAGTAATGTAAAAAAATCTGCCCAAATTATGTACACAAATATGCGGAATGTTGTACTAGAATTCAAGGTACTATTATCCAAAGAATTATATGGAAATTGATTCTGGGAAACGGGTTAACCAATTTTGGTTAGCTCGTTTTTTTTCTCTTGAAAATCTATAAAAATGTTGGAAATTAGCGTATTTGAAGAAGGAATAATGGAATTATTAGTAGAAGTATGAAGTGATATATAAAATAAGGTAAATACCTGTTTGGGGGTGATTCCTCTGCTGGAAAAGATTTTCTCTTCTTCCACCATACCGCTGTTGAATCGAGCGATGGATGTCGCTTCTGAACGAGACACGATAATTGCCGACAATATCGCCAATGAAGATACTCCGAACTTCAAACGCCGAGAATTAATTTTCGAGGAAAAACTAAAAAAAGTCCTGGATAGTCAGACAAATCGTGGTAAACTTAGTATTAGCAATCCCCGTCATATTCAGATCGGGGGGCTAAGCGGCTGGAAGGATATGCAGCCGGATATAATCCAGGTGAATGATGAAAGTTACAGAAATGATGGGAACAATGTCGATATAGATGCCGAGATGGCTAAAAGAACTAAAAATGAACTTTATTATGATACTTTAGCACAAAGTATGTCCCAGGAAATAAAACTGCTGCGTTTGGCCATTACGGGAAGGGGTTAATAAACTATGGGTTTTCTTGACGCTATGGATATAAGTGCTTCTGGATTGACTGCCCAGCGCCTGCGCATGGATACCATCTCCAGCAACCTGGCCAACGCCGAAAGTACCAGAACAGCAGACGGAGCGGGTCCCTATCGCCGCCAGGTGGTCGTTTTTGAAGCTAAAAAGCAAGCCCCATCACCTTTTGCAACCATGCTGGGGGAAAAGATGAACTCTGCAGGCGGTGTGCGGGTGAAAGAAATAAGGCAGTTGAGCGATGCCGAGGCCCCTTTTCGCAAGGTTTATGAACCGGGCCATCCCGATGCCGATGCTCAAGGATATGTCAGTTACCCCAATGTCAATGTCGTAGAGGAAATGATCAATTTGGTTTCCAGCACCAGATCCTACCAGGCGAACGCGCAGGTTATCGACGGCATAAAGGCTATGGCCTTAAAAGCTTTGGAAATTGGCAAGTAGGAGGGGTCTTTGAATGAAGGCGGAAGCTTTGCTTTCCGGATTGAAAAACACCACAGGCCTGAAATCGGCGGGCGGTGCGCTTGCTGGTGAAGCGGGTCGGAATTTGTCCTTTGGTGATTATCTGAGCCGAGCCCTGGAAGACGTGCAATCACTTCAAAACGACGCCCAGGCCAGCGCCGCTCTTACTGCCATGGGACAAGAAAGCAACATACACAACACCGTACTGGCATACGAAAAGGCAAATCTGGCTTTACAGCTTACCATTCAAGTTAGAGACAAAATAGTTGAGGCATTTCAGGAAATTATGCGCATTCAAATGTAATTTGCAATGTGAGGATTGATAATGGCAGATTTTATGGAAAGGCTCAAGGGATGGGGCAATACCATACTTGAGGCTTGGAACAAGCTGAGCTTAAATCAAAAAGTATTGTTCGCTGGGGCTGCGCTTTTGGTGGTTGCGGCCATAGTGATTCTCTCCTCCGGGACGGCTACCAACTATGAAGTTCTCTATTCGGGGTTGGATGCTAAAACCGCCTCCCAAATCACAACCAAATTAGATGAATACAAAATAGGCTACCAGGTTCAAGATGGGCAGGATGGGACGATCATACTAGTGCCTTCGCCGCAAAAAAGTTCGACCAGGTTGAAGCTGGCTGGCGACAACCTGCCTCAGAGCGAATCGGGTTTTGAGTTGTTTCAAACCACCAATTTCGGGGAAACCGAGTCGGACAAAAAGGTTAAATACCAAATGGCTTTACAGGGAGAACTGGCCAGAACCATCCAAGGGCTGGACAAGGTGAAGGCTGCCAAAGTCAACCTGGCCATACCCGAATCCACCTTATTTTCTGAAAAGGAAGAAAAGGCCAAAGCTTCAGTAGTTGTTAATATTAAGAACGGTCAAACTCTGACTCCCAAAGAAGTACAGGCCATAGTCAATCTGATAGCCAACAGCGTAAATGGCCTCTCCAAGGAAAATGTTGCTATCGTTGATCAAAATGGGACTTTATTATCTGACAATCTGCCTGCCGAAGAGATGGGCTCTACGGAACAGGTCCAAAAGCAAATGCTGATGAAAAAGGAGTTTGAAAGAGAGAAACAACAGGCCATTCAGAGCATGCTGGATAAAACATTGGGGCCTGACAATGCCGTGGTGAGGGTAAATGCCGAATTGAATTTCAATACCAAGCAGGAAAAATCGGAACGGTATTATAACGATGAAGACGGCGCTCACGTAAGAAGCGAAAGTACTGCCAAGGAATCGGGAATAACAGCCCCGGGCCCAAGCGGAACTCCGGGAACCGACACCAATGTTCCCACTTACACTGAAACCACTACCGGAGGGGCTTCCTCCACTGATAAAAGCAGCAAAACAACCAATTATGAAGTGAGTAAAACCGAGACCGACACCAAGTATGCCCAGGGTGACGTAAAATACGATCACTTTACAATTTCGGTTATTGTCAACAATAAGGCGATAAAGGATGTGAACCTGGGGGCCACTGATGCTGAAAAGACTGATAAAATCCGCGGCATGGTAGCTACCGCCTGCGGGCTCATTGAAAACAGTCAAGGGGAAAAGATTGCGCTGAAGGATAGCATCTCGGTTGCCTTTATGGATTTCGTACCGGAAGCAGAACCGGAAACCGCGTCTAGCATGGAATGGTTGAATAAAATACTGGACTCCAAGCTGCTTCCTCTCTTTATGGTATTGCTGGCTTTGACAGTCATTGCCATAGTTTGGCTATTATCCAAGAAAAAGGCCGCCAAAGAAGTAGAGGAAGAATCGGTTCCCTTTGAGGCTGAAATTGATGAAGAGCTGAGGATTGAGGATATATTCGATATGTCTTTGACTCCTGAGGAACGTGAAAAGCAGAAGATCAAAGAGGAAATAGACAAACTAGTGGACAGCGAGCCGGAAAGTGCCGCCCATGTCCTGAAGTCGTGGTTGTCTGAAGATTAGGGGTGAGGATTTGTCTACAACTAAAAAACCTCTTACGGGACGGCAAAAGGCGGCCAATTTTCTCATCGCATTAGGACCGGAAAAATCAGCCCGGATATTCCAGTTTATGAGTGAAGAGGAAGTTGAACAACTCACCCTGGAAATAGCCAGTGTTCGTCAGGTGTCGACGGAGAGGCTGGACTCTCTTAACCGGGAATTCTTTGAGATGTGCCTGGCTCAGCAGTACATTAGCCAGGGGGGTATAAACTACGCCAAAGAGGTGTTGGAAAAGGCCTACGGAGCGGACAAGACCGTTGAAATCCTGTCCCGTATATCTGCTTCTCTGCAGGTGCGCCCTTTCGATTTTATGCGCAAGACCGAACCATCACAATTATTAAATTTCATTCAGTCGGAACATCCCCAGACTATAGCTCTGATTCTGGCTTATTTGGAGGCTGAAAAGGCTTCTTTGATACTATCCGCCCTGCCTCCTGACCGGCAGTCAGACGTTGCCAAAAGAATCGCCCTTATGGATACCACCTCCCCCGATGTGATCAAGGAAGTGGAGAGAGTATTAGAAAGAAAGCTCTCTTCACTGGCTCCGCAGGAACTGAGTATAGCCGGCGGGGTCAAAGCGGTAGTGGATATCTTGAACCGGGTGGACAGGAGCACTGAAAAAACCATCATGGAGGCCATGGAAGTTCAGGATCCGGAACTGGCCGAACAGATCAAGAAATTAATGTTTGTATTCGAAGACATTGTCATGATAGACGACCGCTCGGTACAGCGTGTCCTGCGCGAGGTTGAATCCCATGATCTGGCCCTGGCCTTGAAAGGCGCCAGCAGCGAGGTTACTCAAAAGGTATTTGGCAATATGTCCAGCCGGGCTTCGGAAATGCTCAAAGATGACATTCAATTTATGGGCCCGGTCCGGTTGCGTGATGTGGAAGAAGCCCAGCAGAGAATCGTCAATATTATTCGTCGTTTGGAAGAAACCGGTGAGATAGTTGTTGCCCGGGGTGGAGGAGATGAGATTATTGTCTAAGGTGATAAAAAGGTTTGATCTAACCATTACCGAGCCACTCATAATCAGTCCACCTCCCCGGATGGTTATGGTCGATGTTATGCCTGAAGCTGCCCCGGTCCCTGATTTGAGCCTTGATCCGGGGCGGATAAGAGACGAGATGGCCAATATTGTTATGGAAACTGAAGCCATGGTCAAGGACCTGATGGAAAAAGCCGCCCAGGATGCAAGAAGCATTTTGGAGGATGCCCAGGAAGATGCAGAGGTTTTGAAAACTCAGGCTCAAAAAGAAGCCGAAGAAATAAGAATCCAGGCACAGAAGGAAGGCTATGAGAATGGGCTCCGGGAAGCCCACCAAGAAATCGAAGCTGATCGGCAGATGGCCATGGAACAGTGCCAGCAGATCCTTGAGGAAGCCCGGCGCAACAAAGTAAAATTGATGGAATCAAGCACGACTGATATGGCTCGTTTAGCCATCGCAGTGGCCAAACGGGTTATCAGTACCGAAGTAAACACCAATCCGCAAGTTATTATCAGTGTAATTCGGGAAGCTATAAATTTACTGGATCAGCCTGGCAATTTTCGCGTTTATGTAAACCCCGAAGAAATTGAATCCGCTCTGGACGGCCTGGCCAGAGAAGAAATTTCGGAGATGGAAAAACAGGATCTGGCCAACGCCCTGGTGGCTGATGCCCGGGTGGGAATTGGCGGATGTGTGATAGAGAGTGATCAGGGCGTGGTTGATGCCAAGTTGGACACCCGTATTGCTAAAGTCGAACAGGCTTTACAGGATGTGAGTGCAGATGACTTCAGCGAAAACATTTGAACTGGGCAGTCTGATTGATACGGTTGAAAAGGTTCAGACCTGCCAGCTCAAGGGCAGGATATCGCAAGTTATCGGACTGACCATGGAAGCTACCGGACCTCGCCTGAGCCTGGGAGAATTGTGCTATATCCAGACCAATGATCGTCAACTGGTTCCTTCTGAGGTAGTTGGTTTTAGAAACAACCGAATCCTTTTAATGCCCCTGGGAGAGCTTGAGGGTATTGGACCGGGCAGTGAACTGCTGGCCACAGGAACTACCATGCGGGTTAAAGTGGGCATGGAACTGCGGGGACGGGTGCTTGATGGACTGGGTCAGCCGCTGGATGGAAAAGGACGAATTAATTCAGAAATCAACTATCCGGTTATGAACCAGCCTCCCAATCCATTGAAAAGAACCCGTATAGCGGAAGTCCTATCGGTGGGGGTTAGAGCCATTGATGGATTAACCACCATAGGCAGAGGTCAGCGTATGGGCTTTTTTGCCGGCAGCGGGGTGGGAAAGAGCACCCTTATTGGAATGATTGCCCGCAACACCAACGCGGATATAAATGTAATTGCCCTTATTGGCGAAAGAGGACGCGAAGTTCGCGAATTCCTGGAGCGCGATCTGGGGGACGCAGGGCTCAGGAGGTCGGTTGTTATAGTGGCTACTTCGGACCAACCTGCCCTGATCAGGCTCCGGGGAGCTTTTGTTGCAACGAGCATTGCTGAATACTTTCGAGACCAGGGAATGGATGTTTTGTTTTTGATGGACTCATTGACCCGTTTTGCCTTGGCTCAAAGGGAAGTGGGACTGGCTATAGGAGAACCGCCGGCAACCCGCGGGTTTACGCCTTCCGTGTTTGCCCTTTTGCCCAGGTTGCTGGAGCGGGCGGGAACTGCCGAAACTGGGAGTATAACCGGCCTCTATACGGTACTGGTAGAAGGTGATGATATGAACGAACCAATTACCGACGCGGTTCGCGGTATAGTTGACGGCCATTTGATATTGAGCCGTGCCCTGGCTACCCGTAATATGTATCCAGCTATTGATATAGGGCACAGTATTAGCCGGGTAATGATCGACATTACCAGTCCTGAACACATGGAGCAGGCGAAGCGCTTTCGTCAGATTCTCTCCACCTATGAGGAGGCCAGGGATCTTATCGATATCGGAGCCTACAAGAAGGGCTCCAATACCCGAATTGATGAAGCTCTTATGCTGATAGACAAGTGCCACGATTTCTTGAGGCAGAATGTATACGAAGAAGCTGATTTTAACGACACCCTGTTGAGATTGGAAGACGCTCTGCGAAGATGAGGTATAAGCTATGAAAGCATTTAAATTCCGTCTTCAGACCAGTCTAAATGTGAGCCTGCGGCGTGAGCAGGTAGCCAGAGAAGAACTGCAGGCTTGTATGGCCGAAAAGGAACGTGTGGAAGAACAGCTGGTGCAGCTTAACGACAAACTGACCCGTATAGAAGAACGGGTTCGAGAACTTGGCCTGGCCCAGCCTATGTCGCAAGAGACTTTGATGCACAGGGAATACCTGCCAGTATTACACAAACAGGTCAGGCAGATGCAGGTGCGTCTGGCCAGGGCACAGGAGCGGGTGGAGAATGCCCGCATGATGCTTTTGGAGAGGAAAAAAGAAAGCCAGTCGCTGGAGCGCCTGCGGGAAAAGGAATGGCAGGAATACCTGCATGAATTGAGCCTGGAAGAGCAAAAGGTCATAGACGAGGTTGCCATCAGCACCCATTACCGCAAAAGCATGGAGGATGAACGGGGCGACGAAGCCGCCGGGAAGAATTATCTTTAACCATTGATAGTTAGTAGTCTGTAACACCTAAAACTTTAATTTCCCGCCGGCCAAATTTCCGCAGGGATTTGTTGTCGTCAATCGCAATACGTCCAGTATTGCTCATTCGACACCCATGGACGGGTTAGTGCGGCGGTGGCAGGAGGCCAAGGAGCCGTCCGACGCCGCCCCCTGCGAAAATTTATCTCGGCGGATAAACTAAACTTTTAGATGTTACAAACTACTGGCGCGAGGAGGATAACGGTTGAGTGAGAAGAAAAAATCCCGCTCGGGTTTAATATTAGTGATTTTACTGGTTCTGGGCATGGCTGTCATAGCATTCAACCTGTATCGGGATCCTTCACTCCTACAAAAGATTCCGGTTGTAAAAAATTTTGTCAAAGTTAAAGACCAAACCGCTGCTCCGCAAACTGAACTGGAGAAACTTGCTCAAGAAAACGATACATTAAAAAAGGGATTGGCGCAGAAGGAACAGGAACTGGCAAAAGTAAAACAGCAGTTAGCAGCCAGTCCCCAGACTCAATTAGAAGCAGAAGTGGCCAAATTGAATAAAGAACTGAATGATGCCAAGGGCCAGTCAGGAGCGAAAAAGGCTTCTTACAAAGACATGGCCAAGTATTTTGCGGAAATGAATAGTAAGGATGCCGCTGACATTCTTGCACGTCTTGACAGCAAAGACGCCATCGGCATTCTGCAAGAAATGAATGCCGATGCTGTAGCTTCAATTCTGCAGAATATGGATCGGGATAAAGCAGTTCAAATCAGTCGTGAGATGTTGGTTACCGCTCCAAGTGGGGGGTAGCTTCATCATACATTGCTTTTCTGGAAGGAGGTGAAAAAGGATTGAATGGTGTTCAGGCAACAATGTTGGCGGCCACAGCAGCCCCAGTAGAGGCGGGAGTGGTTTTGGCTAATCAAAGCAGTAAAAGCGTAAGGGATTCCTCCCCGACCCGGAGCAGTTTCGAAAAACACTTAAAGAAGGCCTGCCAGGTACCCAGGGACAACTCGCCGTCCAGCAGCGAGGTCCAGGAAAAATCGGATCCGGTGAAAGCAGAAACCGGCCAAACGGAAGAAAATCAGGTTGAACAGCTAAAAGACCAGTCTTCTGAAGTTAAGTGTGATGAAAATAATAAGACTGAAACGACAGGCGATAACACCTCTGGGACTGACGATCAAGGCAGCACCTCAACCGGCACAGTTATGGCGCAAGTTATGGCCATACCGTTTATCGGGCTGGTCAAAGTTGATTCAAACCCATTGCAACAGGAGATTCAGGCGGGAGCAGGCGGTGCTGTAGTAAATGATCGTTCCAACTCGGAGATCCGGTTGTCATCTAATACCAACCTGGAAATGCCCCAACTGGTCGGCCGGACGATCGAAGCGGTCAATACTGCCCAAACAGACAGCCCCGCTACTCAACTGTCGAGGGAACCCCAAGCAGCCATATTGGTGGTAAATGATGAAGCCATACAAGCTTCAGCAGCAGAAATGGAGAACGCTGGGAAAACCGCCCCTGCCGATACGCGGGCCCAGACCGTAGACAGACTGGGAGTTGGTCGGGAAGCAAGCCAACTGGAGAACCAGGTCCAGGTTATGGATGATAAAACCATAAAGAAGACCGAAGCAGATGCTGGCAGTGCTACAGGTAAAAAACTGGCTGAATTCGAAAGTCACAGGGTTTCGGTGGTGCGTCCGGCCCAAGACAGCAATCAAGCTGAAGGGCAACAACCGTCTTCAAGCGATGGAGAAGATACTACGTATTCGCCGGTACTGCAGCAGGTTGAAGTGGAGATTCCCAAAATGCAGGTCCGCAATGTTCCGACCAGTGTTCAAAACAGCCCGGTGGTTGATCCCAAGGATTTGATGGATCAGGTGGTAAAAAAAGCAGAGGTTATGATCAAGGATAATAGCTCTGAAATGACGTTGCAGTTAAAACCGGGTTTCCTGGGCAAGATGACCATCAAGATAGCGGTTGACGAGGCTGGAACGGTTACGGCCCATTTTTCCACCAGCAGCCAGCAGGTTAAAAATGTTTTGGAACAGAATATACAGGCTCTTCGCCATAACCTGGAGGCTCAGGGTATGAAGGTAGACCGGACCGAAGTAAACGTGCAGCTTGACAGCGGAGGCATGATGAGCGATCCGGGGGGAAGGCAGGACCTGTGGCAGCAGCCACGGGGAATTCCGGTTTTCGGCTTCTCTGATTCCGAAGACGAAATTGCACCGATCGCCAGCCAGCCAGTGAGCTCGGTTCAGAGCGGCGCCTATGATACGGTAGAAACCAACGACGGTTATAATTTTCTAGTTTAGGAGGTGAGACAATGTACGTAGATCCTATGACGGGAATGGTTTACAGTGGTACTTCAGCGGCGTCGTCAACCACTTCAAGTTCCAGTAGTTCAACAAGTTCAAGCAGTACGGGTGAACTGGATAAAGATGCTTTTTTAAAGCTCCTTTGCACTCAATTGCAGAATCAGGACCCGTTGAATCCTACCGATTCAACGGAACAGATTGCACAGATGGCGTCCTTTAGTTCGCTGGAGCAGATGCAGAACCTGAACGAAAGTTTTAAGTCATTGACTACAACTATAACTGACAGCATTGTGCCCAATATGCTGTTGCAGCAGGCGGGAAGCATGATAGGCCGCACGGTTGTGTATGAGAATCCTGATGCTACCGGTGACGATGATAAATACCTCAGCGGAGTGATATCTTCGGTAAACATCAGTGATGGAGCTGCAACATATTACATTGACGGTCAGGAGATTGAGCAGAGCAGCATCGTAGGTATGGGAACATCTGCCCAAGATCGGGAGGCTACTCTTTTAAGTCAGATTCTTGCACAGCTTCGGAGTAATTCTGAAACAGATACGGGAACCAATAACGATGCCGCAGAAACAGTGACTGGGGCATAACAGGCAGGTGAAGCAAATGGATCAGAGAATAGTATTTCCGCAGCAGCCAATTCAACCTGTACAAACCAATAAAACAAAGGCTTCGCAGAGTCAGACCAGGACTGGCAGTGCCAGCTTTCAAAACATCCTCGAACAAAAGATGGCCCCAGAACTGCGCTTTTCCAGGCATGCTCAGGAGAGGCTGCAGGCGCGCAATATCTCTTTAAGCACCGAGGACATGAGCAAACTCAATCAAGCAGTTTCTCAAGCCCGGGAAAAGGGAGCGAGGGATTCCTTGATCCTTATGAACGAGAATGATTTGGCCCTGGTGGTGAGTGTAAAAAACAACACGGTTGTGACAGCAGTGGACGGCAACAGCTTGCGGGAGAATGTCTTCACCAATATTGACAGTGCTGTAATAGTATAGGAGCCGGACCTCTTGGAGGAGGCTCCGGGATGCAAAACGACTGCTGCATCCCACCGATGATTTAGGAGGTTGATGGGACATGATGCGTTCCATGTTTTCAGGTGTTAGTGGATTAAAGAACATGCAGATGGCCATGGACGTAATAGGTAATAACATGGCCAATGTCAACACGCCTGGCTTTAAAAGGAGCCGGGTCGTATTTCAGGATACCTTGTATCAGGCCATGCGCGGTGGGGCAGCCCCTACCGATAGCACAGGCGGGACCAACCCGATGGGAGTGGGCATGGGCATGGCGGTTTCGGCCGTCGACCAGGTACATACCGGAGCCACTGCCCAGTCCAGCAGCCGCTTGACCGATATGGCTATTGACGGCAACGGCTACTTTATCGTCAAGACCAATGGAGAGACTTCCTACACGCGGTCTGGAGCTTTCAGTTTTGACAAATTAGGCAATCTGGTCACTTCTGACGGGGGGATTGTACAGGGCTGGCTGGCGGATGCCGACGGCAACATCGACGCCAGCGTATCCAAGGTAACCGGTGTAAATATTGCCGCCTACAACCTGATGGCTCCCAAGGCCACCAGTACGATGGGTGTAACCGGCAATTTGGATTCCGAGACCGCGGCCAATAGCGTTGATGCCGGTTTTGATATGGCTGCAGGAATACCTGCTGACGACACCTCGGAGACGGTCACCAAAGAATTTTACGATTCGCTTGGAAACAAGGGAATTCTCTATTTTAGATTCTTTAAAACAACCGACACTTCTGCAACTCCAACCACCAGTTGGAACTGTGATGTATCCATGGATCCGGAATTTAGCGGCGATGCTAATTCCGACGGAAAAATGGATGGAACTGTAGAGGTGGTTACTCCCGGGGCCAGTCCAACAACCAATCCTGACGTTATAAGGTATACGAATATAAATTTTGACTCCAAAGGCAAATTGGTGACGACTCCGACTGCAGATAATGCTTCCAGTATGTCATTTACGATAAGCCGAGCGGCATTGGGAGCTGATGATGTCACAATAAAAGTTGATCTTAATTCACTCCTCCAGTACAATACCGATTCCACGGTTCAGATTGAGAGCCAGAACGGCCTGCCCACCGGATCCCTGCAGAGCCTCTCAGTCGGCTCGGATGGAGTGATCAGCGGTCAGTATGACAACGGTCAGTTAAAGAGCCTGGCCCGGGTGGCCCTGGCCAATTTCCGCAATCCATCCGGTCTGCAGCAGGTGGGAGGCAACCAGTTTGTTACTTCAACCAACTCCGGTGACGCCATGGTTGGTGCTCCCAGTGCAGGAGGTATGGGCGCCATTTTACCCAGCAGCCTGGAGATGTCCAACGTGGATCTGTCTGAGGAACTGACAAATATGATTATTGTAGAACGCGGATTTACTGCCAATTCAAGAATTATAACCACCTCCGATGAGATGCTCCAGGAGTTGGCCAACCTTAAACGTTAAGGGCATTCCCCCGGGGGCTTATAACCCCCCGGGGAAATGAGAGGTGAGGAGATGATAGGTGTTACCCGGCTGAATGGAGAGAAGATGGCTATAAATGTCGATCTGATCGAACACATTGAAGAAACCCCGGATACGGTAATTACTTTGACAACTGGTAAGAAATTTGTGGTAAAAGAGTCCACTAAAAGCATTTTTGCCGATATAATAAAGTTCAGGAAACAATATTATAGCAACCTAAAACCGTGAGAGGGGTTGAATGGCCTCTATGGCAGAAGAAGAAACCAAGGTGGAAAAAGAAAAGGGCTCGAAATTTGACACAATCAAAATAATCCTGATAGGAGTGCTGGTATTTGTCATTACCCTGGGGGCCTCTTATTTCGTATTGCGCAGCACGATTTCTCCCCTGCTGCCTAAAGAAGAGGCCAAGGAGGAGGGCAAATCGGCCACATTAGGTACTCCCTTTGAGGTGGGCGAGTTTACCACCAACATTGGAGATGTAAGCGGAACCAGGTTTATGAAAGCTAAAATATCTCTTACCATATCCGATTCGGATAAGAAAAATATTGAAGAAGTTACCAAGTATAAAGCGGTTATCAGAGACAGGATTTTAACCATCATTTCTTCTAAGACGGTTGCGGACCTGGATCCACGCAATCGCAACAACCTTCGGGAAGAGATAAAAAAGGACCTCAATACCACACTGGGAAAGAATATGGTGCTGAATGTTTACTTTGAGGAATTAATCGTGCAATAGCTCTTAAGGGAGGATAGGAATGGGAGACGTATTATCCCAGAGCGAAATCGATGCGCTGCTCCAGGCTCTAAACAGCGGGTCGGTAGATGCCGATGAACTGAAGCAGGAAGAAAAGAAAAAGAAAATCAAGGTATATGACTTTCGTCGGCCCAACAAGTTTTCCAAGGATCAACTGCATACTCTGCAGGTTATCTATGAAGGCTATGCCCGGGCTTTGGCGACCTTTCTGTCTGCTCAGCTAAGAGCCCCGGTGCAGGTGGACATCCTGTCGGTGGAACAGTTGACCTATGAGGAGTTTATACGTTCCATTCCCAATCCCACCATACTCAACATCTTTTCCGTATTCCCTCTGGAAGGGAGCGGGATCATGGAGATCAATCCCAAGCTGGGTTTTGCGTTCCTGGACCGCCTGCTGGGAGGGCCTGGATACACCTTGAACAAGCTGCGGGCCTTGACGGAGATTGAGCTCACTGTTGTGGAAAAACTCAGCCAGCGCATGCTTTCATACCTGCAAGAGCCATGGGGAAGCATCATTGAACTGGAACCGCAGTTGGAAAGGGTGGAGAGTAATCCCCAGTTTACTCAGTTGGTGTCGCCCAGTGAGATCATGATGATCGTGTCCATGGAGAGTAAGATGGGCGATGTAATGGGCATGATCAACATCTGCATACCGTTTTTAGTCTTGGAGCCGATTCTTGATAAACTGAGCGTTCACTACTACTATTCGTCAACTCATAGGAAGCCAACCCCTGAAAATATGAGCATTATTCAGTCCCGACTGGAGAATGCCCAGATTCCAATCAGGGTGCTGCTAGGTGGTACAAACTTGACGGTAGGAGATTTATTGGATTTGAGCGCTGGTGATGTTGTTATTTTAGATAAAAAGATACAGGATGATCTGCCGGTGGTTATCGGGAATACCACCAAGTTTATGAGCAAACCGGGCACCCATGAAAACAAAACCGCAGTTCAGATATCCCAGGTGATAAAGGAGGGAAATGAAGATGAATGACGGTATTCTTTCCCAGGAAGAAATAGACGCCCTGTTGCGGGGGGATAGTCCTGCCAGCAGCAGCGAAACGCCGGCGTCCTTGATAAATGATTTTGAAAAAGATACCCTGGGCGAGATTGGCAATATATCTATGGGGACTGCAGCGACCACCCTTTCTACTTTGCTGCGTAAAAAAGTTTCAATAACCACTCCTGAAGTTATTGTGAGCGATCGCCATGATTTAGCAAACAGCTACGAAATGCCCTATGTAGTCGTCGAAGTTCAGTATCGCCAGGGTTTAACCGGCTCCAACATACTGGTGATTAAAGAACATGATGCTGGAGTAATAGCCGATTTAATGATGGGCGGGGACGGGCAAGCCGCAGCGGACCTGGCGGATGATATAATGCTCAGCGCAGTTGGCGAAGCGATGAACCAGATGGTTGGCTCAGCTACTACCAGCCTGAGTTCTATGTTCAATCAGCGGATTGACATTGCTCCACCCCTGGTAAACGTCTCGGAACTGGAGAAGGAACTCATGAAAATTCCTACCAGTTATAACGAGGTAATTTGTGTAAAATTCAAGATGGAAATTGAGGGCTTGGTAAACAGCGAATGCATGCAGATTATACCCGTTGAAGCGGTCCGCGACATGATAGCGATGGCCATGGGTAATTCCGAGCCGGAAATAGATCTTGAAAGCATCCTGGAGCCGTCAGCTCCAACGGCCAAAGAACCGGTTGCGGCGGCGCCCCCAACTCCGGCTCCACCGCCCCCGATTCAACCGCAGGCGGCGGCGCCGCCCCCAATGGCAGCAGCGCCTGCTTCACCGGTGGAACCAGTTTATGCACCGGCAGCGGATGTCTGGGCTAACCCGGCTCCATCCGCGTCGATAAGAAAAGACCAGCAGTACGCCGTGCAGCCGGTACAATTCGCGCCGGTAAGCGCTGCGATAGCGCCTAGCGTTCCACAGAATATCGGCCTGATAATGGATGTGCCCCTGGATGTTTCTGTAGAGCTCGGAAAAACGCGTAAAACTATTAAAGAAATTTTGGAACTCCAGCAGGGTTCAATAATTCAGTTGGACAAAATGGCAGGAGAACCGGTAGATCTTTTAGTGAATGGAAAGCTTATCGCTAAAGGAGAAGTAGTGGTTATTGACGAAAATTATGGTATTAGAATAACCACGATCATTAGTCCCATGGATAGAGTGAGCAGACTGCAATAATTATAGAAGGAGGCTAATCATGGGTAAGACTGTGCTGGTTGTTGATGATGCGGCTTTTATGAGGATGATGATCAAGGACATCCTGAGTAAAAACGGATATGAAGTTGTAGGTGAAGCGGAAAATGGAGCTTCAGCTGTTGAAAAGTTCAAGGACTTGCGGCCCGATCTGGTAACCATGGATATAACTATGCCGGAGATGGACGGTATCAGTGCCGTAAAGGAGATTAAAGCCATAGATGCCAGCGCTAGAATTATTATGTGCAGTGCTATGGGACAACAGGCCATGGTCATAGACGCCATACAAGCTGGCGCCAAAGACTTCATAGTGAAACCGTTCCAGCCTGAAAGGGTCTTGGAAGCCGTAAGCAAAGCCCTGGCCTAAAGCTGATCGGTTAGGATGTGTAAATAAATGCTCAGTTGGGCTAAAAAATGCGCCCTGGCCATGCTGCTCGCTGTTGTGCTAGTACAGATTCTAGCATGGCCGGTCAATGCTGTGGAAGATATACAGAGTTTTAACCAGGAATATGACAAGACCCAGGCCCCTGTTGCCCAAACTACCAGTCTGTGGTGGGAAGGGATAAAGATTATCATAGTGCTGGGTTTGATAGTTGCAGCAGCCTGGACCGTCATCAGGGTATTTAACCGCCAGGCCAGACGTCGCCTACAGGGGAACTGGCTGCATGTGGCTGATGAAGTTATGCTGGGACAAAACCGGGGGGTAGTCTTGTGCGAAGTCGGTCAGAGGCTCTATGCCCTGGGAGTAACCGATCACAATATTACCTGCCTGTTTGAAATTGACAATCCTCAGGTTATGAAAGAGATCAGCCAGCAGGCCCTGGAGGGCTTTACCCAACAGGATTCAAATCCATGGATAAAGGCTGTTTCGGACTTTGTTGATCGCAGGCGGGCTCCGGACCAAAAACAAGAGGAATTTCACCAGCTCATGGAGGAGCAGATAAAGCGGATGAGGAGCATATCTGTGCCTGGTGAAGGAGCAGCAGGTAAAAAAGGGAGGAGCAATGCAGACCAAGAACGAACTCCATAATACCAGAATCGCGATTTTATTGATCCTACTTACTCTAATGTTTGCGCTGGCGGTAAGCCTTCCTGCAGCAGCAGAGCCGCTTCCGCTTCCCAATGTAAACCTGCAGATTGGAAGCCCCGGCGCCCAAAACGGTCCGGGAGTATTGCAGCTTATCATCACCCTTACGCTATTGACCCTGGCTCCGGCCCTGCTCATTACGATGACCTCATTTACCCGGATCGTGGTTGTATTGAGCTTTTTACGGAGCTCACTGGCAACCCAGCAAATGCCACCCAACCAGGTTTTGATTGGATTGGCCCTTTTTCTCACCTTTTTCATAATGGCTCCCACCCTGGGGGAGGTCAACTCCAAGGCCTTGCAGCCCTATTTGCGTGGAGAAATAACCACCGATACCGCCTTCACCGAGGGAATGAAACCCTTGAGGACCTTTATGTTTAAACAGACCCATGAAAAGGATCTGGCTTTGTTTGTACGCATGGCCAAGATGGAAAGGCCGCGTAATTTTGACGATATCCCCAATTATGTTTTGATCCCTTCTTTCATTATTAGCGAACTAAAAACTGCTTTTCAGATTGGATTCATCCTCTTCATTCCATTCTTGATAATCGATATGGTAGTGGCCAGTGCTCTTATGTCCATGGGTATGATGATGCTGCCGCCTATGAGTATATCGCTGCCCTTCAAGATCCTCTTGTTTGTTCTTGTAGATGGCTGGAATCTGGTAATTCAATCCTTGATGCTCAGTTTTAAGTGAAGGGAGTTAAGCTATGTTTGAGGATGCAGTTCTTAGTATCGGCAATCAGGCCCTCTGGACAGTGCTTTTGGTTTCAGCCCCGGTATTGGGAGCGGCACTGGTGACCGGGCTTTTTATAAGCATTTTGCAGGCTACCACGCAACTGCAGGAAATGACCCTTTCTTATGTACCAAAGATAGTAGTCGTATTTCTGGTGCTGGTTTTCTTTGGCCCATGGATGTTAAATATACTGACCAGTTTTACTTCTAATCTGATTACCTCTATCCCCCGCTTATTAAGCCTGGGGTAGAAAAAAGAGAGGAACGTAAATGCCCTTTGCACTGGAACCGTTCTTTTTAATACTGGCACGCTTATCGGGATTGTTCATCGCGGCGCCCATATTCAGCAGCCGTCAAATTCCGGTCCGCTTTAAAGTCTTCCTGGTTGTGGTCTTGTCTGCCGCGATGGCTTTTTTTGTGCCCGCTCAGTTTCCTACTCAAACTGGTACACCGCTACTTTTCGTATGGGCCCTGGTCCTGGAATTGTTGATCGGTTATGCTATCGGTTTTGTCGCTTATATGGTTTTATCGGGCATTCAACTGGCAGGGCAGCTCATGGATATGCAGATGGGCTTCGCCATCGTAAATGTAATTGACCCGCAATCGGGTGCTCAGATTCCCTTGATGGGCAACCTGTCCCAGACCCTGGCCTTGCTTGTCTATCTTGCTATGAACGGCCACTATTTTCTACTCCAAGGGCTGGTGGACAGCTACAAATATGTCCCGGTGCTTGGCTTAAGCTTTGGCCAGGCTTTTATGGACGAGATTACCCGTATGACAGTTGCTATGTTTGTCATTGCTATAAAGATTGCGGCTCCCATAGTCATTGCCATTCTAACCGGTGATATAGCGATGGGATTTATCGCCCGAACCGTTCCCCAGATGAACGTGTTTGTGGTAGGCATGCCGGTCAAGATTATTCTGGGATTTTTGCTGCTGGTGGTAATGATGCCCATTTTTTTATGGGTGTTTAATGTATTATTTACCCAGTTGTTCTCATCCCTGGACTATTTCCTGATGACCATGGGGAGGTAGTTATGGACGATCCGGTAAAATGGTTTATATTTGACCTGCAGCTTTTTGCCGACGGGGATACCGGTGAAAAAACCGAGAAAGCAACTCCCAGAAGGCGGGAAGAGGCACGAAAAAAGGGCCAGGTATTTAAAAGCGCCGATCTCAGCTCAGCGATAATCTTATTGGCGGGTTCAATGGCCCTTTTGTTCTCATTTCCCTATATGGTGAGTCAGATCAAGGGTTTTACCCAGCTGTACCTTCTGCAGCGGGGCACCCAAAGTCTCACCCAGGCCTATACTTACTATATGTTTCTGGAAGCCATGCAGCTTTTAGGGCGCGTATGCCTTCCGGTTTTTAGTGCTACTTTTGTTACTGCTCTGCTGGTAAGTTATTTGCAGGTGGGATTTGTTTTTTCCACTGAATCACTTACCCCCAATCTCAATCGCCTCAACCCGGTAGAAGGGTTTAAACGGGTTTTTTCCCGACGGGCTCTTATGGAGCTAATTAAATCCCTGGCTAAAGTGTTCGTAGCCGGCTACGTAGTATACACCATTATTAAGGATAATTATACGGTATTTCCCCGTTTTATTGATATGGAACTGGGGGCCAGTATGGTGGTGTTCGGTGACATAGTTTTTGAAATTGCCCTCAAAGTCGGCATTATTTATGTTATTATCGGAATCGTGGATTATATTTTCCAGTGGTTTGATTACGAAAAGTCCTTAAGGATGAGCAAATATGAGATCAAACAGGAATGGAAACAGAATGAGGGGGATCCTCAGGTTAGAGCTCGTCAGAAACAGATTCAGAGGGAAATGGCCATGCGCCGCATGATGTCCGAAGTTCCCAGGGCTGACGTCGTTATAACCAACCCCACTCATTTTGCAGTGGCCCTTCGCTATGATGCGCCACGGATGAGTGCACCGGTGGTTGTGGCCAAAGGCCAGGATTACATGGCCTTGCGGATTAGAGAAATTGCCGTTTTGAACCGGGTTGCTATGGTTGAGAATCCACCCCTGGCCAGGACCCTTTACTCAAGTGCCGATATCGGGGACATGGTACCAGAGGAGCTCTTCCAGGCAGTGGCCGAGGTGCTGGCTTTCGTCTACCGGCAAAAAAAGATTGCACTATAACCGTCAAGGAGGATGAAGAATGGTAGAGACAGGCGGTATAATTAACAGCCTTCGCCGCTACAGCGATGTGCTGGTTGCTGTAGTGATCATCTCGGTTGTTATGATGATGATCATTCCGCTGCCCGCGTCTCTTCTTGATATCCTACTGACCTTTAACATAAGTTTTGCACTTATTATCCTTCTGGTGTCCATCTTCAACAACAATCCGCTGGATTTTTCGGTATTCCCTTCACTGCTGCTGGTTATGACCCTGTTTCGCCTATCGCTTAATGTGGCCTCCACCAAGCTGATTTTACTGAACGGTGCCGCCGGGCAAGTTATTCAGGCCTTTGGGCAGTTTGTAGTAGGGGGTAATACGGTTGTTGGGTTGGTTATCTTTCTTATCCTGGTAGTTATTCAATTTATCGTTATTACCAAGGGTGCGGAAAGAGTCTCAGAAGTTGCCGCCCGGTTTACTTTGGACGCTATGCCTGGTAAACAGATGGCCATAGATGCTGATCTCAATGCTGGATTGATAAACGAAGATGGCGCCCGCCAGAGACGAGAGAACATTCAAAGAGAAGCTGACTTCTACGGGTCTATGGATGGTGCCAGCAAATTTGTCAAGGGGGATGCCATAGCCGGCATTGTCATCATAATAATTAACATTACCGGTGGGTTTATAATCGGGATGGTTCAGCGAGGTCTGGGATTGAGCCAGGCGGCTCAAACATATACCATTCTGACAGTGGGCGACGGACTGGTTACTCAGATCCCGGCTTTGCTCATATCAACCGCTACAGGCATTGTAGTAACCAGGAGCGCCTCGAAAGACAGCCTGGGTACCGAGTTGGGAAACCAGCTCTTCGGTCATCCACGGGCTTTGGCTATCGCCGCTGTTATCCTGGCTGGTTTGGGTACTGTTGGCCTGCCCATGCTGCCCATGTATTCTCTGGCTGCCCTGTTCGGCATACTGTTTTTTATAATGCGCCGTACGGCGAAGGAAGTTGTTGAGGAAGCTCCCGGGGAAGAGATCCAGGAGGCCGAGCAAATCAAAAAGCCGGAAAATGTAGTGGAACTCCTGCAGGTGGAGAAGATGGAAATGGAATTGGGTTACGGCCTCATCCCTCTGGTCGACACAGATCAGGGCGGTGACCTGCTGGAACGAATCGTAATGATCAGGCGACAATGTGCTGTAGATATGGGCTTTATTGTACCCCCGATTCGTATTCGTGACAATATGCAGTTAAAGCCCAATTCGTATATGATCAAAATCAAGGGGATCGAGATCGCTTCTGGTGAGCTTATATTAGACCACTACCTGGCTATCGGGCCTGATATCGAAAACGACACCGAGCTTCCCGGGATAGACACCCAGGAACCGGCCTTTAATCTTCCGGCGCGGTGGGTTAGTACGCGTCATAAAGAGGATGCGGAAGCC
The DNA here is from genome assembly GCA_040217815.1 of Syntrophomonadaceae bacterium. Classification (GTDB taxonomy): domain Bacteria; phylum Bacillota; class Syntrophomonadia; order Syntrophomonadales; family Syntrophomonadaceae; genus UBA5314. Next base: position 72,518 of record JBEHWI010000001.1, on the reverse strand, counting down.
AAATCTTATACCATTGTGGATCCGCCTTCAGTACTGGCAACCCACCTGACATCAGTTATCAAGGCCCATGCTCATGAGCTTTTAGGCCGCCAGGAAGTGCAGAACATATTCGGTTTTATGAAAGAACAGAACCCGGCGGTTATCGAAGAGCTGATACCGGATCTGCTCAGTTTGGGCGATGCGCAAAGGGTCTTATCGAACCTTTTGCGAGAGCAGATTTCAATCCGGGATATGCTTACCATTCTGGAAACCATGGCTGACTACGCCCGGATCACTAAGGATACTGACGTTCTGACCGAGTATGTGAGGCAGGCTTTGCGCCGCCAGATTTCCAAACAATTCACCGGTGACTGTGGAAAGATAACGGTTTTGACCCTGGATCCGAGTTTGGAAGAGCGGCTGCGCGATTCGGTTCAGCAGAGCGATTACGGCTCCTATTTGGCCCTTGATCCAGAAGTTGCCCAGCACGTGATTGACAAGTTAATGTACCATTATGAAGAACTGACAAGGAAAGGAATCACCCCGATTGTACTCTGCGCCCCGGTCTTGCGTATTTACTTCAAGCGCCTGGTGGACCGCTTTATATCCAATCTGGTGGTTTTGTCTTATAACGAAATAGATTCCAGTGCCAATGTAGAAGTAATTGGGATGGTGTCGGCATGAAGGTAAAGAGTTTTGTAGGGCGCGATTATAAGGAGGCCATGCGCAAGGCCAAACAGGAGATGGGCAATGACGCCATCATCCTGCATACCCGTCATGTTAAAAAGCAGGGTATTAGAGGGTTTTTCAGCCACCCCCAGGTGGAGGTCACAGTGGCTATAGATGACACTTTGAGGGTCAACATGGACCGTCTGCGGGATATGCTGCCCCTGCTGTTGCAACAGGGCCAGGTGGAACAGGCGGCTGCGGCACCCCAGCCCAGCAATTTAGAAGATTCGCAGCTTATGGAAGAACTGCAGAAACTCAAGCAGATCATTGCCGAGATCAAGTCAAAGATGTTTGAAGTAGAAGTGTTAAAAGGGATATCGGATCCGGTTCAAGGCTTTTTTCACACCCTGGTGGAAAACAACGTCGACAAGGACATTGCGGTTAAAATAGCTACTCAGGTGGAAGCCAGGCTTCCCCGCGACGAAAACCACGATCCGGCCTGGGCCTTGGAAGTATGTCTGCATTGTATTCAAGATTGCTTTCCTCCTATAAAACCCCTGGTGGACGAAGAACGCAAGGGGCGGTTGGTATTCCTGGTAGGGCCGACCGGTGTGGGAAAGACCACAACCATTGCCAAACTGGCTGCCAATATGACTTTTGTGGAGCATAAAAATGTGGCCCTGGTTACTCTGGATACCTATCGTATAGCCGCGGTAGAGCAGTTGAAAACCTTTGCCGAAATCATGGACATTGCGATAAGCGTGGCCTATACTCCCCATGAGTTGCGGGAGGCAGTTGACCAATTCTCATATAATGATTATATTTTTGTGGACACCGCAGGGCGCAGCCCCTACAATTATGAACACCTGGAAGAGCTTCGTCAGTGCATATCCCTGGTGAGGCCACAGGAGGTAATTCTGGTGATGAGTCTTACCACACCCAGTTCCGAGCTTATAAATATTCATCAGAAATTCAGCTCCATAGGCATCGATACAATGATCCTGACCAAGTTGGATGAAACCCGCACATATGGGCAGCTTCTCAACCTGGTCTGCGAGGTAAAGAAACCGATCGCCTACATTACCAATGGCCAGAATGTTCCGGATGACATAATCGTTCCGGATGCTTGGGAGCTGGCCAAAATGCTTCTCAGAAAGGATGAAGCAGAGTGAAAGACCAAGCCGAAAAGCTGAGAGAAATGGCCCAAGGCATTAAACAGCAGATTGAAGAAGATCTGCGTTATGAAATGCGCAAGACCCGGGTTCTAGTAATTACCAGCGGCAAGGGGGGAGTGGGCAAGAGCACCCTGGCCTTGAATCTGGCCTTGAACCTTTGCGCCCGGGGAAAAAAGGTTGTATTGATGGATGCCGATCTTGGTTTGGCCAATCTTGACATAATGCTGGGCCTGGTGCCGCAGTACAACCTACATCACCTGATTTTGGGCAAAAAGAGCCTGAAGGATATTACCATAACCGGTCCATATGGCCTGACGATCATTCCAGGGGGGTCGGGAATCAATGAACTGGCCAACCTGGATAATGAAGAATTGAAAAGAATTATCACCGAACTCGGAAAATTGGACGGTCAGTATGACTATATGATTATAGACACAGGAGCCGGTATATCGAAAAACGTTATAACTTTTGTTCTGGCGGCCAATGAAGTGCTGGTCATAACCACCCCCGAACCAACCGCCATTACCGATGCCTATGGCATTGTAAAGAGCATTGCCCGAAAATCTGGAACGATTAACCTTTACCTGGTCGTAAACCGGGTAGCCAGCAACAGTGAAGGAATAATGGTGGCCGAGAAGTTTAAACTGGTCTGTCAGAAGTTCCTGGAACTAAGCATTACTCCACTGGGCCACATTGTGGACGAGCCGCTGGTAGGAGAAGGAATTCGCCGGCAGCAGCCTTTTATAACTCTATTTCCGAAAACGGCGGCGTCAACCAATATTAATATCATTGCTGAACGACTGCTCAATGACGACCAGAAACAGACGGGAAACACCGATGTACGTTCCGGGGGTATAAGGAACTTCTTTCGTCGGATTGGCGGTATAGTAAAATCTTAGAGAGACAGGTGGGACCAGGTGCGCGGTAAGGGACTTAAGATCAATCAGTTGATTCATGTAGAAATTGAAGATCAGGAAGGGCATGTGGACAGACTGCCCAGCCGGATTGAAGGTATAAGCGGCAAACACCTATGTATAGCCATGCCCACCCGGCACGGGGTCCTGGTTCCTCTAAAATTGGGCCAAACTGCCACCATAATAATCAGTGATCGCTCCGGTATGCTGAGTGCAACGACCAAGGTATTGGGGCGGCAGCGAGAGCCGATTCCGGTTGTCTTTGTGGAACTTCCTGAAGAGTTTGACAGTGTAGCACAGCGCCGGGAGTTTGTTCGTTTGGAGATTTCCTTACCCGTCTGGTTTAGTATAGTCGGTAAAGCACCCGAGGGTGCTTGCGAACCAGGGACTACGATTGATTTAAGCGCCGGTGGGGTGTGCTTTATAAGCCGTCTTAAACTGGAGGCAGGACAAATGCTTGGCCTGTGCTTGAATTTTGGAGATGGCGAATTTTCGTGCAAAGCTCAGGTGGTAAGGTGCCGTAGGACAGAGGTGGGAAGCTTGAATTATACTGTTGCCGTAAAATTTATTGAAATTACCGATAATTTACGTGACCATATCGTGGGGTTTGTTTTTGCCAAACAGCGCGAGTGGATAAAAAAAGGCCTGCTATAAAGGCAGTCGTTTTGGGGGGGCGAAATGTCTAAAATTAGGGTTTTGGTAGTTGATGATTCTGCTTTCATGTGCAGAGTAATATCCGACGCCATTAACCAGTCACCGGAGATGGAGGCAGTTGGACGGGCTGGAAATGGGCAGGAAGCCCTGGCCCAGATTTCCAATCTGCGGCCAGATGTGGTGACCATGGATGTTGAAATGCCAGCCATGGACGGTTTAACGGCTTTGGAACAGATTATGAAGGCCAATCCGGTTCCAGTAATAATGGTGAGCAGTCTAACCAAACAGGGAACCGAACAGACTTTGAAGGCCCTGCAACTGGGTGCGGTGGACTTTGTTACCAAACCCAACGCCGGGGTTCCTCACAATATGACAGAATTTGGTGAGGAGTTAAAAAGAAAAATTCTCGTAGCAGCAGGTGCGAGGAAAAAATTGCAGAATTTGTATAGAAGTGCAGATTTAAAGTCGACTTTCCGGAAAACATCTGCTGAAAAAAAGCCTTTAGATTTGACTGCAGCTTTAAACAAGCTGGTGTTGATCGGAACGTCTACTGGAGGACCTAAAGCATTGCACCAGGTAATTCCCAACCTGCCAGGTAATCTCGGTGCTGGAGTCCTGGTAGTTCAACATATGCCGGCCGGTTTTACCAGATCATTGGCCGAACGTCTTGATGGTGTGTCGCAGCTCAGGGTGAAAGAAGCGGAGCATGGGGAAAAGGTATTGCCGGGATGCGTTTACATAGCCCCCGGCGACTTCCACATGACGGTAAACGCCCAGATAAGCCAGGTGGGACGGAATCTGCATCTGGCGTTGAATCAAGACCCTCCCCGGAGCGGGCATCGGCCTTCAGTAGACGTTATGCTGGAATCGGTGGCAGATCAGTTCTGGTCGCGAATGGTCTGTGTAATAATGACCGGAATGGGCAGCGACGGGGCGAAAGGCCTGGCGATGGTTAAAGACCGGGGAGGTAAAACCTTAGCTGAAGAACAATCGACCTGTATCGTATATGGTATGCCAAAGTCAGCTGTCGAAACGGGCAAAGTCGATAAAATTGTACCATTACCTGAAATAAGTGCGGAAATAATGAGGCTGCTGCAAGCTTACTGAGTATATCGACATGTGGGGGGATTATTGAATGAAAATGGATATGTCGCAGTATCTGGATGTATTTCTTGAGGAGAGTAAGGAACACCTGGAAAATCTTAACCAGAAGCTGTTGGAACTGGAGAAGAACCCCGATGATGGCTCAAGCCTCAACGAAATTTTCCGTTCCGCCCATACTTTAAAAGGAATGTCTTCAACCATGGGTTTTGAGGATCTGGCCGATTTAACCCACCACATGGAAGATATTTTGTCTGATCTAAAAGAGGGACTGCTGACAGCTAGACCTTTTGTGGTCGATGCTCTATTCAAGTCCTTTGATCGTATTCAGCGCATTGTTGAAAATATTGAAAACGGCCAGGGAGGGGAAAGCGACAACCGGGATTTGATTGAGGTATTAGACGGTATAAAATCAGGCCTGGGAGCACAGGAAGCAGCAGCCGTGGCCGAACAGCAACTGGTTTTAGACAGCCCCCCGCTTCAGGAAGCAGCTTCATCAAGTATTAACGGTATTGAAATAAATGAATATGAGCATTCGATTCTTCAGGTTGCGGAAAACAGCGGGATGAAAATATACGCCCTGAAGATTGAGATAGACCGGGATTGCCTTATGAAGTCAGTAAGGGCCTATATGGTATTTAGAACTCTTGAGGAAGAGGGCGAGGTTGTCAAAAGCGTTCCTTCGGCTCAAGACATAGACGACGGAAAATTTGACGGAACCTTTACAGTATTACTGGTAGCAAGAAACGGGCTGGACGATACCATAAAACGCCTCAATAACATCTCAGAAGTCAGTGTAGCCAGTTATGATGTCATTGCATTGACTCAACTGGTTCCCCGCGAGACTTCTGCTGTGAAAACGGAACCAGAAAACCCCATGTTGGACCAAGACGCTAAAGACGGTAAAAGAGGAGCTAAAATCAAGCAGACGGTGAGAGTTGATATAGAGCGACTGGATAATTTGATGAATCTGGTTGGTGAGCTGGTAATGCATAAGGGCAGACTTGAGCAGATCGCCGCCAATCGCAAAATTGTTGAATTGAATGAAGCGATGGAACAGATTGACCGGATAAGTACGGATTTGCAGTCGGTGGTTATGAAGGTCAGGATGGTTCCGGTTGAACAGGTTTTTAACCGGTTCCCCCGTATGGTCAGGGATCTTTCCAAAGAGCTTAATAAAGAAGTTGATTTCATTATAGAAGGAAAAGAAACCGAACTGGATCGTACGGTAATTGATGAAATAGGCGATCCCCTGATTCACCTGCTGCGCAATGCCCTTGATCACGGTATTGAGCCTACTGCGGAGCGTTTAGTTAAAGGCAAACCGGGCAAGGGAACGGTTCTATTGCGAGCCCGCCACGAAGGAAACAATGTTTACATTGAAGTGGAAGATGATGGAGGGGGAATCAACACCGAACGGGTCTTGCAGAAAGCTGTGGAAAAGGGCCTTATCGATGCCAAACAAGCTGAGATACTGGGATGGGATGAAACCATAGGCCTGCTGTTTTATCCGGGCTTCAGCACAGCCAGCACAGTAACCGATGTATCCGGTCGAGGGGTCGGCCTAGATGTTGTAAAGAGCAAGATTGAAGCCTTAAGCGGTGAAATATTTGTAGAAGCAAGACCCGGCCTGGGAACCCGTTTTAGAATCAAGCTGCCCTTGACCCTGGCTATCATACAGGCTTTGATGATTGCTGTTCAAAACGAGGTCTATGCCATACCTTTGAGTTCGGTTGATGAAACAACTATGATCAGCAGCCATGAAATAAAAATGATGCAAAAACAAGAAGTAATTCAACTGCGGGGCACAGTCCTGCCTTTGTATCGGCTGACCGGCCTTTTGGGCCTGCCCGACCCGGAACAGGAAAATGAAAACATGTATGTAGTCGTTGTCAGAAAGGGTGACCGTCAGATTGGATTAGTGGTAGATACCTTGATTGGCCAGCAGGAGATTGTTATAAAATCACTGGGCCGGCTCTTCCTGGGAATACCCGGGATCGCCGGGGCGATAGTGGCCGGGGATGGTAATGTAAGATTGATTCTTGACATTTCGACACTCTTTTAATGGAGGCGAGGATAATGGAAAACATAGAAAGTACGCCAATAGAGTCAAGTTATGACGCAAGCCGGGATATTCAAGTTGTCGCTTTTAAATTGGGAAAGGAAGAATATGCAGTTGATATTCTGCATGTTCAGGAAATCAACCGGCTGCTAAACATCACCCGCGTTCCACGAACTGAAAGGTATATCGAGGGCGTCGTAAATCTAAGGGGTAATATAGTGCCGATTATCAATCTGCATACCAAGTACTCCATCCAGTCAGCCGGCGATGAGGAGGATAAACGAATTATCGTTTTTCAGATCGATGATTTAAAGGTGGGCATTATAGTTGACGAGGTTTCTGAAGTAATAAACATCAAGTCAAAAGACATAGAAGAGACTAGTCGGGTCTATGAATCAGCCAGTTCTGAACACATTAAGGGAGTAGCTAAAGTTGACGATAGACTAATGATCCTCCTTGACCTCAATAAAATCTTTGATTAAATAGGGAGGCAAACAGCAGTGGATTTTAAGGAATTATCCAATTTGCAGATCGATGCCTTAAAGGAAATTGGCAATATCGGGGCGGGCAATGCCGCCACCGCCCTGGCTCAGATGATCAACACGAAAGTTGATATGAATGTTCCGCAAATCAACATATTGGCTTTTGGTGATGTTCCTGAACTGGTTGGTGGGGCAGATAATTACGCTGTAGGGATCTATTTAAATGTTACCGGAAAGGCGGCCACCAATATTTTATTTTTGATGGAAGTCGAAAAGGCTTGCTTACTGGTTGATATGTTGATGGGAAGAAGCCCGGGGAGCACCCGGCCGGAGAACGTGAACGAGCTTGAAATATCGGCTATGATGGAAGTCGGCAACATAATATCTGCCACCTACCTCAATGCATTGTCCATGTTTACCCAGTTGAGCTTCACGCCCTCCGTACCGGCTCTGGCCATTGACATGGCCGGTGCCATTCTAGGGGCTATCCTGGCTGAATACGGGCAGGTGGGTGACAGTGTTTTGCTCCTGGACACCCTGTTTAAAAAAGACGACCAGGATGTTGTGGGGCATTTCTTCTTGCTTCCTGAACCGGGGGCTCTCGATATAATTCTTTCCGCACTTGGGGTGAGCTTTTAATGAGTAGGATAATCCAGGTGGGCATGGCCGATATGAAAATAGCACATTCTCCCGACAAACTAATGACTCCGGGTTTAGGCTCCTGCATTGGCATCTGCCTATATGATCCAGGTAAGAAACTGGCCGGCATGGCACACATAATGCTGCCTTCCAGTCTGCAGGCCAAAAATGCCGTAAACCGGGCTAAATTTGCTGATACGGCTATTGAAATGGCTTTAGAGGAATTGGATAAAACCGGCGCTTCCCGGTCCCGATTGGTGGCCAAGATTGCCGGGGGAGCGCAGATGTTTAAATTTTCAGGTGACAGCGATATCATGAAGATAGGTTCTCGTAATTCGGCGGCGGTGGAAGAACAACTTAACAGGCTGCGCATCCGATTAGTGGCTAATGATACCGGCGGAAATTACGGGCGCACCATAACTTTTAATCCCGAAAATGGGGAGCTATTGATAAAAACCATCGGGTATGGGGAGAGAATTATTTGAATAGTGAGAAGAGCTTATTATGGCTTCATTACAAGGAAGAGGACTCCCTGGAAGCCAGAGACGAACTCATAATTCAGTATGCTCCACTGGTAAAGTACGTGGCCAATCGTCTGGCTATTAATCTATCGTCCCTGGTGGAGTTGGACGAGTTAATATCCTATGGCATCGAAGGCCTGATCGACGCTATGGAGAAGTTTGATCACAAACGCAATATTAAATTCGAAACCTATGCCATAACCAGGATCCGGGGCTCTATGATTGACGGGTTGCGTTCCATGGACTGGGTTCCTGTATCCCTGCGTCAGAAAAGCAAAGAGTTGGAAAGAACCTACGCCACCCTAGAATCCAGGCTGGGCCGCTCGGCCAGTGATGAAGAGGTAGCTCGGGAAATGGGCATCAGCCTGAATGATCTGGCGGTCCTATTAAGGGAAGTTGCTGCAACTACGATAATATCATTAGATGATTTCCTTCCCGGCGAAGAAGGCGATGACAATAAAAAACGTATTGTCGACATCTTACAGGATGAAGATGCCGTAGATGCACTAGAAATGGCCGAATTTACTGAAGTCAAAGAGACCTTAGCCAGGGCTATTGCTCGTTTGCCGGAAAAAGAAAAGACTGTTGTTTATCTTTATTACTATGAAGGTTTGACGTTGAAGGAGATCGGAGCTGTACTTACTCTTTCCGAATCGCGGATTTCACAGCTGCATACCAAGGCAATTCTAAGGCTGCGGGGCAGCCTCAGTAAAAAGAAACAGATGCTCAGATAACGGGCGTATAGCCAAGGAAAACGCATATCAGGGAAGGTTCGCGGTCCTGGGTTAATACGTTATCCCAGGCCTTTTAGGTTTGGGTTATCAACGGTTAGGCAGATTTTTCAGGTTAATAAAGGGGGCTGGGATTATGGAAAACGAGCATAACAGGGACGGCTCGTTAAAGGTGTATTTCGACAGCGGGAAAATGGCTGCATTTTTGGAGGTTCAGCCGCCCTCTGGCCAGGGTCTGCCCTGTACTTTCGACCAGGCCGTACAAGTCCTGACTCAAAACAGTATAGTCTATGGCATTAACGAAGAGAGAATAAAAGAGCTTATTGCGAACGGAAGGGAAAAAGCGGTGGTTGCTCAGGGTACCCTACCGGTTGACGGAGAGGCCGCCAAATTGGATTTCTTTTTTTCGCTCCCCAGCCAGAAACTGGCACCCTCTATTGACGAAAAGGGAGTCGCCGATTACCACAACCTGGGGCTTATAAACAACATTCGACGAGGGGAACTGTTGGTTTTAAAAACGCTAGCTACGCCTGGAACTCCGGGTCGCAATGTCCTGGGGGAGGAGATACCGCCTAAACCAGGCCGTGACTTAGCGCTGCCTCGAGGCAAAAACACGGTGGCCAATCCTGAAGAGACCCAGCTGTATGCTGCGGTAGACGGCCATGTCAGCCTGGTCGGGGGCAAGGTTGTGGTCAGCCCGGTCTACAATCTGGATGGAGATGTGGACTTTTCATCAGGGGATATTGATTTTGTAGGCAATGTTTTGATAAACGGCAATGTAGCCTCCGGTTTTAAAGTCAAAGCCGGCGGGGATATAGAAATACGTGGTTTTATAGAAAATGCCGAGGTTACTGCTGAAGGCAGCATACAGGTTATGGGAGGCATAACCGGAGGGCTTAAAGGACTGGTCAAAGCCGGTGAAGACTTGCAGGCTCGGTTTGTTGAGAATTCCAGAATTGAAGCGGGCAAAAACATATTTATCCGCGAAGCCATTATGCAATCCCAGGCTAAAGCAGGCGGAAATGTTAAGGTTATGGACAAAAAAGGCATTATCGTCGGTGGGACTATTCAGGCTTCCGGTGAAGTCGAGTGCAAGATCCTGGGGTCTCAACTTGCTACTCAAACAGCGGTGGAAGTAGGTGTCAACCCATATTACCGAGAAGAATATCACCGATTGGGCAAAGCCCATGGAGAGGTGAAAAAGAACGTTGACAACCTGGGACACAACATAAGCGTTTTCCAGAGATCAGGGATGTCCATGGATGACCTTGACGATAAAAAGCGGCAGCTGTTGATGCGCATTTTAGACGAATTTAAAAACCAGCGTAAGGAATTACAGCAAATCGAAGAGAGAATGGTATTTTTGGAGCAGGAATTTGAAAAGAGCAGTAATGCTCGAATATCAGCCTGGGAAGTTGTGTATCCCGGAGTAAGACTCTCAATTGGCCAGTGCGTCCACGTAGTCAATGATCCCATTAAATATTCGGCTTTCGTCCTTGATAAAGGCGAAATTAAGGTTACCTCGCTGCGTTAGGATGGGAAGGTGAAGCTGCTATGAGCATCAGGAGTATAGACATGCAAGTCCTGGTTCAGAAGGTGGGCGATGTGGCTCGTATTCAACACACCCAGCAGATCGATCACGATAATCGGCAGCAGGAATTTGTTCAAGCAATAGTCCAACAGACTCAGCATAATACCAAAGAAGTAAACCAGATGTTAAAAAGTGAGCATGCTGAGATCCATCGGCGACAAGAAAAACAAAAAAAAGAAAAAAATAGCCAAGAAAAAAAAGGAAAAAATGAAAATGAGGCGAATAACGACAGTAAGAGTCTAAATAACCACGATTCAGGGCACTTTTTGGATATCACCATATAAGGCGGTGGGGAAAAATCATCACCTTGATCTGCATTATGGCTGGCATCTTGATAGCGGTGGCGTTGTACAGCGTCAACCGCCAAAAGTTATTTATGGAAAGTTGTTCCAAAGAATTAAAGGCCAGCCTGCTGCAAGCCCAGGAAGTTAAATGTGACTTAGAGGAAATGATGTTAAATACTATAAATATGAGCAGAGAACTGGTGGACGATATGGAACGCAGGATGAAGGCCGAAGCAGAGCCCGAGCCTGCCGTAATTCATGCTGGTCAATCCATGCTGCATGAATATCGTGCCGAATCTGAAACAGGATTTTCAAAGGTGCAGCCATTGGAAACAAGGCCTGAAGTTCCATCGTTTCCAGCTGGATTAATCTCCAGACCCCAGATGCCTGAAAAGATTGCGATTTCGAATTTGTTTGAACAGAAATCAGAAGCCGGTTCTCGTATGAAGACAATGCCCGCGGCAGTTTTTAATTCGCTGCCTCAGCTCTCAAGTGCCATAAATCATGAATCACCTGAACCCAGAACCGATGCTGGTGCGACTTGTGGCCCCAGGATTCACGAATTGGCCGAAGAGCTTAAAACCAGCAGTAAAGAGCTTTTGAATATTTGCCGGCAGTTGAGTCTTCCTATAAACCATCACATGAAGGTTTTAAGTGCTGAACAGGTTGAGGCGATCAAGTCGCAGTGGTTCTTTGGAGAAAAGTATATAGCGCCACCGCAGCCTTTATTGCAGTCCAAAACCATTTCAGCAGGTACTACTCCTGAAAAGAATGAGTTTAACCAAGTAAGCAGCGAGAGAGGGCAGCAATTCTCCATGGATGAGATAAAGCAGGCGCATCCCTATCTGGCAGTTCGCACCCTTTCCGAGCAAGGCTATGATCAAAAAGAAATAGCCCGCATTCTGGGTCGTGGCCAAAGTGAGATCAATCTAATTATGAATTTGACCAAGAGGAAGATGGTCAGCAACGCTTAAGTACAATATGAGAAAAACGATAAAAGCGATTTCACCCGTAAAATATTACGGGCTTTTTTATGATTGGTAAAGTAATGGCGGTTGAAGTATTTAATAGAGGGTTTTGTCAAATTATAATTCTAAATGCGGGTTAGTACTCTGTTAACCCTAATTCTATATATAATCGTCGGTTAAATTTTCGAATGACTACGTTGTCGTCAATCGCAATACGTCCAGTATTAATCATTTGACGCCTACGGACGGGCTAATGCGGCGGTGGCAGGACACCAAGGAGCCGCCCTCCGACTTGTCCTACAAAAATTTTCCTCGCCGAATTATACACAGAATTAGGGTTAACAGAGTACTAGTATAGTTTCTTGCCAATTTGGATAGATTTGTGATATATTATCTGGTGGTGATTACACACGCTGGTGGAATGAACGGCAGTGCTGGAATACAGTTGATGTTCATAATGAAGCGGCGGAGGGAAAAAACTGAAAAGGAGGTGTTGGTGGTGTCAGTAATTACCATGAAGCAACTCCTGGAAGCAGGAGTGCATTTCGGACACCAAACTCGCCGGTGGAACCCCAAGATGTCAACCTACATCTACATGGAGCGCAATGGCATTTACATCATCGACCTGCAGCAGACGGTTAAGAAATTTGATGAAGCTTATGCTTTTGTCAAAAGTGTGGTGCAGGATGGAAAAGGGGTTCTGTTCGTCGGAACCAAGAAGCAAGCCCAGGAGACTATCAGGGAGGAAGCACGCCGTTGCGGGATGTTTTTCGTAAACCAGCGCTGGCTGGGCGGAATGCTTACAAACTACAAGACCATTCGGAAGCGGGTTTCCCGTCTTAAGGAACTAGAAAAGATGGAAGAAGACGGAGCTTTTGATGTTCTCACAAAAAAAGAAGTAGCCCGCTTGCGCAACGAAGCGGAGAGACTGGAGCGATTCCTGGGCGGAATCAAAGACATGGACAAACTGCCGGGGGTGGTCTTTGTAGTGGATCCGCGCAAGGAAAAAATAGCAGTAGCGGAGGCCCGCAAGCTCAACATTCCGGTGGTAGCTATAGTAGATACCAATTGCGACCCTGATGAAATCGACTACGTGATTCCAGGAAATGATGATGCGATTCGAGCAGTGAAACTTATATCCTCCAGAATAGCCGATGCGGTTCTGGAGGGCAAGCAGGGAGAACAGATGACGGCGTAACGTGGTTGAGGGGTGGTGGATAATTTCCTTACACCCCTTTTTTATGAACATTATTCCTTAATATCAAGGAGGTAAATATCTAGTGGAAATTACTGCGGCAATGGTTAAAGAGCTGAGAGAGATGACCGGGGCAGGCATGATGGATTGCAAGAAAGCCCTGCAGGCAACCGACGGAAATCTAGATAAGGCAGTTGATGAACTGCGTACAAAAGGCCTGGCCAAAGCGGCTAAAAAGGCCGGCCGGGTGGCCAGTGAAGGTACAGTTATTTCCTACATACATGGCGGAGGTCGAATCGGAGTTCTGGTGGAAGTTAACTGTGAAACTGATTTTGTGGCGAAAACTAATGAGTTTAAGAGTTTGGCCTATGATATTGCCATGCAGATTGCGGCGTCCAACCCCGAGTATATCAGCCGGGAACAGGTGTCGGCCGAGATAATCGAACATGAAAAAGAGGTATTAAAAGCCCAGGCCCGGGAAGAAGGCAAGCCGGAGAAGGTAATAGAAAAGATGGTTGAGGGCCGTTTGGAGAAATATTTCAAGGACAACTGCCTGTTAGAACAGCCCTTCATCAAGGATCCGGATAAAACAGTCATGGTTATAATCCAGGAACAGATCGCCCGGATTGGAGAAAATATAAATGTGCGGCGTTTTGCCCGCTACCAGCTGGGTGAAGGGATTGAAAAGGAAAAAGTCGATTTTGCTACCGAAGTTATGGCGCAGATAGCAGATAAATAGAACAGTACCTATCCGTTAGTAGCTTATCAGGGGAGTAATCCGGGAGGGAGCATTGTATGCAAAAGGCAAAGTATAAGCGCATCGTATTAAAACTCAGCGGGGAAGCTCTGGCAGGCGAAGGCGGGTTTGGAATTGACTTTGAGGTGCTGGTATCCATCGCCCGACAGGTAATTGAAGTTGTAAAGGCCGGAGTTGAAGTTGCCATCGTGGTAGGTGGTGGCAACATCTGGCGGGGAGTTGCAGGTAGCGCTCAGGGAATGGATAGAGCGACAGCTGATTTTATGGGCATGTTAGCCACCGAAATCAACGCGCTGGCTTTGCAGGACGCTCTGGAGAAGCTCGATATGGGTACCAGGGTAATGTCGGCTATAGAAATGAAAGAGGTGGCTGAACCCTATATCCGAAGGCGAGCCATCAGGCATCTGGAGAAGGGCCGGGTAGTGATATTTTCAGCTGGAACCGGCAATCCCTATTTCTCAACTGATACTGCGGCAGCTCTTCGCTCAGCTGAAATTGAGGCTGAAGTGATACTTATGGCTAAAAGGGTTGATGGAGTATACGACTCTGATCCTAAAATCAATCTCCAGGCCAAAAAATATAACTTTTTAGATTATATGGATGTCATTAACCAGGGTCTGGGAGTAATGGATTCAACCGCCGCCTCACTATGCATGGACAATATGATTCCAATTATCGTTTTTGATCTCACCCGGGACGGCAACATAATGAAGGCAGTTCTGGGAGAAAAAATCGGAACCTTTGTTGGGAGGAATAGCGATGATTAAAGATATGATAAATGAAACAGATTCTCGCATGAAAAAGACCATTGAGCACCTGACTCAAGATCTGGCTACCTTGAGAGCGGGAAGAGCCAATCCCGCTATGGTTGACAGGTTGATGGTCAGTTATTATGGGCAGGCCACTCCCTTGAACCAGCTGGCCAATATAACTGTTCCTGAACCGAGATTGCTGGTGATTCAACCCTGGGACAAAAGCAGCATTCCCGATATTGAGAAGGCAGTCATGAAGTCCGATCTGGGTATCAACCCTTCCAATGATGGAAATGTAATCCGTTTGGCGGTTCCTCAGCTAACCGAGGAAAGACGGAGAGAAATCGTCAAGGTCGTCAAAAAGAGAGGCGAAGAGGCCAAAGTGGCTGTTCGTAATATTCGTCGCGAACAAAATGATTTTATGAAAGCCGCCGAAAAGGATAAAGTGGTTTCTGAAGACGAGAGTAAAAAGGGCATGGAAGAAGTCCAAAAAATTACGGATAAATATATAAAAGACATAGATTCCATAATGGCAGCCAAAGAAAAGGACATAATGGAAGTTTAGTTTGATGGTTTAATTTGGTCCCGGCAATGGTTATAATAGGTATAATGTTAGGCCCCCGTTTGGGGGTTTATTAATTTGGACGTCTCAAAAATACTTCATGTTGCTTAAAGGAAAGCGAGTCGTTATAATTTGCCGAAAAAAATCGA
The DNA here is from genome assembly GCA_040217815.1 of Syntrophomonadaceae bacterium. Taxonomy (GTDB): domain Bacteria; phylum Bacillota; class Syntrophomonadia; order Syntrophomonadales; family Syntrophomonadaceae; genus UBA5314. The sequence continues at coordinate 57,333 of JBEHWI010000001.1, read as the reverse complement.
CAAAGCCAGTGACAATCTTAAAAGCGAACAGATGCCCCGCCACCTTGCTATAATTATGGATGGCAACGGGCGCTGGGCCAAGAAAAAGCTTATGCCCCGCACGATAGGTCATCGGGCGGGAATGAGCTCTCTTAAAGAAGTGGTGAAGGCCTGCGATGAATGGGGGATTCCGGTTTTGACCGTTTTCGCCTTTTCTACTGAAAACTGGAAGCGTCCTCATGAGGAAGTTAGTTTTTTAATGCGCCTGCTGGTTGAGTTTCTGCATAAAGAACTCAAGGAATTACATGACAACAATGTACGTATTAATTTATTGGGAGATCTGGAGCCTCTGCCTTTAGACTGCCAGGATTTGATTCGAGAAGCCATCCAGCTTACCAGGAACAACTCGGGGTTGATATTTAATATAGCACTTAACTACGGCTCTAGACTGGAACTGGTACGCGCCGCCCGTCATCTGGCCGAGCTGGCTGTAGAGGGTAAACTTGCCCCCGAAGACATTGATGAGCAGACTGTTTCCGATCTGCTTTTTACAGCCGGGCTGCCTGATCCCGACCTGGTGATACGGACGGCTGGCGAGATGCGGATCAGCAATTTCCTTTTATGGCAAATTGCTTATGCTGAATTTTGGGTCACCGGGTGCCTTTGGCCCGATTTTAACCGGGAAGAGTTAATGAAGGCCATAAAAGCCTATCAACAGCGCGAGCGTCGTTTTGGGGGACTCGGTCAGCCGGGAGTAGGTGAAACCGATGCTTAAAACGCGCATCATAAGCGCCATTGTAGGAATACCTATTATCCTGGGTCTTTTGTATGCAGGTGGCATTTATTGGAAGGCCCTATTCATAATCCTGGCTTGTGTGGCTTTATTAGAGTACCTGCAAATGATGCGCCGGGCCCACCAAAATCCACTTGTATTACCGGCTATACTTATAATGTTGATCCTGCTCTTTTCCGACTCACTTGCAGCGCATTTACCTGGCGCAGCTTTATTAGGTCTTTTGACCCTGGTTGTACTGTTTGTATTGCGCTATCCCCTCTACACTTGGTCGGATGTGTCGTTGAGTCTTTTAGGAGCTGTTTACATAGGATTTCTGATGAGTTTTGCTCTTCGTCTGGCTGCTTTTGCCAACGCCTTTGCGATTGTAATGCTCTGTCTGTTAGTAACCTGGGGGAGTGATATCGGCGGATATGTTTTTGGCAGGATGTGGGGGAAACATAAACTAACCCCTTTGCTTAGTCCCAACAAAACCTGGGAAGGCGCTCTCGGGGCGTTGCTATTGGCCGCCATTTTGGCCTGGGCCTGGGCTCGCCTTGTTCAGCTGCCCCTAACCCCATCCAAAGTGGTGTTTCTGGCTATAGCGGGCAGCATCTGCGCTCAACTGGGCGACCTGTTTGAGTCGGGAATGAAACGCTTTTTGGGGGCTAAAGACAGCGGGCACATTATTCCTGGGCATGGAGGCGTCTTGGATCGATTTGACAGTCTTTTACTGGTAGTGCCGCTGGTATATCTAGTTTTCAGCAGCCTTTAGATATTACAGGCCTTAGTCGTCAAAAAGGATCGGAGTGATTTCATGGATCCTGATCTGCTCAAGCAGCTAAAGCTTCTGGTTCGATTAGCTATACTGGTGATGGGGCTTTTAGCCCTTTACCTGCTTTTTATATATCTCCTGCCCTGGATGGGAAAGGTTTTATCTGTTTTTCCTGTCTTGTTCCTGCCCTTTATCCTGGCGGCCATTTTGGCGGTACTCATTGAACCGGTGGTCAGCAGGTTTGAAAAATATCTGCACTTGAATCGCGGTCTGGCCGTTGTTTTAAGCCTTATTTTGGTAGTTGGCACCCTGTGTTTTCTGCTATTTCTCCTCATTTCGGAAGTTGTCCGCGAATTGTCTGGACTTTATCCGCTGGTAAGCAGTTATTCCGGGCAAATATCCAGCCGGGTAGTAGAAGCCATAAGCCAGTTCAAGTTGTTGTATATACAGCTCAACCTGCCACCTTCAATACAATCTTCGCTTCAAGGCAACCTTGATAAAGCCCTGGTTTTGTTGCAGGGGGCGCTTAACAGCCTAATCAACATAATGGTGCAGCTCTTCGCCATGATGCCCAGTGCGGCCGTGTTTCTACTGATATCTACGGTGGGAACCTTTTTTATTGTTAAGGACCGGGCGCTTTTGCGTAGGTTTTTTCTGACAGTTTTACCTGCCCAGGCCCGCAGCCAAACCCGCAATATTATTTCTGAATTATTTAAAGCTCTGGTTGGTTTTGTCAGAGCCTACAGCATTTTAATAAGCATAACTGCTGTGCTCACGATGGTGGGACTTCGCCTTCTGGGCTCAGAATACGCGCTAACTTTGGGTATTTTGGCCGGGATCTTTGATATACTCCCGGTTCTGGGTCCGGCCACCATTTTTATTCCCTGGATCATATGGGAGTCTGCGATGGGCCATACCCAGTTTGCTATGGGACTGCTGGTAGTGTATGTTATAATTTCGGTAGTTAGGCAGTTTTTGGAACCCAAAATTGTCGGAGACAATCTGGGACTTCACCCCCTGGCCACCATGGTTTCGCTTTATGTGGGACTGCAGCTGGGGGGGCTGACCGGAATGATTTTGGGGCCGGTGCTGGTGGTAATATTTATGGCCTGCTACAGGGTAGGTATATTCGACAGGTTTAAATGGAGGAATAATAAATGACAGAACCCTCACAGGTAGTGGTTTTGGGATCAACCGGGTCAATTGGACGGCAGACCCTGGAAGTCATCGAACGATATGGTGACCGGTATCAAGTTTTGGCCCTGGCCGCCCGGGATGAGGTTGAACCCCTGGTTCAACAGATACAGCGCTTTAAACCACGTTATGTTGCGGTAGGAGACGACAAGGCCTATTCCTTATTGAAGCGCCAGGTGGGAAGCGAGATCCAGGTGGTGGCAGGAATAGAAGGACTTTGCGAGATAGCTGCTTTACCCGAAGCCGAAATAAGCCTGGTGGCACTGAGCGGAGCAGTCGGAATAATGCCGACTATTGCGGCGGTTCAGGCCGGCAAGCGGGTGGCCCTGGCCAACAAAGAAACACTTGTGGCCGCAGGCGATTTGGTGATGAATAAAGTTAAAGAAAGCGGAGTTCAGCTTTTGCCTGTAGATAGTGAGCACTCGGCCATTTTTCAGTGCTTGGCCGGGGAGGAAAGAAACTTGGAGAAGATATGGTTGACCGCTTCTGGCGGTCCCTTTCGGGATTACACCCGGCAGCAATTAGAAGGGGTAACGGTGGATATGGCTTTAAGGCATCCCAATTGGGCTATGGGACCTAAAATAACCATAGACTCCGCTACTTTAATGAATAAAGGGCTGGAAGTTATTGAGGCTTATCATCTATTTCAGGTAGACTATAGTAAAATTGAAGTGTTGATCCAACGGGAGAGTATAATCCATTCCATGGTTGAATTGAAGGATGGTGCGTTTTTGGCCCATCTTGGGGTTCCTGACATGAGGATACCGATTCAATATGCTTTAACTTACCCGGATCGCATGGAGTCCCTGGCCCAATCCCTTGATTTTTCAAACTTACCCAATATTCATTTTGACCGACCGGATCTGGAACGCTTCCCCAGTTTGGATTTGGCATACCAGGCTGGTCGGGCCGGAGGTACTATGCCGGCGGTTCTAAACGCCGCCAATGAAGTGGCGGTCCAGGCGTTCCTGGATGAACGGATAGCATTCACCCGGATACCGTTTTTGGTGGAAGCAGTTATGTTAAAACACGACCGGCAGGAACGGCCAGATTTACCGGCTATAATGGAAGCCGACAGCTGGGCCCGGCGAATATGTGCCGAGTTGATTTAACGGAGGGAATAAGATGAGCGTCCTGATTACCCTGGTAATTATTGCTATTTTGATTTTGGCCCATGAATGGGGGCACTTTCTGGCGGCCAGGAAGATTGGAATACCGGTGCATGAATTCAGCCTGGGATTCGGCCCCAAGTTGATTTCAACCACGCGCAACGGAGTGGAATATTCGCTTAGAATTGTACCTATAGGTGGTTTTGTAAGGATGGCCGGCGAAGAATCCGAGGATTTGGACCACCCGGACGGCTTTATGAAACGCACCCCTTGGGAAAAAATCCTGGTTTCTTTCGCCGGGCCTTTTATGAATTTTGTTTTGGCTTTCTTGATTTTTATTACCGCATTTGCCGTCATAGGTATACCGGAAAACACCAACGAACCGGTAATCGGTAAAGCAATAAGCGGCAAGCCGGCCGACCTGGCTGGACTCCGGCCAGGGGACCGAATTATGAGCGTGAACGGACAGCAGGTGCAAACCTGGGAAGAATTTGCCCGGTTTACTGATGAAAATGAATCGCAGCCCCTGCAAATAAGCATCAAGCGGGGTGATGAGGTATCCACCATTTCGGTCACACCGGCTAAGATTGATATGAGCGGCACCATTGGCATTGGAGTTATCAACTCAGTCAAGTATCATCGTTTTGGCATAATTGAATCTATTGGTATGGGAGTTCAGAAAACCTATCAAATGACGGCTGAACTTCTGAGCTATCTGGGGCACGCCCTTACCGGGGGAGCTTCCATGCAGGACGTAGCCGGCCCGGTGGGCATAACCCGCATGGTTGGAGAATTCGCGTCAGTGGGCATAGTATTTCTGATGATTTTTACTGCTTTTTTGAGCATCAACTTGGGAATAATGAATCTTCTTCCCATACCCGCGCTGGACGGCAGTAAAATTGTGTTTGCCGTGGTGGAGATGGTGCGGCGTAAACCACTGGAACCTGAGAAAGAAGGTTTTATCCATATGGTGGGTTTTGTCCTGCTCATGGTATTGATGGTGGTTATTACCTATCACGATTTGGTAAGGTGGTTCAAAGGATAAGAATATGCGAAGAATCAGCAGAATAATTAACATAGATTCCCTGTCAATAGGCGGCTCCAATCCGGTTATAGTCCAATCGATGACCAACACTGATACTCGAAACGTTAAGGACACGGTTGCTCAGATAAAAAGGCTTGAGGAAGCGGGATGCGAGCTGGTACGGGTGGCGGTGCCCGACGAGGAGGCCGCCTCTGCTATTAAGGAGATTAAAAAGGACATCTTAATACCCCTGATCGCTGATATCCACTTCAACTACCGGCTGGCCTTGAGCAGTATCGAGGCAGGCGCCGATGGTTTACGAATCAATCCGGGCAACATAGGAAGCACCCAAAGGGTGCGCGAGGTAGTCAATGCCTGCAAGGATAGAGATATACCCATTCGCATAGGGGTAAACGCCGGTTCTTTGGAGAAAAACCTGCTCGAAAAACACGGTGAGGTCAATGCCCAGGCTATGGTTGAAAGCGCTCTGGAAAAAGTAAAGCTTTTGGAAGATATGAATTTTACCAACATTAAAATATCGCTTAAGGCGTCCTCGGTTCCCCTGACTGTGGAAGCCTATCGCTTGATTGCCGGGCAGGTGGATTACCCCTTGCATTTGGGGATTACTGAGGCGGGCACCAAGGACCGGGCCCTTATCAAATCGGCTCTGGGCCTGGGCATTTTGCTTGATGAAGGTATTGGAGATACCTTGCGAGTATCTCTTACCGGCGATCCTGTTGATGAGGTTTGGGCAGCCTACGAAATACTGCGCGGTTTGGGGCTCAGGCAAAGGGGCGTTGAATTGATATCATGCCCCACCTGCGGTCGCTGCGAATTTGACTTGATCGGACTGGCCGAGGCGGTAGACCGGCGGGTGAGGAGTTTGGCCAGCCCGCTTAAAATTGCGGTTATGGGCTGTGTGGTCAATGGCCCCGGCGAAGCCCGGGAAGCCGATGTCGGAATCGCTGGTGGAAAAGACAGCGGTCTTTTATTCCGCCGGGGTGAAATTGTAAAAAAGCTGAAGCAAGAAGAATTGCTTGGTGAACTTATAGAAGAGATCAGACAGATTAGTGGTGATGAAGGAGGTAAATTGATTTGAAGGCATCCGAGCTGTTTTTCCCCACCCTGCGTGAAGTTCCAGCCGAAGCGGAAGTGATTAGCCATCAATTACTGTTGAGGGCTGGATTTATCAGAAAAGCAAGTGGTGGTGTATACAGTTATCTACCCCTGGCGCAACGGGTATTGAAAAAAATTATGCAGATCGTTCGAGAGGAAATGGACCGGGCGGGGGGCCAGGAGCTGATGCTGCCGATCATTCAACCGCGTGAGCTATGGGAAAAGACGGGTCGTTGGGATGTATACGGCGAAGAGATGTTTCGTCTGCAGGACCGCCATAAGCGCTATTTTGCACTGGGTCCCACCCATGAAGAGATCATAACCACCCTGGTTAATGCAGATGTACATTCCTACCGAGGGCTTCCCTTGATGCTCTACCAGATCCAGAACAAATACCGCGATGAAATCCGCCCTCGTTTTGGGTTAATGAGGGGCCGCGAGTTTATAATGAAAGACGCTTATTCCTTTGACATCGATTTCGATGGTTTGGATATAAGCTATCAAAATATGTTTGAAGCCTATCACCGGATATTTAAAAGAATGGATCTCAAATACCGGGTGGTGGAAGCGGACAGCGGAGCCATCGGAGGAAGCTCCAGTCATGAATATATGGTTTTGGCCGACTCTGGAGAAGCCGAAGTGGTATATTGTGAACAGTGTAGCTACGCAGCCAATGTCGAGAAAGCAGAATGCAGTTGTCAAAAGCTATTGACTGACCAGGCAGATGTCCTGCCCCTTGAGAAAAAGCACACTCCCGGCCAGAAAACGGTGGAAGAAGTTGCAGGGTTTTTGGGGCAACCAACTTCCCGGGTTATAAAGACTCTGCTCTGCCTTGCGGATGGACAGCCGGTAGTGGCATTGCTAAGAGGCGACAGGGAATTAAATATGATAAAGTTTCAGAATCTTCTAGGCTGCCTGGAGCTGGTTATGGCTGATGAAAAGGCGGCTTATGAATTGTTTGGAGCCGGCTTTGGCTCACTGGGTCCTATTGGCCTGGATTTTCCCATCTACAGCGATCTTGAGGTACAAGCAATGGTCAATGCCAATTGTGGAGCCAACCAGGATGACTACCATTATATCAACGTTTGCCCGGGAAGAGATTTTCAAGTGAAGCAGTACAAAGACCTGCGCAACGCAGTTGCCGGAGAACCATGTCCCCACTGCCAAAACCCGCTGCAATTGGTCCACGGCGTTGAGGTCGGGCACATATTTAAGCTCGGTGATAAATATTCCAGGTCCCTGGATGCCTCTTTTTTAGATCAAAACGGACAAACCCAGATAATGATTATGGGGTGCTATGGTATAGGAATATCCCGCACTATGGCGGCCGCAGTTGAGCAGAACCACGATGAGCAAGGCATCATCTGGCCGCTGCCCCTGGCCCCTTATCAGGTGATCGTAGTACCGGTCAACAGCAAAAAAGAGGATCAGATGGATTTGGCCCGGTCGATATATGAACAGCTGTTGGCTAAAGGTATTGAAGTAATATTGGATGATCGGGATGAACGGGCCGGTGTCAAGTTCAAGGATGCCGATCTAATAGGCATACCTCTACGTATTACGGTTGGACCCAAAGCCTTGCAGGAAAATAAGGTAGAGGTCAAGAAAAGATGGGAAAAGGACATAAATATGATGTCCATGGACGAAGTGTTGAACCTCATCGATGAGCTGTGGGGATAAGTTATAGGGCGTCTTTGGCTCCCAATTGCTTGGTTGGATGTGAAAAATAAGAGATGAGCATTTTTGAAATTATTTTCAAACTTACCCTGGCCTGTGTACTGGGCGGTGTTATAGGACTGGAAAGAGAGAGTCTCAACCGACCGGCAGGCTTAAGGACTTACACCCTGGTATGTGTAGGTTCTGCTCTGGCCATGCTGGTTTCTATGGATATGTATTATTCTTTTAATCAAACCGTGAATGCTGATCCGGGTCGAATCGCCGCCCAGGTTATAAGCGGAATAGGTTTTCTGGGCGCCGGCACTATCATGCGCGAGGGTGCGACAGTCAGAGGACTCACCACCGCGGCTGGTCTATGGACGGTGGCCTGCATAGGTTTGGCAGTAGGGGCCGGACTCTACATACCCGCTATAGCCACTACCATACTCATACTCTTTGTGCTCATCTATTTTATAAAAATTGAAGACATATTTTCAGGGACCCGTGAATACAAAGGGCTGGTTTTGGTGGTCGAAGACCGCCCGGGAGCGGTTGGAATTATAGGATCCAAATTGGGTCTTCTCAACGTACTGATTAAGGATATTCAACTGACCCGATTGGATGCTGGTGATGACCTGGAAATAGAGCTATTGGTGGAACTACCTAGTGGAATGTCTGTCAACCATGTAGTTGATGAATTGACAAAAACTGAAGGACTACGAAAAATCGACCGCCTGAACTAGTATCGTGGGCGGGAAGGGGAATTAGTTTGAGTCAGGATTTTTATGCCTTTCTAACCCATTTGGGCATCAGCCCAGTTGACGACGCCTGGGTGGGGACGCGCCTGCTCAAGGTTGAGGTTTCCCCCCGTCAGGTTTTGTGGCGCTTCCATATCCAATATGAAGAAAGACCCATCAGCAAATCCCTATTGGACCAAACTTCAGAATTACTAGGTAATCAGCTTGAATACCTTCATAACCTTGAATTGATTATCCATCCGTCTTCGGTCGAGCCTATTCTTTTGCAGGTATTGGATAAACATAAGTCTCAATTAACCTCACTATTGCCGTCCGGGATAGCGACTGAGCAGCTGCATTGGACTATCGAAGATAAACGTTTGGACCTTCATGCAGCAGACCTTGATGCCTACCAGCAGCTAATGGAAGGACAAGTATGTAACCTTTTGTCTTCCTGGCTTTGGGACTACTATTGCCTGAGGGTTGTGGTCAGGGTGCGCCCACTGGAAGCAGTCGGAAAGGAGAATGACGGTCCGGTCTATATTCCAAGGCGGGAAATTATTTCCCTTCTGCCGGGCTATAGTGGGGGACCAGCCAAAAAGAAAGGCAGCGGATTCAAACGCAGCAGCCAGGCTATGCTGACCAGCGGCCCGGTAGTACCATTTAGGGAGTTGGAAGATGGTCTGCGCGCAGTGGTGGTGGAAGGTGAGGTTTGGGATAAAAAGGTTAACTTGAGGCGCGACGGGCGGTTTTTAGTACTTTACTACCTGACCGACGGGCACGACAGCTTAATAGTGAAGGCCTTTTATGACCAGAGCAAAGAAGACCAGATTGAAAACGGTGATTACATAAGGGCCTGTGGAAATGTAAATTATGATCCTAATCTGCATGAGATAGCTATGTTGTTAGATGCCTGGATCAAACACCCCCGAACGGTTCGCGACGATCTGGAACCTGTTAAACGCGTGGAACTTCATGCTCATACCAAGATGAGTTCTATGGATGCCCTGTGTGAAGTGCATGAATTGGTAAAAAAGGCAGCTGGGTGGGGTCATAAGGCCCTGGCCATAACTGATCACGGCTGTACCCAAGCCTTTCCTGATGCCTATAAAGCGGCACGCAGCCATAAGATAAAATTGCTCTATGGGGTTGAAGGCTACCTGATAGAAGAAGATAAAAGAGAGCGCCCCCATCACATCGTTTTGCTGGCTAGAAATGTCGTCGGCCTGCAAAACATGTATCGGTTGGTAAGCCAGTCCTATCTCAGCCACTATTATCGTTTCCCTAAAATACCGCGCAGTCTGCTACAGGAGCATCGTGAAGGCCTGCTGATTGGTTCGGCCTGTGAAGCCGGTGAATTGTTCCAGGCTTTGCTAAAGGGTTCCGATGAAGCTGAAGTGGAGAAGATCGCATCCTTCTATGATTATCTGGAAATACAGCCCCTGTCCAACAATGAATTTTTATTAAGGGAAGGAAGGCTGGGGTCACGCCAAGAGCTTGAAGCCCTGGTGGTAAAAATAATAAGCCTGGGTAGGAAACTGGGCAAACCGGTGGTAGCAACCGGTGATGTCCACTTCTTAGAACCGGAGCACGAGGTTTACCGGAGGATTATTCAATCTGGTCAGGGCTACGATGACGCCCAGGCCCAAGCTCCCCTTTATCTTAAAACCACGGCCGAAATGCTGGAGGAGTTTAGCTTTCTTAACGAAGATGATAGAAAAGCGGTGGTTGTTGATAATACCCAGTTGATCGCCGATTTAATCGAAGATATAAAGCCAGTTCCGGACGGTTTTTATCCGCCCAAAATCGACCGGGCAGAAGAAGAAATAAGCAGTTTAGCCTGGGATAGGGTGGCCAAATTATATGGTTCCAATTTACCGAAAAATATCGAAGCCAGGGTGCGAAAAGAACTCGATTCAATAATCCGGCACGGCTTCAGTGTGCTTTACCTCATTGCGCAGAAGCTGGTTAAAAAGTCCAATGATGACGGATATATAGTGGGGTCCAGAGGTTCAGTGGGGTCCTCTTTGATAGCTTATCTGACCGGGATAACCGAGGTCAATCCCCTCCCCCCCCATTACATATGTCCCCAGTGCAAATGGACTGCGTTTACAGAAGACGGGAAGGACTGCGGAGCTGACCTTCCTGATGCCAGCTGCCCGCAATGCGGTAATGACGTTTTAAAAGTGGGTTTTGATATTCCATTTGAGACTTTTCTCGGATTTGAAGGCGACAAGATACCGGATATCGACCTGAATTTCTCAGGGGAATACCAGGCCAGAGCTCATCAGTACGTTGAAGAGTTATTCGGCAAGGAAAATGTATTCCGAGCCGGAACCATATCCACCGTTGCCGAGCGAACCGCTTATGGTTTTGTAGTCAGGTATGCCGAAGACAAAAACATGCAGTTAAAAAACTCAGAAATAAACCGTTTGGTCAAAGGGATAGCCGGGGTTAGACGAACTACCGGACAGCATCCGGGGGGATTAATAGTTGTTCCACGGGATCACGACATACATGAGTTTACGCCCCTGCAGCATCCGGCTGAAAACAAGGATTCGGGCGTTATTACGACTCATTTTGAATACCATGCCATCGGGGATCAATTGGTCAAACTGGATATCCTGGGGCATGACGATCCCACCGTAATCAAGGCCCTTGAGGACCTGACCGGGATAAAAGCATCAGGGATAAGCTTAAGCGAACCAAAAACCATGCAGCTCTTTTCCAGTGTAGAGCCATTGGGGCTGACTCCGGACGAGGCCGGGTCTACGGTTGGAACTATAGGAGTCCCGGAATTTGGAACCAGGTTTGTTCGCCAAATACTGGAATCCACCCGGCCCACTACTTTCTCGGAACTGGTTCGGATCTGCGGCCTGTCACATGGGACTGATGTATGGTTGAACAACGCCCAGAGTCTGATAGATCAAGAGATTGCTCCTCTAAACCAGGTAATATGTAACCGTGACGATATTATGACCTATTTGATTCAGAAGGGGCTGGAGAAAAAACAGGCATTCAAGATAATGGAGCAGGTGCGCAAGGGCAAAGGGCTCTCTGACAATGAAATAGAGAGTATGGAAGCCTGCTCGGTGCCTTCCTGGTACATTGATTCCTGCCAAAAAATCAAGTATATGTTTCCCAAAGCGCACGCAGTGGCCTATGTTATAAACTCTTTCCGGATTGCCTATTTCAAGGTTTATCACCCACTGGCTTTTTATGCTAGTTTCTTTACTGTGCGGGCCGAGGATTTCGAGGCAGAAACCGTATTGAAAGGACATGAAGCGATACGGCAGCGGATCAAAGAGATCGACAAGATGGGCAATGAAGCTCCCCAAAAGGAACGCAAGCTCCTGCCTATTTTGGAAGTGGCGGCCGAGATGTGCGCCCGGGGATTCCACTTCTATCCGGTTGATATTTATCTATCCAGGGCGGCTAAGTATCTGATAAAGGAGCAGGGGCTGCTGATCCCGTTTTCAGCCCTGCCCAACATAGGCCATTCGGCTGCCGAAGGGGTTGAAAAGGCACAGAAAGCAGGAGCTTTTCTATCGGTGGAAGATTTTCAGATAAGGACCCACCTGAATAAGACCAGTATGGATGTATTAAGGCAGTACCGGTGCTTTGAAGGGCTTCCGGAAAGCAACCAAATTCAGCTGTTTGCTTAACTATGGCTATCTACTCAAGGGCAGTGCGGGAGTGACTTGAATAAACTGAGATAATTGTGTTATACTCTTAAATGAGCTTACGAATCAGTAGTGCACGGAGACAAAGTGGGTAAAAACCCACTTTTTCTATTGTGATTCAGGGTCAGGAACCATTTTAGGGTTTTTAAGGCCTGACAACAAGGAGGTATGATTTTGGCGGCATCTCGTTTGGAGAATATAGCTTCCGAAATCGAGACCAAATTGGCAGAGATCGGCATGGAACTGGTTGACACTCAGTATCGAAAAGAAAACCAGGAACAGATCCTGCGTTTTTTAATCGACCGGGATGGCGGGGTTACCCTGGATGACTGCAGTGAAGCAACCCGCCGCCTGAAAGATTTAATCGACAACCAGGAAATATACTATGATCACCTGGAAGTATCATCACCGGGAATGGATCGATTGATTAAGACTAACCGGGATTTGCTGCGCTTTACGGGCTATAAGATTAAAGTGAAAACCGTTAAAGCCTACGCCGGTCCCCGCACCGTCATCGCCTTGTTAAAAGGGTTTTCCGATGAGGAGTTGACAGTAGAGACTGAAAATGGTGAGATCTTAAGCATTCCCCGGAATATGATATCGATTATTCGCCTGCAACCAGAATTTTAAGAGGGGGATTTGAACAATGTCTAATGAATTGGTACAGGCATTGATTGAAATAGAGAAAGAGCGGGGTATTCCCAAACATGCTCTTATTGAAGCGATCAAGTCGGCTTTAAACACCGCCTATAAGAAGAACTTCGGCATGGCACAGAATGTAAGCGTGGAGTTCAATGAGATAACCGGGGAAGTTAAAGTCTTCTCTCAAAAGCGGGTTAGTGACGAGGTCAAGGACCAGCGCAGTGAGATAGCTCTGGAGGAAGCCCAAGAGCTTTATCCCGACTGCAAGGCTGATGACATGGTTTATGTGGAAGCTACGCCGGCCAATTTTGGGCGAATTGCCGCCCAGACCGCCAAACAGGTAGTCATTCAAAAACTGCGCGAAGCGGAGCGGAGCCTTATTTACGAGGAGTTTCTGGAGCGGGAAGGAGAGATCGTCACCGGGGTTGTGCAGCGTGTCGAAGCCCGCTCGGTTTATCTAGGCCTGGGGCGAACCGAAGGTATAATGCTTCCTCAAGATCAGATCGGAACCGAAAGGTACGATGTCGGTCAAAGACTCAAAGCCTATATCTATGAGGTAAAAAATACCCCCAAGGGACCCAACATATTTATATCCCGCTCCCACCCTTATTTCTTACGGCGTTTGTTTGAGCTTGAGGTTCCGGAGATCTACGATGGGGTGCTGGAGATTAAATCGATTGCCCGGGAAGCTGGATCCAGATCCAAAATAGCTGTGTACTCACTGGATGAAAAGGTCGACCCGGTTGGTGCCTGCGTAGGGCCACGGGGTCTGCGGGTTCAGAATATTGTTTCAGAGCTTAACGGGGAAAAGATAGATATTATTAAATTCGACCGGGAGCCGGAGCGGTATATTGCCAATGCCCTCAGTCCTTCCAAAGTCATAAGCGTCAGGTTGAGTGATGATGAAAAGGTGGCCCGGGTGGTGGTGCCTGATTACCAGCTTTCCCTGGCTATAGGTAAAGAGGGTCAGAATGCCCGGTTGGCAGCTAAACTGACCGGCTGGAAAGTAGATATAAAAAGTGAAAGTCAGGTATCAGTCTACGTGGATGATTTTGAGGATGTTGAGGAACTGGAGCAGCTAGATGGTGAAGATTCGTAAACTGCCACAGCGTATGTGTGTAGGCTGCAGGCAGATGAAAAATAAAAAAGAACTGGTCCGAATTGTAAGGACTCCCGAGGGCGATATAGAAGTAGATCGCACCGGGAAACGGGCCGGTCGTGGAGCCTATATATGCCCGGCTCAGGAATGCCTGGATCAAGCAGTCAAAGGGAAGCGCCTTCAGAAAGCTCTCGAGAAAGAAATTCCAGGTGACGTTCTGGACAGGGTTAGGCAGGAGATAAATAGAACTACAGCCTAAAGCAATTTACTTATAATGGTGTTCTATAAACTGAATAACTTAATTCAATCCAAAACGGTCTTAGGACAGGGATGTGAAGTAATGAAAAAAGTTTATGGCCTGCTGGGCATGGCAGCCCGCGCGGGTAAGATATCCTCCGGGACTATGGCGGCTAAATCCAGTATGATAAGCAGGCGAGCTTATTTGTTAGTATTGAGCAATGATATTGCGCCGGCCAGCAAGGACTCTCTGATGTCTGCCTGCCAGAGGGCGAAAATCCCCTGGATTATAATGGGGGATAAATATGAATTGGGAAATGCGGTAGGCAAGGCTTATCGAGTTGCGTTGACAGTAAATGATGAAGGAATTGCGGGAGCTCTGATAAAACGAATGAATGAGGCGGAAGCAGCAAAGAGCATGGGGGTGGATGAATGGCGAAAATAAGAGTGCATGAGTTAGCTAAAGAATTGGGATTACCCAGTAAGGAAATGGTCGACGTTCTCCAGGGACTGGGGCTGGATATTAAAAACCATATGAGTACCATGGAGGATTCACAGGCTGTCTGGGTTAAGAAACGTTTGGGTAAACAGGAAGCCGGTAGCCCCAAACCGCCCGCAGCAAAATCTGAAGCTGCTCCTGCTCCGGCCAATAAAACGGAGCGCCCTCCTTCAAGGCCTGAACCAGGTCGGGGCGCGGTTCGTACCCCTGAAAACAAGGCCAGACCAGTTCCCGGACAGGAAGTACGTACTGCTTCTTCGCCACAAACGGGTCCGGATAGAAATGCCGCTGCAAACCGGCCACAGGGAACCCAAAACCGACCCAATCAAACTCGTCCTGCTGCTCAGCCCTTCAGGTCTGATCAGAATAGGCCCGGGCAGGGAGCAGCTCGTCCTGAATACAACAGGCCGACTGGACCCCAGCAAGGTAGACCCGATCAAGGAAGAACCGGGTATCAACCGAGACCTGATCAGGGCCGTCCCGCTGGAGGACAGCATGGCAGGCCTTATGGCGAAGGACGCCCACAGGGAGCGCAGGGAAGAGACAACCGTCCCCCCCAATCGGGGCCCAGGCCTTATGATCAGAATCGCGGCGGCCAGACACCAGGTAGACCTGGAGAACAAGGTAGACCGCCTTATTCACAAGGTCGTCCTGCTCCGCAGGGACAACAAGGCCGTCCTGCTCCGCAGGGACAGCAAGGCCGTCCTGCTCCGCAGGGACAGCAAGGCCGTCCGGGAGGCGCGAGACCTGGTGGCGGCGGGGCTCCGTCCAGACCAGGTACGTCTCAACAGCGTCCACCCTTTTCACGGCCGGGAGGCCCTACCCCCGGGCCTATAGGCCAGCCGCTTGGAAAAGGAGGCCCTGCCAAAAAGACCGCTGGTAAACCGGGACAGGGACCTAACCGGAACACCAAACCGGAAAACCTCCGGGATTATTCCCGTCCCACGAGAAAATCAAAACACAAAAAACGTCGTGATGAGGTTGTCGTTCAACCGCCCCAATTGATCGACATTGAAGATACCATAACAGTTCGCGAATTGGCTGAAAAACTGACTCGCAGCCCGGCGGATATTTTGAAGAAGCTTATGGAATTGGGGATAATGGCCTCCATAAACCAGATCATAGATTTTGAAACCGCCGAGATCGTATGCAGCCTTTACGAAACCAAGGTACAACGCGTACTGTCAGCCGAGCAGAAAATGCTGGAAGAGATCATTGATGAAGAGGAAACCCTGCAGAACCGGCCGCCCGTGGTTACGGTTATGGGGCATGTAGACCACGGGAAAACCTCATTGCTGGATAGAATTCGCCAGGCCAATGTAGTCTCCGGTGAAGCCGGAGGAATCACCCAGCATATTGGAGCATACCAGGTAAATATTCATGACAACCGGATTACTTTTATCGATACCCCAGGCCACGAGGCTTTTACCGCCATGAGGGCCAGGGGAGCGAACCTTACCGATATAGTTGTTCTGGTTGTAGCAGCCGATGATGGGGTTATGCCTCAAACGATTGAAGCGATCAACCACATTCGGGCAGCCAAGGTTCCTTTCCTGGTGGCAGTCAACAAAATCGACAAACCGGAAGCCAACCCGGAAAAGGTTATGCGCCAGCTCACTGAGCACGGCATACTCGCCGAGGAATGGGGCGGAGATATCATATTTGTCCCAGTTTCGGCCAAATCGGGTGAAGGAATTGAAACGCTCCTGGAAATGATCCTATTACTGGCAGAAATGAATGACATTAAGGCCAATCCTGACCGTCCTGCCGAAGGGGTAGTTATTGAAGGTGAACTGGACAAAGGCCGGGGGGCTATATCAACCGTTCTGGTCCAGAAAGGGACATTGAAAATTGGGGATTACCTGCTGGCCGGCGTAAGCTGGTGCAAAGTCAGGGCTATGACCGACTACCGGGGGCGCCGGGTTGACAAAGCCCAGCCTTCCATGCCGGTTGAAATAACCGGTTGGAGCGGGGTTCCCGAAGCGGGCAGCAAAGTGCAGGCCTGCGACGAAAAAACGGCCAAAGCTGTGACCACTATGAGAGCCAATGAAAAGAAGATCGAAGAACAAAAGCAGAATAGCCGCATATCCCTTGATGATTTCTTCCGTCAAATGAAGGAAGCTGATGCCAAGGATTTGAATCTGATTATAAAAGGAGATGTACAGGGATCCATCGAAGCCCTGGTTCAGTCACTGGTCCGTTTGAGCACCGATGAGGTCAAGGTGAATGTAATTCACTCAGCAGTTGGTGCCGTAACCGAGACTGATGTTATGCTGGCGTCAGCCTCCAACGCCATAATCATTGGGTTTAATGTCAGACCGGACAGCAAAGCCCGGAAATATGCAGAAGATGAAAACATTGACGTGCGGCTTTACCGGGTTATTTATGAAGCTATTGATGATGTTAAGAAAGCCATGGTTGGTTTGCTAGATCCCGAATACAAGGAGAAATACATGGGCCGTGCTGAAGTGCGCCAGGTCTTCAGGGTTCCCAATGTCGGTGCGGTTGGCGGCTGTTATGTTCTGGACGGCAAAATCCAACGAAACGCCAATGTACGTATCTTGAGGGATGGAGTAATCGTATTTGAGGGCAAACTCGATTCTTTAAGGCGCTTTAAGGATGACGTCAAAGAAGTTGTAGAAAACTATGAATGTGGAATGGGCATAAGCAACTTTAACGACATCAAAGAAGGCGACGTTATCGAAGCATTTACCATGGAAGAAGTACCCAGACACCTATAAACTTAAATGACAGTTGAAATGGGGGATGGCGAATGAACAAGCGCCGTCAAGATAGAATGGCAGTTGAAATCAAGCGAAGTATGGCAAGGATTCTGCAAGAAGATATCAAGGATCCCCGTATTGACTTTAGCACCGTATCTATCACCCGGGTTGACGTTTCCAATGACCTGGGTCATGCCCGGGTCAACTTCAGCATTTTGGCTGAGGAGCAGCGCCAGGAAGATATTATGCGGGCTCTGCAGAAGGCCAAAGGCCATATCCGCAGTGAGCTGGCCAGGGAATTTGCAGTCAGGCATTTCCCGGAACTGGAGTTTCGCCTGGACAAATCGATTGAGCATGGTATACGTATTTCCACACTGCTTCAGGAACTGAGTGACAACAAGGGCGAGAAGGGGAATGATGAATAGCATTGGTGAAATTGCGCAAGAGCTTAATTCTCAGGACGATTGGCTTTTGTTGGGGCATATGCTCCCCGATGGAGATTGTATAGGGTCTTTACTGGGCCTGGCACTGGGTCTTAAGCAATTGGGTAAAAGAGTTCAAATCTTACAGGCCGAACCCCTTCCCAATAATTATCTTTATCTCCAGGGAATTGAACTGTTCAAACCCCTGGAGCAAATTTCTACGGACTTCTCCGGGTTGATCTATCTGGATTGTTCCGACCTGGGAAGAATTCATGATAGCATTAGAGAATGGACAGCCGGTTTGACGGTTGTCACCATTAATATTGATCATCACCCAACCAACGAGATATTTGGCCATTACAATTACGTAGACCCTCAAGCCGCAGCCACCGGCGAGATTATTGCCCAGCTTCTTCAAGCCTTAAATGTCACCCTGGAGCCGGAGATTGCTGAAGCCCTCTATGCTGCCTTGCTCATGGATACCGGGGGATTCTTAAACGGCAACACCACCAGTCAAACCTTGCGTACGGCTGCACTGCTTTTGGATACAGGGGTCGATGTCAACTCGGCTCGGATCAATCTCTTCGAATCGAAGAACCGGAAAGAGATGTATCTTCTGCGTTTGGCTCTTCAGCACCTGAACTTCAGCCCTGATGGACGCATCGCCTGTATGCTTCTGCCTTATTCCGATCTGAAGAAAATTGACGCGCTGGAACTTAATCCAGAGGGTTTAATAAACTATACACGCATGATTGAGGGTGTAGAAGTGGGTGTTCTCCTGCGGGAGATAAGCCCCGGCACCATAAAAATCGGTTTGCGTTCCAAAGGGCGGGTAGACGTTGCTGCTCTGGCCCAGCAATTTGGCGGAGGAGGACACCGCCAGGCAGCCGGTGCGCGTCGGCCAGGAACGCTTGATGAAGTTCAAAAAACAGTCTTTGACGCTATCGAGGAAGTGATATAGAGCTTGGACGGCTTTCTAAATATCAATAAACCGCCCGGCTTGACCTCTTTTGATGTAGTACGGGTAATTAAGAAACGGCTGCCCCGGAAACACAAGATCGGGCATCTAGGGACTCTTGATCCTATGGCTACCGGTGTTTTACCTGTAGCTCTGGGACAGGCCAACAAATTCCTGCAATATATAGAAGACCAGCGCAAGGAATACCAGGCCGCTTTTTTCCTGGGAGCCACATCGGACACCCAGGATATCTGGGGCAGGGTCGAGAGCAGTGGAAGTACTCGCTTTACTACCAAGCAGCTTGACGAAGTGCTGCAATCCTTCCTGGGAGTAAGCCTGCAGGTTCCGCCTATGTATTCAGCGGTACACCATCAGGGCAAGAGGCTCTATGAGTATGCCCGGCAGGGGATGGTGGTGGAACGTACAGCACGGGAAATTGAAATAGACCGTTTGGAGCTTTTGAAAGTGGAAGATTCTTCTCCCTGGCCCCAAATAACCATTAAAGTCTTGTGTTCCCGGGGTACTTACATAAGAACCCTTGGCCACGATATTGGCGAAAAACTAGGTACTGGCGCAGTGCTAAGCCAACTGGTGCGGCTTTGCTCAGGACCATTTGATATAGTCCAATCTGTTTCATTAGAACAGCTGGAGAATCAGGACTTAAGCACCTATCTACTTCCGTCCGATTTCCCGCTGGGCAGTTTACCGGAAGTCATCATACCAGAGCAGGTGGAATCCTCATGGAGGAACGGTCGGGCTATAGGATTGGGAGAAATTCCTTTAACAGGCCGGGTGAGAGTCTATTTTGCAGACCGCCGCTTTTTGGGGATGGCCGAGCTTGAAAATTCGGCTGGCACCTGGCTCCACCCTTTAAGATTATTAATCTAGGAGTGATACCGCTGATGCAGGTAATTAGAGAAGCTGACAACTACATATCTTCCGGAAAACCTCTTTTCCTGGCCCTTGGGAATTTTGACGGGGTGCACCAGGGGCATAAGAAACTGATTACAACGCTCCTTAACCGGGCCCGTCAGGACGATGGCACTGCCGCTGCTTTTATATTTGAGCCGCACCCCTCCAAGGTGCTTTTTCCGGAGCGAGCCCCCAAAATGCTGGTGACTGCCGAACAGAAGGTCGAGTTGTTGAAAAATCTGGGCATGGACCTGCTTATTTATCACTCCTTTAGCCTGGAAATGGCTCGCTGGACCCCCGAAGAATTTGTTAAACGGGTGTTGGTGGACCTACTGCATATTAAAGAAGCTTTTATAGGCTTCAATTACTCCTTTGGCCATCGTGGAGCCGGGACTCCTGAAATGCTGCAAGCCCTGGGGGAGGGGTATGGTTTTAAGGTTCACATTATATCCCCGGTCAGAGTTGAAGATGAAGTTGTGTCCAGCACCCTTATCCGCCGTTACCTGGAGCAAGGGGTCATTGACAAAGCCAAGGAAATGCTGTGCCATTACCCGTTTCTGGAAGGCCGGGTGGTAAAAGGTGATCGCCGCGGCGCGGCGATCCTGGGTTTCCCAACCGCCAACCTTCAGGTGGATGAGGACGTAATTGTACCTGGCAAAGGAGTATATGCTGCCCGGGTAAGGCGTAAAGGAGAGTGGCTGCCGGCGGTCGTTAACATCGGCAATGTGCCGACCTTTTTAAGTGGTGACGCTATTTCCATCGAAGCGCATCTGATCGACTTCCAGGGAGACCTTTATGGAGAAAGCCTGGGATTGAGTTTCTATAAAAAGTTAAGGGATGAGAGGAAATTCGGCAGCATTGAAGAACTGAAGGCCCAGATCGGGGCAGACCGGGATGCGGCCCGGGATTACCTGCCGGGTCAGCCGTTGCCAGGGCTCTAATTCCTTCGTTTACATATACTCGCCGAATATGCTACAATGTACCTTGTTATCGGGAAAAGTATAAAAGCGCCCCAGCCCTGGGAGAATATAGAATAATAAGTTCCCTTCATAAGGGCAGGTAAGCTGCAGTTGACCCGATATTTAATAGCGGTTCTTGATAGGAGCAGGCCGCACCTGGCAGATGCTTGTTACCGCCAGGGTCTTTTTGAACCACGGGCTAGGATTAGCGATTTTCACCGACGCTAACCTTGGTTGGTGGCGATTATAATGTGAGGAGGTGAAATTTTGGCTTTAAACAACGAGAAGAAAGGGGAACTTATCAAGGAGTTCCAGATCCATGAAAATGATACCGGCTCTCCGGAAGTTCAGATAGCGATTCTAACCGAAAGAATCAATTACTTAAATGAGCATCTGAAGGCAAATAAAAAGGATCACCATTCCCGGCGGGGCCTGTTAAAAATGGTCGGTCAGCGCCGCTCTCTTCTGGATTATCTGAAAAAGAAAGATTTTGAGCGTTACCGGACCATCGTTACGCGACTCGGTTTGCGCAGGTAAAGAGCGGTAAGCCCGCTCTTTAACTTTTATTATTATTGAAAGGAGGAATAGCTATAGTACGCAAGTATCAGACTGAAATTGCCGGAAGGCCATTAATCGTTGAAGTGGGGCAGGTAGCCAAACAGGCCAATGGTTCTGCCCTGGTCAGATATGGGGACACCGTCGTGCTGGTGACCGCTACTGCGGCCAAGGCCCGGGAAGGGCTGGATTTCTTCCCCCTGACCGTGGATTATGAGGAAAAGCAGTATTCGATAGGCAAAATTCCGGGCGGTTTTATCAAACGCGAAGGACGGGCCACGGAGATTGCCACCCTATCAGCACGTCAGTTAGACAGGCCCATCCGCCCTTTATTTCCCAAAGGCTACAAAGCCGACCTGCATGTAGTGGCTACAATTATGTCTGTGGATAAAGATAATGCTCCGGACGTGACTGCCACCATTGGGGCCTCCGTAGCTTTGGGAGTCTCTAACATTCCCTTTGCCGGGCCGGTCGCCGCAGTCGTGGTGGGAAGAGTCGATGGACAACTGGTCATTAATCCGACGGTGGAACAATACCAGAAAAGCGAGATGCATGTGGTGGTGGCAGGCACCAAAGAAGCCATCATGATGGTTGAAGGTAGCGCCCACGAAGTGCCGGAGGAGACCATGCTGGAAGCTATCTTTTTCGCCCACGATGAAATTAAAAAGATCGTAGAATTTCAAGAAACCATCTATGCGGAATTGGGTCAGCCCAAAGTGGAAGTACAGTTAGTGTCCCTGGATCCGGCTATAGAAGAGGAAGTCCGCCAGTACAGTCTACCCCAGTTGGAAGCTGCGGTGTGCAATCCGGACAAAAAGGCCCGGGAAACCCAGATGGATCAGGCCAAAGCTGAAATTCTGGAACATTTCACCGAAACATACCCGGATGACATAAAGCTCATCGGTGCTCTCCTGGACAAGATGCTCAAAGAAGTGGTTCGTAAGATGATCCTGGAGCAAGGCGACCGGGTAGACGGCCGCAGTCTCACCGAGATCAGGCCCATCAGTTGTGAGGTGGGATTTCTGCCCCGGCCTCATGGTTCAGGCTTGTTTACCCGGGGACAGACCCAGGTTTTATCGGTCACTACTCTGGGAGGATTAAGCGAGGACCAGCTGCTGGACGGCCTGGGCATTGAAAACAGAAAACGCTACATTCATCATTACAACTTCCCTCCCTACAGCACCGGCGAAGTCAAGCCCATGAGGGGACCGGGGCGGCGGGAAATAGGGCATGGGGCTCTGGCTGAAAGGGCTTTACTGGCGGTTTTGCCCAGCGAAGAAGAGTTTCCCTACACCATTCGAGTTGTTTCAGAAGTCCTTGAGTCTAACGGATCGAGTTCCATGGGTAGTGTCTGCGGAAGCTCCCTGTCATTAATGCATGCTGGTGTTCCCATAAAGCGCCCCGTATCAGGCATAGCTATGGGCCTGGTGAAAGGGGAAAACGGATTTGCCATCTTGAGTGATATTCAAGGTATAGAAGATGCCCTGGGGGATATGGATTTCAAGCTGGCCGGCACTGAAAAAGGTGTTACCGCCGTACAAATGGATATCAAGATTACCGGGGTAAACCGTGAAATCGTTGAAGCTGCCTTGAAGCAGGCTCGTGAAGGCCGCATGTTCATTATGGAAAAGATGATGGAGGCCATCAAAGAGCCCAACCAGGAACTGTCTCCGTATGCTCCCCGGCTGTTAAGGATGCAGATTCACCCCGATAAGATCCGTGAGGTCATCGGACCGGGCGGAAAGGTCATCCATAAGATCGTGGATGAGACCGGCTGTAAAATTGATATTGAAGACGATGGCAGCCTGTTTATTATGGCAACCGATCATGATGCAGCCTTAAAAGCCAAGGCGCTGATAGATTCTATAGTGGCCGAGGTAGAAGTTGGTAAAACTTATCTGGGAACCGTAAAGAGGATCATGGAATTTGGGGCCTTTGTGGAAATCATTCCCGGAGTTTTGGGTTCCAGTGGCAAAGAAGGAATGGTGCACATTTCCCAGCTGGCTGAAAACCGGGTAAACAAGGTTACCGACGTGGTCAACCTGGGAGACCAGATTCTGGTGAAAGTAACCGAAATTGACCGGCAGGGACGGGTAAACCTTTCCCGCAAAGCGGTTCTTAAAAATTCTACCAAAGAGCCAACTTAAAATTATTTATTCCAACTAAAGAAACCTATCCAAGTAAACCGAGCTGGCTCGGTTTATTTGTATTTTTAAGCCAAATGTATGGTTTTAAAGTAGTACGAATAGCCTTTTAGGCCCGCGAATAGACATGTAGGAGATGTCGAAAAGTCCCCAACAGATAATCAAGCTATTTACCAAGGAGGGAGCGGGATGATGACAGTTTTCCTGCCGCGGCGCGGCCTGCTGGCCGCCCTGGCCTTTTTAGTAGTGCTGGGGGGTATTGTGGGCTATTATCAGCTAAAACCCAAACCAGCGGAGCCTGCCGCTATCAGCAATCAGCCCATTTACCAGGGAAACAGTGGGCAAAAAGCGGTGGCCATCACTATAAACGTGGACTGGGGAGAGGAATATATTCCGATTATGCTGGAGGAAATGAATAAAGCAGGGGCCAAAGCCACCTTCTTTGTAACCGGCTCCTGGGCCCAAAAGAATCCGGAAGTGCTGCAAAATATATTTGCACAAGGGCATAGCATTCAGAACCATGGCTACAAACATTTGCATTTTGCCGCGTTGTCACCCGTGCAAGTTGCAGCCGAAATAAAAAAAGCGGAAGAGGTTGTTTACGATATAATTGGCCAGCGCACCAGCTTTTTTGCATCACCCTACGGCGAGCAAAACCGCCAAATTATGCAGGGGGTGAGCAGCATAGACTATGATCTGGTCATGTGGACGGTTGACACCATTGACTGGCAGCGGCCCAGCCCCGACGTGATAGTAAAACGGGTTATGAACAAGGTGCAAAATGATTCCATTATTTTGATGCATCCTACCGAACCCACCGTAAAAGCACTGCCAACCCTAATTCAACGGCTTCAAGAAGAGGGCTTTCAAATGCTGCCCATCGAACAGATTGTAGCACAAAAGCCGAATGAGGCGCCCAATTGAACAAGGCGGTTTTTATCCTAGCCGTAACTATATTGCTTCTTTTCCAGGACCCAACCCAAAAGCCGGTTTTTGCCGTATCCCCGGACATTTCCAGTTCCTATTACTGCCTGATGGATGCCGGCTCCGGCCAGGTCTTGCTGATGAAAAATGCCGACTCACCACGGCCGGTCGCCAGCACTACCAAGATTATGACCGCCATTTTGGCCCTGGAATACTGTCAAAGCGGGGAAATTGCGCGGGTAAGCCAACATGCCGATCAAACCGCTGAGTATACCATCGGTCTTAAGGCCGGGCAGAAGCTCAGCGTGGATGAACTGTTAAAAGCAGCCCTCATAAAATCTTCCAATGATGCTGCCGTGGTCCTGGCCGAACATGTAGCAGGAGATGAACAGCTTTTTGGCCACCTTATGACTATGAAGGCATTTTGCCTGGGTGCCTTCCATACCCGTTTTGAAAATGCATCGGGATTGCCTGCTCACGAAGCCTACAGCACTGCATACGATCTGGCCGTAATAAGCTGCTATGCCATGGGTCAGAGCACCTTTCGCGACATGGTAGGCACCAATCGAGCCGATTTTAAACACCCGGGGTATTCTCAGCCTTACACAATCTATAATACCAATAGCCTTTTGGATACCTATCCCGGGGCCAATGGAGTAAAAACCGGAACAACCGATGCGGCCGGCAAATGCCTGGTCGGATCGGCCCGCCGCCAGGGCCGGGAATTGATCGCGGTGGTGCTTCGTTCCGGTGATCGGGCCAAAGACTGCACCCGCCTGTTGGACTACGGCTTCAAAAGCATGCAGAATGTAAAGATCGTTGACGATTCAGTTGCCTGGGGTGACCTGGTGACAACAGAAAACGAACCGGCTATTTTGTCGGTCTACCCTGCAGAAGCATTGCAGGTATGGCAGGGAACTCGGGCGGCTGTTATAGAAAAAAAGGCCAGGCTGCATTTTACCGGCTTGAGCAGGGTTAACAAGGGGGATAAAGTAGGCTATTTGGAAGTATATTCTGGAGGAAAACTCCTGAAACGGGTTAACCTGATAGCAGGAAATGATATTAGAAAACCGCCTTCTTTATATGAACAACTGTGGCAGGAATTTATCAACTGGAAAAGGATTATCAGGGCGGGCAAAGAATAGAATAAAGCATGTTGTTATTGGAGGAATAGGGATGATAAGGTATTGGGATTTGGATTCCAAGGCAAGATTGGTGGTTGAGGCCATCCCCCATGTCAAATCGGCTGCCATAGGGCTGTTTGTGGGAGTAGGCTCCCGGCACGAAGAAACTCACCTGGCCGGAGCCAGTCATTTTATTGAACATATGCTGTTCAAGGGCACTGAAAATAGAAGCGCCCGGCAAATAGCTGAGAGCTTTGAAAGTATGGGCGGACAGCTTAATGCCTTTACTTCCAAGGAATACACCTGCCTCTATGCGCGCACCCTGGATGAGGATATCTATAGAGCCATGGAAATTGTCTTTGACATGCTTTTTAATTCAAGCTTTGCGGGTAAAGATTTTGCGACCGAAAAGGATGTTGTAAGCGAAGAGATCAATATGTATGAAGATGCTCCGGATGAACTCATTCACGATGTATTTATGAGCCAGTTGTGGCGGGGCAACAGCATGGGCGGCCCGATTTTAGGCACTCTTGATTCAGTATCCAGCTTCGACCGGGATGAGATCTACTCTTTTTATCGCTATTGCTATCAACCTTCCAACCTGGTCATAGCCATTGCCGGCAATGTTGACCCGGAGAGGATCAAGGAAAAAGTAGATGCCTACCTGGCCAGCCGTTCCCGGGAGAAGGTTGCTTTTGTGCTGGAACAGCCGCAGCCTTACGTTCCTTTCATGCAAATGGTGGATAAGGAAACTGAACAGGTGCAGATCTGTCTTGGGGTGGCGGGCCTTTCTTATCACGATGAAAGCCGCTTTACCTTGAATGTCTTGAACAGCATTCTGGGGGGCGGGATCAGTTCACGACTTTTCCAGAGTATTCGTGAAGAGCAAGGCCTGGCCTATGCCGTATACTCGGCGCCGTCTAATTACAGTGACACCGGTTCCTTTGCCGTCTTTGTGGGGACAGGCCCCAATAAGGTGGGAAGGTTTTTTGAAGAGCTGCATAAAGAACTGGAGCGTTTTATAAGCCAGGGAGTCAGCAGTGAGGAAATTGTAAGGACTCAACACCTGATCAAATCCAGTATGTACCTGGGTTTGGAGAGCGTGATCAACCGTATGACCCGTCTGGGTAAATCGGTGCTTATGTATGGTAAAGTAGTAGACCTGGAGGAAAGCATTGAGCGTATTTTTTCAGTTCGGCAGAATATGGTGCTGGATTTAGCTAAAAAGATGCTGGCTGAGCAGGAGCTGTCTATGGCGGCGATTGGCTCGGCCGAAGTTTTGCCCAGTGTTGAGCAGGAGTTCAGCCGCTGGTGGAGACCCCTGGCCAGTACTACGAAATAATTCTTGAGGGAGAATGGGGAATGGATATTAAAGTGCCGATCAAAAGGCTGCATGGTGCCGATCTGCCACTGCCTGCCTACATGACTCCGGGAGCGGCTGGTATGGATCTATACGCCGCCAACCAGGAGGACCTTTTATTGCCCGTTGGAGGCCGAGCCCTTGTGCCAACTGGACTGGCGATAGCCCTGCCACCTGGTATTGAAGCCCAGGTAAGACCCCGCAGCGGCCTGGCCATGCAGTATGGCATAACCCTTCTAAACACACCGGGCACCATTGACAGCGATTACCGAGGAGAAATAAAAGTTATAGTAATAAATCTGGGGGACAAAGATTATATATTAAAACGAGGAGAGAGAATTGCCCAGATGATCCTGGCCCCGGTATGCCGTGCCCAGATCTGTGAACTTGATTCACTGGACGAAACCATCCGGGGAGAGGGCGGCTTCGGTCATACTGGACGCTGATGGCGTTTTTGAGAGGGGGATGGCTTTGCGTCTCTACGAACTGACTGGCAAAGAGATGATCAACATCTTCGATGGAATGAGGATGGGTACGGTCGGTGAATCAGATATGCTGGTTGATGCTGAAAGCGGGCAGATTATCTCGATTATACTACCCAACCGGGGCAATGCCCTGAACTTCTGGACTGACCGGCAGAAGATGGTGATTCCCTGGGAGGCCGTAAAAAAGGTAGGGCGTGAAGTTATCGTTGTCGATCTGGACTCAAATCATATGCGTTTAAAGAACAGCTCTATTTAAGGAGCATAGTGAATCAATAAAAGGGGGAGAAGGTGTTCCTTGATGGGGCAACACATTCTCCCCTTTTGTTTTAAATAATCAAGCCAATATTATTCCGCAGCGAAAGTTTTCTCAACTCTGTCACCTTCCAGTTTTCCGAATGCCGAATAGGTGAGGAAAACGCTTCCACCGTCAGCCCCCAGTTGTGAGATAGTTATAATAACCTGGCTCTGTTTGGAGGCGACCGTCGCTGAACCAATTACTTTGGTAGAGTCTGCATCCTGATAGACTTTAACCATATCTCCTGGATCTAATCCGTAGACTATGACCAGGTCTGCTCCGGTATTGTTTATTATAAGGATGCTGTCAGGATCAAGCAGAGCGGACTCTGTTTGGGCACCAAAGCTCTTCTCAGTTGCATCACTTTCCAGGAGGCCGGTTCCAGTTACCGTTACATAAATCGATCCTCCTGAAGAAGATAGGCCTTGAACGCTTACCTGGGCGGTTGTAGCGTCTTTGGCAACAGTTGCCTGCCCAAGTAAGGTAGCCAGTTTGGCGTCTTCGTAAACTGAAACAATATCACCAGACTGAAGATTAGAGACTGTAACCTGGCTGGCAATGCCTGCATTATTGACAACCGTAATGTTGGCTGCATCTAGGGCTAACGACTTTGTTTCCGCTGCAAAAACCTTTGCCGTCCGATCGCTTTCCAACATTCCGCTTTTACTGAGGCTAACGTATATAGTGCCACCAGCCCCACCCAATTGGCCAAAGTTTATGGTCACGCTGTCAGCGTCTTTGGCTACTGTTGCCTGACCCCAAACCCTGGTAGCTGTTGTTGTAGCATAGACCTTTACGGTGTCTCCAGGGTCAAGATAATTGACCTTTACTGTATCTGGTAGGCCTGCGTTATTGGTAACAGTAACGTCATCAGCGGCCGGTGCGGGTGAATCAATCTCCTCACTGAAGGCCTTCAAAGTTCCATTGCTCTCGCATTTGCCTGTGCTGGTTATGGTAACATATACAACCCCGCTTTCGGGAAGCTGCCGAATGCTTATAGTTGCACTGGTGGCGCCTTTGGCAATAGTTGCCTGTCCCAGCAAAGTGCTCAAACCGACATTCGCATATACTTTTACTAGTTCACCTTCGGCGCCTGTAACCTTTACGGTGTCCAAGGTCCCGGCATTGTTGACAATAGTAATATTGGCAGCATCGGGCGCAACCGATTGAGGTTCAGCATCATAGTTTTTGGATGTTTGATCACTTTGGGCTTTGCCCGGACTGCTCAATGTTATATATACAGTCCCAGCCGCTTTACCCAATTGGGCAATGCTAACCTTAGCCGTAGTCGCGCCCTTGGCTACTGTAGCCTGCCCCAGAAGCCCGTTCAAACCCAGATCTGAATAGACGTTTATCACATCGCCTTCAGCCCCCTCAACCGTGACTGTATCTGTGGAGCCGGCATTGTTGACAATAGTTATGACACCAGCATCGGGAGCAGTGGATTTGGCTTCAGGATCGAAGCCTTTCTGGGTCGAATCACTTTCGGCCTTACCGGTACTGCTAATAGTAACCCATACGTCCCCGCCTGCTGCTCCCAATTGAGTGACAGTTACGGTTGCGGAAGTGGCTCCCTTGGCAATCGTTGCCTGGCCCAACAGGGTGTTTAAACCGACATCCGAATAAACTTTTATCCGGTCTCCTTCGGCACCGGTTACGGTTATCGTATCTGAAGCCCCGGCATAGTTGTTAATCGTTATAGTGTCTTGTGTTGGGGCTGTGGACTGGGCTTCTGCTTCGTAGGCCTTATCCGTTCGACCGCTTTCGGCTTGACCGGGATTGGCAACCGAAACGAATACGGAACCGGCGAGGGTACCCAGTTGGTTTATGCGGATAGTGATACTTGGTGCTCCGGTGGGCACAGTCGCTTTACCTAGCGGAATTGCAGAGATGTTATCCGGGTATACCTTTACAACGGCGCCGGAGCTTAACCCGGCCACCGTTACCGTATCAGGTTGGCCGGCATTGTTTACCACAGTTATATTAGCAGCATCGGGCGCACTGGAGCTTACTTCGGCGGCATATGGTATCTCGTCAGTTGGAACGCTTTCACGCATGCCCTTACTGGTTACAGTTACCTTTATTGTACCTGCATTCGTGCTGAGCTGGGCT
The DNA here is from genome assembly GCA_040217815.1 of Syntrophomonadaceae bacterium. Taxonomy (GTDB): domain Bacteria; phylum Bacillota; class Syntrophomonadia; order Syntrophomonadales; family Syntrophomonadaceae; genus UBA5314. The sequence continues at coordinate 27,838 of JBEHWI010000001.1, read as the reverse complement.
ATCTTAATAATAGTACTGGAAGAGCCGGTGGCCACTTTGGCCTGCCCCAATATTTGGCTTATATCTTTGTCGTATACCTTAACAATATCCCCTGATAGCAGGTTAACCACCTTTACCGTATCTGACCTTCCTGCATTGTTGGTTATAATGATATCGCCTGGCGCCGGGGTATTTGACTGAGGCTCCGCAACAAAGGATACTTCTGTTGGGCTGCTTTCAGTTTTTCCCCTACTGGTTACAGTTACCTGTATAATTCCATCACTCTCGCCGATCTGCGGTATTTTTATGGAAACACTCCGTGAGATAGCGGTTGCCTGGCCTAGCTTGCCGCTTAAATCTGCTGTAAATACTTTAACAATGTCTCCTGGTTGCAGGTTGACCACTTTTACGGTGTCCGGCATCCCTGCGTTGTTGGTAACCATTATGTGATTTACCCCGGGTGGATCTGATGGATCAGCGGCCAAGGTGGGCGTGGCCGGAAAAAGTACCAAGGTCAGGGCTATTGTTAAGGCTAATATTTTCAGTGGATTTTTCATGATACTGCTCCTTCCAAGGATAAACCTTAATTTACAGATAATTCTATCTTCATAGTAAATATCGTAATTTTTAAACCATAACTTGATTGCTTGGCAATTGAAGCGATAAAGCGGGTAGAAAACTGATTAATCCAGCAAGCTCAGGGAAAAATAAATACACTCGCTTATTTAAGGAAGTGTTTAATATGGTTGATAAAGGGCGTTTTCCTCCCTGGAGCCGCATTCCGTCCCTGGAGGAGATGAGTCGGGAGGCGGGAATTGATTTTGACGAATTGATTACTGCGTTTAAACAGGATTTAAGTGTGACATCAATGGCGCAGCGTTTTGAAGTTAGTGAAGAGACCGTAACCAGTTTATTGGAACACTTTCAGCATTACGGGGTGGCATCAGTAATGGGAGGTGATTAATTCAAGCATACCGATTCAGAAATAGGGTTACCGGGTTGAAAACGGGGGCTAAATGGGCTAATATAGTCTAAATTCATAAAAGGAGGACATCCAATGTCAGATAGATTTGCTAAGGAAGGGCTTACTTTTGATGATGTACTCCTGGTCCCCGGGCATTCTCAGATCCTACCGAAAGATGTGGACGTCACTACCCAGTTGACCCGCAACATTAAGCTTAGCATTCCCATAATGAGTGCCGGAATGGATACAGTAACCGAAACGCGTATGGCCATTGCGGTAGCTCGCGAAGGCGGAATAGGAATCATACACAAAAATATGTCCATTGAAGAACAAGCCCGCATGGTGGACCGGGTAAAACGCAGCGAACATGGCGTAATTACCGATCCCTTTTCCCTGGCCCCGGATAATAAAATCAAAGATGCTCTTGATATTATGGAGCACTACCACATTTCCGGGGTTCCGGTAACCCAAGAGGGTAAACTGGTTGGTATAATAACCAATCGGGACATCCGCTTCGAAACCAACTTTGACCAGCCGATCAAGAATGTAATGACCAGCCGCAGCCTGGTAACCGCTCCAGTTGGAACCAGTATGGACGATGCTATGGAAATCCTGCGCCAGCATAAGATTGAAAAACTGCCCCTGGTCGATGAAACCAATAAATTAATGGGACTTATCACTATCAAAGATATTGAGAAGACCTACAAATACCCGAACTCAGCCAAGGATAGCCGGGGCCGGTTGCTGGTGGGAGCGGCGGTAGGCGTCGGCCATGATACCTTTGAGCGGGTCCAGGCCCTGATCAAGGCAGGCGTGGATGTTCTGGTAGTAGACACCGCCCATGGGCACAACCAGGATGTCATTGATATGGTGGCTGCCATCAAACAACGCTTTCCTAACCTGGAACTTATCGCCGGCAACGTGGCGACCGGCGAAGCTACCGAAGCCTTGATCAAAGCTGGAGCTGACGCCGTTAAAGTGGGCATCGGGGCTGGCTCAATCTGCACCACCAGGGTGGTGGCTGGTATTGGCGTTCCTCAGATAACCGCTGTAATAGACTGTGTAGAAGTGGCCCGTAAATACGCAGTACCAATTATCTCTGACGGTGGAGTAAAGTATTCAGGAGATATAGCCAAGGCTATTGCCGCGGGCGCCGACGTCGTTATGCTGGGCAACCTGCTGGCTGGCACCGAAGAAAGCCCTGGGGAAGTAGTTATCCTTCAGGGGCGCAGTTACAAAGTTTATCGCGGTATGGGTTCCTTAGATGCAATGCAGCAGGGCAGCAGTGACCGTTATTTTCAGGAAGGTGCAGCCAAATTGGTTCCCGAGGGCATTGAGGGGCGGGTTCCTTACAAAGGTTATGTATCAGAGACTATCTTTCAGTTGGTGGGCGGTCTCAAAGCCGGTATGGGTTACTGCGGGGTAGGAAACCTGGCCGATATGAAAACCAGGACCAAATTTGTGAGAATTACTAATGCGGGCCTGATTGAGAGCCATCCACATGATATTTCGATAACCAAGGAAGCTCCCAATTACAGAGTTTTGTAGCCAATGACCTGGCTGTTTGTTTTTCGCATTTGCCTGGCGGGGTTCATAGGCGTACTCATGGGTCTCATGGGGGCGCGTCGAGAAGACGTGAGAACCTATGCGCTGATTGCCATGGGGGCCGCCCTGGTGTCGGTTGTATCGACTGAATTTTTTACTACTCTGGATAATCCCTGGGCAGCAGACCCGGGACGCCTTGCGGCTCAGGTAGTTGCCGCCCTGGGGTTTTTAGGGGCTGGCTTTATCTGGGTTAACGAAAAAGGCAAAGTCCGTGGTCTCTCCGGCGCGGCAGGACTATGGGTCACCGCGATTATGGGCATATTGGTTGGCAGCGGATTAAAACATGTTACCGTGGCTGCCAGCTTTTTTGTTCTCATGTTGTTTTGGATAAGCAGTTTTTTAACCCGTAAAAAGGATAAAGACGATACTACTTGATCTTTTTTATCTAAAAAATTGCTTGCCAAGCCGGGCCGTCATAAGTATGATTATAGAATAAAAATTTGCCGGGATAGTCTCCCGGCAAACGGTGCGAGCCTCTGCAGTTATCGTTGGTTAGATAGGTTCCTTTCAGCCATTTCAATGGCTTTGGCAACCAGGTTTCCGCAGTTTCGAGAAGATACGCCACCCCAGCCTTCGGTTGCCACTATATGGTCAACACCGAGTTCTCGGGCGATTTCGTATTTAAGCTCATCTGACATGATACCTCTTTTTCTAGCCAAAACCAAAACCTCCTTCTACTCGCACCCTTATTTATTTTGAACTGTATCGCTTTTTTTATGGCAAGAATATAAATTATAAAATGTTAGACATTAACTATCCGGTTCCTAAAAGAAGGTGTTATTTATGCGTTATGAAGGAAATATTTATCGACCACCCAGTGAAGCGAGAAGTTACCTGCTTCAGTGCACGGTTGGCTGTACCCACAACCAGTGTACATTCTGTGGAATGTATAAGGATAAAAAGTTCCGGGTGCGTGGGCTGGATGAGATCAAGGCCGATATTCGCATGGCCCGTCTGTACTACGGCGATTTGGAGAAAGTTTTTCTATGTGATGGAGATGCGCTAGCCCTAGACACCAACGACCTTTTGGAAATATTAAAAGAACTTTATAATGCTTTCCCAAGTCTTCATCATGTTGGTGTTTATGCCAGCCCCAGCAGCATTCTTGACAAAAGCCTCGATGATTTAAAGTATTTACGCGATGCAGGCTTAAACATTGCTTATCTGGGTGTTGAAACCGGGGACCCGGAGCTCCTAAAGGAGATTCGCAAGGGAGTCACCTATGAGCAAATGGTGGAAGCCGGGAAAAAGGTCAGGCAGGCAGGCATCTTGTTGTCGGTGACTGTTTTATTGGGCCTGGCGGGAAGAACCCCCAAAGCTGTTGATCATGCAATTAATACCGCTAAAATTTTGAACGAAATTAATCCCGATTATATAGGTGCTTTAACCTTGATGATCGTACCGCACACCCAGTTGTATAAAAAAGTACAGAAAGGGGAGTTTGAGCTTCCCGGTCCCTTTGAAATACTTGACGAAATGCGCATTATGATAGAGAATCTAAACGTGCAGGAAACCGAGTTCCGGAGCAACCACGCATCCAACTACCTTCCTATAAAAGGGCGTTTTCCGCGTGACAAGGCAAAAATCCTGCAGATGATTGAACAGATCATAGCCTCCAACGATAAGAAATATCTGCGGCCCGACTATATGCGAGCATTGTAAGTTTGAAAATAGGACTGCACTTCCCTGAAAAAGAGGGCTAAAAAAGTTCCGCCGGGATAGTGAAAAAATGCACTTGTATTATTTTAAGGGGGGAGCGCCATGTTGGGTGCCATGTTTGGCCGTAAGGACAAAGAACTGTTTTTCATGCTCAGTGAGAGCGCCCGGGTGGTGGTCAGAGGCGGCGAAATTCTCAAAGAAGTCGTATCCGACTACAGCGACCTGGATATTAAAATGGCTAAACTTACCGGAATGGAACACGAGGGCGACCGCATTATTGAAGATCTGGTACAGCGGTTAAACACCAGTTTCATTTTGCCATTTGATCGGGAAGATGCCTTCCAGCTGGTTCAAAAGCTGTCAACCACCCTTGATTACATCACCGGGATCGTTGACCGCATGATTCTGTACAAAGCAGGGCCGCCGGATGCAACTATCCAGGAAATGGTCGATGTCCTGTTCCAAGCCCTGCAGCTCCAGGAAAAGGCTCTTCAGTTATTAAACCACATCGAAAAGAACCTTAAAGAAATAATGGAATGTACTGAAGAAATTCGTCACCTGGAAAAGAAGCAGGACTGCCTCTATCGAACCGGAGTAGCGGCTCTGTTTGATCAACACGAAAACGATCCAATTTCAATCATAAAATGGCGCGAGGTATATGAACATATTGAAATGGCCCAGGACTATGTGCAGGATGTTGCGGAACTGATCAGCAATATCTGCGTGAAGTACTCTTGATAGAATCAAAATACAGAAAGCTGAGAGGGGATGACCGCCAGGGTCATCCCCTTATTTAATGTCTGAAAAAGTTGTGAGTATGGGGCTAAATGAATGACCGGCGTTTGAAAAAGATCAACATACCCACGGCAAGCAGCACCATGCCAGTGAATATAATGGCATATGCCCAGGGATTTTGCATCAGGGGAAGGTTTACATTCATGCCAAAAAATCCAGTGATCACCGTTAAAGGCATCATTATTACCGACATTATGGTCAGGACGGTAATTATCTCACTGGTACGTCCATTAATTATGGAGTAATAGATTTCAGTCGAACTGGTAACCAAATCACGAAACGTGTTGGCGGTGTCTAATATACTATCCAGGTGATCCAGTAGATCTTCGAAATAGGGAACGTTTTCTTCACTGACAAAGAAAGTGTAATGGCTGCTTATGTTGCTAAAGATACGCCTTTGGGGAATTAAAACTTTGCGTAGCAGAATCAGGGTCGTTTTAAGGGCCAGGATCTCCTCAAAGGTTTCCTGACCGCGCTTGGTAAAAATATTATCCTCCAGATCGTCAATACGTTCACCGAGACGCTCCATAATCGGAAAATAGTCATCAACGATATTGTCTACAATTCTATATAGAAGGTGTTCCGGGCCCATAAGCATGTACTCATCCTTGCTGAGGCAAACCCGGGCAACTTTCCCAACCGCTGCCAGAGCCACCGGATGGATGGTAACCAGGTAATTTGCTCCCATGAACACGTCAAGTTCAATACTGGTTATTTCATCTTCTTCTTCCGCTTCCTCAAAATATCTCAGAGCGTGGAAAACAAAAAAGTTGTAATCATCATAACGGTCCAATTTAGCCCGGGGGCTTTCCTGCAGGCAATCCTCCAGGGCCAGTGGATGGAAATCAAAAATTCGTCCGACTTCATGGAGTTCGCTGGCGGAGCAATCAAAAAGGTCGATCCATAGCAGGTTGTGGGGTGATACAAGGAGCTGTTCTTTGTGGTTTAAGTCTACATCGTGGTACATGGTTTTATCTTCGTCATTGTAAAAGTAGGTTTTTATCACCGCGCACCCCTCCTATCTTAAAGGATTTTAAGGCCAACCGGCTCTCGCTTAGTATGCCCGAATTTAGGTATGCCCGTATGGGGACATCCAAAATAGATTCCATTTCTCCAGCGTGTTTTCCTGCTCGTACTTCAAACTTTTTAAGCCGGGCTAAAAAAGATATCAGAAAATGGTTTTGGGCGTTTGCCTTGGGGAATAATTTGGTAAAGAGGTGCGTCTCAACTATTTAACATTCGGAGGAAAAAAAGCTATGCACGGGCGAAGACCAATACAACGAATTGCCGCCTGGGGAATAATCATCACGTTGGTTGCTCCTCTTCTCCTGGCTTTCAGCTGGAGCTTACCAGGACTTGATATACCTGAACCATCAGTGATCTATGATGTCAGTGGGCGTTCTATTCAAGGCCTTTCCGACGAAAATCGCATTAATGTATATATAAATGAAATAGCTCCCAGCTTTCGGCAGGCGATTGTGGCAGTGGAAGATAAAAACTTTTATCGGCATCATGGAATTGATCTGGAAGGAATTATGAGGGCGCTTGTGGCTGATATCAAAGCTGGTTCTATTGTAGAAGGCGGCAGCACTATTACCCAGCAGACCGCCAAAAAATTGTTTCTAAATGACCAGCGAACCTTCACGCGCAAGATACAGGAACTTTATTATTCATTCTTATTGGAGCGAAAATTCAGTAAAGACGAAATCCTGGCCCTTTATTGCAATACCATATATTTTGGGCATGGTGCCTATGGGGTGGAAGTCGCGGCTCGAACCTTTTTCGGAAAAAGCGCTTCCGAATTAACCCTGGCCGAATCAGCTCTTCTGGCCGGTCTGCCGCGTTGGCCCAGCCACTATGATCCCTATCAGAACCCGCAGGCCGCCAAGGAGAGGCAGGTTGTGGTATTACAGAGAATGCTTGATGAAGGGATGATAAGCACTGCTCAAAAACAAGAAGCTGTTGATGCAAAACTGACCTACCGCCAATCATCATCCCGTACAGGCGATGCGCCCTATTTTGTAGCCATGGTTCAAGAATACCTCAGCAAGAAATACGGCGAGCGGCAGGTGTACCAGGGAGGTTTGAAAGTGTATACGAGCCTGGATCTGGATATGCAAAGGGCGGCGGAACAGGCCTTAGTAGCCGGGATGAAATCCAAGGATCAGGAGATGCAGTCGGCAGTGGTAGCATTAGATACCCAAACCGGACAGATTCGTGCTATGGTGGGTGGTCGTGATTATAACAGCTCTAATTACAACCGGGTCTATTCCCGGCGTCAACCAGGCTCAACATTTAAACCCTTTATGTATTCTCTGGCTATCGATTCCGGCTATACACCGGCCAGTATGTTAACGTGTGAAGAAATCGAATATGAAATACCCGGTTCACCACCTTATCGGCCTTCGGATTATGGTGACAATCCTTACCACTGGCGCCCTTTTACTCTAAAAGAGGCCTTAATGATCTCTGACAATACCATCGCTGTGCAGTTGAACTACCGTTTGGGACCGCAGCAGGTTGCTCTATGGGCTGAGCGGTTTGGCTTTGAGCACATAGAACCGGTTTTGTCCCTGCCCCTTGGTGCAACCGAAGTTAGCCCAATTGAATTATGCGCTGCCTACTGCGCATTTGCCAATCAGGGTTATTACTGTGCACCTTACTATATCATCAAGGTTGTGGATAGAAATGGCCGAATACTGGAAGAAAATAAAGCGAATCGTAGTAAGGCGATTGATCCAGACAATGCTTATATCATCACCGATATGCTTAAAGGGGTTATGATGCCGGGAGGAACGGGGTCTGCGCTGGCAGTGCCGGGTTTGACGACAGCCGGAAAAACGGGAACTACCGACCAAAGGAAAGACGCCTGGTTTGTTGGGTTTACCGCCAAAACTTGCTGCGCCGTGTGGGTTGGTTATGATAAAGACCGGAACGTAAATTTAACCGGCAGTGCGGCTGCAGGTCCTATATGGAAAGGATTTATGCAAGGCGCGATTGGCAAGGTTTCTTCCGGCGATTTTATACGGCCCTCCAACATAGTTGAGCTAAACGTCGATCTGGATACGGGCATGGTGGCTACCGAATCCTGTCCCAGAACTGCTGTTATGGCATTTAGAGAGGGAAGCCAGCCCCAGCAGATTTGCTATTTGCACTTCACTCAGCTGAATTCCTTGTTGAACCTGTCCAATAGTATTAGTCAATGGATTAGTCCTTTTCTAAAAGAAGGATGATTTGTTTAATGTCATCCTTTTGACTCCTATAACCGATTATATACACCAAGTTTTCTTACAATATAAAGGCGATTGAGCCTCCAGCATTAACGGTTAGCCAGAGGGTGATTACCGGGATAAGCTGGAACAACAGTCAGGAGTAGCAGATACGACCGGAGGCTTAATTATGCCCAATAGTGGAGAGATAGCTCCCTGGGCCCAATTGGGGATACCGGAACTAGGGCTCAAGCTGGTAGTGGTTGAAGGTACTTCTCAAGAGGCGTTGGCCTTGGGACCAGGATGGTATACTCAGACCGTTTTACCAGGTCAGGGGAACACGGCTATAGCAGGGTATCGGACCATGTATGGCGGACCTTTTCGCAACATACATGAGCTGACCATAGGGAATACAATCGCCCTTACCTATCATAATCAGGTATATCGATATAAGGTTGAACAGGTTGACAGTATCGGCAGCGATGATTGGACACTTAGCAACCCCTGCGGGTACAATGCCTTGACACTCGCAACATGTACGCCGGAGGGGCAGGATAAAAGGGTCGCCGTAAGAGCGAGAATGATTGAAAAATAATAGCATTAAAAACTGAGGGACTGGCCATTACGTCAGTCCCTTCTGCGTATGCTAGATTCTAATAGAGAGCTGTTGTAGTCGCCTTATGGTCGGAAGGATATCCGCTGCTAGGCATCAGGTATGTGGTGGCCGGAGCAGCGACAAATTCATCATTTCTTACGTAACCGGCATCCCAACAAGTGTCTACGAAAACCCACTTGCCGTCTACTTGAACTTCATTCCAGGCATGCATTCCCCCGCTGGAACCGTTGGGGGGGGTGGCCATCCCATAGATGACGCGGGCCGGCAGTCCCGATGCACGGCAAAGAGCGGCAGTCAAGAAGGCGTATTCGCGGCACATTCCCTTTCCGCTGGAGAGGGTTTGGCTGGCGGGAATCAGGTTGCTGGATCCGTTGTTGGCCAGGGCTACAGTGTCATAGGCTATATGACTGGTCACCCAATTGTGAATGTTGCGGAGTTTTTCAACATCGCTCAAATTATCCGGTGCAATAGTTGAAGCGAGCTTTGCAATCGAATTGTTGTCACTGTCAACATAAACGGACGGGGCGGAATAACGATTGTCCTGTGAAGCCTTGCTTTGAACCAGGAATCTTATTTTACCGTCAAAACGTCTGGGGTTGTCTCCGGCCCAGACGGTATATTCACCGACACCCATGGAAAGGTTCAGAGTGGTATCAAACTGCCCGTCTTGAACAACTGCGCGGGCGGTAGTCACTTCATTTTGCGGATTGCGGATGCAAAACCAGACTACGTCAAGCTGCGAAGTACCATTTACCTGCAAGGCTCCGTCGCAGGTAATTCCGCTGTTGCGTGGAGTTGCAACGTGGATTTGATTTGAATCAAATCCAACACTGTATGCGGTAGAAGCAGATGCCGCGCCAGGGAGAGTGAAACTCAAAAGGCTTATTATGCAAGCCGCTAATACAATTATTCTTTTCATCTTATGAACCTCCTTAACGAAAAAAACCTGCACAGCAGTGCAGGTACATGCCCCAATTGGACATTATTCCGGCAACTGGCTGGCTTGGCGGTAAACTACCGCTTTAGCCCCTTTAGCTTTGCGTCACCACTTTTCAGTGGTTTTGCCCTTAACAACGTAGACCTAGGTCCTAAATATTAAGTTAAAATTATATAATGGCGGCTTGCTTAATCTTATACTACCACATATTCGGGAAAAAAAATACACAAATCCTGATTTTTTTCAAGGTCCCAAACAATTATTTGGAAATAAGCGCGCGGTCTCGGTTTCTCCGTGGCTGGAAAAAAGGTATGCTTATATAAACAACGCTTATATCCAAGGATGAAGCAGCTTGTTAAACCCTTTAGACCAAATATTATAAACGTGACAGGGCGGGCCTGAGGCGGCAAATGTCAAGACAGGCAGGCGAAGTATGACAACTAAGCAGGAGAAAGGGTCTAAACAGCGAAATGTTCCATTGATGGGGATTGATAGGAGGCGTGATAATGGATAAGAATAAGAAGAGTAATAACAATATAAGCCGCGTATGTGTAAACATTTTTAATGAAGAATATGTGGTGAGGGGTGACGAAAATCCCGAATACATAGAAATGCTTGCCTCTTATGTTGACCGCCGGATGCGGGTTTACCAGAGCCGCAACCCCAATCTTTCTCCGGTTAAGGTGGCGGTTCTGGTGGCTTTAAACCTCGCCGACGAGTTAAACAAATTGCAGGAAGACTATGATGAACTGGTGAAGGCTTTGGAAGAAAAGAAAAACAGGATGGGGTAGGAATGACCAACCGCGAGGTGGCCAGAGTTCTAGGGAGTATTGCCGATATTCTGCAAATAAAAAATGATAATCCTTTTAAAGTAAAAGCTTACCGAAATGCCGCTGAAGTTGTCTATCATTTGCAGGAAGACCTGTTAACACTTTACCGGGACGGGAGCTTAAGAGATATTCCGGGTGTGGGAAAATCAGTTCAGGCCGGAATTATAGAAATGCTGGAAAAAGGAAGTATGAGCTATTATGATAGACTCCTGGAGGAAGTCCCTTCAGGAGTCTTAGATATGCTGGCCATTCCCGGGCTGGGGCATAAAACCATAAACCTGATCTATACGAGCCTCGGAATTACTTCTCGGTTCGAGTTGGAGCAGGCTGCCCGCGAGCACCGGATTCGCCAATTACCAGGTATGGGGGCCAAAAGCGAGCAGAATATCATAAAAGGGATTGAGCTGCTGAGCCAAGGTGCTGCAAAGACTACTCTCGGTTTGGCCAGACCTCTGGCTTTGGAGTTCTTAAGGTACCTGGAGAGAACCGGAGCGGTGCAAAGAGCTGCCTTGGTAGGCAGTGTGCGCCGTGGCAAACCCCAGGTTGGGGATGTCGATGTTTTAGTATGCGCTAATGATCTGGGCGCATTACAACATGCTGTGGAAGCTTATCCTGGCTTAAAAAAAATTGATGAGTGCAGTTCTACTAATATAAAGGGGCGGCTGGGCTGGGCGCTTCCCTTTGAAATTATTCGGGTAGAATCAGAAGAGTTCATAGCTTCGCTGTTCTGGACTACCGGCTCCAAATCTTTTCGGGAGGCTGTTTTACCGGGGGGCAATCTACAACCGTTTAGGGGCCTTGCCGACGAAGCTGAACTGTTTGGCAAACTGGGGATGCAGTACATTCCACCGGAAATGCGAGAAAATCAAGGAGAGATTGAAATAGCTTGCCGTCACGAACTTCCTCATTTGGTGGAGGCTGGTGATATAAAGGGCGATCTGCATGTGCATTCATCGTGGAGTGACGGCAGTGTTGGTATGCTGGAAATTGCCCGGGCTGCACGCGCTATGGGCTATGCTTACCTGGCTATAACTGATCATTCCCAATCATTGTCTATTAGTAAGGGGTTAAGCGAAGAGCGCTTGCAGGCACAAATAGTTAGCCTGGGGGCCATAAACGAGCAATTTAAGGATTTTACCATACTTAAGGGGACGGAAGTGGATATTTTAAAGGATGGGGAGCTTGACTATCATGATCAGGTTCTAAAAAACCTTGATATCGTTATTGCGTCCATCCACAGCCATTTTAAACTTGATAGAGAAGCTCAGACCCGCCGGATTATCAAAGCAATTGAGCATCCCCTGGTGAATATTATCGGCCACCTGACCGGGCGATTGCTGGGCCGACGGCAGGGTTATGAGTTGGATGTCGACCGGATTTTAGAAGCCTGCGCGGTGAATCAGGTAGCTCTGGAAATCAACTCCCATCCGGATCGCCTCGATATTGATGAAGGAACTGCCCGCAAGGCAGCCAGGCTGGGCGTAAAGATGGCTGTGAACAGCGACGCACATGACGCAAACGATTTGCAGCTAGTGGAATATGGCATAATAAACGCCCGACGGGGATGGCTGACGGAAAACGATATAATAAATTGCTGGGAAATTAATAAATTGCGCTCTTTCTTGAACAAGGACGATAGGTTTTGAATTTGACCCCTGGAATAAGGGCACTGACTCAAGCACAATACTAGAATAGTACTGATTCCAGGGGGTTCCTTCAATGATTTATTTTGCTCTTAGAGCTGCGGGTATGTATTTCCTGGCTTTGCTGATGATTCGAGTACTTGGTAAAAGGGCTCTGGGTGAATTGGGCCCTTTTGATTTTGTAGTAATGACTGGAGTAGGCCATACGGTGGTATCGGTAGCCCTTGACAAAAGCATTCCTTATTATGAAGGGATAGTTATTCTTTTCACCCTGGCGGTACTGGAATACCTGATGGGATTTTTAGCGTTAAAGAGCCAGCGGTTTTCGGATCTTTTAACCGGGCGTCCGGTTGTACTAATAGACAACGGCCGAATTATTAAAGAAAACCTGGCCCGGGAAAAGTTTAATATCGACGATCTGCTGCAGGAATTGAGAAAAAAGGGCATCAGCGATGTAGATGAGGTTCACAAAGGCATACTTGAGTCCTGTGGAGGTTTTACCGCAATTTTGAAAGATGAAGACCAACCGGTTTCCCGGCGTGATTTGGGCCTTCACAAAACACCTCGAACTGAAATTGCTACCGACGATACCATGAACCGCAGCGAATTTTTGGATCTCCAACAGCAACAATCCCAGCAAGCTCCCGGGTTTAAGATGGCCGAGGCACTGGGCGAAATCGAGGAGAAACTGAACCAGCTTCTGATTAGAATGTCTGCCCTGGACAATAGACGAATTCTGGATTAAATCTTTATGCTATAATTAATCGCAGGTTTTATCAAACGGGGTAAGTTTTTTGTCAGTTTTAATGATTTTCTTGGATGGTTTTGGGCTGGGTGAAATAAACGATCTTAATCCCTATAAAAGGGCCCGAACCGAATTCTTGGATCATATACTGGGTGGACACCGACTTTATGCCGACTCTGGCCGGGTGGCTACATCATGGGCGCAGATGATTCCCACCGATGCCGGCCTTGGAGTTGTTGGCATTCCCCAGAGCGCCACGGGGCAGACTACCCTGTGGACCGGGGTCAATGCAGCCCGGAGCCTGGGACGCCACTTGCCCGCCTATCCCAATGCTGCCCTGCGCGAGATCCTAAAGGAAAACAGCCTTTTTCGAGTTTTGAGAGATGCGGGACTTCGAGCGACCTTTGCCAACGCCTATCGCCCAGAGTATTTTGAATCGATTAAACAAAAAAAGAGCCGTTGGTCAACGTCTTCTATAGCAGTCATGAGTGGAGGGCAGCCTTTTCGCACTATTGATGATTTAAAGCAAGGCAGAGCCGTGTATCATGATTTCACCAACGAGATGCTCATCTTATTGGGACACCGTGTCGATATACTAACCCCGGAGCAGGCCGGAACCAACCTGGCCGAATTGGCTCTTGACCATGACTTTACCCTGTATGAATATTTTTTAACCGATCGCATTGGCCATCGGCAGGATGTCTACCAGGGGAAAAAGGTGCTTGAAGCCCTGGATATGTTTTTGGCGGCAGTGGCAAACCGCCTGAACCTCCGGGATGATTTGCTTTTAGTTGTAAGCGACCATGGTAATTTTGAAAATATGGCGGTCAAAGGCCATACCGGCAATTTAGTGCCAACTCTGCTGGTCGGTGGAGAGATTAATGAAGAAAGCCCGATAAGCAGCCTGGCTGATATTATGCCGTTTATATACCGGAATTGGGGATTGAAAAGAGAGGCGGGATCCATATGAAATTGAACGATATATACCAGATGGCGGTCGAGCTGGGCAAAGCATACGATGTCCGCGGTGTAAGAATAGAATACCTGTTGCAGGATAAAAAGAAATCCTTTGACAAACTGAGTGACAGTGATAAAGCATACTTCGACCCGGAAGAACTGCACAATCCCTACCACGATTGTCGAATACTACATGGCATTCCGGAGACCGAAATCCAAACCGTATTTTGCGGGATCGATATGGAAACTCCTGAAATTATACTGGCTGATCGCCTGCGGGAACGAGGACAGCAGATTGACCTGGTTTTGGCCCATCATCCGGAAGGGATAGCCCAGGCGGCCATGCATGAGGTTTTGAAACTGCAGTCCGATCTACTGGAGAAGTTTGGTGTACCGATAAATGTTGCCGAGTCAATTTTGGCTTCGCGTATATCTGAAGTTAAAAGAGGGATGGCTCCGTTAAATCATCAAAGGGCCGTGGATGCAGCCCGCCTGTTGAATCTTCCGTTTATGTGCGTCCATACGCCGGCTGACAACCTGGCGGCTTTTTACCTGCAAAAATTCCTAGATGGGGAGAACCCCACCAGCCTTTCGGAGCTTATAGACCTTTTGCATACCATTCCCGAATACCAGACGGCCCGGAGGCTTAAGGCCGGGCCTGCTTTGCTGGTGGGTGAAAAGAAAAGAAGGCCCGGGCGCATTCTGGTAAAGTTCTCCGGTGGTACTTCCGGACCTGAAAAAGCCTTCGAGAAAATGGCCCAGGCCGGGGTCGGAACCTATGTATGCATGCACATACCTGATAAACATCGCCAGGCAGCCCGTGAAAACCATGTTAATGTGATCGTGGCGGGCCATATGGCCAGCGACTCATTGGGAATGAACCTCTTTTTAGACCACCTTGAGCAGCGGGGAATAAAAATCATTGCCGGGTCGGGGCTCATTCGGGTAAGAAGGGATTCGGAGTCGGGGCTGGAACTGCCTAATTCAACAAAGATTTGAGGAGCGAAATATGGAATTGCTGGCTCCAGCCGGAAGCCCGGCCGCCTGCCGGGCAGCCCTGGCCAATGGTGCGGACTCGGTCTACCTGGGAGGTAAGAACTTTAGCGCCCGGTATTCAGCTGAAAATTTTTCTGATGAAGAGCTGCGGCGGGTTTTGTTTTATGCCCACTCTCTGAAGAAAAAGGTTTACCTGACAGTTAACACCCTTTTGGATCAACGGGAGTTGGAATCCGCTCTGCACCACATAAGTGAATTGTACCGGGAAGGGTTGGACGCGGTTATTATCCAGGACCTGGGCCTGTTAAAGGCCCTTAACCAGGTGCTGCCCGGGCTTGCTTTACATGCCAGTACCCAGATGACCATTCATAACAGCCAGGGCTGTCGTCTCCTCAAGGACCTGGGAGTGCGACGGGTGGTCCTGGCCCGTGAATTGAGTGCCAATGATATAGCCCGTATAAAACAGGAATTGGGAGATATGGAGTTAGAGGTTTTTGTCCACGGGGCCCTGTGCTATTCTTACTCGGGACAATGTCTGTTCAGCAGCATGGTCGGCGGTAGAAGTGGAAACCGGGGACGCTGTGCCCAGCCTTGCCGCCTGCCTTACCAGCTGGTGGATTCCCATCATAAAACAATATCCTTTCCCGGACAGACCGGGCCCTACCTTTTAAGCCTCAGCGATCTGTGTCTGATAGACCAGCTGCCGATGCTAAAAGCCTGCGGGGTAAACTCATTGAAGATTGAAGGGCGCATGAAACGACCGGAATATGTAGCGGTGGTTACCCGGGTTTACCGCGAAGCACTGGATTGTCTTTCCGGAGCGGGTCCAGTCCAGAGCCGGGACCAGGGACGAAACGACCTTTTAAAGATATTCAACCGAACCCTTTCCCATGGCTATTTTATTTTGGATAGAAAAGGTCTATTGAGCAGCCAAAGGCCCAATAACCGCGGTGTTCTTGTTGGGCGGATTGTCAGCCAGGACAGCGAAGGAATGGCTACGATCAAGTTAAGCGGTCCGATCAGTGAAAACGATGGCCTGGAAGTCTGGGTAAAAAGAGGAAAAACCCCCGCTGTTGTCGTTAAAAACCTGCTGCTGGACGGAAAGCCGGTTGAGAAGGCTTGTACTGGACAGGTAGTTAGTTTAAGACTAAACGGCCAGGCATCATCCGGTGATCGGGTTTTTAAAACCCACGACGGGCAGCTGATAGACCAGGCTAAGGAGAGTTATTCTACTGAAGAAGAACAATACCTTGCGCTAGGCGTAGAGGCCAGTCTGCAAAAGGAACGGCCGTTGTCTCTTAAATTTACCGATCAGGACGAGTATTCTGTTTCGGTGCAGACCGCAAGCCTTGCTCAGCCAGCCCAAAAACATGCGTTAGAGCATGATGTCCTGCATGATAAATTGTCACGCCTGGGACATACGCCATATTTTTTAGAAAAATTGGTTCTGATTAATAATGAACCGCTGATGGTGCCGTTCAGTGAAATTAATGAAGCAAGGCGCAGGGGAGTCGAAAAACTCATTTCTTTGCGAAAAGCAAACTATAGTAGAACCGAGCCCAATCCGAGCCTTCTGAACGCCGATATTCTAAAGGCATTGAAGAACCGGGGTAGGAGTAAAGCCCGGAGCCGCTTATCAGTGAAGGTCAACGGCCTTGATGAAGCACGAGCTGCATTGGCAGCAAGGGCTGGGCGAGTCTATTTAGGCCTGGAAGGACTGGGAGGCCGCAAAAAACCATCTTCCCAGGAAATCAAGGAAATAGTAAAATTGGCTCAAAGCCAGGGTCAGGAAATGATCCCGGCCTTGCCCAGAATTCAGAAACCAGGCGAATTGGATGAGTTTGATTACCTGACCGGAAATGGCTATACGCTTTTGGCCGGCAATCTTGGTTCTATCCAGTGGTGCCTGGACCATGACATCCCGGTGCTGGCTGACTTTGGTTTGAATGTTTTCAATCCATTGAGCAGGGACCTTTTATATGCACTGGGCGTCAAAGGCTGCTGCCTTTCTCCGGAACTTGATGCCGGGCACCTGGAAGCACTGGGCGGTGGAGACGGCCTGGAAATCCTGGTTCATGGTGAAATTCAACTGATGGTTTCACAGTGTTGTATTTTTAAAGAATTGCTGGGGGCTGACGGTAATTCCTGCCGGGCATTTTGCCGACAAGGACCTTTCTTTTTGGAAGACGAAAAGAGGTACCGTTTTCCTCTGGCTACTGATGACAACTGCCGCCTTTATGTTTTCAATTCCCGAACCCTTTGCCTGATGGAGTATCTGGACCGACTGGTTCACATAGGACCGGAATGGCTGCGCATCGAGGCGCGCCTGGAAACAGCTGAAGAAGTCTACCGGGTAACTTCAATATATAGAGAAGCCCTGGAGGCGATACAAAATCAGAAGAAACCTGACCTCTCGGCTGTTCGCAGGCAGTTGACCAGGGGAAGTCAGAACCAGTACACCAGGGGCCATTATCTACGTGGGGTCCAATAAAAACAGTTTAGGTGATCAAATGAACGAGAAGACACTTATCAAACTTGAATACCATAAAATCCGGGAACAAGTGGCCGGATTATGCAGCTTTGAAGGAGGAAAGCATCGGGCTTTAAATATGATTCTCCAGACCGATATAAAGCTGCTGGGGGAAATGATGGATGAAACCGAAGAAGCTATGGAAGCACTCCGTTTCCAGGAGCCTTCATTTTTAAGCGGACTTTCCTTGATAGATTCCTCCCTTCACAAAGCCAGGGCCGGGGGAGTGTTGCAGCCCGGGGAACTGAGGGCCGTATACCGAACGGCCTGGGCCGCCGGTCAGGCTGTAAAATATCTCACTCTGCCTTCCAGGCCTCACCTGGCTGATATAGGGATTGACCTTTATCCTCTTCCCCAGCTGGAAAAGAGCATTGATCAGGCCATAGACGAAAATGAAGAGGTGAAGGATGATGCCTCTGATGAGCTACGCAACATCCGGCGGCAGATTAACACCCTGCGTGCTCGGATACGAGACTACCTGCAGGATTTTATTCGCTCTACCAACAACCAGAAATACCTGCAGGACATCCTGGTAACTGAACGGGATGGGCGCTATGTAGTGCCGGTTAAACAGGAGTTTCGCTCGGATGTTAAAGGGGTCGTACATGACGAATCGGCAAGCGGTGCCACCGTATTTATTGAGCCTTTGCCGGTAGTGGAGCAGAATAACCGTATACGCACCCTGCAAAACGATGAAAAACGTGAAGTAGATAGGATTTTAAGAGCTTTGAGCCTGAAGGTGGCCGCCTGCCTGGATGAACTGGCCGCTGATCAACAGCTGCTTTCCGGACTCGATTTGATCTTCGCCCGGGCCCGGCTGGCCTATAAAACCGACTCATACCGGCCGGAGCTAAACAACCGGGGGCTTATTGAACTCTCCCGAGCCCGACATCCACTGTTGGGCAGCGGAGCGGTTCCCATTGATGTACAATTAGGCGGTAAATTCGATATCCTGGTGATAACCGGACCCAATACGGGGGGAAAAACCGTAGCCCTAAAAACGATTGGGCTTTTAACTTTAATGGCCATGTCCGGCCTTTTTGTGCCAGCCCGTGAAAACAGCCGACTTTCGGTGTTTGAGCGGATTTTTGTAGACATTGGCGATGAACAGAGTATCGAACAATCCTTGAGCACCTTTTCATCACATATGAGCAACATTATTGACATCTTGGGCCAGGTTAATCAACATTCGCTGGTCTTGTTAGACGAACTGGGTGCCGGCACTGACCCGGTTGAGGGAGCCGCCCTGGCCAGGGTCATCCTTGAAGATTTAATGGGCAAGCACTGCCGGGCAGTTGTTACCACTCACCAGAGTGAATTGAAAAACTTTGCCTTCCAGCATCAGCGGGTTGAAAACGCCTGTGTGGAATTCGATCCCCGCAACCTGAAGCCGACCTACAAGTTGACCATCGGTATGCCCGGTCAAAGCAATGCCCTGGTTATAGCCAAACGCCTGGGATTGGACCCCGGGCTGGCCAGGCGGGCTAAAGAGCTGATTCCTAAAAATGAGCAGGAGATCGGCCATATGATCCGACAACTTCATGAAAGCCGCGATCAGTTTAAGACCTCCAGCCGTGAACTGGAAAATTTGAAGGCAGATTTGGAGAGAAGGCAAAAAGAACTGGAAGAAGAACACCAGCTGCACCTGCGGCAGCGGGAGGAGATTATAGCCAAAGCCAGGGAAGAAGCCAGCAGCTACCTGCGCAATATCAAAAACGAAGCCGATGAGGCTATAAAGGAACTCAAGGAAACCCTTAAAAAACGCGACCCTGATCCCAAATGGCATGAAATAGAAAACAGTCGGCAAAGACTGAAAAAGCTGGAACGACAAGATATGGGACAAAAAGCCCCCTTTCCTTCAAATGAAGAGTTGAAACCCGGCGACAGTGTATTTATTCACAGCGTACAGCAGAAGGGTACGGTGCTGGCTGCTCCCGATCCCCAGGGGGAGGTTAATGTACAGGTAGGCAATATCAGGCTTTATGTTCATCGTGATCAACTGCAGCACTGCGAACCCGCACCGCAGCAAGTGCTTTTCAACCGCAGCCCGGCCTTCCTGGAGAAAGCGCAAAAAATTTCCCGGGAAATCGATCTGCGTGGCAAGATGGCCGAAGAAGCTCTCGAAGAGGTTGACCGCTACCTGGAAGACGCCAATCTGGTAGGCCTGGATAAAATAAGGATTATTCATGGCAAGGGGACCGGGGCTCTTAGAAAGGCCATCCGTGGCTATCTGGCTGACCATAATTATGTAGCAAAATACTATGATGGGGCCAGAGAAGAGGGCGGACACGGGGTTACGATAGTTGAGTTGAGAACCTGAGACTTTAACCAACAAGAATGTAAACCCGCATCAATACTGATGCGGGTTTTCTTTTTGGCACATGCCTTCCATAATTATAGGCGGCTGATAATTTTCATAGCCAGGGATTTAGCGGCTTCCTCTTTTTGGGCGTCAGTGGCTTTGTTATTTATGTAGATAACAAAATAGGTGTTGCCTTTGACTACGTGAAGCCATGAGGGGCGCATAAACGCTTGATCACCAATACCATTGACATCCTTGGCATCCGCAAAGCCCTTGCGGGTGTCTTCATAAAGTTTCTTAACATTGTATCCAGAGGCAACTTTATCTTTGTTCATTCCTTCGTTCTGTATGAAGCTCAACTGCAGCATTTTAAATGATTGGTCATTTACCGGGCTAAAGATAACTTCTTTCTGCCCCAGGGGATTGATTGCTGAAGTTTTTACTTCGGCGGGTTTGGAGGGCTCGCCTAAAATACCAGCAGCCTCGTCCTGGGTGATGAGGGTTACCGGGTCAACTACTTTGCCTTTGGCATCCGACTGCCCGGATGATGTTGGGGTCTGGGTGGTGCCTGTTTTGTCCGAACTGGAGCATGCAGTCAACAATCCCACACAGAGAAAAGCACAAATAAGAATTAGAACCATACGTTTCAAAAGACCGCCTCCTTCAAACTAAAAACTACCCTTACTTTAGCACATTGTGGTAAAAGATGGGAGGAGCAATTAAGTTCTATTCTTTACCTGGTGGTCGGCAATCCCGCAGTAAGAAGGAGGAGCCTGCCCGGCCGGCAGCGTTATATATTGGACATACTGGGGCGGACAGCCGCCGGTCTGATTTGCCCCTGCAATATTGGCGCGATACATGGTCCCGCCGTGACGGGGATCCCGACATACAGCTATTTGGCTGCCGAAAGCCGTGTTTCCGGTCGGCATGGTATGAAGCGTGCAGACTTGATTGGGAACCTGGCTTTCATCAGAGCTGGTCCCGTCTGTTTTGGTCATACTCTTGAGAATCGGGTGTGGGCAGTATGGCCCAGCCAGCATGCCTGATTCCTGACAGATGTAAACCTGTTGGTGACCGTCACATACTTCCTGGGGTGTACAATCGGCCCGGCAGTATTCCGTTATAACATTTTCGCCGCAGTTTGCACCAGGCAGTTTGCCGGATATGCGGCACACGCTAACCTGGACTATCTTGTCGGGCATTGACCCAAAACTGGTGCTCCCGCCATGTTTATGGGCTTTGGTCAGCAGTTCCCGGAACAGCGGGGCCGGCCAGGAGCCTCCGTAAATGTGGTTCATACTGTAGTCCTGGCGATCATAGCCCATGTAAACGGCACAGGCGTACTCGGGGGTAAAGCCGCAAAACCAGCTGTTGGCATATTCTTCTGAGGTACCGGTTTTCCCGCAGGTGGGTACTCCGGGGACCTGAGCTTTAGTTCCGGTTCCCTGTTGCACAACCGTCTGCATCATGCTGTTCATCAACCAGGCGGTTTGTTCAGACATTACCCGCTTGTATTCTGGCTTGAAGTTGTAGATTACTGTTCCATTGGCGTCCTCAATTTTTAGAATCAGGTGGGGTTTGATATATACTCCACCGTTGCCGATGGTGCCATAAGCGCCCGCCATTTGCATAGGGGTAACTCCGTGGGTCAATCCACCTAAGGCCAGGGGGGCCAGGGCCAGGTCATTAGTTCCCGGTTTATCTATCAGGTCCAACCCCAATTTGTTTCCGAAATCAAAGGAATAGCGGATGCCTACCTTTTCGAGCAGTTGGACCGCATAGGTATTGATAGAATACTGAACCCCGGTTCGCATCGGGATAAGACCTCGATACACCCCATCATAGTTTTTGGGCTGCCATACAGTGTTGCCTACTTTAATGGACAGAGGAGAGTCATCCAGGGTATAAAAAGGCATGATGCCTTGCTCCAATGCCGGGCTATAGACGGTCAGCGGCTTGATGCAGGATCCAGGCTGCCGGTAGGCGCTGGTGGCTCGATTGAAGCCCCGCACCTGTTCGTATTTGCGTCCCCCCATGAGGGCTTTGACTTCTCCGGTCTTATGGTCAACAACCACCATTCCGGATTGGACAATGGATCCGTTCTTAGTCTCACTGGGAAAATAGGAAGAGGTTGCATACAAAGTTTCAGCAGTACTCTGTAGATCTGAGTCCATGCTGGTATATATTTTTAAACCGGCGCGGTAGATAGCGGAATCTGGATCCTCGATGGTTTTCATTCCCTTCATGATTTCAACCGCTTCATCTATTACCGCGTCTTTGTAGTATCCGTATTTGGAGCCGGTAGAGACCTTGGTACTGAGCTTAAGCTGGGTGTTGTAAGCCTGATCCGCTTGCTCCTGGGTTATGTAACCGCATGTCACCATATTATTCAGGACCATCTTTTGCCGGTTTTTGGCCTTGTCCATGTAGCGGAGCGGATCATAGGCGCTGGGACTCTGGGGAAGTCCGGCGATCATCGAAGCTTCGGCCAGGGTGAGCTTGTCGACGTTTTTGCCGAAGTAGGTGTTGGACGCCGCTTGAACTCCATAGGCGCCGGCACCAAAGTATATTTTATTCATATACATGGTCAAAATTTCATCTTTTGAATACTTGGATTCCAGCTTAAAGGCCAGTATGATTTCCTGGACCTTACGGACCCATTGCTTTTCCGAGGATAAAAAGGCGCTTCTGGCCAGCTGCTGGGTAATAGTGCTGGCCCCCTGGCTTTTTCCGCCTTCCTGTAGGTTTACGACCAACGCCCGCGCAATGCCTTTGAAATTTACTCCGTGATGATTGTAGAATTCCTGGTCTTCTATGGCCAGAAAAGCATTGACCAGGTCTTTGGGGACCTTATCGATGGTTATTTCGGTCCGGTTTTCTTCGGCATGTAGACTGGCAACGACTTTGCCCTGGTCATCCAGCACTTCCGTAGTACGGGCACCGGTTAATTGTTCCGGATCAAATGGCGGCATTCCCGAGGTGGCATAAACAACGACACCAACGCCGCATAAAAACATAACTGCAAAAAGGACTAATACAATGCTTCTTATTCTCTTGAAATTGATCTTTCGTTTCCCCTTTAACTGCGACTGGGCAAGGTCACGTGTCATAGTCAGTGTTTTCCTCCTGCCAGGTATCAGACTATACTATAAATAACCGAAAATCCAAACTTCTATTACCTACCATACGCTTCGATGCTCTAATTATTGCACATACTCATTTTAGTGTGCTATTATTTTTTATGGCAAGGAGGTAATTTTGTGGAAAGTAGCATAAAAGGGCAAGTAGAAGAGCAAATGGCCGTTATTCGCCGCGGAGTGGCCGAAATCGTGCCAGAAGAAGAGTTGAAAGATAAATTATTTCGCGCTATAAAGGAAAACCGCCCTCTGCGGATTAAATTGGGGTTGGATCCGACCGCTCCTGATATTCACCTTGGACATACCGTGGTTCTCAACAAGCTGCGCCAGTTTCAAGACCTGGGTCATGAGGTGCACCTGATTATCGGTGATTTTACGGGACGAATTGGAGATCCCAGCGGAAAATCAGAAACCCGCAAACAGTTGACGGAAGAAGAGGTCATAGCCAACGCGGCTACTTATAAGGAGCAGATCTTCAAAGTTTTAGACGCCGAGCGGACTATTATCCATTTTAACAGTGAATGGCTTATGCCGCTTAACCTGGTGGATGTTTTAAACCTAGCCGGAAAATATACGGTAGCGCGCATGCTGGAGCGCGATGATTTCTCGAAACGCTATAAAGAAGGCCTTCCCATAGGGATCCATGAGTTTATGTATCCCCTTATGCAGGGCTATGATTCAGTTGAGTTGAAGTCTGACGTTGAACTGGGAGGAACTGATCAAAAGTTTAATCTTCTGGTGGGGCGTAATCTGCAAAAAGAATATGGAATGGAACCCCAGGTGGCCTTGATGATGCCCATTCTGGAAGGCACCGACGGGGTTCAGAAAATGAGCAAGAGCCTGGGCAATTATATAGGGGTTAACGATGAGGCCTATGAGATGTTCGGCAAGACTATGTCTATACCCGATACCCTGATAATACGCTATTTTGAGCTGTTAACCCGGGTTTCACTCATGGAACTTCAGAAATTGCATCAGGCCATGGATGGCGGAGAACTCAACCCCCGTGACGCCAAAATGCGCCTGGCCCGAGAAATAATATGCATGTACCACAATTCCGAAGAAGCCCAGCAGGCCCAGGCCAAATTCGAGCTGGTCTTCTCTCGCCGGGACATTCCTGACGATGTTCCTGAAATCATGGCTGAAGCGGGTGAGGCCTGGCTGCCCAAGTTCATGAGCGACCACCAATTAGTAAAGTCGACCAGTGAAGGCAAGAGAATGCTGGAACAGGGGGCGATCAAGGTTAATGGTGAAAAATTTGTCAACGAAAATATTGTGCTTAAAGATGGAATGGTTATTCAGATAGGCAAGCGCAAATTTGGAAAGATCCGTATTGATTAAAAGCTTAATAGAACAGCCGGAACAACAGTTACGAGTATGTTTGTTCCGGCTGTTTTTATTAGTATACTTTTTCCAAACTCTTTAAGGCTCTCAGCATTTCATCCATGTGACCTTCAAAAAATATGGCGTGTCCCTTAACATTCGGATACTCCAAAGAAACCAGCCTGATAAAAGTAAACCCTAACTCTTCCAGGACTTGACGCTCGGTATGGCGCAGCAGTTTCATATAACGATCATCCAGTTTTCGGGCCGTGCAGTAAACGTCATTGCCTTTGGAATTGGCAAGAGCGGTAGCGACCAGGGTTCGCATTAGAATTGACCTCCATTCTCAATTGGCGGGCTGCTAAATCTATGCAGCACGCATTTTCTATTTTAACCACAAAACGGTTTTTCAACAATCCTCCAGGAAATATCATTGCCACAGGGCTGACACTCCGGGCCTTTTTCTCCTAAAAAACAAAAGACCGGGAATCAATCCCGATATATTGCTGCTTACATTATGTTCTGTAAGGATAAGCTTGGTAGCCCCAAGGGGAGTCGAACCCCTGTCTCCGCCGTGAGAGGGCGGCATCCTAGGCCTCTAGACGATGGGGCCATATGGCAGCCGGTGAAGGACTCGAACCCTCGCGAACTGATCCAGAGTCAGTCGTGCTACCATTACACCAACCGGCTATTTTTCGGGTAATCTTACCCGCGCGATAATCATTATAATACAGGCTAATACTCTTGTCAAAGGGTTTGGAACATTATACTGATTTTGGACTGGAGCTTGCCCGTATTCCACCATTAGTTGCTCTTTATGGCATCGACAAAAGCCAGCGCAGCTCGTATTCTCCTTAAACAAACTTCTCGGCCCAGAACCGCCATTATTTCAAAAAGTCCGGGTGTATTGGTCCGCCCCGAAACCGCCAATCTGATAGGGTGTATCAGGTCCCCGGCTTTAACCCCCATCGATGCGGCCTTAGAACGAATAGCATCTTCCAGGGTTTCGGCGCAGAAAATGTTCAACTCTTCTACCAGTTCTTCAGCGGCTTGAAGCAGCACCGGAGCATTATCTTTGTGGAAATACTTGTTCAAACCCTTTTCATCGTAGTTTATGGGCTCCTCGTAGAAATATTCAATCAGCGCTAGAATTTCAACGGTTGTTTTAGCCCGGGTTTTAACAAGTTCAATAGCCTTAAAGAAATAATCCTTATTGCTGCCAACCGGCCAGCCTTTAGCCTCAGCCTCCCCTGTCAATGTATCGCCCAGTCTTGGGGTGGGGCATTCGCTTATATAATGACCATTCATCCAGGTCAGTTTTTCAACGTCATAGACAGCCGGGGAGCGGGATATATCCTTTAGACTAAATTCTTTAATCATGTCCGGGAGGTTCCAAAAATCCCGGTCCTGGCCGGTGGACCATCCCAGCAAAGCCAGGTAGTTGGCCAGGGTCTCCGGCAGGTAGCCTTGATCACGGAATTCCTGAACCGAGGTGGCCCCATGGCGTTTGGAAAGCTTGCTCCGGTCCGGGGAAAGAATCATGGATACGTGTGCAAAAGAAGGCGCCTGCCAGCCCAGGGCCCGGTAAATAAACATCTGTTTGGGAGTGTTGGAGAGGTGTTCTTCGGCTCTTATTACATGGCTGATTTTCATGGTATAGTCGTCAACCACCACTGCAAAATTATAGGTTGGCCAGCCGTCGGATTTGGCGATGATAAAGTCATCAAAGAGGTTGTTGGCGAATTCCACGCGGCCTCTAACCAGGTCTTCAACTACGGTAATACCATCAGAAGGCACGGACAAACGGATCACCGGTTTTTCTCCGGCAGCCAGACGGGCCTCAACATCGCCCCGGGAAAGAACGCGGCAGTGTCCGCTATATTTATATGTAGCTTTTTGCCTTTGAGCTTCTTCCTTTTCCTTTTGCAGTTTTTCGGCTGAGCAAAAACAGTAATAAGCCTGCCCGCTTTCCAGCAACTTTTTAAGGTATATATTATAGGTAGTCAGACGCTGGCTCTGGTAATAAGGGCCGTATTCTCCTCCTACCTCTGGACCTTCATCCCAGTTCAGTCCGAGCCATCTAAGCCCTTCCACGATACCCCGGGCCGAATCTTCGGTGGAACGACCGGCATCGGTATCCTCCAGCCGCAAAATGAGCTTGCCCTGGTTCTGCCGGGCAAAAAGCCAGTTAAAAAGGGCAGTTCGTGCTCCCCCAATATGAAGACTGCCGGTTGGGCTGGGTGCAAAACGCACTCTCACATCCATCTCTTTCAACTCCTTCGTAGATTAGTTTAGCCTACCATCCGTTTTTTTTCAAAAAGGGAACAGTCGTTAAGATAATTACGAAGAGCAATATATATTAGGATAAGAAAAATATACATATCTAATGCTTCCTGTTTTTCATATACTGTACTGGTACACTGGTAACCCTGATTCTATACATTATCGTCGACTAAATTTCTGCATGACTGCGTTGTCGTGGGTAGCAATACGTCCAGTATTACTCGTTCCGACGCCCACTGACGGGCTAATGCGGCGACGACCATGGGCGGTCTAGTGCAGCGTTGCCAGGACGGCAAGGAGCCGGCCTCCGCCTTGCCCTGCACAAATTTCCCTCGACGAGTAATATACAGAATCAGGGTTACCAGTGTACCAGTGGAGGCGATAGAATGAGATTTGGAAGAAGAAAACCCAAAAAGTTAATCTGGGTGGGAGCTTTTCTCATTGTTCTGTTTTTTTTCTTATATATTGACTTCAGACTGAAAGCCAGCATTTTGCAGTTATCCAAGTCCAGCGTTCAACTGCAGGGAACCGAGATTTTAAACCGGATAGTCAATGAAGAGGTGGTGGCCCAGGTAAAGTACGATGATATGGTGGTAATTCACAAAGACAATGACGGAAAGATTGTGCTTATCCAGCCGAATACGGTGGTACTCAACCGGCTGATAGCCAGCACGGTTCAAGTTCTCTCCCATTCGATGGGGGAAATGAAAGAAGACAGTGTCGATATCCCCATTGGCCAGTTGAGCGGCTTAAAGATACTTGCTGCCTGGGGCCCAACTATGAGTGTTAAGATTATTCCATCCAGTGAAGTTCATGTCAATTTAGAGGACCGTTTCGAACAGGCCGGAATAAACCAGACCAGACATCTGATATCAATGAATATAGCCACCAAAATGAAAGTAGCGGTACCGTACCTGTCTGATGAAGTTGAAGTGGGCAGTACCGTACCACTGGCCGAGACGATTATAGTAGGCGACGTGCCCAGTAACTACGTTAATTTTAAGAGTGGTGAATCTGATTTATATCGATTTACCCAGGGCAAATGACGATATTTTCACGAGCCGTGTGAAAATTAGCAAAATCACCCCTGATAAGCTTGACAGACCAACAGGTGCATGGTATCATAATTCTTGCGCGTTGGGCGACGAAGTTCGCCAAATACTGGTGAGATTGAGGAACTTTAAGGTTTAAAATCGAGCCGGAATTAAGCGCCGAAGACCTGAAAGGGTCTTACCAAAAATTAACGTGTTGACTAACCGGCCAGATGGTGATAGGATAGTCAATGCGCGCCGGACGGAGCAGCCAAACGAAAAGCTCGAAGAGCTAAG